>NZ_JBFTGT010000008.1:0-167552 GCF_056393885.1 Arthrobacter sp. 10T44 | reverse complement strand
CTGGACCACATCATCCCCTGGCACACCGGCGGCGCAACCACAGCAGCCAACGGCGCCGGGCTCTGCGAAGCCTGCAACCACACCAAAGAAACCCCCGGCTGGAACGCACAACCCCGCCCCGGACCCCGGCACACCCTCCAACTCACCACCCCCACCGGCCACAGCTACCACTCCACCGCCCCGCCGCTGCCGGGAACCGGCGCAACCTGCCGGCCGCAACCGCGCTCCGGAGAGGGCAGGGAAACCAACGACCTTCCAAAGCCTCCGCTCCAGAACGGAAAGCTCAAGCACCGGGCCAAGGCCATCATGGTCGTCCGCCTTGCGACGCGACCGGCTGCCTAACCTCGCCGCCCGGCCACGGCGTTGTCTGGTCATTTGCGTCCGTGGTTGGTCGAAGGCCCCCTTGTCCACGGCAGGGGGTGCTGGGCTATCGTGGGGCCATGCCAAGCCAACTAGCCACCATTGCAATCGACGCCGTCCGGCCAAAGGTGGTGGCCGACTTCTGGTGCGCCGTCCTCGACTGGCATGTTGTCGAAGACGATAGCGACATCATCAGCATCGCGCCCCGGGACAAGTCCCGGCCTTCCATCGATGTGATCGCAGTGCCCGAGAGCAAGACGGTCAAGAACCGGCTGCACTTCGACCTGCGGGCTGACGGTGTATCCACCGCTGAGGAGCTGGAACGCCTGCTCGCCCTCGGGGCGCGGCGCACGGACGTGGGCCAGGGCCCGGACGTGAGCTGGGTGGTACTGGCTGATCCCGAGGGCAACGAGTTCTGCCTGCTGTCCAGAACAGTCCAAGACGTCGAAGACTGAGGAATCGTGAGTGAGCCCTGGGCCGCTTACAGCAACGCAAAAGTGCCGCCGTCGGGTCTCACAACCCGACGGCGGCACTCGTATAACTGCAGCAACCGCCCCTAGGACAGCTTGGCTGGCAGCGTCGTGGGATTGAACGACGGCCTCGTGGCCTCGTAAGCGGTGATGTCTTCCTCGTGCTGGAGGGTCAGGCCGATGTCGTCGAGCCCCTCAAGCAGGCGCCACCGGGTGTAGTCGTCGATTTCGAACGGCGCGACCACGTTGCCGCATTCGACCGTTTTGGAGACCAGGTCAACCCTGACCTCGGTGCCGGGAGCGTTTTCCAGCACTTTCCAGATCAGTTCGATGTCGTCCTGCGCCAGTTCGGCGGCCAGTAATCCCTGCTTGCCCGAGTTGCCGCGGAAGATGTCCGCGAAGCGGGAGGACAGCACGGCCTTGAAGCCGTAGTCCTTCAGCGCCCAGACGGCGTGCTCGCGTGAGGAGCCCGTGCCGAAGTCCGGTCCGGCGACCAGCACGGAGCCGGCGCTGAACGGTTCCTGGTTCAGGATGAACGCCGGGTCCTTGCGCCAGGCCGAGAACAGTGCGTCCTCGAACCCTGTCCGGGTGATGCGCTTGAGGTAGACGGCGGGGATGATCTGGTCGGTGTCGACGTTGCTCTGGCGCAGCGGGACACCGATTCCGGTGTGGGTGGTGAACTTTTCCATGGCGGATCCTTCGTGGCTGTGTGGATCGGTGCAGTCGGGGTGGGCGCTACACCGAAGCGGAACGGCGGCCAGCGGATTCGGACACAGGGTCCAGGTCCGACGGCGAGCTCAGCGTGCCGCGGACGGCCGTCGCCGCTGCCACGACGGGCGAGACGAGGTGGGTGCGTCCGCCCTTGCCCTGGCGTCCTTCGAAGTTGCGGTTGGATGTAGAGGCGCAACGCTCCCCCACCTCCAGCTGGTCCGGGTTCATGCCCAGGCACATTGAGCAGCCGGCAAAGCGCCACTCTGCACCGAAGTCGGTGAAGACCTTGTCCAGTCCCTCGGCCTCTGCCTCGAGCCGGACGCGGGCGGAACCGGGCACCACCAGCATCCGGATGTCCGGGTCCTTGGTTCGGCCGCGGATGATGTCCGCCGCGGCCCGGAGGTCCTCCATCCGGGAGTTGGTGCAGGAGCCCAGGAATACGGTGTCGACCCGGATGTCCTTCATTGGCGTGCCGGCTTCAAGGCCCATGTACTGCAGCGCGCGTTCCGCGGCGGCCTTGGCGTTCTCGTCGCCGAAGTCAGCGGGCGAGGGCACCTTGGCGGACAGGGACACACCCTGGCCCGGGTTGGTCCCCCACGTCACGAACGGTTCCAGCGTGTCGGCGTCGAGGTCCACCTCGGCGTCGAACGTCGCGTCGTCGTCGGTGCGCAGCGTGTTCCAGTATTCGACGGCGGCGTCCCAGTCCGCGCCCTGGGGCGCGTGCGGGCGGCCGTGCATGTAGTCGTAGGTGGTCTGGTCCGGGGCGACCAGTCCGGCGCGGGCGCCGGCCTCGATGGACATGTTGCAGATGGTCATCCGGGCTTCCATCGACAATGCCCGGATCGCGGAACCACGGTATTCCAGTACGTAGCCCTGCCCGCCGCCGGTGCCGATCTTGGCGATGACGGCCAGGATGATGTCCTTGGCGCTCACGCCGGGGCGCAGCGTGCCCTCAACGTTAATTGCCATGGTCTTGAAGGGCTTGAGCGAGAGCGTCTGGGTGGCCATGACGTGCTCCACCTCGGAGGTGCCGATGCCCATGGCGAGCGCCCCGAAAGCCCCATGGGTTGACGTGTGCGAGTCGCCGCAGACCACGGTCATGCCGGGCTGGGTGAGGCCCAGCTGCGGGCCGACCACGTGCACGATCCCCTGCTCGGCGTCACCCAGGGAGTGCAGGCGGACGCCGAACTCCTTGCAGTTGTTCCGCAGGGTCTCGATTTGGGTCCGGCTGGTGAGGTCCGCGATTGGCTTGTCGATGGCCAGCGTGGGAGTGTTGTGGTCCTCGGTGGCGATGGTGAGGTCCGGCCGGCGCAGCTTGCGGCCGGCGAGCCGCAGGCCCTCGAAAGCCTGCGGGGACGTCACCTCATGCACGAGGTGGAGGTCAATGAAGAGGAGATCCGGCTGGGCGTTGGCGCCTTCGCCGTCCCCCTTGCGCACCACGTGTGCGTCCCAGACTTTCTCGGCCAATGTCTTTGCCACGGCCTGCTCCCTTCACTGCTGTTTTGCCGCGTGACTGTCTCTGTCGCTTCGCGACGGTCCCGTTCCGGCTGGTTGTTGATCTCCACTGAATCAGCACTGCCGTCAAATATGCCAGCGCAATGATTTGCATCTCAGATATTGAGACGGCAATATCATTACATGGACAATTCTAGTGGCGTCGGCGTCATCGATAAAGCGGCCCATGTACTCGACGCGCTCGAGGCCGGCCCCACCACCCTGGCGCAGCTCGTTGCGGCCACCGGGCTCGCGCGGCCTACGGTGCACCGCCTCGCGCTGGCGCTCGTCCACCACCGCCTGGTGAGCCGCGACATCCAGGGCCGCTTCGTGCTCGGCAGCCGGCTGGTCGAACTCGCCTCCGCAGCAGGCGAAGACCGGCTGATCGCTTCCGCCGGTCCGGTGCTGATGCAGCTGCGCGACGCCACCGGCGAGAGCGCCCAGATCTTCCGCCGCCAGGGCGACTGGCGCGTCTGCGTCGCCTCCGCCGAGCGGCCCATCGGCCTCAGGGACACTATCCCGGTCGGCACCCAGCTCTCCATGAAGGCAGGCTCCGCCGCCCAGGTACTGCTGGCCTGGGAAGACCACGACCGCCTGCTCGAAGGCCTCCAGGCCGCCCGCTTCACGCCCACCGTCCTGGCCGGAGTACGACGCCGGGGCTGGGCACAGAGCCTCGGCGAACGCGAGCCGGGGGTCGCCTCCGTTTCGGCGCCGGTCCGGGGCCCGTCCGGACGCGTGATCGCCGCCGTCTCTATTTCCGGCCCGATCGAACGCCTGACCCGCCAGCCCGGCCGCCTGCACGCCGAGGTGGTCTGCAACGCCGCCCGGGTCCTGACCGAGGCGCTGCGCAAGACCAACGACTAACGCCCCCTGCGCGGGGGAACGCTGGACATCGCAGTTAGGCTGTGGCCATGAACAGCTATGCGGTCTTCCTCCGCGGCGTCAACGTGGGCGGAATCAATATCAAGATGGCCGAGCTCAAAGAGGCCCTCAAGTCACGTCCTTTTTCGGCCGTGAAAACGCTTTTGGCCAGCGGCAACGTGGTGCTGGCGAGTGAGCTTCCGGCGGCCGGCGTGAAAGCCGAGTTCGAGGCCTGCCTCCGGGAGACTTTCGGCTACGACGCCTGGGTGGTGGTGCTGGAAGCCTCCCGGGTTGCCGAACTCGTCGACGCCTGCCCCTACCCGGCGGACGACACCGCCACGCACAGCTACGTCACCCTCTCCTCGGATGCGGGGAGACTTTCCGAACTCTACGACGCCGGCAGCGCCCTTGAAGGGGTGGAGCTGACGCGGCTGGGGCCCGAGGCCGTGGCATGGCTGGCTCCCGCCAGCGGCACCCTCGACAGCCCCTTCAGCAAGCTCTCCGCCAAGGCCAAGTACAAAGCCAGCACCACCACGCGCAACCTGCGGACCCTGGTCAAGGTCCGCGATGCAGCCTCGGAGTTGTAACGGGGACAGGCCACAAAGACTAGCTGCTGGCGAACTTGTAACTCTGCATCAAGAATGGGTAGTTGACCGGCGCACCAACGGAACTAGTCATCACGTCCGAGTATCGGACGGTGCCTGTTGCGTCGATACCCACGATCCCGTTTTTTGCTGATCTGTGCTCAACGACTGTCGAGAATGCAGTCATGGCTTCATACCCCCCTGCAGTGAGCCGCACCGGTGCGGTCGAAACCGTCCCATTTCCCGTCCTCGCGTAGAGATAGAGGGATCCAGTGTTGTTAACGAGCAACGCGGACGAGGTGGACCCTGATGGGACGACCAACACCATCTGCTTGTTTGCCCAGCCAGAGCCGATTGGCATCGGTTCGCTCAGCGCGCCCGATGGCAGCACATTCCATGCCGAAAGTTGTCCGCCGTATCTCTCCGCTGAAAGGACCGCGAGTCCACTGCCCCAGATGCCGACAGCGAGTTTCCGGTTGTTCCAGCCACTCGCCCCAATCGTCACTGGCGCAGAAAAACCACCTTTTGACAATCCCCGGTGCAGTTGCAGTGTCCCGTCACCATGGCTGGTGAGCACATCTAAGAGACCGTCTCCGTTCCAATCCACCACGTGGCAGGACTTCACGTAGGTCGCGAAGCCCGAGTCAGCCCGAATCGGCGTGGCAAATTTGCCATCGCCAAGAGACCGTGCCACGTAGAGCCAACCGTTTGTCCCGACAGTCACTAGGTCGGCCTTTGATCGGATGGTCGGCTTCTGAACTGTGTCAACGTCAACGATGTTTGTGCCGTTCTCGGCGAAGTACAGCCGGCCCCTGCTGGTAACGACCATGTCGGTATAGTTGCCGCGGAGTATCTCTTTTCGTGTCCGAGACTCTGTATCCAACAACGTAACGGTGCCCCCAGCGAGGTGCAGGATGGAGTTGGCCTTCGGAAGGTAGGAGATGCTACTCGTCCTGTATCCCGGAGCGGCACTTCGGTTAAGTAATCGGTAGGTGAATACCGGACTTCCACTGTTCGGGTTAATCCTAATGACGCCGTTGTTCGTGCTCACGTATAGACGTCCGCGAATCATCCTGGGACTATTAATTTCCACTTCGCCGAGCAACTCGCGCTTCCAGAGAAGCCGGCCGGTACTAACATTCCACGCGAACACATGCGCGGACTTGGTGTCGTCCACCGAGCCATATCCGCCTTTTATGCCAGTGGTGCCGTAAACGACGTCACCGTCTCCTACTAGGCCCAGGACGGATTGGCCGGGTACGGGACCGCTGATTACCTTTATGTCTGCGTCGTTCGCGGGGTTGAGAATAACCAGCGCTCCAGTGTTGTGCCCGTACTCCGCGACGGTGCCGGCAACGACCCTGCCCCCGGCGGCTGCCCAGGCAAACGCTCTGGACTGAAGATACTTATCTCGAAGTTCTATAAGCCTCGTTACACTCTTCGTCGTTGGATTGAATCTAAACAGGCGACCGCCAGCATACGAACCCACATAAATGGTGCTTGCGTCGTACTGGAACATTCCTTCTATCTGCGCGATACCGGTGTCAGTCGCGGAACGCCAGATGTCCCGGGAAACTAGGTCAACCGATCCGATGCCGTCCCCCATGTAGGCGCCTAGGTACATGGTGTAGCCGGCGGTCTCGCCCATTAGGGCCTGGACTTTATAGGGCGATTCAGCAAAGACTATTTTGGCTGACTGAGCCACACTTTTTCCGGCTGTAGAGACACTGACGAATTCGTAGATCTGCCCCTCCCCGCAGAGCATGTTGACACGGGTTTCGCCGCTTGCACTCTCCACGCTCAGGGCGCACGGCGTACCAGGAACCAGACACACGAATTCCGCGGCCAGTGTGCCCGGGGCGATGCGCATCAGTTTGTGGCTTCCCAACGTATTCCAGACTGCATAGATATCGCCGGTGCCGCCCAGAGCTGAGGAGACTCGGCCGGCCGGAGCCCAGTCCCAAGGCGGCGTTATCCACTGGCCGGTCTCAAGGTCCAAGACCTTGAAAGCGGTCTTTCCGTCGGCGCCGTCGAAGTAGACAAAAAGGAAACCCGAGTGTGCCTCGATGCTGTTAACAAACCCTTTGGCCGCTGCGCCGGGAAGGGAAATTTCACGCAATTTTGAAGGCGTATCAGTGTGCCAGGTCACAATTCTGGGGCCTTCAACGCCGGACCCAGCGTAGACGTTGTCGCTGCTGTCGATGGTCAGACTTCGGACGTACTGCGCACCGGCATGGATCTGGGGGGAATGGATCGTGACGCCCGTGGACGGGTCGTAGCGGGTCGCGTTCCCGGTCGGGTAATTGCCGTTCCAAATCCTCCCTCTGGAGTCAACCGCGCGGCTGAAGGAGACGTCCGTCGCCCCAGGAGCAGCCTTATAAGCATCTGTGACTGTCCCGGCGGAGTCGATTCTCTTTACAGTGGCGCCGTAAGCGAGGACTGACTTGGTGAGCGGCTCATAGACGACATTTCTCGCACCACCTCCCCCGGCCGTAAACGGCGTGGCCGACAATTCCTTCTTCGCGGTCGACACGTCGAAGACTTGCACCTGGTCAGTCAGCCCCTGGCAGCCGGCTGCCATTTTCAACGCGCCTCCGGACGTCCGGTAAAAGGTCGCGCTGGGGTCAGGGATGCTTTTGAAGACGTTGCTGTAGCGGCGAAGCACAGCTGAAGGCTCGGTTCCGACCAGAGTCAGCGGGACCTCGGTGCTGCTGAGGGCGTCCAGTGAATTTGTCGGCAGACCGGCAGCTGTGGCGCTCTGAGTGCCGTTGGCGGACAACGCTGCTCCCGCCCCGACCGCGACGGCCCACGACAGGACGCTTCTCCGGGGAACGATTCTGGGTTGGTCTGTCACTGATGGAACCTACATTTCGCTGAAGGCGCGCCGCACTGGCATCTCGCCTGGGGAGCTAACAAGCCAGGATTGGATCGGCCATCTACCTTGGCCGATCGCTGATAAGCACCCGGTCATGACATCAAAACCTATCATCGGCTACCGCAGCGCAACCGCTGGAAATCTGCTGCTTTATGCAAGCATTTCAACGGTTTTTCCTAGTGCGGAGCTGCCGCGGACTTCAAGGCGGCGTTGAAGGACTTGAGCCTGCTGATCTCCAGTTCCACCGGATCCACCACCAGTTCCTCCGCGACGGCGGCGACCGCGGTCTGGAGCCGCTTCCTGGCGGCCGCCGCACGGGCGCGCGCCGCGGAGCCGGCAATGAATTTCGCCGCGAGGGCCAGCACGATGCCCAGCAGAACTCCCCCGGCCACCATGATGGTGGGGACGGGCCAGCCCTCGATTCGCGGAATCTCCGGCACGGGCAGCTGGAAGTAGCCCAGCGCGGCCAGCACCCCCAGCCAGCCCAGGCCGCCGAGCGCGACGAGCAGCCCCAGCCACTGGACCACGTTGAAGGCGGTCCACCACCAGGAAGTGCGCCCGGCTTTAAGATCAGTGCCGGCGATCGCCTGGTCCAGAGCGTCCGGGAGCTGCTCCCTGCCCTCGCGGGCGGCGCCGCGGATGACCGCGCGCCAGGGCCCCGGCGCGCCGTCGGACGCGGCGTCGGCAAACTCCCGCACGGCGGCGTCGGTGCGGGCCCGCTCCGGGGCCCCGGCCGGCGGCAGCGAGGTACGGTTCAGCTCCGGGCGCGCCTGGGTCCGTCGCAGGTTCAGCCGCCGCAGCGGATCGGGCCGGAACCGGACCAGCCAGCGCGTCACCGGCCAACCGGTGCGGCGCGTGGCTTCCTGCCGGTAGGACCGTGCCACGGCGTCGACCACCAGCGGCACGTTTGCGGCGACGGCCAACTCCCCGGCCAGCCGCTCCCGGGTGGACCCCCTGACGCCCGCAGCCTCGCCCGCACCGGAGGCCTCGGCAAGCCTCGCCGAGGCCCGGTCGACATCCGCGGCGAGCCGTTGCGAGAGCGCCAGCCGCTGCATGACCACCTGGCGGATGGCGGCCCGGACCTTGTCCACGCCGGTGCCGACAACGGCCGAGGCGCCCAGCACCTGGACTTTGCCCAGGCCGTCCCGCGCCAGGATGCCCTTCAGGGATTCCAGCACCGGCCGGACCTCATGTTCGGGCAGGCGGTCCACCTGGTTGAGCACTACGAGGGTGACGGCGGCGTGCGAGGCGAGCGGGGCCAGGAATTCATTGTGCACCGCGGCGTCGGCGTACTTTTGCGGATCCAGCACCCACACCAGGACGTCCACGAGGCCCACCATGCGCTGCACGATCTCCCGGTTTTCGGCCCGGGTCGAGTCGAAGTCCGGCAGGTCCAGCAGAATCAGCCCGGTGGTCTCGTCGGCGAATCCGGGGACCGCCGCGGCGTGGTGCCGGGTCCGGACGTCGAGCCAGTCGAGCAGTCCGTCGCTGCCCTCGGCACCCCAGATGCCTGCCAGCGGCTCGGAGGTGGTGGGGCGCCGTGCCGCTGCGGTCGCGATTTCTTCGCCGCTGACAGCGTTGAAGAGCGATGATTTGCCGCTGCCGGTCGCGCCGAAGAAGCCCACCACGGTGTGGTCAGCCGAGAGCGAGCGGCGGGAACTCGCCCGTTCCAGGACCCCGAGCACCTCGTTCAGCGTCTCCTCGGGCAGGGCGCCCGCGGCGAGTTCCCGGGCCTCATTGAGGGCTTCCAGCCGGCGGTGCAGCTGCGAGGCCTGCTTGGCGGCGGTGTGGCGGTTCATGCCGAGGCCGCCAGCCGGCCGAGCGCAGCGGCCTGCTCCGCGAGAGTCGCCGGAGGCACTCCGTCGGGCACCTCCAGCCGTGCCAGGAAGCGCTGCTGCTCTGCCTGCAACAGCCGCCGGCAGCGCACCTGCAGGTCCTCGCGCGCCGTCTTGGCCAGCCGGCGTACGGCATCCTCGCCGAAGACGGCTTCGAGCACGCGCTGGCCCACGACGGCGGTTCCGCCGGCCACACCGATCTCCAGGCCGGTCAGGCCCGCGGTCATCGAGAAGACCACGATCATCAGTGCCGCGCCGAGACCGTTGATGCCAAAGGAGAGCCAGCGTGCCTGGCTCCGTTTGCCTTGGCCTTCGGTCCGGATCAGCTCCATCAGGCTGCCCTGCCACGCCCGGATCTCGGCGGCCACGGCGTGGGCGAAGCCCTCGCTGGTGCCGGAGAGGTCATCTGTGCCCAGAAGTTGGCGGCCGGCCGGGTCGGAGCGCCAGCGCTGGTCGGCGTCTTCGGCGGCGTTGGCGGCCTCGTCAAGGATGACAGCCTGCAGGCCTGTTTCGATCGCAGTTTCCACCCGCACGGCCGGGGTGGGTTCGCCCCGGAAGAAGGCGCCCATCCGGTCCCGCAGCCGGCCTATGTTCTGCTCCATGACGCGGAAGAACTCGCCGGTGCCCACAAAGTCCTGCCAGCGGGCAAGGACTTCACCGCGCAGCAGGGCGCCGTCGCGGGTTGCGTCGAGGATCCGGCCGACGGCGTCCTCGTACGCGCTGCTGGCGTCCGTGGCCAGCAGCCCGGCAGCGCGGTGCTGGGCTGCCACAGCGTCCGCGACGGCCTCGACCCGGCCGCCCAGCGCCTTGACCGTGCCGTTGAGCGTCCGGCGGGCAATCGCCGCGCGGCCGGCCGCGTCGGCGGCAAGTTCCTGGAGCCAGCTGCGCAGCGGCGCGACGGCGTCGACGGGCAGCATCCCCATGGCGTCCAGCGCCACCTCGGGCACCACGAAGAGCCGCGCGGAACCCAGGCCTTCGCGGCTGAGCATGGCCTGGAGATCCGCGCTGACCTCCTCCTCTGCCGCCGCCGGCACGCGGTCAAGCACGATGGCCACCATGATGTCGCGAGAGGCGGCGTCCAGCAGCAGGCGCCAAGGGACGGCGTCGGCGTAGCGGTTGGCAGTGGTGACGAACACCCACAGGTCGGCGGCCGCGAGGAGCTGGCCGGCGAGCCGGCGGTTGTCATCCGAGATGGAGTCGACGTCTGGGGCATCCAGCAGAGCGATGCCTTGCGGGACGGCCGGGTCCGCGGCGAGCACCAGGGAGGTGATGGCGGCGGCGTCCGGGGTGGGGCCCGCCTGATGTGCGGGCAGCGGCGCGGCGACCACCGTTCCGCGGATTCGGCTCAGGCTCGGCAGCACGCGCTGGTCCTCGAACCATTCGGCGTCGCCGGGGTGGTGCAACAAAATGGGCTGGCGGGTGGTCGGGCGGATCGCCCCTGCCCGGGTCACCGGGTGGCCCACCAGGCCGTTAACCAGCGTGGACTTGCCCGCGCCGGTTGAACCGCCGACGACGGCGAGCAACGGCGCATCCAGGCTGCGGTAGCGGGGCAGGATGTAGTCATCCAGCTGGGCCAGGACCTGGCGGATGTCGAGCCGCGCGGTATCGGCCCCGGGCAACGCCAGGGGCAACGACACCGTGGACAGTTCCCGCCGCACAGCCTCAAGCAACTCGACGGCGGCGCCCTGGCTTGCGGCGGGGGTCTGCGGTCCGGGGAGGCCGGTGCTTTCGTTGGAGCTCACTGCATCATCATGCCAGTTGGGCCGGGCGGGGCGGGGCCGCCGGCGTCCAGGAGGTTGGTCGCGGCAACGGAAAACGGTCCCGGGCTGATGCCCGGGACCGTTTCGATGGTGACCCCAGCGGGATTCGAACCCGCGTTACCGCCGTGAGAGGGCAGCGTACTAGGCCGCTATACGATGGGGCCAGGTACTTCCAAACAGCATCTCTGCCATTCAAGCCAAGTCAGTATTTCATAAACTCGGCGAGTGTTCCAAATCGGCCAGGCCGCTTCGGAACCCCTGATTCACCGCGGAAACCCGCGGATTATTCAGAGCTGGGATACCAGGACTCGAACCTAGAATGACGGTACCAGAAACCGTAGTGTTGCCAATTACACCATATCCCAATGGAACTTTCGGGCCGGTTCCGCAGGTCAAAACCCGCGCTCCCAGCGCCTCAGCACGAGTAATTACTTTACCCGAGAGTTTTCCCTTGCACAAATCGGTGGCGCCGCCTCGGCCCGCACCGCCGCCAGCACCCCCTCCCGACCCTTCCAAGCGTCGCTTTTTGGGATTCATCCGCAAAAACCCTTGCCAATCCGGCTCCGCCAAGTTTACGCTCGGTAAGTTACCACCGAGTAACAAACCCCTCCCCCACTCAATTGCGGGCAGAATAACGGCCAATTTTGGATGTTAGCTGCATCACAGTTGCGGTGGGCCGGCAGCAGAGCCGTTGCCGGCGAGATCGTCGAGAGGAACAACCCGTGTCACAGAGTCGTGCCGCTACCGTCCCAACCCGCACCCGGGCGCAACAGATCGCCATCGCCATCCTGGCCCTCCTGCTGATCGCGCTACTGGGGTTCTACACCCTGGTAACCGGACGCATCACGGACGGATCCGCGAGGCTCAATGACGGGGCCGGACTGGCCTCTGCCGGGGCACAGCAGTTGAAGGATGGCGCAGGCAAACTTGCCACCGGCGCCGGACAGGCCGACGTTGGCGCCGGCAAACTCTCGGACGGCGCCGCGAAGATCCAGGCCGGGATCGCGGACAAGCTCGCCCCCGGCGCGGAGAAGCTGCAGGCCGGAGCACAAAGCCTCGCCACCGGGGCCGTCAAGATCCAGACGGACGTCGACAACAAACTGGCCCCCGGCGTCTACAAGGTGGACGACGGCGCGCAGAAGCTTGCCGCCGGGGCGGTGCAGCTCTCCGCCGCCCTGACTCCCACCGCTTCCGGCACGGCGCCGAACAACCTCGCCGACGGCGCCACCCAGCTCGACGCCGGGGCGGCCAAACTGGCCGACGGGACCGGCCGCCTCGCTGCCGGCGCCACTCAGTTGAAAGCCGGGACTGACCAGCTGAAGGCCGGCACCAACCAGCTGAAGGGCTACCGCGGAGCGAACAACAATCCTGAAGCCGGCACCGGAACCGCTGCGCTGGCCCAGGCGCTTGAGCTGCTGCAGGCGGCCGCCAACGACCCGGTCCAGGGGCTCGTGCCGCTGGCTGTGGTCAAGGACAAGATTGCGAAGATCCTCGCCGGCGCCCAGCGGCTGGATGCCGGCGCGTCCCAGCTCCAAGGCGGCGCGGGCCAGCTCCAGTCCGGCGCCGGCCAGCTGGAGGCCGGGAGCGCCCAGTTGAACACCGGAGCAGGCCAGCTCCACGCCGGAACCGGGAAGCTGACGGCCGGATTCGCCACCCTGGCCGGCAAACTCAACAGCCGCGATCCCAACAGCCCCGGCGTCGTCCTGGGCACCGAACTGCTGGCCGCCGGCACAGCCAAGATCCGGGTCGGCATGGACGGCGTTCCGGGCGATCCCGAACACCCCGGCCTGCTCAAGGCCACCGCCAGGATGACTGATGGAACCTCCCGGCTGGCGGACGGCACGCAGGCGCTGCACACCGGAATTGCCGGGGACCCCGCGGATCCGGCCAACCCCGGCCTGCTGAAGGGCTCCACGGCCCTCGCCAGCGGAGCCTCGCAGCTCTCCGAGGGCAGCACCAAGCTGGCCTCGGGCTCCACCCAGCTGTCCACCGGCGCCGGCAAGCTCGCGGACGGGAACGCCCGGCTGGCGGCAGGCACCGGAACGCTGTACTCCAGCGCAGCTGCGGTGTCGCCGTCGAACATGATCAAGGCTGACGTGGCAGTGGCCCTGGGTCTCGTGGCGCTCCTCGGACTGGGCGCCGTGGGCGCCTACCTGGCGCTGCGGAACCGGCGACTGGCACAGGAGACCGACTAGCAGGGACGCGGGCCACGAAACGGGGAGTCGGTGGCGGAGACGCTTGACGGTGATCTATTGACCCCCGGCACCGTCTCGATTTTCCGCCAGTATCGCGAACGGTATATCCGCGATCGGCGGTCGAGGACCTATTCCCATCGCGCCACGGCCGATGACTCAGACAGTACCGACGGGCGGCGGCTGATTGCTCCTCCGAACCGGATGTTTTTCGCGGTTGAACCAGATACCCGACAGGTACATGAAGGCCCAGCCCCTCCAGCAGGAGTTTTCGCGCCCGCATCCTGATGGACCCCGATTGCGAATTGATCAACGCCGCGGAAGGAACGACAGCGTCTGCCCGGATAACCGGGATGGGGCTGTCTTCGGTACCGGGCAGATAGCCAAGAGTCCCACGAACACCCTCGGAAGCGCCCAGGGTCTGCGAACACGCTTTCCCGGTCTGGGGGCATCGGGCCGACAGGCTGGTGACACCCTGTTGATGAATGTGGTTCCGATGCCGGTGTGGATTCGATCAGTATTGTGGTGCTGAAGCCAGGGCGCAAGCGCGTCGCTGGTCCAGGGGCAGTGGGTTCGATGAAGCGCTGGACTGCTCCGAGGTCCGTGACCGCCTCACGGAGCGGCGGAGTTGCGGTAGGCGAAGGCATTGCCGGTAATGACGCGTTCGATCCGGTGGCTGCCGTGGCTGGCGAAATGGGCTGCGGCGCGGGTGGAACCCGGCCGCGGTGCCCCCCTTCTCGTCGGGGAGGACCTCGGCGTAGCCTATGCGGGCATGGTCATCGACCGCGACGTGGACGTAGTCGTAGCCGATTCCGCGCCCCTGGACCGGCCCCGAGCGGCCGTGGGCCCGCCGGCCGCCTCCTTGCGGGAGCCGAGCTTCTTCACGTCCAGGTGGACCAGTTCCCCGGGGCGGGCCCGCCCATACCCGTTGGTTGTTGTCCCGGCCGCGCGTACCTGGGCGCCGGTCAGCGGATCGCAGTCCGCCAGCCGCGGGCCCGTCCCGGTGCAGGATCCGGAACACCGCCCGGGCCGAGACGCCGGTGGGCGCGGGGATCCGTGGCGACCCGAACCGGATAGAGCGCCCGGCGTTCAGCACGGCTTGTTCGCGTTCGGGAATTGTCTTGGTCGCTGATGACCTCTGCCAACTCGTCCAGTCCCGCAGCCCGACCGGCCCCTCGGCCCGGAAACGTCTGACTCACCGGTACGCCGTCTGCCGGGAATTGCCCAGCTTCGCAGCGATATGGTAGACCGGGCGGCCTGCGGCCACCCGGTCAACCATCAGGCGCATTCCATGAACGGTCAGTCGGGCGTTAAAGTGGGACACGAGGATCTCCGAGCGCCAAGTGGTGAACTAGACAGCTCCACCTAGCCGGAGGTCCTCCCGGTTTTCAAGCCCTACATGTCAACAACGTCCCGGCTCAGTGCACCTAGCGACTACGGACTCGATGGTGCCAGCCACGCGAAATAACTCGTCGAAGTAGTGACGGCTCGGCCAGCGACGGGTCGACTGGTCACTTCCACAGGAATGGTCCGGCTTTGCTGGAATGCCTCGCATGCGGGGCCACTGCCATCAGAGCTTATTACTGCTCGTCACATCGCTTGGCCGGTTGGTGATTCGGCGGCCGTGGCAGCCCGTTCTGCTGGGTCGGGATGCCCTACGATGTCAGGAATGGGTGAGCGAGACAGCCGGGGGGAGGCTCTCCACCAACGCCATGGCCTCGAGGAATCCGGCTCGGAAGTGCTCTGGGCGCGGGGGCGTGTGCTGGGCGGAGTGCTCGTAAGCGAATGTATGAACTCGCTCAGCGTTGCCGCCCTCCGCCGCGGCGGCCATAAACGGAAGGTAATGGTCAGTATGGTGAAACTCCAGGGTATTGGTGGCGTACAGCACGTAGTTGGCTGTTGGTTTGGAATAGCGTCGAATGGCTGACATCCGGTCGTCCAAGCCAATGGTCCAGTCTTCATCGGGGCCTACCGACGGGGCCCTCAATTCCGGCCACACCACGTTGCGGTAGTTTTTTTGGGCGCCCCAAGCGTACCCGTTAGCGAGATACCCGTAGATACTCGTCTGCGGGTTGAACGGCAGAGCAACCGATCGGGGGACGAGGGCTGATACCTGGAGCGCCACGAAGCCGCCACCGGATGAACCCGTGAATAAGATGCGAGTAGCGCCGATCGATTTAGCGGCCGTGACCGCCCAGTCCGCGGCCGCACGCTGGGCGTCGAAGCCATCCCATCCGGTAAACCACGCCAGCTGGAAGTAATTCTCGTGGTTCAACCACAGGGAGGGGTCAGCGAAATACATCGAGGAAACGTCGTAGCCCAAGAACGAACGGAGCCGTTCGAAGCGCGGGAGCGCATTCTTATCGCGGTCGGTGGCGCCGTGAAAGCTCACCACAAGGACATCGGCTCCCTTGTTCACGAGCAACGCGTCGAAGTGCGCCCCGTTCTCGAGGGTGTGCCGGTAGCGGCCTGCTCCTGCCGAAGGATCCGGAGAGAATCCTTCGAGATCATCCATGTTCTTGAGTGGAGCGTTAAGGCCGCCGTCTTGCAGGTCGGCCGGGGAAATCAGAGTCATTTCTTTACCTTATCGTCAGCGCACCTTCGCTGCTGCAGCCCTGTCCATCAGCAACGGACTCAGGCCCAGGGCGTGGAAAGCTTTCGAGAATCACACATCGGGGCGCTCGGCACCAATGCCGCTATCCGCACCTACGGCGGGGCTATGTGCCTGCTGGAAGCAATAATGACCTCCTCCCGGCTGACCGAGGTACCGCTGCAAGAATGCGGGCAACAGCAATCGGCCCAGGGACGGACGACAAGCATGCCGACACGGACCAGGCTCAGTCTATCTTCCGACCGAATGTGGGCGAACTGCAGCGGAGAGAAGATAAGCATCTGGCCGATCATCCCAGGTCATAGCTCGCAGCCACTATGGTCCGGTCCGCACGGGGACAGACGGCCTGCGTGAGGACGCCGCCAGGCTGCTCGCTCTCACTTTCGCGCTTTCAGCCCGGACCGCTAAGATCTGGTGCGTGGATTACTTTGAGCACCTAAAGCAGCGCCTCGACGGCAATGAAGAGTTCGTTCCCGCAGGGTTGGGAGATAAGAACCGTTCGCGGGACTTCGCGAAGCTAATCGGTGTGCAAACGCCGCGTGTCTTCTTTCGAGGGGCGCTGTCAGACCTGGTCGACGCGGAGCTACCGGATGAGTTTGTTATCAAACCTTCTTACGCATCGACCTCCATCGGGATCCTACTGCTCAAGAAAGTCGAAGACAGAAAGTTCGAGGACATCCTGCAAGATCAAGTCCTGAGCATGGACGACATCCTCGAAAGATACCGCTCCATCTCCCAGCGCTACTATGACGACCCAGAGCGCGGGGAATATATCGTCGAACAGCTCTTGCGGGATCATGAAGGCTCCACTCCGCCCCAGGACATTCGCTTCTACACGTTCCAAGGTGAAGTAGGAATGATCCTCAAGGAGGACCACCTCACTGGCAGTGCGGCCCGTGCCATGTATTTCGATGGATCTTTCCTACCCTTCTCAGACGTCCATGCCCGGTACTCCGTCGCGGACAAGGCACAGCATTTGGAAGAGATAGTCACTGCGCGGACACCTGCCAATTGGCGCGAACTCCTTGCCGTTGCCAAACGTGTTTCCGCAGCGGTGCCCTCGGCGTTCTGCCGAGTGGACCTTTATGACACGCCGGACGGCGTGCATCTGGGCGAGGTGACCTTTTACCCGGGGACCTTCTACTATCGCGACCGAAAGATCATGTCTCAGGCCGAGGCGGAGCGTCTCGGGCGACTCTGGGATGAAGCCGCCGCCAAGCTAGCGGGTTCCACGAGCGGTCGTTCTTCGTAGAATCCACCTCACTGCTCAAAACTAGAGCGCAACGCCAAAGCGCCTTCATTGTCTTCATGAACAACGGATCGAGTCCTGCGGGTTAGACAAGGGACGAGAAAAAACAACGCACCATAATCAGTGGTTACGTCCTCCCATTTCCACGCTGCTTTATCGCGACTGACTGCTACACCTCAAACAGATGCCCCTTTAAAATCCACTAACGTGACGCGTAGCGTCCTCGAGCTGTTCGGCCCCCTCACCACCCAGCTCGCCGCGGGGGCAACCACGTCTCAGTCCTTGATGTCTAGCGTTCCAGACCCGGAGCTTTGAATCGATTGGTTTCGAATCCGACCCCGTCTCCGCTTATCGTGCGCACCCAGGCAGGTCAGGACGGCCTCTGATTCGAGGACCTCACCCTGAGATGGCGGACCCGGTGTCAGCGATGCTCGATAACTGAGCCGTTCGTGGGTTGAAAAGTGTGCTTCGTGATCGTTCGTTATTCCGCCTAATTGTCCGGTCGTGTCGAAGGCATGGGCCCGTCGACGTAGGTTCGACGGTGGCTTGAGCCCCAAGGGTGACTTCCTTTGCGCAAAGGACGATGGAAGCGATCATGGCCGAGGCGAGGACTCGGTCTCCGATACGTGGCCCCCAGTGTGCGAACAGCAGGTTCCAGGTCAGAGTCGGTGAGGCGTGCCGCAGCGGTGGTCGCCCGCCCTGGAACCGGGCAACCATGTCGTTAACAGTCGCGAACACGGCCCGGCGGCCCGACTGGGTGCCCCCGGCGGCGACGGGCCGCTGGGTGGGTTTTGCCAGCTCCGGAAGGCCCGCGCAAGACGATGATGGATGCTTCGCTGGGGAACTGGCTGGTTTCCAGGTCCACGATCGTGTTACGTTCGAGGCCGGGCTGGTAGTCGAAACTGAAGCTCTCCCTCATTTTGCGCTTAGAAGCGCTTCGGGACCTGGCGACCACCAATGTTGACCTTGAACACCGCGCAGGTCATCGGTGTGACGAACGCGGCCGTACAGGCTTCGGCAGGTGGGTCGTCGCTCGCCGGTCCGACCAAGCGCCGCGGCGACCGAGTCGTCCTCCTCAACCCTTCGGCGGCACTCCGTAATGCCTCCGGATGCGGTTCCCGGGACCTCGTCGAACATAGCGGGCCACAGACGGCCCGTCTCTCGCTCACGCTCTCCCACTGATGGAAGTCAATCGAAGTCCTCATCATAGCCCGCGAGACCGCAGCGACGGTCGCAGCAAGAAAACCCGCCATCAACCGTTTGAAACGGACCGGCCGGGAGCCGGCCCAGCTGTCCCGCCCCCAGGCAGGTTGGCTAAGCCGCTGATGGGCGGGTGGCCTCCGATTGCGGTGTTAGGCCTTTGGTGATTGTAGTATTGCAGCCGTGCCGGGAGGGCGCTTCTGCGGGCCGATTCGGAGGCGTAGAAGCGTTTGAACGCCCACCCCTCGGCGAGTGTTCGGTGGAAGCGTTCGATCTTTCCATTGGTCTGCGGCCGGTAAGGGCGGGTCTTCTTTGGCGTGATGCCCAGTTCCCGGCACTTGTCCCACCAGAGATGGGATTTATGGGCCGAGCCGTTGCCGGAGAGGACCTGTTTGACTGTGACGCAGCGGGCGGTAAACCATGACACTGCCCGCTGGAGTACTCCAACTGCGGTAGCCGCCGTTTCATCTCCGTGGAACTCTGTGCAAGCGACCCGGAAGAGGCATTGGGGTTGGGACATGAGGACCTCACGGTCGCTGCAGCGCTTGTCTACGCAACTCAACTGTGCAGCCGGAGGTCCCCAGCTATAAGTCAGCGACTCCAGCGAGTCACCACATTCACCGAACCCACGTCCCTGGGCAGTACACCCAGCCGAACTCGAACCTCGTGCATCAGGCTCGGAAGTGCAGTCCGAACGGCGGCATATGCATTCATCGGGGAATTCGCCACAAACCGCGGGGAACCTGTTCCGACACAGTTCCACCGGACCGCATTACGGCGTTCACGAATAGGTCCGGGGGCCTGTTCGTGGACCGCGCGACGATGGACCTGAGGCTCGGATTCAAAGAACGGTAACCGGGCACACCGTGGCTCTGAGCAAGACAATCGGCCTTAATCGCGTTTGAGGCTTGCGGCCCCACTCAAAGTCCAGCGCAACAACGATCCCAACCCTACAGGCCTGCGGGCCGGCTTGCCCCCGCAGGCCAAGGCTCGAGCGCCCACAAAGCACGAAGAGCCGATACACATACTAACGTCTCGGGTCTCAGCTCTAGTTCCGCTGCGGCGGGTGCAATGCAGCGCCAGACTCCGCCGCTCCGTGCCGGGCTTGGTGCGATTCGGGCTCCGGTACGGCAGCGATGACAAGTCATCCTTCCATCCTCACCGCAGGCCCGGTACCGGTGCGCCCGTTGCCTCGCCGTGGCCGGCGAGCATCGGAACCGTTGTGCGGCGCGGCGCAAAGTCCGCCCTCCTCGCTAACCAGCCCGGCGAGCTTTCCCGCGCCTGAGCGTCGGGTCTGCATTGGCATTGCTGACGTAGGACACGAGAGCCTCCTGGCGTCGAGATGAGTGTGGTAACCCAAATCGGTACCGGAGGCTCTCCGTCTTTACATCGCGCCACGCGGTTCACAAACTGCCCCGGAACTGCACCTAGAGTTCTGAGGGCTTCGGAAGACCAGCAGCTTCCAGGATCGCCCCCGCCATGCCGACTAGGGAACCAACAGGCACCAAACGGTAATCCTCTATCGGATGCTCACGGAGCGGCCCAACATCGTAGGCAACGACAGAGGCACCACACGCACCAGCCTCGGCGACACCATAGCCGAAGGACTCCGAAAGCGCAGTACTGCAGAAGACTCCACCCCGCTCCGCCACCGCTCGATGAATGGAGCCCATTTCTTGCTGAGCCACATTTAAGTAGACATCAACTCGATCCTCTACATCGTAGTACGCTGCTGCCGCCAGCAGAGAACCCATCCGGGCGGGGTCTGTCTCCAAACTTGCGATCATTAGTCCGTAAAAGTTATCCGGCAACAACTTTAGGACACGAAGAAAATCGATGTAGTTTTTCTGGGTATTTTCAAATCGCCCAATCCACAACAGCGGCGTCATGCCGTCGCGGGAGAGAAATTGCGCTGAAGGCCCCTCCAAGTTGAACGAAGTCCGGTCCACCATATTGGGCACCGATTTCACTTGGACGTGCTTTCTTCGCGGCAAACGTGATCGCACAAAATCGGCCGCCCATTCGCTGGGAGCATGAATCTCGTCGACCGCATCAAAGCTGAGTTTCGCTAGCTCGGCCTCGACAATCGATGCGATCGGTGAGTGGAACTCATAGAATATCGAGGTAGTGCCGTCCCACTCCAGTTGTGCAGGCAGGTCCGGAAGGCTGGTGATGGAAACCTCATGATATTTGAAAATACTGAGTAGATAATTTATGTAGTTCTTTAGCCTATCCTTACGGACAATCCTCACGGTGCAGTTTGGGAGTGCTTCATAGGTCTGCAGACCGCCCCGGTCGAACAAAAAGACAAAATCGTACTGGGTGTCAGGATTCTCGAGCGCACGCGCTCGATAGACGCTGGTCATTCCCCCTAGTGAACAATTCGTATATACGGTCAAAACGCGTTTCTTCACTTAAACCCCTTCAAGAATTGCCAGCATTTCCAGTGCTCGCTTAGACCAGGTCACCTCGGTGATATAGGCTTCGTAGGACGCGAGCTCAGCTGGCGTTATCGGCCGTGAAACGGCGTCCTGAACGCCATTGACTGCTGACTCGACATCCGTGTAAACCCAAGTGCCCGGGATACTCTCCACCGATCCCATGGGGGCACTAACAGTCCTGAGGCCCAGGGCGACGTACTCATAAACCTTGTTGGGATCAACACCGTAAGTCAGCGGCGATATCTTAAATGGTATGAGACCTGCCCGCCACCCCTTTGCGTATTCAATGCATTCATGGTGCGGCATGGCACCTAGATAAGCCACATTTATTGGAAGTGCGAGATCCTCGGGGAACTCATGCCCGATAATCTCGAAGTCCACCTGGGGTAACCGCTGCGCCACCGCGATGAGCAGATCCCAGTCAAACCAAGAAGGCGTGAGGTGACCGATGTAGCCAACCTTCTTCGAGTTACGTCTGAGCTCCATGGACGCATCCGTGCGCAAATAGGCCGCACTCTCAACTAGTTCATCTGGCGCGGCATTGGGGACCAATCTGACATCGTTTCGGCCAGCTATGGTGGAGATCTTCTCTCGAAGCCTCGGACTAACGGCCACCACGAGGTCAGAACGCTTGGCGACGCGCGCCTCAAGAAGTGGATTGAACCACTTGGAATAGCCTACTCGGTTGAACTCTTCCATATCATCACGTACTTCGTACATGACCGTCCATCCGCTGTCTTTCATCCGATCGATCGAAGAAGCCGTCTGGAGGTCCGTAAACGAAGAACATATGAACTTGTTCTTTCGACCTTTGCGCTGAATTGCAACATCCATGAAGGTCTTGAAGTTCTTGCGGTCCATCTGGAGAATGCGTTCGTGCGGCCTGGACGATTCGTCAGCTTCAAGCGAACCGAACGGGAAAAAGACCACCCAGTTGCCCGCTTTCGCATATTCTAGAGCGAGCCGGTTGGATCGCAACAGCAAACTCCCGTTTCCAATAGCGCGGGCTGTTGTATAAATAACAATGAGGCCGTCATCTTCAGGCATACCTTCGAAGAAACGCCGCAATGGCAAATCAGAGGTACTAGATTCTGCTTCTGAGAAGAAGCGGACTTCAGGCGCCTGGGATAGCGTTATGCGACCGGCAGTCCAGTCCTGACCCCTTAGTCGAACAGAGCGGCAGTCAGCCGGGAGCCTAATGGAAGTAGAGAGCTCGCAATCCTGCTGTTCTAGCCCGGCCTCCAAATAGAGGAACGCTCCGTGCAGCGGATTCACCGCGAGATCCCCTGTCGGCGGCAGTAGGTCTCCTCCGACGCCAAGAAAATCAACCAGTATCAACGCCTTGGTCGCCTTGCGCTGGTCATCCCCCTGGAACTTAAATCCGAGGTGCAACTCACTTGTTTCATCTGGCACCGTAAGCGTGGCGGTGTAATCGCTGACCGGCATCGGCACTGGCTCGCCCATGACGGTGAGGAACTCCGAGTTTTCATTAGTACCTTGCCGCTGCAGAACCGGGAGGCGGTTCAGAATGGTGGCTACCTTGTTGTTCCACACATGGCCGTTTAGCTCGCAACGAACTGCCCCGGGGGGTACCTCTAAGTTCTGGAAGGTATGAGCCGGGCTTGTGTCTCGGCTCGGTTCGAGATAAAAGAACGGCCCATGCACCTTACTGATGAAGTGCTTTTCCACCGCCTCGACGACGAGTCCGTCCTGATCGTAGAACTTGTACGCGACCAGAGCGGCACGCGGCACCCCATGCGGTTCAGAAAGCGATTCAATTGAAACCAAGATGCTCGTGCAACCCTCAGTGATTTCAATCTTACCGTGGTACTCCGAAATGCTCTGATTTACCGCCGCTGACATGAGGTCAAACTCAGATGGTTCTTGGTCTAACATTTCGCTTTTACCTGTCATTGCTACGTGTACCTCTTCATGTCAGTTCGCCGTTCAATGTTTCCTGATGAATTCTTCTTGGCACGACCGCCAGGTCCTGCAGTCCCTACTGCGTTCGCGCTCAGCATTTAGCGATCCGCGATCCTTGTTCTTATGTCCTTGCCAAGTTGCTTAAACAAGAAGTCATGACTGAACGAATATATACCGAATCGCCCGACTGCCGCGTCAGGCCAGCAGCTCCAGCAGCGAACCGATCTCGCGCCCGGAGAAGCCTGCTGCGGGCTCCCCGCCGCGGTTCAGCCACACGCCCAGCAGGCCCGCCGCCGTCGAGCCTTCCGCGTCAAGAAGCCGGTTGTCGCCGACATACAGCGTTTCGCCGGCCCCGGTTCCGAGCCGGCGCACCCCTTCGAGGTAGATCGCGGGATCCGGCTTGGGCACGCCGACCGTGTCCGTGCCCACGAGGACGCCGATGCGCCCCAGCCCGGCGGCGTCAAGCTTCACCCGCTGGTAGTCGTGCACATTGTTGCTCACCGCCCCGTACGGAACGCCGGCGGCGTCGAGCGCGTCCAGCAGCGGCGCCACGTCGTCAAAGGCACGGATGTAGCTGTGCTGGCGGCTGGCGTAGGAGCTCACCCAGTGGTGGGCCTGCTCGCCCTCCTCGAGTTCGACGCCGAAGTGACCCAGCGCGGCCCGGCCGCGCAGCAGCCGTTGTTCGTTGAAGCTCAGTTCGCCGGCCAGGTAGCGGTCGTAGAAATGGGTCGTCTCCCGCGTGAAGATCCGCCCGAACCGCTCCCAGCCGGCCTCATCGAGACCGGGAAGGAGGTGTTCGCTGACATCCCGCAGGGCGGTCGTCATCGCGAACTCGAGGTCCACGAGGGTGTCGTCGATGTCGAACAGCACCCCGCGGATGCCGTCCAGACCGGCGGCGAGGATCCCGCTCCCGGACCCGGACCCGCCGTTCATCAGCCGCGGAACGCGCGCAGGCGGGCCAGGGACGAATCCTTGCCCAGGATGACCATGGACTCGAACAGCGGCGGCGAGATCCGGCGCCCGGAGATGGCCGTGCGGACCGGGCCGAACGCCAGGCGCGGTTTCACGCCCAGGCCTTCCACCAGGGCCTCCTTGAGGGCGGCCTGGATGTTGTCCGCGGTCCAGTCGGCCACGGGTTCCAGCGCTGCCAGGGCCGCGTCGAGCACCTCGGTCAGGTTCTCCGGGAGGCCCTTGCGGGCGTCGTCGGCGACGTCGATCGCGTCGTCGGCCTTGAACAGGAAGGCCAGCATCTCAGGCGCTTCGCCGAGCAGCGAGATGCGCTCCTGGATCAGCGGCGCTGCTTCCGCGAGGATCTCCTCCTCACGGGCGCTCAGCTGCTCCCCGACCAGGCCGGCGGACTGCAGGTAGGGAACCAGGCGGCCGCGGAAGTCCTCCGGGTCCAGCATGCGGATGTGCGTGCCGTTAATCGCTTCGGCCTTCTTGATGTCGAAGCGGGCCGGGTTGGCCAGCACGTCATTGACGTCGAAGTTTTCGATCAGCTGTTCAACGGTGAAGATGTCCTCGTCCGCGGAGAGGCTCCAGCCCAGCAGGGACAGGTAGTTCAGCAGGCCTTCGGGGATGAAGCCGCGGTCCCGGAGCAGGAAGAGGTTGGACTGTGGGTCGCGCTTGGAGAGCTTCTTGTTGCCCTCCCCCATGACGTACGGCAGGTGCCCGAAGACGGGCAGGTAGCTGGCGACGCCGATCTCCATGAGCGCGCGGATCAGGACGACCTGGCGGGGCGTGGAGGAGAGCAGGTCCTCGCCGCGCAGCACGTGCGTGATACCCATCAGGGCGTCGTCGACCGGGTTGACCAGGGTGTAGAGCGGCGAGCCGTCGGCACGGACGATCACGTAGTCGGGGATGCTGCCGGCCTTGAAGGTGATCTCGCCACGGACCATGTCCGTGAAGGTGACGTCCTCGTCGGGCATCCGCACGCGCAGCACGGGCTTGCGGCCCTCGGCCTTGAACGCAGCGAGCTGTTCCTCGGACAGATTCCGGTCGAAGTTGTCGTAGCCCAGCTTGGGGTCGCGGCCGGCGGCGCGGTGGCGGGCTTCGACTTCCTCCGGGGACGAGTAGCACTCGTAGGCGTAGCCGGCCTCCAGGAGCTTGGCCACGACGTCCTTGTAGAGGTCCAGGCGCTGGGACTGGCGGTACGGCTCGTGCGGGCCGCCCACTTCCACGCCCTCTTCCCAGCTGATGCCGAGCCACTTGAGCGCCTCGAGCAGCTGCTGGTAGCTCTCCTCCGAGTCGCGTGCCGCGTCCGTGTCCTCGATGCGGAACACGAAGGTGCCCTTGGTGTGCTTCGCGTGGGCCCAGTTGAACAGGGCCGTGCGGATCAAGCCGACGTGCGGGGTGCCGGTCGGCGACGGGCAGAACCGGACGCGGACCGGGGTTTCGGCGGTGACTTCACGGGTCATTTCCGTGGTGGCGGTGCTGGAGGCGGCGTCGGGCGCAGAAGGAGTAGTCATAGTGGTACCAACTTTACCGCGTGCCCGCCGTCGGATTCCGCTGCGGAAACGGACAGCCGCACCGTGGGTCCACGGTGCGGCTGTCCGAAATCGGCGCGGTTTCTTCCGCGTGGGGCAGTTAGCGGCGGACCACCGGGTTGGAGAGGCGGCCGATGCCCTCGATCTCGACCTCGAACCGGTCTCCTGCCTTGACCAGGCCAACGCCGGCCGGGGTGCCGGTCATGATGACGTCGCCGGGGAGCAGGGTGAAGGCCTGCGAGACGATGGAAACGAGTTCGCGGACGCCGCGGATCATCTGGCTGGTGCTGCCGTCCTGGCGGAGCTCGCCGTTAAGCCGGCCCTGGATCTGCAGGTCCTCGGTGTCCAGTTCGGTCTCGATCCACGGCCCCAGCGGCGCCGAGGTGTCGAAGCCTTTCGCCCGTGCCCACTGCAGATCGGTCTTCTGGACGTCCCGGGCGGTGAGGTCGTTGCCGCAGGTGTAGCCGAAGACGACGTCATCGACGCGCTCCTCCGGGACGTCCTTGCAGATACGGCCGATCACGACGCACAGCTCGGCTTCGAAGGAGACCTCCTCGGAGAACTCCGGCAGGATGATCGGATCGTTGGGGCCGATCACCGAGGTGTTGGGCTTGAGGAAGAGCAGCGGCTGCGCCGGCACCTCGTTGCCGAGCTCGCGGGCGTGTTCCACGAAGTTGCGCCCGACGCCGATGACCTTGCTGCGCGGGATGATCGGGGCGAGGAGGCGGACGTCCTCCAGCTTGTGCTTGACGGCGGTCCGCTCCACACCGTGGAAGAAGGGGTCGCCATTGATGACAGTGACTTCCTCACTGCCGGGCTGGCCCTCAACAATGCCGTACATGGGATCAGAATCGACTACAAACCGGGCGATACGCATGGTTCCTAGCGTACCGTCTCAGGCGGCAAGGCCCGGGCTGCGCGATTCAGGAGGGGCCACGTGAGCGCAGGTAATCGAGTTGTGCGGCGACGGACAGTTCCGCCGCGGGCCGGACAGCCGGGTCGACGGCGGCGTAGACGGCGTCGGCCACTTCTTCGACGCCCGCCTCCGCTCCGAGCCCGGCGAGGGCGGCGCGGATCTGGGCCAAGCGGTCCTGCCGGTGGTCCCGGTAGGCGCGAACGATGCTGTCCAGCGCCGGAAGCATGGGGCCGTGGGCGGGCAGGACGGTGGCCGGACCCAGGCTTTCCAGCCGGTCCAGGGACTCGAGGTAGTCCCCCAGCTTGCCGTCGGGGTAATCCAGGACGGTGGTGCCGACGCCTAAGATGGTGTCCCCGGTGAGGACTGCGCCGTGGGCTCCGTCCTGGGGCAGGTGGAAGCAAACCGAGTCGGAGGTGTGGCCAGGTGTCGCCAGCACGCGGATTTCCACCCCGGCGGCATGCAGCACCTCGCCCTCCCGAAGCGGCTCTCCCCCGTGGCAGTGTGCGGGGTCTGCGGCGCGGACGGGGGCTCCGGTGAGTTCGGCGAAGCGTGCCGCGGCCGCGGTGTGGTCGGCGTGGCGGTGCGTAATGAGGATCAGTTCGACGGCGCCGTACTGGGTCAGTTCGCGCAGGTGGTCTTCGTCGAGGGGTCCCGGATCCACCACCACGACGCCGGCCGAGCCGGGTGCCGCCACCACGTAGGAGTTGGTGCCGTGCAGGCTCATCGGGCCCGGGTTCGGGGCAAGGCGGAACCGCGTCAGCTCGGTGCTGCGGACCAGGGCGCGGGCATCATCGGGAATCACTCTTCCATCTTCCCACCGGGGACGCTCAAAGGAGCAGCAGGACGACAATGACGGCGGGCAGAAGGGCCTCGGCGATGGCGCTGGCCCAGAGCCGGCGCTCGGACAGGACCAGAATGATGCCCAGCAGGACGTGGCCGACGGCGGTGAATAACAGGAGGGTTCGGCCGGCCGCCGGCTCCGCACCGGTCAGCATGAGCGCACCGATAATCGCGCCCACGCCCCAGATCATGTTGTAGAAGCCGAGGTTGAAGGTCCACATCCGTACCGCCGCGACGTCTTCCGGTTCGATCAGGAAGAGCCGGTAGAACCGCTGGTCACGGAAGAAAAACGACTCCAGGATGCCGACGGCGATCAGGACGATCCCGAAAACGATGCCCAGAACCTGTATCAGCCCAGTCATGGCTCCAGTGTGGCGCTGCGGCCGGCAGGAAAACAGGGACTTCCGGACCATAAGGGTGTGTTGGCTGGCGGCCGCAAACTGCGGCGGCCCGCACCCGAAGGTGCGGACCGCCGTCGTACTTGTTGCTGCGGGCTACGCCAGGCGGGTCAGCCAGCCGTGCGTGTCCTCCACGGTCCCGGTCTGGATGCCGAGCAGCTGCTGGCGGATGGCCATGGTGGTCTCGCCGGCCGTGGCGTCCTCGGAGCCGATGAACTCGGTATCGTCCTTGAGCACGCCGATCGGGGTGATGACGGCTGCGGTGCCGCAGGCGAAGACCTCGGTGATCTCGCCGGAGGCGACACCGTCGCGCCACTCATCCAGGGTGATCTTGCGCTCGGTGACCTCGCGGCCCATGTCCCGGGCGACCTGCATCACGGAGGAGCGGGTGACGCCCTCCAGGATGGTCCCGGACAGCGCGGGGGTCACCAGCGAGCCGTCCTTCATCACGAAGAAGACGTTCATTCCGCCGAGTTCCTCGACGGCGTTGTCGTTGAACTGGTCCAGGAACAGGACCTGCTTGCAGCCGTGCGCCTCGGCTTCCTGCTGCGCAATGAGGGAGGCTGCATAGTTGCCGCCGCACTTGGCGGCGCCGGTGCCGCCGCGGCCGGCACGGGCGTATTCGCGGGAGATCCAGATGGAAACCGGCTTCAGTTCGCCGCCGAAGTAGTTGCCGGCCGGAGAGGCGATGACGCGGAACGACACTTCGCGGGCAGCCCGGACGCCCAGGAAGGCCTCGGTAGCGATCATGAAGGGGCGCAGGTAGAGGGCCTCGCCGTCGCCGGAAGGAACCCATTCCCGGTCCACGGACACGAGCTCGCGGATGGCGGTAAGGAAGTATTCCTCCGGAAGCTCCGGGAGGGCGAGCCGGCGCGCAGACTTGTTCAGGCGCGCGGCGTTGGCTTCGGGCCGGAACGTCCAGATGGAGCCGTCGGCGTGGCGGTAGGCCTTAAGCCCTTCGAAGATCTCCTGGCCGTAGTGAAGGACCGCTGCGGAAGGATCAAGCATGATGGGACCGTAGGGTTCGATCCGCGGATCGTGCCAGCCGCCTCTGCCCTCGGCGTCGACGCTGTAGTCGACGATCGCGGTGTGGTCGGTGAAATGGTCGCCGAATCCCGGGTTGGCCAGGATGGCTGCACGTTCTTCAGCGGACTTCGGGGTTGCCGAGAGCCGCTGGCTGAATTCGACGCCATGGGCAGTCTGGGTCATGGTTCCTCCACGGTCGGCTGCCTGGTGTATGAACGTGGTTCATCCTCGGACCACGGCAGCATTTTGGTGATTCGCAACAAGCTTACGCCCGGGTGTCAGAGGGCGGCGGCGATCGCGTCGCCGATGGCGGCGGTGCTCCGGTAACTGCCGTCCCGGCTTTCGACGTCGGCGGCGACGGCCGCCTCGATCTTCCGTGCCGCAGTTGCGTAGCCCAGGTGGTCCAGCAACAGCGCTGCGGACAGGATGGCCGCGCTGGGGTCGGCCTTCTGCTGGCCGGCAATGTCCGGCGCCGATCCGTGGACCGGCTCGAACATGGACGGCGCGGTGCGGTCCATGTTGATGTTGCCCGAGGCTGCGAGGCCGATGCCGCCGGTGATAGCGGCGGCAAGGTCGGTGAGGATGTCACCGAAGAGGTTGTCCGTGACGATGACGTCGAAGCGCGCCGGGTCGGTGACCATGAAGATCGTGGCAGCATCCACGTGCAGGTAGTCGTGGCTGACCTCGGGGAATTCCTGCGCCACTTCTTCCACGGTCCGCTTCCAGAGGTGCCCGGCGAAGACCAGGACGTTGTGCTTGTGCACCAGGGTCAGCTTCTTGCGCGGGCGCTCGTTGGCGCGGCGGAAGGCATCCCGGACCACACGCTCCACACCGTGGGCGGTGTTCAGCGAGACTTCGGTGGCCACCTCGTGCGGGGTGCCGGCCCGCAGCGTCCCGCCGTTGCCGACGTACGGCCCCTCGGTGCCTTCGCGGACCACGATGAAGTCGATGTTGCCCGGGTTCGCGAGCGGGCTGCCGACGCCGGCGTACAGCCGGGAGGGGCGCAGATTCACGAAGTGGTCCAGGCTAAAGCGCAGCTTGAGCAGCAGTTCGCGTTCGATGATCCCGGAGGGGATCCGGGTGTCGCCGGGGGCGGCTCCCACCGCGCCAAAGAGAATGGCGTCCCGGGTACGGAGGTCGGCGAGGGTTTCTGCCGGCAGCGTCTCCCCCGTCTCCAGCCAGTGCTGGGCGCCGAGCTTGTAGTGGGTCTGCTTCAGGTCGATGCCTTCGGCGGCGGCGGCCTTCTCCAGGACCTTTAGCGCCTCGGCCGTAACTTCCGGGCCGATGCCGTCGCCTGGGATGACTGCGAGATCAATCGTGGATGCGCTCATGTTTTCAGGGTAGCCAAGGCATCCACATGCTGGTCAAATTGTCTCAATATTCGGAAGGGCGGCGGGGGATCCTCAGCCGGCCGCAACCGGGGACGCGACCACGGTCACGTTCTTTCCCCAGAGGTCCCCGGTATAGCAGGAAATCAGCACCAGTCGATTGGGGACGACGGACCAGATTGGGCTGTCCTTCAGGCCCGACTTGAGGTAGGTGGTCACGGAATCCACCTTGTAGGTGATGACGCCGGTGGCCGTCTGTACAGTCAATTTGTCGCCGCGTGCGGCCATCGTGCTCAGGTGGTTGAAGGGCGCGTCGACGCCCTGCCAGCTGTGGCCGACGACGTAGGTGGTGTTTGTCGACCCGACACCTGGCACGCCGAAGGGGGTGAGCCAGTAGCCGTCCATGGTTTCGGGAGGAACGATGCTCTGGCTTGCAGCTTCACTCTGGCTGGGCTGCAGGGGATGAATCACCACGTCCATCCGCGCTGCGGGATAGGAAATGCGCTGCGGGGCGGCCGCAGCCGGGCCCGGCGCCGGCGGGGCGGTGCGTCGGACGGCCGCCTTGGGGGCTGCCTTTTGTGGAGCAGACGAGGTGGGTCCAGGGGCGGACGGAACCGGGCTTTGCGCTGCTGCGGTGGCCGTAGGAATGGGTCCCGCTGCGGGCCCGGCGGCGCCGCTACCTCCGGCATTGAGACCGAAGGCCGCGTAGACGAGCCACGCCGCCAGCAGCCCAACGATGCAGGCGACCAGCACCAGTTTGTCCCGGCCACCCAGCAGCAGTCCACGCGGTGCCGTCTCGACGGAATGATCGGCATTACGGCGAAGGGCCATGAGAGCTCCTGGTGCAGTGCTTGCTCGAGGGCAGTAGCTGTGCGGGCCGGCTGCACAACGGCAACCGGCCCGCATCTTTCCTTAGCTGTTGGCGTTACCGCTCCGGACCATGCCCCGGAGCAGGGCCGTTGCGGCCCCCGCTGTCAGGAGTCCGGTCAGCACGGAGAGCCAAAGCGGAATTCCGGCACTGGGAGTGCCGGCCACCGCCGTCTGGACGTTGAAGCCCATGTTGACCACGGGAGCACCCTGGGCCGCGCCGGTCGGCGGTGCCACAGGCTTCGCTGCGGGCGGCGCTGCGGGCTTCACAGCCGGCGGGTTCTTGGGCTCGTGTGCCGGCGGATCCTCACACTCGTCCTTGTCCCACTTGCCCGGCCAGTCGCAGTCGTCGCCGTGGTGATGACCCTTGTCGCCCTTGTCCCACTTGTTCGGCCAGTCGGCGCGGTCTCCCCTGTCTCCATGGTCGCCCTTGTCACCGCGGTCGCCCTTGTCCCACTTGTTCGGCCAGTCGGCGCGGTCGGCCGTGTCGCCATGGTCGCCCCTATCCCACCTGCCCGGCCAGCCGGCGTGGTTTCCCTTGTCGCCACGGTCACCCGGCTCGCACTTATCGTCCTTGCCGGGCCAGTTTGCGTGGTCGCCATGGTCGCCCTTGTCGCCGTGGTCGCCGTGCTCGCCATGGTCGCCCTTGTCGCCATGGTCGCCCTTGTCGCCCGGCTTGTGCGAGCCGTCCGGCTTGTCACCCGGCTTGTGCGAGCCGTCCGGCTTGTCACCCGGCTTGTCGCCCGGCTTGTGCGAGCCGTCCGGCTTGTCACCCGGCTTGTCACCCGGCTTGTGCGAGCCGTCCGGCTTGTCACCCGGCTGGTGCGAATTGTCTGGCGTTCCGCCGTTTGCCGGCGGGTTGGTCACCGGAACGGTCGGAGTCTCTGGAGTCCCGCCGTTGGCCGGCGGATCGGCCACTGGCGGGATCGTCACGGGCCCCGGCAGGGGGTCCGGCTTCTCCGAGTTGTCCGGCGTACCCGAGGCCACGGGCGGGATGGTCACCGGACCCGGCAGCGCATCCGGCGCCCCCGCGATGTCCGGTGCCCCCGCGATGTCCGGTGCGCCCGGGTTGTCGGGCTGGCCGGCGCCAGGCGCCTGGCCAGGGCCGCCCGTGCCGGGCGAGGATGTCACTTCCCCGCTCCCGGTGTCACCGCCGCCGACAGCAGCGGCGTTGGCCGTGCCCGCTGAACCCAGCAGTGCCAGACCTAAAATCCCCATTGTTGCCATAGTTCGTCTCATTTTTGGTTGCTCCATCACGAGTCGACTTTCGACCTGACGGCACCCAGCGGAGCAACATCGGCGACCGGGTGTGCGAGTCCCGGTCTGGAACATTGAGGGTGAGTGATGAGTTACTCCCCCAAGGGCTTCATCAGACCGCTAACGCCGTAACCGTATGCCGGGGCAACTCGGAGAGTCCCGAGTAATCTCTGCCCGCTTTCACTCCCGGAGCACCCGTTACGAAAGGGAAACTACTTGGGCGCAAGAAAGCGAGGTGACAGTTCACGGCGGTGTTCCGGGCGAACACTGCCGTGAACTGTCACCTCGCGGGGTGGTGCGGGGGATCAGCTGGGGCTACGCCTCTGCGGGCTCCTCGTACTTGGGAAACACCGGGGCCGGGGCGGGCAACGGCGTCCCGGCCTCGATCGGGGTCTCCAGGGCAGCGAAGTCGCGGGCTTCCCCTTCGGACTGGCCCAGGCTGTCAAGGATGGCCGCGGCCGCCGTCGGCATGACCGGCTGGGCGAGGATGGCGACGATCCGCAACACTTCGAGGGTGACGTACAGAACGGTGTTCATGCGTTCGACGTCGGTCTTCCGAAGCACCCACGGAGCCTGCTCGGCGAAGTAGGCATTGGTGTCGCCGAGCACGTTCCAGATGGCTTCGAGCGCGCGGCTGAATTCCTGCTTCTCGAACGCTGCGCGGGCGATGCCCAGCAGGCCCATGGCCTGGCCCAGCAGTGCGGCGTCCTCTGCGCTGAAGCCGGCCGGGACCGGGACGCGGCCCTCGCAGTTCTTCGCCACCATGGACAGGGAACGCTGCGCCAGGTTGCCGAAGTTGTTCGCCAGGTCCGAGTTCATCCGACCGACAATCGCGTCGTGGCTGTAGTTGCCGTCAGCGCCGAACGGCACCTCTCGGAGCAGGAAGAAGCGGACCTGGTCCAGTCCGTACTGCGCCACCCAGTCAGCCGGCGCCACCACGTTGCCCAGCGACTTGGACATCTTGATGCCCTGGTTGTGCAGGTGGCCATGGATCATCACACGCTTGGGCAGTTCCAGCCCGGCGGACATCAGGAATGCCGGCCAGTACACAGCGTGGAACCGGGAGATGTCCTTGCCGATCACGTGGACGTCGGCGGGCCAGTACTTCCGGAAGCTCTCCGAACCCGTGTCCGGGAAGCCGACGCCGGTCAGGTAATTGGTCAGCGCGTCGACCCAGACGTACATGACGTGGTCCGGGTTGCCCGGCACCGGCACACCCCATTTGAAGGACGTCCGGCTGATCGAGAGGTCCTCGAGGCCGCCCTTGACGAAACTGATGACCTCGTTGAAGCGGCTGTGCGGGGCGCCGAAGTCCGGGTGGTCCGCGTAGAGGGCCAGCAGCCTGTCCTGATAGGCCGAGAGCTTGAAGAAGTAGCTCTCCTCCTCGGTCCAGGTCACCTCGGTGCCGGTTTCGGAGGCGTAGCGGAGGCCGTCTTCACGGACCTCGGTCTCGTCCTCGACGAAGTAGCGCTCGTCGCGGACCGAGTACCAGCCGGCGTACTTGGAGAGGTAGATGTCTCCGTTGGCTTCCATCCGCTGCCAGAGCGCCTTGGCCGCCTCGTAGTGGTCCGGGTCCGTGGTACGGATGAAGCGGCTGAGCGAGATGCCCAGATCATCGCTCATCTGGCGGAACGCGGCCGAGTTGCGGTCGGCAAGCTCCTTGACCGGGATGCCTTCCTTTTCCGCCGTCTGCTGCATCTTCAGGCCGTGCTCGTCGGTGCCGGTCATGAAGAACACGTCATAGCCGTCCAGCCGCTTGAACCGCGCCATCGCGTCGGTGGCGATGACCTCGTAGGCGTGGCCGATGTGCGGCACGCCGTTGGGGTAGCTGATGGCCGTGGTGATGTAGAACGGGGTTTTTTCGGAAGGCGTCACGTTATTAACCTAGATCAGTTCGGTCAGGGTATCGCTCTGGCGGACAAGTTCGTGGTCGTGTGAAGCGACCAGGACGGCGATGCCGTCCGACGTCGTGTCCTTGAGGATGCTGATGATGCGGTTGGCCGAGGTGCGGTCCAGGCTCGCGGTGGGCTCGTCGACCACCAGCACGCGGGTGCCGAGGATCAAGGCCCGGGCGATTGCGACGCGCTGGCGTTCGCCGCCGGAGAGCTGGGCGGGACGGTGGCGCATGCGCCGGCCCAGGCCGACGAGGTCCAGGAGGTCCTTGGCCATGTCGCGGCGCTGTTCCACTTCGCCGTCGGGGACGGCCGGAAGCAGCACGTTCTCCAGCGCGCTCATGCCGTCAATCAGGGCGCCGCCCTGGTCGACGTACCCGATCAGCGCACGGCGGCGGTCGGCGATTTCGTCGTCGCCCATGGTTTCGAGCGAGTCGCCTTCCCAGAACACCCGGCCCGACGTCGGCAGGGTCAGGCCCGCGCCGACGGTCAGGATGCTGGTCTTGCCCGAGCCGGAGCGGCCGGCGACACAGTGCATTTCGCCGGCGTGCAGCGTCATGTTGAAGTCGTCGACGACGTTGACCGCCTCCGCGCCGCCCTTGCCGCCGCCGTAGTGGATGGTGATGTTGCTCAGTTCCAGCGGTGTGGCGTGGTCCGTGGCCTTCACGATCGTGTTGGCGCGGGTCTGGTGGCCGCCGTTCCCGGTGCTCTCCGGCATCCGGTTCCGGGCCGCCCTGGTCAGGTTCAGCTCGTTAGTCATTGGACCACTTTCGTTGCAATCGGAATCCAGCAAAGTACAGCCACGAGTCCGGCGATTCCGGCCCAGAGTGCGGCATAGGGGGCGAGGAGCAAGCCAATGCCCAGGGCGCCAAGGACACCCAGCGGCACGGCGATGGCTCCCACCATGGCATTTTCGAAGAAGCGGACCTGGCCCAGCATGTCCGGGTTCCAGCCCATCGCCTGCAGGATCCCGAGATACTGGCGCTTGGCCCCCAGTTCGAAGCGTCCGGTGACCATGGTCAACAGCAGGCCCACGGCGACGCCGGACACGCCCAGGATGATGCTCGGCATCGCGATACTGGCCGCGGCCAGTCCGCTGAGGGCGCTGGCGCCCGCGGCACGCGGAATGTCGATCAGCAGCGCGGCGAGTCCGCCCACCGCGGCACCGAAGACGCCGACGGCGACGGCGAGGGAGCCGGTGTTGAACTTGTTGGTGCTCAGCTGCCGGCTGGCGAAGGTCAGCGGCGAATCGACGGGGATGAGCCGTTCATCGTGCTGCGGTTCCTGGTCGATGACCTCCCGGTGCCGCAGCTGCTGCGCCGCGAAGTAGGCGGCGCCGCAGTAGAGGACCAGGACCGAAGCGGAGACGACCGCGGTGGCAGGGTTCCAGCTGAGCAGGCTCAGGGCGATCCCGGCGACGGCCAGCAGTGCCGCGCCGACGCCGAACTCGGCGAGCACCCAGGACCGGATCTTGCGTTGCGTCCAGCCCATGGCCCGGAGCGTTCCGGCCTCGCGGCGGCGCTTGCGGACATAGCTGACGGTGGAGGCGCCGGTGAGCAGGGCGGCCCCGCACAGGGTCAGGAAGAGCAGGGTGAGGTTGGTGCCGGTCAGCGAGCCGGAGACCGCGTCGGCGGCGTCCTGGCGAACCCAGGACTGCTGCACGGTGCCCAGCGGCGACTCCTTGCCGGCGTCGTCCTTGGAGTAGCCGGGCACGAAGATGCTGGCGTCCTCGCGGGCCGAGCCTGCAACCACGGTCGCCTGCAGGCCCATGTCGCGGATCTCGCTGGCAAGCTTCTCGACCTCGGGCTGGGCCTGCTTCCAGCTGCCGTCGACCTTGGCACGGACGCGCACGGCGTCGATCACGGAGGCGTTCTTCTCGTAGCCGCGGGCCGCGGCCAGGCCGTAGTAGTCGGTGATGGCGCCGGCCGACTGGCTGACCAGGCCGGTACCGCTGAGTGAAGGCTTGAGGGCGGTCTTTTCGACGTCCTTGCCGTCGGCGTCCTTGGTCAGGGTGAACGGGGTCGGGTCATAGCCGCCGAGCGGAAGCCGGTTGACGTCGCCGGCCGCTTCCTGGACCTTGGCTGGATCGAAGGTGCCGTAGACCATGGCCAGCGGGGTGGCGGGCTTCTTCCCGGTCGCAAGGTTTTCGCGGTAGGAGCGCTCGTCGACCGGGGTGCGCTGCGTCTGGTCCACCGGGGCGTCGTTGGCGCCCTTCTCCGGCAGCCGGTTGACGGTGACCCAGTCGCCCGGGACCGCGGACTTGTCGACGGCGCCGTTGCCGGCCGTCTTTCCGTCCTTGTACTTGGGCGCGGCGGCGAAGTCGGTGCTCCAGGTCGCGGGGTTGTAGAGGCCCTGGCCGAAGCTGCCGGTGTCGCCGAGCAGCTTGGAGAGGTCCTTGGATCCGGGCCACTCCAGGGCGAACGGGGACTTGGAGACGAAGGGAAGGTAGTCCTTGTCCAGTGAGCGGGTCACGGTGCCGACGTCCTTGGTGACGTTGCCGGCGTCGTCGATTTCCTCGATCTTGACGGAGTACTTGAGGTCAAGGGAGGTGCCGGACCGGACGATCAGCGGAATCGCCTGCGAATCGTCGGTCAGCTGACCGGCGCGCTTGGCCTGCTGGTACTGCGTCATCAGCGGGGCCCAGTACTTCAGCTTGACGCCAAGGAAGTCGGGGCCTTCCTTGAGCTGTTCCATGCTGATGCCGCTGGTGAAGAGGCTTTCGAAGTGGCGGCCGATCGCGCCGGCATTGCGGGCGTCGGCCGGGGGCGCCTTCTCCAGCGGCGCGAGGAAGTCGCCGGAGCCGCCCAGGAGCGCGCGCTCCGAGACCGGATCGACGGCGACGACGGACTCGGTCACCTGCGGGGCCAGCGGCAGCGAAACCGAGAGGTTGAACAGGTTGTGCTCCGAGCCGCCGGCCGGGGCGGGGAACTTGATTCCGGTCTCGCCTTCCGGGCCCGCGATCCGGACGTTCTTGCCGCCGGCCACTTCCTCTTCGATGAGCTTGGCCTTGCCGAGGGAGCCCTCGGCGGTCGTCTTGAACAGGGTCTGATCGGACGTGCCGTCCGACTTCACGGCACTGGCGGTGAGGCGGTATTTCTTGGCCGTGTCGCTCAGGACAGACTCGGCGGCGGGCCACTTGGACGGATCGGTGGCGCTGGGGTCACCGGCGGTGCCGGCCAGTCCGGCGTTGTAGCCGAGGTAGTCGGTAGCGTCGAGGCGCGGGGTTTCGAGGTTCTGCGAGACCCGGGAAACGAGGCTGATCGGAGCCGCGACCGAGGTGCCGGAAAGCTTGCGGATGGAGTCCAGCTGTTCGAAGCTGATGCCGCCCTGGCCGGTGGCGATTTCGGGCTGCATGAGCCCGCCGTTGTCGTCGGCCTTGGCCTGGACGAGGACGTCGTAGAGCCCCCGGGAGTTCTGGTCAACGGTGCGGTTCAGCGCGGCCTGCGACTGGCCCTGCACCAGCACGGACAGGCACATGGCCACGATCAAAATGGACGCGGTCAGCAAAAGCACTCTGCTTCTGATGAACCTCTGGACGGCGTTCATTGGGCTCCTGAAAGCTGGATTGCGTGCGCACACCGCTGTTCATTCCGCGCGGAAATGAAGGCGTCCCCGGCCGGGTGTGCAAAAGTAAAGGCCGGTCTGCCGGCCAAATCCGAAATTCGGACCTAGCCATTGTACGCAGACCGGCCGCTCATTCGTGGCCGCCTGCGACGGTGTTGCCGCCGCAGGCGCCCACGCTGGGGACCTAGTCCTCGAGGTCGACCTCGCGGACCATATCGGCGCCGATTCCGGCCTTGATCGCTTCCAGCACCTGCTGCGGCACGGAGCTGTCGATGGTCAGGAGCGCAAGCACCTGGCCGCCCTCCGCCTGCCGCGCCACCTGCATGCCGGCGATGTTGATGTTGTTCATGCCGAGGATGTGCCCGATCGTGCCGATCACGCCCGGACGGTCCGAATAAGCCACCACCACGAGGTGTTCGCTGATCGGGATTTCGACCTCGAAACCGTTGATTCCGACGAGCTTCTGGATCTGCTTGGGCCCGGTCAGCGTGCCGGCCACCGAGATCTGGCTGCCGTCGCTCAGGGCCCCCCGCAGGGTCAGGACGTTGCGGTAGGACTCCGTGTCCGGGGTGGTGATGAGCCGGACGTTGATCCCCCGCTGCTCGGCGATCACGGGCGCGTTGACGTACGAGACCTGTTCGGTCACGACGTCGGCGAAGATGCCCTTGAGGGCCGCGAGTTCGAGGACCTTGACGTCCAGCGAGGAGATTTCGCCGGCCACCTCCACGTCGAACTGGGTCAGCGAAGCGTGGGTCATTGCGGTGAAGATCCGGCCCAGCTTCTCGATCAGCGGGATCCCGGGGCGCACGTCCGGGGCAATGACGCCGCCGGCTACGTTCACGGCGTCTGGCACCAATTCGCCGGCGAGGGCCTGGCGGACGGACTTGGCAACGGAGACGCCTGCCTTTTCCTGGGCCTCGTCGGTGGACGCGCCCAGGTGCGGGGTCACCACGACGTTGTCGAGCTTGAAGAACGGCAGGTCGGTGCTGGGCTCCTTGACGAACACGTCGACGCCGGCGCCGGCGATCTCGCCGGACTCCAGTGCCGCGTACAGGGCTTCCTCATCCACCAGGCCGCCGCGGGCGACGTTGACGACGTACGCGCTGCTCTTCATCTTCTTGAAGGCCTCCGCGCCGAGCATGCCGACGGTCTCGGGCGTCTTGGGCATGTGGATGGTGATGAAGTCCGACTGGGCCAGGAGCTCGTCCAGGGTCACCAGCTGCACGCCGAGCTGGGCGGCGCGGGCGGAGGTGATGTAGGGGTCGTACGCGAGGATCTTCGTGTCGAAGCCCTTCAGGCGGGCCGCGACGAGGGCGCCGATCCGGCCGAGGCCGATGATGCCAATCTTCTTCTCGAAGAGCTCCGTGCCGGTGTACTTGGAGCGCTTCCACTCGCCGTCCTTGAGCGCGGCGGAGGCCTGCGGGATGTGGCGGGCGAGGCTGAGGATGTGGCCGACGGTGAGTTCGGCGGCAGAGACGATGTTCGACGTCGGGGCGTTGACCACCATGACGCCGGCCTGGGTGGCGGCCTTGATGTCGACGTTGTCCAGGCCCACGCCGGCGCGGGCGATCACCTTGAGGTTCTTCGCGGCGGCGATGGCCTCGGCGTCCACCTGGGTGGCGGAGCGGATCAGGATCGCGTCGACGTCGGCGATCGCGGAGAGCAGCTGGGAACGGTCGGCTCCGTCGGTCTGGCGGATTTCAAAGTCCGGGCCGAGGGCCTCGACTGTGGCGGGCGAAAGTTCCTCAGCGAGGAGTACGACAGGTTTGGTGCTTGTCACCGGTGACCTCTTTAGCTCTCTTGTATTCAGGTGGGGATTTTGGTGAAACGTCGGTGGTGCAGATGTTGCGGGTGGTGCTGAACGCAGGGGAGCCGGACCCCGGTGCGGGTGTCCGGCTCCCCTGCCGGCCAGTTGCCTTAGCGGGCCACTGATCCTTCGGTGTAGTCGTCTTCGTTCTTGATCCAGGAGAACAGCTTGCGCAGTTCGCGGCCGGTGGCCTCGATCGGGTGGTCTTCACCCTTCTTGCGCAGGGCCTTGAACTCGGGGGCTCCGGCGTCCTGGTCGTCGATGAAGCGCTTGGCGAAGGTGCCGTCCTGGATGTCCTTGAGGACGGCCTTCATGTTTTCCTTCACCTCGGGGGTGATAACGCGCGGGCCGGAGACGTAGTCGCCGTATTCCGCGGTGTCAGAGACGCTCCAGCGCTGCTTGGCGATACCGCCCTCGACCATCAGGTCGACGATCAGCTTGAGCTCGTGCAGCACCTCGAAGTAGGCAACCTCGGGCTTGTAGCCGGCCTCGGTGAGGGTCTCGAAGCCGTACATGATCAGCTGCGAGGCGCCGCCGCAGAGCACAGCCTGCTCGCCGAAGAGATCGGTTTCGGTCTCTTCGGTGAAGGTGGTCTCGATGACGCCGGCGCGGGTGCCGCCGATCGCCTTGGCGTAGGACAGGGCCAGTTCCTTGGCCTTGCCGGACGCGTTCTGCTCGACGGCGATCAGGTCCGGCACGCCGCGGCCGGCTTCGAACTCGCGGCGCACGATGTGGCCCGGTCCCTTGGGTGCGACGAGGGCGACGTCGACGTCGGCCGGCGGCTTGATGTAGCCGTAGCGGATGTTGAAGCCGTGTCCGAAGAACAGGGCGTCGCCGGCCTGCAGGTTCGGGGCGATGTCCTCGGCGTAGACGTGGCGCTGGACCTGGTCCGGGGTGAGGATCATGATGAGGTCTGCCTCGGCGACGGCGTCGGCGACGTTGAGAACGCGCAGGCCCTCGGCCTCGGCCTTGGCGCGGGACTTGGAGTCTTCCTTCAGGCCGACGCGGACGTCAACACCGGAATCGCGCAGGCTGAGGGCGTGGGCGTGGCCCTGGGAGCCGTAACCGATAACGGCGACGGTGCGGCCCTGGATGATCGACAGGTCGGCGTCGTCGTCGTAGAACATTTCAGTCACTGGGGTGTCTCCTTTGAATGGATTCTTTGGTGTTGTCTGGGGAAATTCAGGGTATTGCTGTGTTGCTGCAGGCTTGGCACGGCCGCCTAGGCGGAGCGCAGGGCCCGGTCGCTCATGGAACGGGACCCTCGGCCGACGGCCAGGGTGCCGGACTGCACGATTTCGCGGACGCCGAAGGGCTCCAGCACCGAAAGCAGTGCGGTGAGCTTGTCGGGGTGGCCCGTCGCCTCAATGACCACCGACTCTGTGGAGACGTCGACCACTGAGGCACGGAACAAGTCGGCTGCCTGGGTTACCTGCAGCCGGGTTGCGGCATCCGCACGTACCTTGACCAGGATGTGGTCGCGCTGTACGGAAGATTCGGGGGTGAGCTCGACGATCTTAATCACGTTGATCAGCTTGTTCAGCTGCTTGGTGACCTGTTCGATCAGCTCGCCGTCGGCGTCGACGACGACCGTCATCCGGGAGATGCCCGGAACCTCGGTCGGGCCGACGGCCAGGGAGTTGATGTTGAAGGCGCGCCGGGCGAAGAGGCTGGCGACGCGGGTCAGCACACCGGGTTTGTCTTCGACCAGAACGGAGAGTGTGTGGCGGGTCATGTTCAGTCCTCTTCTTCCCAGTCCGGGGTCATGTTGCGGGCAACCTGGATCTGGTCGTTGCTGACTCCGGCGGGAACCATCGGCCACACCATGGAGTTGGGGCTGACGACGAAGTCGATCACGACCGGGCGGTCATTGATTGCCAGTGCCTTCTGGATGGTGGCGTCGATGTCCTCGTCCCGTTCGCAGCGGAAGGAGGCGCAGCCGTAGGCGTCCGCCAGCTTGACGAAGTCCGGGATCCGGACGGTGTCATGGCCGGTGTTCAGGTCGGTGTTGGAGTAGCGGCCCTCATAAAAGAGGGTCTGCCACTGGCGCACCATGCCCAGCGAGGAGTTGTTGATGACCGCCACCTTGATCGGGATCTTGTTGATGGCGCAGGTGGCGAGTTCCTGGTTGGTCATCTGGAAGCAGCCGTCGCCGTCGATCGCCCAGACCACGCGGTCCGGCTCCCCCACCTTGGCGCCCATCGCGGCCGGCACGGCGTAGCCCATGGTGCCGGCGCCGCCGGAGTTCAGCCAGGCGTGCGGGCGTTCGTACTTGATGAACTGCGAGGCCCACATCTGGTGCTGGCCGACGCCGGCGACATAGACGCCCTCGGGGCCGGTGAGGGCACCGATCCGCTCGATCACGCGCTGCGGTGCGCTGAGGCCGTCCTCGGGTTCGGTCCAGCCGAGCGGGTAGGTCTCCTTGAGGTTGTTCAGGAAGGCCCACCAGTTGCCGAGGTCCGGGGTGCCGGAGGCTTCGAACTGGAGGCGCAGGGCATCACTGAGCTCCGGGATGATCTCCTTGACTGAGCCCACGATCGGCACGTCGGCGGTGCGGTTCTTGGAGATCTCCGCCGGGTCGATGTCCGCGTGGATGACCTTGGCGTTCGGGGCGAAGGACTTCAGGATGCCGGTGACCCGGTCATCGAAGCGCGCACCGAGCGTGATCAGCAGATCGGATTGCTGCAGCGCGGTCACGGCGGACACCGTGCCGTGCATGCCTGGCATGCCGACGTGCTGCGGGTGTGAGTCCGGGAAGACGCCTCTGGCCATCAGCGTCGTAACCACGGGGGCGCCGGAGAGTTCGGCGAGTTCCCGCAGTTCCGCGGACGCGTGGGCCTTGACCACGCCGCCGCCAACGTACAGCACCGGCTTTTTGGCGGCCGCGATCAGCCTGGCCGCTTCACGGACCTGCTTGCTGTGGCCGCGGACCACCGGCCGGTAGCCGGGCAGGTCGATCTTGGGCGGCCAGGAGAAGGTCATCTGGCCCTGCTGGGCGTCCTTGGCCACGTCCACGAGGACGGGGCCGGGACGGCCGGTCGAGGCGAGGTGGAACGCCTCGGCCATCACGTGCGGGATGTCGTTGGGGTCGGTCACCAGGAAGGAGTGCTTGGTGATCGGCATGGTGATGCCGACGATGTCCGCCTCCTGGAAGGCATCGGTGCCGATGACTCCGCTGGAGACCTGCCCGGTGATGGCCACCATCGGCACGGAGTCCATGTGGGCGTCCATGATGGCGGTAACGAGGTTGGTGGCACCGGGGCCCGAGGTGGCGATGCAGACGCCAACCCGCCCGGTGACCATGGCATAGCCTTGCGCGGCGTGGCCGGCTCCCTGTTCGTGACGGACCAGAATGTGGTTCATTTTGGAGGCCATCAAGGGGTCATAGGTGGGCAGGATCGCGCCACCGGGCAAACCGAAAATGTCCTGGACGCCGAGTTCTTCGAGCGAGCGGACGATTGCTTGCGAGCCGGTCATCACCGTCGGGGGTACGACGTTGTTCGGCCCAAGGACGGGAGAGGCAGCAGCATGCTCGACGCCGGCGTCTGCCGGGCGTTCGATGCGTTCCGGAGCCTTGTGGGCTCCAGCGGACTTTGTGGCCATCAGCGAGGGGCTGATCGGCGATCCTTTGCTCATCGGACTCTTCCTTTGGTGGATCTACTGTGATCGTGGAACTACGGGTAATAAAAAAACCCCTCAGCCTTGGCGGCTCTTCGAGGGGTTTGCGCGTGACGGTTCGTTACCAGTCGGGCTATGGAGCCACGCGCTTGGTAAGTACGACGGAGACACCTGAAGTGACGCCCGCGGTAACGATCTCGATCATGAGTTCAGTTTTCCCTCTGAGCAAGACAGGTGTCAACGAGCCAAGCCCCTGTCTCACGATGTGGACTCCATTGTCCACTTTTTGAACGCCTCTCCCAAGTAGCTCGCATTAGTTGTCGTTATGGGGCCCCATAACGACAACTAATGCGAGCCAGTTGGGCAGGTATTACCCGCAGTAGGCGCCCGTGGAGGCGCTGTGGACGAGCTTGGCGTACTTGGCAAGCACGCCCTTGGTGAACTTGGCCGGCAGCGGCTCCCAGCCCACCTTGCGCGCTTCGAGCTCGGCGTCGTCCACCAGGAGGTCGAACGTCCGGGCCCCGATGTCCACCCGGATCCGGTCGCCGTCCTTGACGAAGGCGATGGGGCCGCCGTCGACCGCTTCCGGTGCGACGTGGCCGATGCACAGGCCCGTTGTTCCGCCGGAGAAGCGGCCGTCCGTGAGCAGCAGGACATCCTTGCCGAGGCCTGCGCCCTTGATCGCGCCCGTGATGGCGAGCATCTCGCGCATGCCCGGGCCGCCCTTGGGGCCCTCGTAGCGGATCACGACGACGTCGCCGGCCTTGATCTGGCCCTTGTCCAGCGCGTCCAGGGCGCCCTGTTCGCGCTCGAAAACGCGGGCGGTGCCTTCGAAGACGTCGGCGTCGAAGCCGGCGCTCTTCACGACGGCGCCTTCCGGAGCCATCGAACCGTGCAGGATGGTGATGCCGCCGGTCTTGTGGATCGGGTTGTCCATGGCGCGGAGCACCTTGCCGTCCGGGTCCGGCGGGTTGATCGAGGCGAGGTTCTCGGCCACGGTCTTGCCGGTCACGGTGAGGCAGTCGCCGTGCAGCAGGCCGGCGTCGAGCAGGGCCTTCATGATGACCGGGACGCCGCCGATCTTGTCGACGTCGGTCATCACGTAGCGGCCAAAGGGCTTGAGGTCGCCCAGGTGCGGGATCCTGTCGCCGATCCGGTTGAAGTCCTCAAGGCTCAGCTCGACCTCGGCCTCGCGGGCGATGGCCAGCAGGTGCAGCACCGCGTTTGTGGAGCCGCCGAAGGCCATGGTCACGGCGATCGCGTTCTCGAACGCCTTCTTGGTCATGATGTCGCGGGCGGTGATGCCAAGGCGCAACAGGTTGACGACGGCCTCGCCGGACTTGTGCGCGAAGACGTCGCGGCGGCGGTCGGCCGAGGGCGGGGCGGCGGAACCCGGAAGGGACATGCCCAGGGCCTCGCCGATGCAGGCCATGGTGTTGGCGGTGTACATGCCGCCACAGGCGCCTTCGCCCGGGCAGATGGCCCTTTCGATCCGGTCGAGGTCCTCGCGGCTCATCTTGCCCGCGGCGCAGGCGCCCACAGCCTCGAAGGCGTCAATCAGCGTGACTTCCTTCTCGGAGCCGTCTTCGAGCTTGACCCAGCCGGGCATGATCGAGCCGGCGTACAGGAAGACGCTGGACAGGTCCAGGCGGGCGGCCGCCATCAGCATGCCCGGCAGGGACTTGTCGCAGCCGGCCAGCAGTACCGAGCCGTCGATCCGTTCGGCCTGCATGACGGTCTCGACCGAGTCCGCAATGACTTCGCGGGACACCAAGGAGAAGTGCATGCCCTCGTGGCCCATGGAGATGCCGTCGGAGACGGAGATGGTGCCGAACTGCATCGGGAACCCGCCGCCGGCGAAGACGCCTTCCTTGGCGCCCTGGGCGAGCCGGTTCAGCGAAAGGTTGCAGGGAGTGATTTCGTTCCACGAACTCGCCACGCCCACCTGGGGCTTTGCGAAGTCGTCGTCGCCCATGCCGACCGCCCGGAACATGCCGCGCGCGGGCGCGGCGTGGATTCCGTCGGTAACGACCCGGCTGCGGGGCTTGATGTCCGGCTTGGTCTCTGTCGCTGTTTGGGTGTCCTCACTCATGGCTCAAAGTCTAGGGCTCCGCCGTCGGCAGCAACGAGCCGGACTGGCTCATTAAGCGTAAAACCGGGAATATTTCGCCCAAATAGTGGACGGTTGTCTCACCTCTTGGACTCCGCGGCTCGTTCGGCTCAAATGCTGTGAGCCGCGTCACGCAGCTCGGGGGCTTCGGCGACCGCCTGGGCCTCCGCCTTCAGCAGCATGAGTACCTGCTGGATGGTGGTCCGGGCGGCGGCCTCGGGACGAGCCAGGGCCACGATGCTTCGGCTGGCCTTGACGCCGCGGAGCGGGCGGAGCACAAAGCCCCGCCCCTGGTTCTTCAGGGCGGTGTAGCGCGGCAGGAGGCTCAGCCCGTGCCCGGCACTGACCAGCGCCTCCAGCACCCGCAGGTCCGGGAAGAGCTGCGCCCGCAGGGCCGGGGAATCGGCCTGCATCTCGATTTGCCGCAGGACGGTATCAAAGGGAAAACCGTCGGGCACGCCCATCCAGGGGAACCCGACGACGTCCTCGGCGCTGAGCGTCGCCTTGCCGGCCAGTTCGTGGTCCGCCGGCACCGCCACGTCCAGCGGTTCCTCTATCAGGGGGATCACCTGGAGGCCCTGGCGGGCGAAGACCTCGGGTCCGTCCACGCTGTGGGCCAGGACAATGTCGTAGTCCGCGGCCAGCGCGGCGAAGCCGGCGACGCCGGGGTCCTCGAAATGGGCCTCGAAGCGCAGTCCGTCGATCTCCTTCACGCGGTGCAACAGTCCCGGCAGGAACATTTCCGTGGCACTCGGAAAGAACGCCGCCTTGATGTGCGTCTGCCAGCCGAGGCGGTAGGTGTCGATGGTTGCCTCGGCGCGGGCCATGGCCGTGGAGACCTCCGCAGCGGCACCGGCCATGGCCAGCCCCGCCTCAGTCAGCCGCACTCCCCTGCCGGACTTCTCCACGAGCACCACACCGAGTTCGTCCTGCAGGGTCTTGAGCTGTTGTGAGACTGCGGAAGGCGTTACCCGCATGGCCTCGGCGGTGGCCCCCACGGTGCCGCGGTCCGCCAGCTCGCGAAGAATCCGCAGTCGCTTGAAGTCCATGATGCGAGGCTACACGGGGCCGGTCCGGAACGCTGGACAGCCGCGTCGGGCCGGACGTAACGTCAAACAGCGGCAACCTTGCCGCCTGGACAGAAGGATTCGGCTATGGATTGGATTATCTGGCTCATCGTCATCGTGGTGATTGTCGGCGTCGTGTGGTGGCAGCTGAACCGCAACAATGCCCGCAGTGGCGCTGGAACCCCGACGTCCACCGGGTCCGGAGCCTCGTCGAGGGCTGCCGGGGACCGGGCAAGCCACGACGGCGCCCTGTCCGGCGGGACCGCCGCCGCGTCGGCCGCCGCGGCCGCGACCACGGGGATGCCTTCCGCCGCCGGATTTGGCAACGCCGAGCCGCAGCCGCCAACCACCGCCGACGACGACGCGGCGGGTGCACAGGCGGGGAGCACCACAGCCGAGGGAGCTCCCAAGGAGGACGCGCCCGCCGAGGGCGGCACCGCAGCGGGCGTCGCTGCAACGGCCAGCACCGCAACGGGCGGCACCGCAGCGGGCAGCTCCGAGTGGGAGACCCAGTGGTCGGAGACGCCGCCGGCCGAGGCACATGCCGCCACGCACCACGACCTTCCGCACGGGGGCCACGGCGAACACCTGGCCCACGGCGTCCACGCCGAAGCGCCGGAAGCACACACCCCCGTGCACCACGCCGAATACACCGAGCCACACGCCCCCACCCTCCCCGGCGCGGAGTCCGCCGCGGCCGAGGCTGCGGAACTGGAGACGGCGCAGGCAGCATCATCGGCCGCACTCACCGAAGGCTCAGCCAGCCACACCGCGGCGCCCTCCGGGCATCTGGCCGTTGAGCAGCCGTACGGCGAGGGATCTGCCGCGCCGGCCGCGGATGGAAGCGGCCCGGAGGGCTTCACCGTCAAGGGCAACGCCTCCTCGATGATCTACCACGACGAGACCAGCCCCTCCTACGAGGAGACCCGGGCAGAAGTCTGGTTCCTTTCCGCCGCCCATGCGGAAGCAGCGGGCTTCCGGCCGCCCCGCCGCTCCCGGCTGTAGCAATGCAGCGGCGGTCGCCGCGGCGAGCGGCGCGGGCAGCGGCGGTGGCGGTACTGGCTGCGTCCCTGGCCGCGGCCGGCTGCACCGGCAGTCCACCCGCTCCCCCGCCGCCCGCCAGCAGCCCGCCCGCCAGCAGCGAGCCGGCTGCCAGCAGCCCACCCGCCAGCAGCGAGCCGGCTGCGGGCGTCCTGAGAGTTGCCGGCCGCATCGACGCCGGGCTGACGCTGCCCTGGTCTGTGGTCTTCCTGCCGGACGGCACTGCCCTTATCTCGGAACGGGACAGCGCGCTGCTAAAGTCCGTGCCGCCAGGCGGCGGTCCCGCAGCGACGGTCGGCAAAGTGCCCGGCGTCAACCCCGGCGGCGAGGGCGGACTGCTGGGGCTGGCCCTTTCTCCTCAGCTTGCGGCCGGCCGGTATCTATACGCGTATTTCACGGCCGGGCCGGACAACCGGATCGCCCGCTTCCGGCTCGCTGGGAACGGCCTCCCGGATCTGGGCGCCCCCGAAACCATCTTCACCGGAATTCCCAAGGCCTCCACACACAACGGAGGCCGCATCCGGTTCGGCCCCGACGGGTACCTCTACGTCGGAACCGGCGACTCCCAGCGCCGCGACCAACCCCAGGACCGCAACGCCCTCGGCGGCAAGATCCTGCGCCTCACCCCGGACGGGAGACCCGCTCCCGGCAACCCCTTCGGCTCGAACCCCGTCTACAGCCTCGGGCACCGGAACGTCCAAGGGCTCGACTGGGACAGCGCGGGCCGGCTGTGGGCGAGCGAATTCGGTCCGGACAGAGACGACGAACTGAACCTGATCGTCCCCGGCGGCAACTACGGCTGGCCCGAGGTGACGGGAGCCCCGCACCGCGAAGGGTTCCTTGACGCCAAAGTGGTGTGGCCCTCGACGGCGGACTCCTCGCCCAGCGGGCTCGAAATCGTTGGCGACACGGCCTACCTCGGCGCCCTGCGTGGCCAGCGGCTTTGGGCGGTACCGCTGCGCGGCGAATTTGCCGGCGATCCTGTGGCCTATTTCACAGGCAAATATGGTCGGATCCGCGACGTTTCGCTCGCCCCGGACGGACGCCTCTGGGCGCTCAGCAACGGCCAAAACCCTGATTTTGTGCTGGTTTTGGGGCTGTCCAACTAGCCGGGGAGCCCCGTCGGCCGCTCGATTTCACACTGCACTAAAACTCGTGTAGAGTTTCATGTCGTTGCGGAGAACACCGCGGGAAATAAAAAGCCCGGGGCGAACGAAAACAACAGCTGCACCTCTAGCTCAACTGGCAGAGCAATTGACTCTTAATCAATGGGTTCCGGGTTCGAGTCCCGGGGGGTGCACAAGCCAAAACCCCGTCTTTTCGGTCTGACCGGAAAGACGGGGTTTTTTGTTTTGCATGGATCGGCGGCCCTGGATCCAGGGCCGCCGGGAGCGTACCCACATGCGACGCCGGCGGCGACCCGGTCAGGCGTTGCTGTCAGGCGTTGCTGTCAGGCATCGCGGTACTTCACCGACGCGAGTCCGCCGCCCACTGCGGCTGCCGTCCAGGCAAGCACAACAAGGCCGCCCTGGACCGGGGTTAGCCGCTCGGGCGAGGTCCGGATGGCGACCATGTCGCCCCCGGCGGACGCGGGCAGGAACAGGCCGACGTCCTGGAAGGCGTCCCCCAGGCCCGACAAGATGGCAACGATTACCGGAAGAATCATGAGGATGCCCAGCGTGGCGACAAGGCCGCCGGCGCTGTTGCGCAGCATGGCACCAATGCCAAGGCCCAGGACGGCGATCAGAGCCAGGAAGACGGCGGCGTTGAGAATGCTCCGGACCACACCGTCGGCGGTAAGTGCGTAGTCCAGACCCTGCGGCTGCAGTATCGGCTGGGCCACAGCGTACGAGATGAGAGCTCCGAGGATGCCGGTGGCGAAGGCGGTTGCGGCGATGACGAGCGTTTTCGACAGCACGGCGGTCATCCGGCGTGGCACGGCGGTGAGCGTCGTGGTGATCATGCCGGTGCTGTATTCGGAGCCGATCTGGATGACGGCCAAGGAGGCGATCAGGAACTGGGCGACCATGATCCCGGTTGCGGGGACTTCGCGGGCAAATATGCTGAATTCCTTCAGGATGCCCTCCCGCTCAGCTCCAGCGGGCCCGCCGTAGACGGCGAACGAGGCAGCCATGTCTGCCACGGAGAAGGCTTTGAGCATGCCGACCCCGACCATGCCGAGCAGCGCGACGGCGAGGATGACGTAGCTGGAACGCAGCGAGGTCAGCTTGATCCACTCGGCGTGCACGGCCCGGAGGAAGGTGAGCCTGGTCCCGCTGTCCCGGCGAGGGACGGCAGTGGCACCGTTGCTCGAGGTTACTGTGGTGCTCATCGGTTTCCCTCTCCGGCCCCGGCCAATGCGGCGGAGCGGTATTCGACATCGTCGCGGGTCAGTTCCATGAAGGCCTCTTCGAGCGTCGCCCGGACCGGGGTCAACTCGTGAATCAGTGCATCGCATTCCCGCGCTATCCAGGCGATCTTCCGCGGTTCGGCACCGGAGACTTCCAGGAGGCCCGGTTCAAGTTCGCGAAAGAGGATCCCGCTGGCTGCCAGCCCCGCCTGCAACCGGGTTGATTGGTCGCTGCGCACCAGCGCCCTGTCCTGCCCCTGGGCAAGGATCTCGGCTACGGGCGCGTCCGCGATGATCCGGCCCCGTCCGATGACGATCAGGTGGTCGGCAGTCTGCGCCATCTCGCTCATCAGGTGCGAGGAAAGGAAGACCGTCCGGCCCTCGGCGGCGAGGCCTTTGGCCAGGTTGCGGACCCACTGGACGCCTTCCGGATCGAGTCCGTTGACAGGCTCGTCGAAGATGACCGTCCGGGGATCCCCCAGCAGTGCGGCAGCAATGCCGAGGCGCTGGCCCATGCCGAGCGAGAACCCTTTGACGCGCTTGCGGGCCGTCTCCGAGATCCCGGTCATCGCCATGATTTCCTCGACGCGGCTGCGGCTTATGCCGTGTGTGGCTGCCAGAACGGACAGGTGTTTGAAAGCGCTGCGGGCCGGGTGAACAGACTTGGCATCCAGGAGGGCACCGACTTCGTGCAGCGGCGCCGCGTGCCCGGCATACGGCCGTCCGTTCACCAGCACCCGCCCCGCGGTGGGCCGGTCCAGTCCCAGGATCATGCGCATGGTGGTGGTCTTGCCGGCCCCGTTCGGGCCCAGGAAGCCGGTCACCTGCCCTGGCCGGACGGTGAACGTGACGCCGTCAACGGCGGTGCGCTTCCCGTAGGTCTTGGTAAGGCCGAATGCCTCGATCATGGTCCAGCTTTCTTCTCGGCGAGTCTGGCGGCTGACGTTCCGTTCGGAGCCAGCACACAACTCACCGCCCCCGCTACCAGTAAACATGCGGGGGTGCCGCCTGCGCGGGATTCAGGCGCCGTTTTCTGCATTTCTTCTGCCGCGGGTTCTTGCGGCACGCGGGGGTTTACGGGACGCGGGCGCTGTACCCCGAGTACCGGGCCAGGCTGGTGTAGCCGGCCTTCGAGCCCACAACGCGCACACTCATGACGTCGTAGCGGTCGGCCCAGATGATCCGGTAGTAGCGGCCGGTGGCACCGGAGATTGCCGCGCCGGACCGGTACCACTGGTAGCGGAAAGCAGTGCCGGCGGTCCAAGTGCCGGTGTTGGCGGTCAGCGTGTACCCGTAGCGGGCGGAACCGGAGATCCATGGCCGCGTGGAAACAAGTGTTCCCGCCGCGATGGCACTGGTCGTGGCGGAATCCTTCACGATGGTGGTGTACCCCGCCTTGATCCCGCCGACCCGCAGCCGCATGATTTTCCCCTGATCGGCGCCCCCGAGGGTGTACTTGGGCCCGGTGGCCCGGCTGATGGGAAGACCGGAGCGGTACCACTGGTACTTCAGGAACGTGCCGGCAGTCCAGGTGCCCGGTACCGCTGTGAGCGTGTAGCCCACCTTGCGGGTGCCGCTGATCATTGGTGTCGGGCCGGTAAGGGTACCGCGCGCCACGGCAGCCGGCGAAGGCGAGTCAAGGGTAGCCGATCTCTGGTCGGGCCACGATGCCGTCACCCGGACCTTCAGGGTCTGGCCAAGGTCGCCGGCTCCGAGGGTGTAATGGGTCCCGGTAGCCCCGCTGACCGCTACGCCGGACCGGACCCATTGGTACTGGCGTGCCACGTCGGCCGGCCAGTCCTGGGGGCCGGCCGCCAGCGTCGAGCCGACCCTGGCCGTCCCCGAGAGGGAGGGCTGCGGGACCACTGCGACGGGACTGGTGGTGGCCGCACTCGGGTTGTAGCCGTCGGCGGAGCCGGTCACCGTGACGCTCAACAGGGCGCCTGCGTCCGTGGTCGCGGCCGGGTAGGTCACGGCCGTGGCGCCGGGGATCGCGACGCCGTCGCGCCTCCACTGGTAGCTCAGTGAGGCTCCTTCGGGCGACCACGTTCCCGCCGAAACCGTAAGCGCGTGTCCGACGACGGCGTCCCCGTCGATCCGCGGCACGCCGGCCGTGATGTAGGGGACGGCACTTGGCAGTACGGAGCCGACGGCGGCGGCCGCGTCCACTAGACCGTTGCCGCAGCCTCCTGTGCTGCAGGTGCCCGGCAGCGGCCTGGCCGTCTCCTTGAGGATTGTCTCGACCTGGGCCGGGGTGAGGGCCGGGTCCGCGGACAGCATGAGGGCCGCGACGCCGGCAACGTGTGGGGCGGCCATCGACGTGCCCTGCATGTAGCCGTACGTTTCGGAGCCCTGCACGGTGGTGCCATTGTTCCAGGTCGAGAGGATGGTGTTGGCCCGGCCGGTGGAGCTGTCGCCGCCGGGGGCGCTGACGTCGACCTCGGGACCGTAGTTGGAGTAGTAGGCCTTGTTGCCTTCACGTCCGGTCGCGCCGACGGTGATGATGTTGTTGCAGTTGGCCGGGGTGGAGCCGGAAGCGGGTGAATTCTCGTTGCCGGCGGCGGCGACGACGGTGACGCCCTGCGCGGCGGCGTAGTCGAGTGCGGACTGGAAGTAGCTGCCGCACTGGCCGGATCCGCCCAGGGACATGTTGATGACCCTGGCGGGGTTCGCGTTGGCCGGGACTCCCGTAACGGTTCCCCCGGCGGCCCAGACGACGGCGTCGGCGATGTCGCTAAGGTAGCCGCCACAGGTGCCGAGGGCCCGGACCGGGAGGATCTTGGCGGAGTAGGCGACGCCGGCGATGCCGATGCCGTTGTTGGCCGCCGCGCCGATCGTCCCGGCGACGTGGGTTCCGTGCCAGGACGACGATGAGCCGTTGCAGGAGTCCCCTGCGTCGCTGGCATCGCCGTCGCGGCCGTCCCCGTCGTTCGACTTAGTGCTGTCGGAGATGAAGTCGTAGCCCGGGAGGACGCTCGTCAGGTCGCTGTGGGGCGTGATGCCGGTATCGATGACGGCCACAACGGCGCCCAGGCCGGAAGTGGTGTCCCAGGCCGCGGGCACGCGCATCCCTGCAGTGTCTTCGGACAGGTCCCATTGCTGCGGGTACAGCGGATCGTTCGGGGTTGATGCCGGGCGGACGAAGGTGTCTGGCTCGGCGTATTCGACGTTGGACTGGACGCGCAGGGAGGCAAGGACTTTGTCGCTCCCCCGAGGGGTCAGCGCGCCGTCGGCCTGGACGACGGCCGCCCCGCGTGCCGTGGCGTGCAGCTCCTTGACGGAGACGCCCGAGCTCCTGGCCGCCTGGCCGTAAGCCTTGGCCCGGGCGTGGGCCGTACCGGCGGTTCCGGTCTTGAACTTCACGACGAAGCGGCCGCTGGCCCCCGCGGGGGGCGCCGAGGCAGTCGAGGGGGAAGCGACCGGGCGTGAATCGATGGCTGGATCCGTAGCCGCTGCGGCCGGGAAGGCGAAGAGGGTGCCAAGCAGGACAGCGCCCGTGCCCAGTGATGCGACGGCCGTGGAAAGACGCCTTGTGGTCATGCGGGTCCTCAGGGCATGGCCGGCGTCGGCCGGCGGACGGGCGAGAGCGGGAAACGTACGCGCTCAACCAGCCCCGGGTCTCCGAAAGAACTTTAACCCAGAAGCATCGGGTCTCGCCGCAAATTGCGGGAGCCCTTGGTCTTTCCTGCGCGTTTCCTGCCGGTGCAGACAGCAACGTCCTAACCTGTGAGCGGGGCGCGCGACGCTGTCCGGGGCCTTCTTAGGGAGCCCGGTCCCCGCGGCGCCTGAGCCCCAAAACTGCCCAGGCTGACAGGAGCAGGCCTCCGGCCGCCAGCAGGAACGCCCCCGCGCGCAGTTCAGGACCGCGGCCCTGTGAAACCTGCGCAACGACCGCGGGGGCCTCCGAAACGGCGGATTGCGGCGACGACGGCGTTCCCTCCGCCGCAGAGGGCGTAGCAGTGGCCCCGGCCGGGACCGAGGCCGCGCCCGATCCCTGGACCGGGGCCTTGGAGGGCGCCGCCCGGACGGCGGTTTTCGCGGAGGGGGCCGGTGCCGGGCTGGAGGGTGCGGCGGACGATGGTGCCGGAGCGGCCGGAGCGGCCGGCGGTGCCGACGGTGCTGCCGGAGCCGTAGCCGGGGGCTTGACGGTGCTCGACGGCGTCGGGGTGGGGGTGGCCGAGGGCTCGCATCGGCCCAGGGGGATCAACACGACCGGACCGCAGGGTTCGGCGTCGGCCGGGGCGGCGATAGCGAGGGTAGTGGAGGCAACCAAGGCAAGGACGGCCAGGGCCGTGACAGCCCAAGAGGCACTCTTACGCGTTCGCATCCTAGACATCCTACGTTCCACGGATCGGCGCCTCGGGATTTCCGGACAGCTCGCGCCCTTACGGCGCTGGCCCGGGCCTAGCGCCGACCGGCTGCCGCCAGCTGGAAATGGATGGGCAACGCGAGCTGGATCGGTTCAGTGCCCAGCGGCTCGTCGAGCAGCTCGTTGATCGAGGTCTGCCCTTCCAGCTCAGGCGGTGGCACCGTTTCCATAGGAAAACCTTATGCGAGCCTCCACCCGGGGAGGGGTCAGGACACGGGGTGGGCTGGATCAGGGAACAGCCCTATGCAGCCCCGCGTCAAACGCGGGACTCACGTTGCGACGGGACCGGCTGCCGGCGAACAGCGGCTAGGATTTCGCCGGCGCCTCTTCGTGAGGGTCGCAGCCCTCACAGAAAACAGTTGTGGCGTATTCGCCGCAGCACTGGCAGTGATGTTCCAGGGACCTGGCTTCGAGGACGTACCTTGTCATGACCTCATGCTCGCCCAGCAGGGCTGGCTTGAACCCAGTAGTAGCTACTTGTTTCCCGCGCCGGGCTATCGGGGTCCGGAGCAAGCGCCGGCAGTGCCCTAACTTGTCGGCGCCAGTGGGCGACCGCGGCCTAGTTGGCTTCGGCGGACACAGTAGGCTCCACCGCTGTGACGATCGCCTTCGCTTCCGTCGTGGACATGCGGTTGGCCAGTTCCCGGACCACGGACTGCAGCTCGTGCCGCAGGGAGTCGGGATCGATCGAAGCGGCGGCGAGCACCGAGCGCTCCATGTCCGCGGCCGCAACGACGGCTTCGCGGCCGCGGTCCGTCAGGGTGACGACGTGGCTGCGGCGGTCCGAGGCGCTGCGCTCCCTGGAGATGTGACCGTGGGCTTCAAGCCGGCTCAGGGTTTTGCCCATGGTCTGGGCTTGGACGCGGACCAATTGCGCCAATTGCGCTTGGGTCATGGGTCCTTGAGCGGAGAGCACTTCCATCGCAATGACCCCGGCATGGGTCAGGCCAATGGCCCCCAGCTTCTCGTTCCAGGAGTGTTCTACAAGGCGTGCTGCCGTGGACAATAGGCGGCCCGTGGGCCAGCGATCCATATCAGGCATACCAAAGAGTATAGCGATTGTGCGATTCGTGGGCCGCGCCCGGGCTCACTAGGCTGGAATTCCCTAAAATTGTCAAGGAGATAAACATGCCTGAACGACTCGTTCCCGGAGACGACGCGCCGGACTTCCAGCTGTTGGACTCGGCCGGACGCGAGGTCGGCCTGCAGGACTTCCGCGGCCGGAACACGGTGGTCTACTTCTATCCGGCGGCTGCCACGCCGGGCTGCACCAAGCAGGCCTGCGACTTCCGAGACTCACTGGCGGCCCTGCAGGGTGCGGGCTATGACGTCGTCGGCATCTCCCCCGATCCGGTCGCGAAGCTCGCGGGCTTCGCGGCGGCCGAAGGACTCAGCTTCCCGCTGCTCTCCGATCCGGACCACGCGGTGGCCGAGGCGTACGCGGCATGGGGTGAGAAGAAAAACTACGGCCGCACCTATGAGGGCCTGATCCGTTCCACCGTGGTGGTCGGTCCGGACGGCAAAGTCACCCTGGCGCAGTACAACGTGCGCGCTACCGGCCACGTCGCCAAGCTGCTCCGCGACCTGAAGCTGGACGCCTAGCTGCCCTGCCCCGCAGCCCGGCCCCGGCGCCGGGCTGCGGGGCAGAACTGTAGACTGGTGCCTGGCATCCGCCGTCGAGGGTCTTTCGGGCCCGCGAACGACGGCGCCGCGCGCGAGTGGTGAAATTGGCAGACACGCAGGATTTAGGTTCCTGTGCCTTCGGGCGTGGGGGTTCAAGTCCCCCCTTGCGCACAATGCAAAACCCCGGTCGTCGGACCGGGGTTTTGCTGTTTAACTCTGGAACTAGACCGGGGACCGCCCTTCCCGCACCCGCCAAAAAGCCCGGAATCCCGGCGAAGCCGCCCGCCCGCCCCGCCGCCCTGAACCGGTTCCGAAAAAGAATTTCGATTCCCACCCATCTCTTTCCGCCAAGCCCGCGAATACCCATTGAGACACCAACCAAGGGTCGGTGCCCGACAGTCGGAGAAAGGCCACAGCGGCAAAAACGTCGCTGAAGGCAATGAAATCGGCACAACAAAGGAGAATCGAAATGCAGACCATCAAGCGCACGACTTTCGCCGTTGCAGGTATCGCTGCTGCAGCCATGCTCAGCCTCACTGCCTGCGGCGGTTCCAGCACGGGATCCAGCTCCTCGGCTCCCGCTTCCACGCCGTCGGAGTCCGCCATGTCTTCCAGCATGGCCCCGTCACCGTCCATGAGCTCCTCCGCCGCAGCGATGGACCCGGCAGCGGACCTCGTCGGCTCCGGTTGCGCCGCCTACGCCTCGCAGGTTCCCGACGGTAAGGGTTCCGTCGCCGGCATGGCGCTGGACCCGGTGGCCGTAGCCGCCTCCAACAACCCGATTCTGACCACCCTGACGGCCGCCGTCTCGGGCAAGCTCAACCCCAAGGTCAACCTGGTGGACACCCTGAACGGCAGCGAATTCACTGTCTTCGCTCCGACGGATGACGCGTTCAAGAAGATCGACGCCGCCACCATCAACAAGCTCAAGACGGACGATGCCCTGCTGAGCAAGATCCTCACCTACCACGTAGTTCCCGGCAAGATCAGCCCGTCTGAAATCGTGGGCACCCACAAGACCGTCCAGGGCGGTTCCGTGACCGTCACCGGCAGCAAGGACGCTCTCAAGGTCGACGGCGCCAACGTGGTCTGCGGTGGCGTCAAGACCGCCAACGCCACGGTCTACATGGTCGACTCGGTCCTGATGCCCAAGTAGGCATCACCAAGACCTCCTGACCCGGATCCAGCCTGACTCCCTGGATCCACCTGGAGAAACGAAGGCCCGCACCGGACGGTGCGGGCCTTCGCCTGTTCCCTCCGGGCGGGTCAACTAGACTGGGGCTGTTCCGCAGCCGGCGGCCAACAAGTTCCCAGAGGTGATTCCTTCAGTGCCCAGCAGTACCGCGCCCATCAGTACCGGCCCCCGCAGGGCGTTGCGCCGCATCGCGGCCGGCTTCGGCGCCGTCCTGCTCCTGCTGCCGCTGGCCTCGTGCACCGGAGCGCCGGGCCCCGCACCCTCGCCCACCTCCGCCAGCGCGTCCGACGCCGGGCCCACCGCCACTTTCACCTTTGGCACCGCCTCGCGCCCGCTCGGCCTGGATCCGGCCCTGGTGTCCGACGTCGACTCCTACCGCATCACCCGCCAGATCCTCGAGGGCCTGATCGGCGTCGACCAGACCAGCGGCAAGCCAACACCCCTGCTGGCTACCGAATGGACGACCAGCGACGCCGGCCGCGCCTACACCTTCAAGCTCCGCGAGAACGTGAAGTTCCAGGACGGCACGGCCTTTAATGCGGCGGCCGTGTGCACCAATTTCAAGCGCTGGTTCAACTTCCCCGCCGCCCTCCGCAAGCAGGCACCCGGCAGCACCTTCAAGGGTGTGTTTATGGCGCACGCGGACCAGGCGTCGCTGTCCATCTACAAGGGCTGCACCGCGCTGGCGGCAAACAGCGTCCGGATCGATCTCACCCAGCCCTTCACCGGTTTCCTCCAGGCGCTCACCCTGCCCGCCTTCGCGATCTCCTCGCCGCACGCCCTGGCCGCACAGTCGGCCGACGTGCTGAACCAGAAGCGCGAAGGCCAGCCGGTGTCCGCCTACGCCCTGCACCCTGTGGGCACCGGCCCCTACGTCTTCGACTCCTGGGACAACAACACCGTCACCCTGAACAGCAACAGGCGCTACTGGGGCGACAAGGGCCAGATCGGGACCATCAACTTCGTCACCTACGACCACCCGCAGGCCCGGCTTCAGGCCCTGCTTGACGGGAAAATCGATGCCTACGATTCCGTGACCGTGGGCAACTTCGACCAGCTGGTCAAGCGCGGCAAACAGATCATCCAGCGCGATCCCTTCTCCGTCATGTACCTGGGCATGAACCAGGAAGTCCCGGTGCTGCGGAAGCTCAAGGTCCGCCAGGCGATCGAGATGGCCCTGGACAAGGACACCTTGATCCGGAAGTTCTTCATTGACAACACCGCCGCGGCCTCGCAATTCGTCCCGCCGAAGCTGAGCGGCTTCAACAACAACGCACCCTCCCTGGGCTACGACCAGAACAAGGCCAAGGAGCTCCTCGCCGAGTCCGGCTACAAGGGTGAGGAACTGAAGTTCTACTACCCGCTCAACGTCACCCGGCCCTACCTGCCGACCCCGGAAAAGGTCTACGCGGAGATCAGCCGCCAGCTCACCGCCGTCGGGCTCAACATCAAACCCGTTCCGGTCGAATGGTCCGACGGCTACCTCCAGAAGGTGACCTCCCCCGGCGACCACGCACTGCATCTGCTCGGCTGGAACGGGTCCTACGCGGATCCCGATAACTTCGTGGGCCCGCTTTTTGGTGAAAATACCGGTGAGTTCGGCTACCAGGACCCCCAGGTGTTCTCGAAAATCTCCCGCGCCCGGGGCCTGCCGGACGGCAAGGACCGGACAGAGCAGTACCAGACCATCAATGCGCAGATTGCCGCGACCGTGCCCGCCGTGCCGATTGCGTTCCCAATCTCGGCACTGGCTCTGTCAGACCGGGTGCTGAAGTACCCAGCGTCGCCGGTCCTGAACGAAGTTTTCACGAACGTCGAACTAAAGCCTTGACGGGACGGCCCAATTTCAGTTAGTGGGCCGTGCGGGGATATTCTGTGACAGCCAGAGCCGCTGCTATCGGAGACTGATTGTGACTTTCATTTCCAAGACCCAACATGCCGACGTCGTCCTGATTGGCGGCGGCATCATGAGCGCCACGCTGGGCGCCTTCCTGAAGCAGCTTGAGCCGAACTGGACCATTTCGCTCTTCGAGCGCCTGGACCAGCCGGGGCTTGAAAGCTCCGATCCGTGGAACAACGCCGGCACCGGCCACGCCGCCCTGTGTGAGCTTAACTACTCCCCCGCAGCCAAAGACGGTTCGGTGGACCCGGCGAAGGCCCTGCACATCAACGAGCAGTTCCAGCTTTCCCGCCAGTTCTGGTCCCACCTGGTCACCAACAACCTGATCGGTTCCCCCAAGGGCTTCATCAACACCGTGCCGCACATGAGCTTCGTGGTCGGCGACGCCAACGTCAAGTTCCTGCGCACCCGCTACGAGGCGCTCAAGCCGAACCCCCTGTTCCGCTCGATGGAGTACTCCGAGGACCACGCCCAGATCGCCAAGTGGGCACCGTTGATCGTCAAGGGCCGCGATCCGAAGCAGCACATCGCCGCCACCCGCGCCGCCGAAGGCACCGACGTCGATTTCGGCGCCCTGACCCGCGAACTGACCGGCTACCTCGCCAACAACGGTGTGGAAACCAACTACGGCCACGACGTCACCGGCATCAAGCGTGCCTCCGACGGCGGCTGGGACCTTGCACTCAAGCACCCGCGCTCCGGCGAGCACGGCTCGATCCACGCGAAGTTCGTCTTTGTCGGCGCCGGCGGCGGTGCGCTGCACCTGTTGCAGGCCTCCGGCATCCCGGAAAGCAAGGGCTTCGGCGGCTTCCCGGTCTCGGGCCAGTTCTTCCGCTGCACGGACGAGACCCTCGCCGGCCAGCACAGCGCCAAGGTTTACGGCCAGGCCTCCGTCGGCGCCCCGCCCATGTCCGTCCCGCACTTGGACACCCGGTTCGTCAACGGCAAGCGCTCACTGCTGTTCGGCCCGTACGCCGGTTTCTCCACGAACTTCCTGAAGAACGGCTCCTACCTGGACCTGCCGCTGTCCATCCGGCCCTCCAACATCATTCCGATGCTGGCCGTGGCCAAGGACAACATGGATCTCACCGCATACCTGGTTAAGGAAGTCGCCAAGCGGCACGGAGCCAAGGTCGAGGCCCTGCGGGAGTACTACCCGGAGGCCAAGGACGGCGACTGGGAGCTCATCACCGCCGGCCAGCGGGTGCAGATCATCAAGAAGGATCCGAAGAAGGGCGGCGTGCTGCAGTTCGGCACCGAGGTCATCGCCGGCCGCGACGGCACGATCGGCGCCCTGCTTGGCGCCTCCCCGGGTGCCTCCACGGCCGTGCCGATCATGATCGAGCTGCTCCAGAAGTCCTTCCCCAAGAACTTCAAGGGCTGGCAGTCCAAGCTCAAGGAGATGATGCCGGGCTACGGCATCAAGCTCAACGAGAACCCGGACCTCGCCGCCAAGCTCGAGGCCGAGACGGCCGCGGCACTCCAGCTGGAGCCGGTCAGCGCCACCCGCTGAAACTCTTCCGGGTTGCGGCACGTTCAATCCCTGTGACGTCACGCTGTGACGTACCTCCGTCGACCCATCAGGAGACCATGAGATGTTCCGGCTGGCCAAGCTTTCGCTAGGAAACCGGGCGCTGATCGCGCTGATCACCGTCTTCGCGTCGGTCTTCGGCGTAATCACGATGACCTCGCTCAAGCAGGAGCTCATCCCATCCATCGAGTTCCCGCAGATCACGGTCATCACCTCGATGCCCGGGGCCTCTCCGGAAGTCGTAGACAAGCAGGTCAGCGGGCCGCTGGAGACGGCGCTCAACGGCGTCGAGGGGCTGGAGTCGACGTCGTCGACGTCGCGCAACGGCGTTTCGCAGATCACCCTGGCGTTCACCTACGGCTCCAACCTGGACCGCGCCCGGAACCAGATCGACCGCGCCATCTCCAACGCGAAGCAGGCGCTGCCGAAGGACGTCCAGCCGCAGGCGATCGCCGGCAGCATCAGTGACTTCCCGATCGTCTATCTTGCGGTCTCCTCGGACAAGCCGTTGAGCGAACTCAACGCGGACCTGGCCCGCCTGAGTGTGCCGCGGCTGCAGAAGCTCGACGGCGTGCGCGGCGCCGAAGTGACCGGCGGGGCCACCCAGCACATCAAGATCCTGCCGCGGCCGACGGCCATGGCAGCCTCCGGCACCACCATCGCGTCCATCTCCGAGGCGCTGAAGAACAACGGCAGCCTGGTTCCGGCCGGCAGCATCGAGGAGCAGGGCAAGACGCTCTCGCTGCAGATCGGCAGTCCGGTGGATTCCCTTGACGCGATCAAGGCCCTGCCGCTGGGAGGCGCCCGCGACGCCGCGACAATCGGCAGCGTGGCGGACGTCAGCATCACCGAGGACGCCCGCACCTCGATCACCCGCACCAACGGCAAGGAAACGCTGGCCGTCTCGGTCACCAAGAAGCCCGAGGGCGACACGGTGGGCATCTCCCACGCGGTCAAGGACGCCATCCCGCAGCTTGAGGCCGAACTGGGGTCCAACGCCAAGTTCACCCCGGTGTTCGACCAGGCGCCGTTCATCGAGAAGTCCATCAAGGACCTCACCACGGAGGGCCTGCTGGGTCTGGGCTTCGCCGTCGCCGTCATCTTGCTGTTCCTGCTCTCGGTGCGCTCCACGCTGGTCACGGCCGTGTCCATCCCGCTGTCCCTGCTGATCACCTTCATCGGGCTCTCCGCGACCGGCTACTCGCTGAACATCCTGACCCTCGGCGCGCTGACGATCGCGATCGGCCGCGTGGTGGACGACTCGATCGTGGTGATCGAGAACATCAAGCGGCACCTCAGTTATGGCGAGCAGAAAATCACCGCCATCCTGACCTCCATCCGCGAGGTCGCCGGCGCAATCACCGCGTCCACCCTCACCACGGTGGCGGTCTTCCTGCCGATCGCGTTCGTCGCCGGACTCGCCGGTGAGCTGTTCCGGCCCTTCGCCCTCACCGTCACGATTGCTTTGGTCTCCTCGCTGCTGGTCTCGCTGACCATCGTTCCGGTGCTGGCTTACTGGTTCCTGCGGACCCCGGCGGACAAGGCCGGCGCGTACGTTTCCGAAGCCTCAGCCCGCGAGACCGCCGCGAAGGCCCACGAGGCCGAGCAGCGCAGCTTCCTGCAGCGCGGCTACCTCCCGATCCTGACCAAGACCCAGCGGCACCCCGTCATCACCCTGGTGGCGGCCGTTTTGGTCCTCGGCGGCACCGCAGCGATGTCGCCGCTGCTCGCAACCGACCTGCTGGGCCGTTCCGGCGAAAACAGCATGACCGTGCGGCAGGCCCTTCCGGCCGGCACCAGCCTGGCGGAGGGCAGCGCCGCGGCCGTCAAGGTCGAGAAGACCCTGCGCGGCATCGACGGAATCAAGGACGTCCAGGTCACCACCGGCAACGCTCAGTCCGGCTTCTCAGCCCTGCAGTCCACCGGGGCGGCGAACTCCAGCTTCACCGTCGTGACCGAGGAGAAGGCCAACCAGGGCAAGCTGCAGGACATTGTCCGCAAGGAGCTCGCCAAGATCTCCGACGCCGGCAAGATCACGGTGGGTTCGCAGCAGGGCGGATTCGGCACGACGTCGACTGTCGACATCACGCTCAAGGCCGCCAGTTCCGCCGACCTCAAGACCGCCAGCGACGCCATGGTCAAGGCCATGGACGGGGTTCCCGGCTCGTCCGAGGTCAGCACCAACCTGGCCGCGAGCCAGCCCGTGGTCCAGGTCAAGGTGGACCGCGCCAAGGCCGTTGCGGCGGGCCTGAACGAACAGCAGGTCGCCGGCGTCCTGGCCGCCAGGATCAGTCCGGTCCCGGCCGGCACCGTCCGCATCGGCACAAACGACTTCCCGGTCCGGATCGGCGAAGGCACCCGTTTCACCAGCATCGGCGCCGTGCGCGACCTCCCGCTGCCGACGGCGCGGGGCCCGGTCCCGCTGTCCTCGATCGCTTCCGTGGAACAGGTGGAGGTTCCGGTCTCGATTACGGCCAGCAACGGCCAGCGGACCGCTCGCGTCTCCGTCACGCCGTCGGGCGGAAACCTGGGTGCGGTAAGCACCGAGGTGCAGGCCCGGCTCAAGTCGGTCCAGCTGCCGCCGGGCGTCACGGCAGAGATCGGCGGCGCCACCACGCAGCAGGCTGAGTCCTTCGGCCAGCTGGGGCTGGCACTGCTGGCCGCCATCGCGATCGTTTACGTGATCATGGTCGCCGCGTTCAAATCCCTCGTGCAGCCACTGATCCTGCTGGTCTCCATCCCGTTCGCAGCCACCGGCGCCATCGCGCTGCTGCTGGTGACGGGCGTCCCGCTGGGGCTGCCTTCGCTGATCGGCATGCTGATGCTGGTGGGAATTGTGGTGACCAACGCGATTGTGCTGATCGACCTGATCAACCAGTACCGCCAGCCGCGCAACGGCGAGCCCGGCATGAGCGTGGCGGACGCGATCACGCACGGCGCACGCCAGCGCCTCCGGCCGATCCTGATGACCGCGCTGGCCACCGTGTTCGCGCTGACCCCGATGGCTCTGGGACTGACCGGCGGCGGGGGCTTCATCTCGCAGCCGCTGGCCATTGTGGTGATCGGCGGCCTCATTTCCTCCACCGCCCTGACGCTGGTCCTGGTGCCCGTGCTGTACCGCTTGGTGGAGGGCCGGCGCGAACGGAAGGCGCTGCAGAAGGCCAACGGCGGCAAGGCCACCCACGGGCGCCGGGCCCAGCCCGCGCCGTCGGACGCCGCGGACGCCATCGACCGGCTCGATGAGCAGGACGAGGCCGACGAACCGGACGAGGCACCGGCGCTCCGCAACTAAATTCCGCCCCCGCCCCTCCCCTCCCCAACTAGCTCGCAATAGTTGTCGTTTTGCCCGCTCAAAACGACAACTACTGCGAGCTAGTTGGGTTCGTGCGGCCCGGGCCTGTGGATAACCGCCTGGGTGCCGCCGGAATTTGCCAGCATGGGGCCATGAAGACGCCGCAGCCCCTGCCGGACCCGGTTGCCCGTGCGCCCTTCACCTTCCAGGAGGCGCTCGACGCCGGGGTCAGCTACCGCCGGCTCCGGCACCGCGGGCTAGCATCGCCGAGCCGTGGCATCCGGATTCCTTGCGCCGCGGAAACGCCGCCCGACCTGGAGCCGCTGGTACGGCCCTTCACCCGGATAACGGAATTCACGGTCGCCTCGCACGCCACGGCATTCCGGCTCTGGGAGATGCCTGGATTCCTACCGGGGGCGGATGATCCGGGCATCCACCTGTCGCGGCCTGACTCCATGGCCATCCCCCGGCGGACTGGCGTAATCGGCCACGTCGGTCAGTTCTTCCCCGATGAGATCGTGAGTATCGGCGGCCTCCTCGTGACGACGCGGGTCCGTACCTGGCTCGATGTGTCCCGGTTGATGGGGGTGGACGAACTCACCGTGGTGGCCGACCATCTGATCCGTGTGCCGCGGGCTGACCTGGAGGGCCGCAGTGATCCCCACGCCAGCATCGCGGACCTGGCCGAGATGCTGGACCGGCACAAGGGCACTCCCGGAATCCGGAAGGCCCGGCTCGCCTTGGAGCAGGCCCGGGTCGGCGCGGACTCGGCTCCAGAGACTCGGCTGCGGCTTGCACTGACGCGGGCCGGTCTGCCCGAACCCGAGGTGAACCCGCGCACGGAGTTGCTCAACGGCGTCGTGCGTCAACCCGACCTGGCGTATCCGGAATTTCTGGTGGCGGTGGAATACGAAGGCGACGGGCACTCCGAGGCCGGGCAGGTGATCCGGGACATCACCCGCGAGGAAGACTTCAGCCGGGGCGGCTGGACGCTGGTCCGGTTGTCCAAACGCCACATGGCCAACGACGCCCGTTCTGCGGTGTCGAAGGTCCGCGCCGCGCTCCTGGACCGGGGCTGGAGGCCGCGTTGACCTTCCCAACTGGCTGGCAGTTGTTGTCGTTTTGGGCCCTCAAAACGACAACAACTGCGAGCTAGTTGGGGGCGGAAGCCGACTCGGCGGTGTGTGCGGGGGCGGGGTCCGGGTCGGAGAATGCCAGCTTGGGTACCAGCATCAGGGCTGCGGCCGCAGCCAGTCCGGTGACCCCGCAGATGGTCCACACCGTGAGGTAGCCCGCCAGCGGCGCTGCGGTCTGCCCGGCGGCGGCAGAACCAGCGTCGGCCAGGACGTGGTTGAGCAGGGCAATGCCGAACACCGCCGACGCGAAGGCCCCGCCGATGGTCTTGGTCGTGTTGGTCAAGCCCGTGGCCATCGCCGTCCGGTTCAGCGGCGCCGCAGCGGCCGCCGCCGAGGGCAGCGCCGCCACGAGCGCCCCGGAGCCGACGCCGGCCACCGCCATGTTGACCAGGGCCTCGGCCAGGCTGCCGTGGAAGGGCAGGAAGAGCAGGTAGCCCAGCCCCACCAAGGTCGCCGCGCCCACCAGGGTCCAGCGCGGGGTCAGCCGGCGCGTCACCACGGGGTACAGCAAAGCCCCCACCAGCAACGCCAGCACGTACACGCCGATGATGATCGAGACCTGGCCGGCGCGCAGCCCCAGCCCGTAGCCGTGTAGTGCAGGATCGGTCCGGGCGAAGGTGGAAAGCGGGGCCTGGGCGCCCAGCACGGATACCCCGAACAGCCCCGCGGTCAGCTGCACCGGCCACATGGACTTGGACCGCAGCATCCGGATGTCCACCAGCGGATCCCCGCGGCCCAGCTCGACGCGGGTGAACGGAACGAAGACCAGCAGGCCGGCCGCGACCAGCGCCCAGGCCCACCAGGCCCCGGGGCCGCCCAGCCGCATGAAGGTCAGTCCGGACGTGATCAGCAGGAGCCCGACGGCGAGCAACGCGAAGCCGCGGGTATCCACCCGGCCGCCGCTGCGCTCGGTGGATTCCGGCACCCCGAAGCGGATCGCGAACCAGCACGCCGTCACTGCCAGGGCAGGAAGCATCAGCACCAACTGCAGTTGCCCTGCGAAGGCTTCCACGAGGGCACCGGCCGCGAGGGCACCGGCGATGACGCCGAATTCCAGCGCGCCGACAAGGGCCCCGGCCGCGCGGCGGGTGCGGGCGGCGCCGTCGGGCAGCCCGTGCACCCGGCTGAAGACGAGGGCGATTTCCAGCGGCAGCCAGACCACATAGAAGCCCTGCAGCGACCACGCCGCGAGGAACGTCCAGAAATCCGGCGCCAGCGCCACGCCCCAAGAAGCGGCGGCGGTGAGCACGGTGGAGACGAGCAGGATCCTGCGATGTCCGTACAGGTCTCCCAGTTTCGCGAGCACCGGCACGGCCAGGGCACTGACCGTCAGCTGGGCGGCCTCGAACCAGTTGACGTCGGCGTCGTGGATCCCCAGGTGCCGGGCGATGTCGGTGAGGATGGGGGTGTAGTAGCCCTGCAGGATTCCGCTGGTGAGTTCCACCAGGCACAGAAAAGCGACAACGCGGCGCATGGCGCGACCTTCCGGGCGGGCTGGGCATCTGGCGGCCAGCCGATTGATTGCATCCTAGGGCCGGGCCCCGCGCGCTCCCCGCAGGACGTGGAATATCCCGGCGTGGCGGACGTTATAGAGGGTGATAGATGCAAATGCATGTAAATCGGTTATAGTAGAAACAGCTCCCGGAAGTCTCCGGTCACGGAAAGGCACATCATGCAGATCGGCGTATTCAGCGTCAGCGATATCACCACCGACCCCACCACGGGGCGCACCCCCACGGAACACGAGCGCATCAAGGCCTCGGTTGCGATCGCCAAGAAGGTCGAAGAAATCGGCATGGATGTCTACGCCATCGGCGAGCACCACAACCGGCCGTTCTTCTCCTCCTCCCCCACCACCACGCTCGCCTACATCGCGGCGCAGACCGAGCGGATCATCCTCTCCACGGCCACCACGCTGATCACCACCAATGACCCGGTGAAGATCGCCGAGGACTTCGCGATGCTCCAGCACCTCGCCGACGGCCGGGTGGACCTGGTCCTGGGCCGCGGCAACACCGCCCCGGTCTACCCCTGGTTCGGCAAGAACATCCAGGACGGGATCGAACTCGCGATCGAGAACTACTCCCTGCTGCGCCGGCTCTGGGATGAGGACACGGTCAACTGGTCCGGCAAGCACCGCACCCCGCTGCAGAACTTCACGTCCACGCCGCGCCCGCTCGATGGCGTTGCCCCCTTCGTCTGGCACGGCTCCATCCGCACGCCGCAGATCGCTGAGGTGGCGGCGTACTACGGCGACGGCTTCTTTGCCAACAACATCTTCTGGCCCAAGGAGCACTACCAGCAGCTGATCGGCCTCTACCGCGAACGCTACGAGCACTACGGCCACGGCAAGGCGGACCAGGCGATTGTGGGTCTCGGCGGCCAGTTCTTCATGCGGAAGAACTCGCAGGACGCCGTGAAGGAGTTCCGCCCGTACTTCGACAACGCCCCCGTCTACGGCCACGGCCCCTCGCTCGAAGACTTCACCTCGCAGACCCCGCTGACGGTCGGCAGCCCACAGGAAGTCATCGAGAAGACCCTGACCTTCCGCGAGTACTTCGGCGACTACCAACGCCAGCTGTTCCTGATCGACCACGCCGGCCTGCCGTTGAAGACCGTCCTGGAGCAACTGGACCTGTTCGGCGAGGAAGTCCTGCCGGTGCTCCGCAAGGAATACGCCGAGAAGACTCCGGCCCACGTTCCCGAGCCGCCCACCCACGCCGGTCGCGTGGCCGCCTCGCTGGCGGTCCGTGAGGCCGCCCCGCAGGACGCCTGATGTCCACGAAGGCTGCGCCGGCGGAAGCTGGCCGGGCGGGGGTACCGGCGGAACCGGGCACCAGCCCGGCCTCCCCGGTGCGGCTCGCCGCGCAGACCTGGGAGTCGCTGTTCCGGGCCCAGGTCGCGGTGATGCGCCGGCTGCAGGCAGGACCTGCCTTCAAGTCCCTGGCCCTCAACGAGTACGACGTGCTGTTCACGCTCTCACGCTGCCCGTCCGGCTGGCTCCGCCAGAATGAGCTCAACGACCATGTGCTGCTGAGCCAGTCGAGCCTGAGCCGGCTGGTGGAGCGGCTGGAAAAGCGCGGCCTCGTGGAGCGCAGGCCCGCCCCCGACGACGGCCGCGGCGTCCTTATCCGGCTCACCGAAGCCGGGCGGGAACTGCAAAAGACGATCGGGCGGGAGCATGTCCGCGACATCGCCTCCCTGGTGGGCCCGGCGCTCACCGCCGAGGAACAGCGCGAGCTGCTGCGCCTGACGGAGAAGCTGCGGGCCTCGGTGGCGTCGCGCTAGCTGTCCTGCTCCGCCGTCGGCCCCTGGGCGAGCCCAGCGGAACGGCTGCTAGCGGATGGCGAGCAGCGCCGCCGGGTCCTCAACCGGCAGCTCGCCGGTGACGGTGGCGGTGACCTTCAGTTCCTTCAGCAGGAGGCTGCCGCCCACCGTGGACAGGAAGGCCGTGTCCGAGGAGTCCCGGCCGGCCGTAATCCGGAGCATGCTCTCCCGCGGCGCCAGGCCGGTCGGATCGATGACGTGCCAGGCGCCGTTGACGTGGGCTTCGGCCACGGCATGGAAATCCATCGGGCTCAGCCCCGGAGCATAGACCGCGGCCAGCCGCGCCGGGACGTTCTTGGACCGCAGCAGCGAGATGGCCAGGTGGGCGAAGTCCCGGCAAACACCGCGCCGGTGCAGCAGGGTCTCGACGGCACCGTCCGTCCCGCGCGAGGACCCGCTGACATAGCGCAGTTCGCTGAAGACCCAGTTCCGCACGGCGTGCAGGAGCTCCCCGCCGTCGAGGCCGCCAAACTCGGCATACGCCGTCGGGAGGAGCCGGTCGGATTCGGCGTAGCGGCTGGGCCGGACGTAGCGGATGAGCTCCATCAGTCCGGGTTCCTCCGGTACGGCGGATCCGGTGACGGTGGCGCCGTACTCCACCAGCACCTCGGTGGGTTCGGCGAACTCCATGTAGTGGAAGCGACCGCCGTGGTGGTCCGAGAGCTCGGTCAGGGGCACGTCTTCGCCTCCGGCCGTCACGGACAGCGACTCCTCGAATCCGCTGTAGCCGGGGTTGCGGGCTACAGCGACCGCCATCGCGACCTTGGTATCGGCCACGGTCTTGAAGGCCAGGCGTGCGGACACGATGCGTTCCATGAATCTCCGGAGGGTGCGAGCGAAGCCGCTGGATTGTCAGCGGGAGGGCAATGTCCCCGGGCCGCCATGGTGCCGGCGGGGGGACTAGTTTTTGATCTTCAGCGACATTAGCATCCGCTGGACATTGGCGAATTCCGAGCCCTCGTTGACGTATTTGTCCGCCTCGCCCAGAGTGTCAAAGGACTGGGCCGGGGCGACTTTCTGGTCCGGAGCGAACGCCTTGAGCTCAAGCAGGTCGCCGAAGGAGTAATCGCCCTTGCCTTCGGGGCCGCGCACGACGTTCCGCAGGGCGCAGGCTTTGCCGCCCGCCCCGCCGACCACGTTGCTGATGCCGTACGAGCCGAAGTACTTGTAGCCCTGGATCACGCGGAACACCACATGCGGGTCGATGGTTCCTTCCCCGCCGAGGTGCGGCAGTTCCACCGGAACGCTGCTGACCACCACGTACGGCTTGGCCGTCCCCGGCTTGCAGACGGCCGCCGCCTGCGGCCGGAGTCCGGTCTGCAGCGTGGCCAGGTACCGGCCGTCCGCGTCCTTGACCTCGATCTTGAGCGCCCCCGGCAGTGAGCCCTGCGCCGGGGTGACGGACTGGGCAATCCACTCCTGCGGCAGGTCGAAACTCACGTTCTTGCCGGGATCGGAGTACGTTTTCCAGGCCGCCGCCGTGGCACCAGCCGTCGCGGAGGCGGTTGCGGAACCAGAGGCGCCCGCGGAGGCCGAGCCGCCTGACGCGGCGGCCGGGGACGACGCACCGGTGGAGGAAGCCGCCGTCGAGCCGGCACCCGGACTCCCTGCCGTCCAGGCCGGCGTGCCCTTGCCTTCGCTGCTGCAGCCGGCGAGCGCCCCGGCGGTGAGCGCCAGCGCGGCGGCTATCCGGAGTCCGCGGGTAAGAACCGTGCCAGTCATGCTGCCAGCGTAGCCGGGCACCCGCGCGGTTCAGAGCCTCCGGAGCAGCGTTTCGTAGAAGCGGACGCCGTGGCCCAGGGTCTCGAGCGAGATTTTTTCGTCGACGGCGTGGATCGAGCCGCGGTCCGCGGCGTCCATGGCGAAGGGGGCGAACCGGTACACGGAGTCGCAGATCCGGGTGAAACGGCGCGAGTCCGTGCCACCCATCATGATGTACGGCGTGATGATCGCCTCCGGGAAGGTCTCTGAGATACAGTCCTCCAGCAGCTGCCACTGCGGACCGGTGGAGGCGGACACCGGCGTGGGCTCGTTGCCCTCCACCACCCGCAGTTCCACCATCGGATCCCGGATGACTTTCCGCAGCCGCTCCACGGTTCCGGCCACGGTATCTCCCACGGCCACCCGTATGTTGGCGTTCGCCTTGGCCGTGGCGGCGAGCACGTTGGCGCCCGCGCTACCTTCCAGGGTGGTGATGGCCACGGTGGTCCGGGTCATCGCGTTGGTTTCGTTCCCCAGCCGGCCGAAGAGCCACGTCATTGGGACCCTGAGCAGGGACAGGTTCGCGAAAGCTACCCGCAGCGGGGCCGGGGCGTGCGGTCCGAAGCGCCGGAGCATCTCCGCGGTCACCTCCGGGAGTCGCTGCGGGAAGGGATTTTGCTCGATCCGGGTGATCGCCCGCGCCAGCCGCGCCGTCGCTCCCATCCGGGGCGGCGTCGAGGCGTGTCCCCCCGGATCCCGGGTCAGCAGCTCCACGTCCAGGATCCCCTTTTCGGCCACGCCGACGACGGCGGCCGGCCGGCTCACGCCGGGGAACGCCCCGCCCGCCACGGCTCCGCCCTCGTCCAGCACCAGCCAGGGCCGCACCCCACGGCCGGCCAGCAGCTCCACGGCCGCTGCGGCACTGTCTCCGGCAGTCTCCTCGTTGTTGCCGAAGGAGAAGTAGACGTCGTGCGCCGGGGCAAAACCCTCGCCCAGCAGGGCCTCCGCGGCCTCCAGGATGGCGACCAGCTGGCCCTTGTCGTCCAGCGTGCCGCGGCCCCAGAGATGGGTTGCGTCGCTGTGGCCGGAGAACGGCGGATGGGTCCACGCCTGTTCGTCCCCCGCCGGCACAACGTCGTAGTGGGCCATCAGCACCGTAGGGCGGCTGCCGGGATCCTCCGAGGTACCGGGCCAGCGGAACAGCAGGGCCGCCCCGTTGACGCGTTCCACATCGAGGGCTGCGTGGACCGAGGGGTAGAGCCGGGGCAGGGCCGCCAAGAAGGCCTCGAACTCTTCGGCGTCCACCTGTGCCGGAACCCGGGAGGAGACGGTGCGGAACCGGACGAGTTCGGCCAGCGAGGCGGCGGCGCGGTTGGCGGACCCGGCGGGGGCGGAGTTGTTCATGCGCGAAGTCTACGGTCCCCCAGCGGCGCTCCGAGGGCACGGCCCGCCGCGTTTCCGGCGGCGAAACAAGGCTAGGCTGGGGGGATGGCTGAACAGCATTTTGATGGAGCGGACGTTGACGGCCCGGACGGCGTCTCGCGAATGTCCGCCGTCGACATCGCGGACTGGCGGCTTCGGACCTTTGCGCTCTACGCCGCCGTGCGTAAGATCGCCGCGGATAACCCGGCCGAAGCCCACTCCTACTGGCGGCAGGAGCGCGACCGGCTGTTCGGCACGCACCCCGCCTCGCCGCTGACCGACGACGCCAAGGCGAACTTCGGCGGCCTGAAGACCGCGGACTACGATCCGATCTATCGCTTCCACGTCCCCATCACGAAAGAAGGCGCCGGACGGGAGATGAACGTCGAAACCGGTACCGACGGCCTCGTTCGTTTTGTCCGGCTGGGTACCTTCGACCTGCCGGAGATGGGCCAGCTCGCCGTCTGGAAGCTCAACGGCTACGGCGGCGGCATCTTCGTGCCGTTCCGCGACGCCACCGCCGGCCAGCCCGGCGGCAGCTACGGCGCGGGCCGCTACCTGCTGGACACCATCAAGGGCGCCTTCCACGGCGTGACGGGCTCGGGGCCGGACGCCGAGTTCGTGCTGGACTTCAACTTCGCCTACAACCCGTCCTGCGCCTACAACGAGGCGTGGGCCTGCCCGCTGGCCGGGCCGTCGAACCGCCTCGCCGTGGACATCCCGGTCGGCGAGCTGTACTAGACGGATGGAGTCGCAGCTACAACAAGCGCAGCCCTCCCGGCAGTACCCGCCGGACACAACCGCGGCCTCCCCAACTTCTTCCCCCTCTGCTTCACCGCGCCGCCGCCACCGGGGCGTGCTCCGCTATCCGTTGGTCCGCCAGCTGCTGCGCTTCACCGGCGTCGGCGTCGTTTGCACCGTGTCTTCGCTGGCACTGTATGCCTTCCTGCGGCCGTGGATCGGACCCCAGCCGGCCAACGCGGCTGCGTTGATCCTCACGTCACTGATGAACACCGCGCTGAACCGGCGGCTGACGTTCAAGATCACCGAGCGCCACCGGATGAAGCGCGACCATCTCAACGGGCTGATGGTAATCGCCGTCGCCCTGCTGATCACAGGCGGCAGCCTCGGCATCCTGCACTGGATCAACCCGGACGCCACCGTGGCCGATGAGCTCTGGACCACCACCCTGTCCGGCTTCCTGGCCACGGCCGTAAGGTTCACGATGCTGCGGCACTGGATCTTCCGCCGCGCCCGGCACCGCTAGCATCCAGCGGGGCCGCCTAGCCGAGGGCGCGGATGCTGCCGACGGCGGTGCGCACCGCGGCTGCTGCTTCCCGCAGCTCGGTGGCGGTAATGGACGAATCGAAGCTGAAGCGCACGGCGGTCTGGGCCACTTCGGCGCTGATTCCCATCGCCAGCAACACGGGCGACGGCTCGTCCGAGCCCGCGGCGCAGGCCGAACCGCTGGAGCAGACCACACCCTGCCGCTCGAGTTCCAGCAGCACAGACTCGCCGCTGGTTCCCGGGAAGCAGAACGAGGCCACCGAGGGCAGCCGCTCGACCGGATGGCCGGTCAGCACGGCGCCGGGCACTCCGGCCAGGACGGCGCCGATGAAGTCATCACGCAGGGCAGCAACCCGCGAGGAGGCTTCCTGCTGCGAGGTCCCGGCCAGGCTCAGCGCCGTTGCGAGGGCCACCGCGCCGGCAACGTTCTCGGTGCCCGAGCGGCGGCCGCGTTCCTGGCCGCCACCGTGGACCAGCGGTTCCAGCCGGGTCCGGCCGCGCACGAACAAAGCTCCGCAGCCCTTCGGGGCGCCCAGCTTGTGGCCGGAAAGGCTCAGGGCATCGACGCCCAGGCCACGAGTGTCGAGCGGCAGCCAGCCCGCGGCCTGCACGGCGTCGCTGTGGAACGGGATGCCGCGACCGCGGGCCAGCGCCGCCAGCCGGGCTACGGGCTGGATGGTGCCGACCTCGTTGTTGGCGTACATGACGCTGGCCAGCGCGGTTTCCGGCCGGAGCACGGCCGCGAACGCTTCCTCGGTCACCTGCCCGTAGCGGTCCACCGGGACCACGTCGACCGCGAAGCCGTGGACACGTTCGAGGTACCTGGCGGAGTCCTCCACCGCGGGATGTTCGACGGCGCTGATCGCCACCCGGTCCAGGCGCGGGTCCGCAGCGCGGCGGGCCAGGGCGATGCCCTTGACGGCGAGGTTGTCCGCTTCCGTGCCGCCGGAGGTGAAGACGACCTCGCCGGTCCGGCAGCCCAGGGCCTTGGCCGTCGTTTCCCGGGCTCCCGCGAGCGCCGCGGCGGCGGCGTCGCCGAGCGAATGGTGGCTTGAGGGGTTGCCGAACTCGCCGCTGAGGTACGGCCACATGGCGTCGAGCACCTCGCGGCGGACCGGCGTGGTGGCGGCGGCGTCCAGGAAGATCACGGCATTCCTCAGTCGAGCGCCGGCCCGGCGGCCTGGGCCATAGCCCCGGCGGCAGGTTCCAATTCGATGTCGAGGCCCAGGTCCAGGGCGCTGACACTGTGGGTGAGCGCACCGATCGAGATGACGTCCACCCCGGTGGCGGCGATGCCGGCCACGGTCGCGAGGCTGACGTTGCCGCTGGCCTCGACCCGTGCCCGCCCCGCGACGAGTTCGACGCCGTCGGCGAGTTCGATCAGTGAGAAGTTGTCCAGCATGATGGTGTCCACGCCGGCGGCCAGCACGGGCTCGATCTGCTCCATGCTGTCCACCTCCACCTCGAAATGCGTGGTGTGCCCCAGCCGCGCCTTGGCGTCGCGCAGCACCGCGGTGAGCTTTGCCGGGTCACCACCGGTGAGCACCGCCAGGTGGTTGTCCTTGGCCAGGACCGCGTCCGAGAGGCTGAAGCGGTGGTTTGCTCCGCCGCCGCAGCGCACCGCGTAGCGCTCCAGCACGCGAAGCCCCGGCGTCGTCTTCCGGGTGTCGGTGATCCGCGCACGGGTGCCGGCAACCAACGCGACGAACTCCGCGGTCCGGGTAGCGATCGCGCTCATCCGCTGCACCAGGTTCAGCGCCACCCGTTCGGCCAGCAGCACGCCGCGGGCGTTGCCGGTCACCCTGGCCAGCGCCGCGCCGGCCTCGAAGGCATCGCCGTCGGCCACGAGCAGTTCGACGACGGCGGCCGGGTCCGCCAGCTTCATCGCCGCGGCGAACACCTCCCCGCCGCTGAGCACCCCCGGCACCCGGGCTGCCAGCACCGCAGTGGCGCGGGCGTCGGCGGGGATGAGGGTCTGCGAGGTGATGTCGCCGTACGGGGAGTCCTCCTGCAGGGCGGCGCGCAGCACGGCCTCCACGGCGGCCGCGGGGAGGGTGCCGGCGAGGGCAGTCACCGGGAGGGCGCCCGGTCGGGCTGTGGCGGGTGCTGTCATGACGAAATCCTTTGTTTCGGGCGGGATGCGGCGGCATACCGGTGGCCGTGGGTTAGGGCGGCCGGGGCGGAACGGGCCGGGGCTGCGAGCATTGCGGGGACGACGGCGTCGCCGTCACGGGAGGCGGGGTCTGCGTCCGCCCGGAAGTGGGCGCCCACCGAGCCGGTCCTGGCCCGCGCGGCTTCCACCAGCAGGCGTGCGGCCAGCAGCAGATTCCGATCCTCGTGCCCGGACTGATCCAGGCCCGCGTCCGTCACCCTCTCGGGCCGGACCACGCCAGCCCAGGCAGCAAGCTGCGCAGCCGCAGCATCGAGGTCAGCCCCCGTACGCAGCACCCCGGCAGCCCCAGTCATCAACCGCCCCAAAGCCTCCCGACAAAACACCCCGGGACCAGGCCCAGACCCGGTTTTCACAACACCCTCGTGCAAGCCGGCCAGTGGTGTCACTTCCCCAGTCGTGTCGCGCGAGGGTACTGCGGAAGCGTGCGTCAAGGCGAGGCCGCCCGCGGCCGAGCTAGCACGCGGAGCAGTGCCGTCGTGCGACGGCCCCGCACCAAGGAAGTCCTCCACGGCCCGTCGCCCGAACACCAGCCCTTCGAGCAGCGAATTGCTGGCAAGCCGGTTGGCGCCCTGGGCCCCCGTGCACGCGACCTCCCCTGCAGCGTAGAGCCCCGGTACCGAGGTGCGCCCGCGCAGGTCGGTGGCGACCCCGCCCATCCAGTAGTGCGCCGCCGGGGACACGGGCAGCGGTTCGGCGGTCCAGTCGTACCCGGCGGCGCGTGTCGCTGCCGTGATGGAGGGGAACCGCCGGGCCAGGAAGCCCGGCCCGCGGCTGGCTTCAATTCCCCGGGCATCCAGGTAGACCGGGCTGTCCGCCGGGAGCCCGGCGGCCGCAAGGTGCAGCGCGATACTGCGGGAGACGACGTCGCGCGGGGCCAGCTCCGCGTCCGGGTGGTAGTCGGGCATGAAGCGGTAGCCGGCGGCATCCAGCAGCACGGCACCCTCGCCGCGCACCGCCTCCGAGATCAGCAGCGCGGGCGGCCCGCCCGGCACCTCGGCTGCGGCCAGCGTGGTCGGGTGGAATTGGAAGAACTCCAGATCGCGGACCGCGGCCCCCGCGCGCCAGGCCAGGGCGAGGCCGTCGGCGGTGGCGACGGATGGGTTGCTGGTGCGGGCGAACAGCCGCCCGGCGCCGCCGGTGGCGAGCAGCACGGCGTCGGCGTCGAGTCGCTTCGGCTCCGCGCCGGCCAGGTAGGCGACACCGGTGACGGCGCCCGGATTTGCTCCTGACGGACCGCCGCCCTCGGTGAGGAGCTCGGTCACCAAGGCGCCGGTTTCGACCCGGACTCCACCCTGGACGGCGCGCTCGAGCACAGCGGCCACGAGCGCACGCGCGATGCGGGCCCCGGTCGCATCGCCGCCGGCGTGAAGGATGCGGGCGGCCGAATGCGCAGCCTCGAGCCCCAGCGCCGGGCCGCCGTCGGCACGGACGTCGAAGTCCACACCGAAGCGGCGCAGCCCGGCGATGTCCCGGACGGCCTCCGTGCACAGGATCCGCACCGCCTCGGGATTGTTCAGCCCGGCCCCGGCGGCGAGGGTATCGGCGATATGCGCCGCCACGGAGTCACCCGGTGCGGCCTCCCCCGGCGCCAGCACGGCGGACACGCCGCCCTGGGCGTAAAAGGTGTTGCTCTCCTCGAGCGCGCGCTTGGTCAGGAGCACCACCTCAGAGGCGGACGCTTCCGAGGCGAGCAGCGCCGCGTACAGCCCGGCGATCCCGCTGCCGACGACGATGAGCCGCCTGGTCACGGCCGGGCCGCCAGCATGCGTTCGAGCGCCACGCGGGCCGGAGCCGCGACGTCGTCCGCCACCGTGATGCGGTTGACCACCTCGCCGCGCACCAGGGACTCCAGCACCCAGGCCAGGTAGCCCGGGTGGATGCGGTACATGGTGGAGCAGGGGCAGATCACCGGGTCCAGGCAGAAAATGGTGTGCTGCGGGTTTTCGGCGGCCAGCCGGTTGACCAGGTTGATCTCGGTGCCGACCGCGAAGACGGTGGGCTCGGTGGCGGCGGCAATGGCCTTGCGGATGAAGTCGGTGGATCCGGCAGCATCGGCAGCGTCGACCACCTCCATGGGGCACTCCGGGTGCACAATGACCTGCACGCCCGGGAACTCGGCGCGCGCCTTCTCGATCTGGGCCACGTTGAAGCGCTTGTGGACGGAGCAGAAGCCGTGCCAGAGGATCACGCGGGAATCCTGCAGGGACTGTTCGTCGTTGCCGCCGAGCTCCTTGCGCGGATTCCACATCGGCATCTGCTCCAGCGGCACACCCATGGCCTTGGCGGTGTTGCGGCCCAGGTGCTGGTCCGGGAAGAACAGCACGCGCTGGCCCCGCTCGAACGCCCACTCCAGCACGGTGGCGGCGTTCGAGGAAGTGCAGACAATGCCGCCGTGCTCGCCGCAGAAGCCCTTGAGCGCTGCCGAGGAGTTCATGTAGGTGACCGGGATGACGGGCACCCGGCCGTCGGCGTCGGGGTCGGTGCCGAACAGCTCCTCCAGCTGTTCCCAGCACTCGGTGACCGAGTCGATGTCCGCCATGTCCGCCATCGAGCAGCCCGCGGCGAGGTTGGGCAGGATCACGGCCTGCTCCGGCCGGGACAGGATGTCCGCGGTTTCGGCCATGAAGTGCACACCGCAGAAAATGATCGCCTCGGCGTCGGGCCGGGTCAGGGCCGCATTGGCGAGCTGGAAGGAGTCGCCCACGAAGTCGGCGTATTCCACCACCTCGTCGCGCTGGTAGAAGTGCCCCAGGATGACGGCCCGGTCCCCCAGCGCTGCCTTGGCGGCCCTGATGCGGGCGTCCAGTTCGGCGTCGCCGGCCAGGCGGTACTCCTCCGGGAGCTGGCCCTGGCGGGGGGTGGACGGCGGGGCCACGTCGGCCACAGAAGCTCCGGGGCCGTAGGCGGGCACACCGGCAAGGGCCTCGGCGAGGTCGTAGTCCCAGGGACCCCGGGCGAGCGCGGGGCTGCAGGTGGACCCCGCGGTGCTGCCTTCAGCCTGTTCGCGCGTGATCAGCTGGATCGCCGTGTTGACGCTGCTCATGGTGTGCTCCTGTTGTCTGGATCGAGGCCTGGGCGGCCGGTAAAGCGGTAGAGGCGGGGCGGGCGGTGCTTGCCGCCTTGGAGGTATTCGTCGGTTTCTTCGATTTCGGGGGCGGCTTTGATCTGGCGGCGGAAGTTGGCCGGATCCAGCTCGCGGTCCAGGACTGCCTCGTAGACTTCCCGGACCTGGGCGAGGGTGAAGTACTCGCCCAGCAGGTGGTAGGCGATGGAGCCGTAGGCCATCTTGTTCCGCAGCCGCCAGAGCGCGTACTCGATGATGGTGTTGTGGTCGAACGCCAGTTCGCCGAGCCGGTCGGCCCGGAACCAGCGGACGTTTTCGGATTCGTCCGCGAGCGCGGCCTCGGTCGGCTGGACCAGGGCCCAGTAGACGATCGAGACCACCCGCTGGGTGGGCGAGCGGTGCAGGCCGCCAAAGGCGTAAAGCTGCTCGAGGTAGCTTGGCGCCAGTCCGGTGGTTTCGCGCAGGTTCCGGGAGGCGGCGTCCTGCAGCGACTCAGCATGCGTCAGCGGCCCGCCCGGCAGCGCCCACAGCCCCTTGAATGGCTCCCTGATCCGGCGCACCAGCGGGATCCACAGCGTGGGGCGGCCCGAGCGCTCACTCGGGCGCAAGGCGAAGATTACCGTGGAGATGGCCAGCGACGGCGGCGCGAGCTGGCGCTCCGAGACGTTGGCTGGAGAGGTGTAGACGGTGATCAACCCCCGCATTCCGGGGTCCGGACCGGTCCCGTGGAGACTGCCCGGACGGTTCCGGCCCTACCGCCGGAATAGTTATAGTCAAAGTGACTAGAACTAATTCTACGACGACGCCGGTCCGGCGCAAAATGTTGCGGTCTCCGGGCTGGCCGCGCGGCTACTCCCGCTGCGCGGCGGCTTCCAGCAGCGGCAGGGTCCGGCCCTCGAAGTGGGTGTTGAGCACGATCACCGAGGAGGAACGGAGCACAGTCCGGGTAGCGATCATCGCATCCAGCACCCGCTGCAGGTCCGGGTTGGAGCGGGCCGCAATCCGGGCCATCAGGTCCGAGCTGCCGGACACGGTGTGGATCTCGATCAGCTCCGGAATGCGCGCCAGGGCCTCCACGACGGCGTCATGGCCCAGGTCCTGGTTGATGGTCAGGGAGCAGAAGGCGACCACCGGGTAGCCGAAGCGGGCGGGATCCGGTTGCGGCACCCAGGAGCCGATGACGCCGCTGTCCTGCATCCGGTCCAGTCGCGACTGCACGGTGGCCCGGGCGACCTTCAGCACCCGGGACGCCTCCAGCACGGAGGCCCGAGGGGCGTCCGTGAAGAATCGGACAATCTTGGCGTCCAGCGGGTCCACGTTCACGTCAGTTTCCTTGCCTGCAGGGATTCAACCGCACAAATCGTCGTGATTCGGGCTGGCTATTCAACAAACTGCAACCATGCTCTCACGCCGCCCGCGCGCGAGGGCACCCCGGGGACGGTAAATTCGAATGGTCCCAAAAGGACGCATCCACCACCGTAAGAAGGTTCGCCAGCATGACAACGAAGTCCACCGCGGAGCGCCCGGCCGTGAAGCTCGGCCACAGCATGAAGCCCCGCCAGCTCACCATGATGGGACTCGGCAGCGCCATCGGCGCCGGTTTGTTCCTCGGATCGGGGGCCGGAATCCAGGCCGCCGGTCCGGCCGTCCTGATCTCCTACCTGGTCGCGGGCACCCTGATCATCATCGTGATGTGGGCCCTCGGCGAGATGGCCGCCGCAAACCCGAACAGCGGCGCGTTCTCCGTCTACGCCGAGAAAGCCATGGGAAAGACCGCCGGCGCCACCGTGGGCTGGCTCTGGTGGCTGCAGCTCGTCGTCGTCATCGCGGCCGAGGCGCTCGGTGCGGCCGGGCTGCTCTTCACGATCTGGCCTGTTGTTCCGGTGTGGGGACTCGCCCTGATTTTCATGGCCGTCTTCACGGCCATCAACCTCGCCGGGGTGAAGAACTTCGGCGAATTCGAATTCTGGTTCGCGATCCTCAAGGTCGCCGCCATCCTGCTGTTCCTGGCCATCGGCGCCGCCCTGCTGTTCGGCTGGCTGCCGGAGGTTCCCAGCCCGGGACTGAGCAACATCACCTCCAACTTCGCCCCGGCGGGCCTGGGCGGAATCGCGGCGGCCTTGTTCGTGGTCATCTTCGCCTTCGGCGGCACGGAAATCGTCAGTGTCGCCGCGGCAGAGACGGAGAACCCCGAACGCAGCGTGGGCCACGCGATCCGCACCGTCGTCTGGCGCATCCTGGTGTTCTACATCGGCTCCGTGTTCGTCATCGCCGCCGTGCTGCCTTCGACGTCGGCAGCACTGAAGTCGCCGTTCGCGGGCGTCCTGGACCTGGCCCGCATCCCCGGCGCCGGCGCGGCAATCACCCTGGTCGCCGTCGTCGCCCTGCTCTCGGCCCTCAACGCGAACCTTTACGGCGCCTCCCGGATGGCCTACTCGCTGTCCGTGCGCGGCGAAGCTCCCGCCTTCCTTTCGCGGCTCAACACGGCCCGGGTCCCGGTCATCGCCGTCAGCATCTCGGTGGCCTTTGGCTTCCTGGCGGCCGTGCTCGAACTGCTGTTCCCGGAAAAGATCCTCCCGGCGCTCTTCCAGCTGGTGGGCTCGACCTGCCTCGTGGTGTGGGGCTCGGCCCTGGTATCCCAGCTGATCCTGCGGCGCCGGGCGGACCGTGCGGGCACCGTCCTTCCGCTGCGCATGAAGGGCTTCCCGGGGCTCACGGTGTTCGGTCTGGTTCTCCTGGCCCTGATCTTCGCCGTCGGCTTCAGCAGCCCGGAGAGCAGCAAACAGCTCTTCAGCACCATGGCGCTGATCGCCGGCATCGCCGCCGCCTGCTGGATCGGCGCCCGGCTCGGCCGTGCACGCCGCGCCGACTGAGGCTCCCCGCTGCAGCCTTTCGGGACTAAATTTGGGGATGCATGTCGAGAAGTCTTGACCGGCTCCGCTCACTAAGTGGAAGACCACGACAGGCGTGGCCCCAATATAGGAGATCATCATGCCGAAGTATCTGCTCCTCAAACATTACCGCGGCGGCCCCGTGCCGCACCGTCCAGTGCCCCCGATGGACCAGTGGGCCCCGGCGGACGTAGAGGCACATATGGCTTTCCTCAGGCGGGTCAGCGAGGTGCTTGAGGAGAACGGCGAGTACGTCGATGCGCAGGCGCTCACCCCTGAGCGCACCTGGGTTCGCTACGGAGGCCCGGGCGCCGCACCCGTCACCACAGATGGCCCGCTTCCTGAGACCAGCGATCTGGTTGCCGGGTGGTACATGATCGACGTCGATTCACGCGAACGGGCAGTCGAACTCGCGGCCTTCGTCTCCTCCGAGCCGGGCCCGGGCGGCGAGCCGCTCTACGAGTGGATCGACATCCGTGAAGTCATGTCCGGGGCACCCTCGCACGACTAACCGGGCGTGATCATCGATCCGATGCGAACACTGGACGAGGGCGCCCTGCGTGCCCTCGTCCGGCGGGTGCTCGCAGGTCTGGTCCGGCGGGGCGAGGACTTCGACGAAGCTGAGGATGCGGTCCAGGAGGCGCTGCTCGAAGCGCTGCGGGTCTGGCCGGAACACCCACCGCGCGAACCACATGCCTGGCTGACCACTGTCGCCATCCGCCGGCTTGTCGACGCCCGACGCAGCCAGGCAGCCCGTCACAGACGAGAAGAGGCCACTCGCGACGAGCCGCAGTCCCCTCTGACAGACGAGGGCGATGACACGCTCTTTCTACTTTTCTGCTGCTGCCACCGTAGCCTTGCACCTGCCTCCCAAGTGGCTCTGACCCTCCGCGCTGTCTGCGGCCTCACTACCCGCGAGATCGCCGACGCCTTCTTCGTTCCGGAAGCGACAATGGCGCAACGGATCAGCCGCGCCAAGCGCTCCCTGCAGGGGCGCCGCCTGGACCAGCCCGGCGACCTCAGCGTCGTACTGCATGTGCTCTACCTGGTCTACACGCGCGGCCACGCTGGCCGCCTCGACCTGGCACAGGAAGCCATCCGACTCGCTCGCCAGCTCACCCTCGTGACTGAAGAACCGGAGGCGCGCGGGTTGCTGGCCCTCATGCTCCTCAACCACGCTCGGCTCCCGGCACGGTTCGATCCCGAGGGCCGGATTGTCACCCTCGACCGGCAGGACCGCGGCCTGTGGGACGGACGAGAGATCGCGGAGGGCGTTCGCGTCCTGCAATCAGCGCTGGCCGCTCAGCGCTTCGGCAGATACCAGATCGAGGCTGCGATCGCAGCACTTCATGACGATGCCGCGACCGCCGAAGAGACCGATTGGCCGCAAATTCTTGCCTGGTACGACGACCTCGTCGCGCTCACCGACGACCCGGCGCGTCATAACCCGGCCGCAGCACTCGGGCGCGCGGTCGCAGTCGGCCACGTTCACGGCGCCTCTGCAGGGCTGCAAGAGACCTACCTGCTACGGGACGTGATCGGCGACCGGCACCGCTGGCATGCAGTCCTGGGCTATCTGCACGAGTTGGGCGGCTGTTTCTCCGCCGCTGCTGCCGCCTACGCCGAAGCTGCCCGCCGGGCGACGAACGTCGCCGAACGCGACCACCTTGTCCGGCAGGCCTCCCGCGCACGGACCAAGACTGAGTAAATACTCTGTACAAACTGCCAAGCGCGATGAGGCCGGGAACGGCAGCTTTTGACAGAATGGTCAGTGCTACCTGAGCTGATTGCCTAGAGCTTGGCCCGTGACTAGGGTCACAGGCATGGACACACTCCCCCTCGCGGTTACCGGCGACGACGCCGGTCCGCTCACCCCCGCCCAGCTGCGCGAGCTCTACTCGCTGATGGTCGCGGTCCGGCACCTCGACACCTCCGCGATCGCCTGGCAGCGGCAGGGCATCATCCCCGGCTACGCCCCGGAGCTCGGCCAGGAGGCTGCCCAGGTGGGCAGCGGCTACGCCGTCGACACCAGCCGCGACTTCGTCTTCCCCACCTACCGCGAGATGGGCGTCGCCCGGACCATGGGCGTGGACATGGTGGGCTACATGTCCACCCACAAGGCGACCTGGCACGGCGGCCTCTACGACCCGATGGCGTCCCGGCTCGCCCCGATCCAGGCCGTCGTCGCCGGATCCGTGCTGCACGCCGTCGGCTGGGCCCACGGCCAAACCCTGGACCAAAAAGACGGCGTGGCGCTGACGTACTTCGGCGACGGAGCCTCCTCGCAGGGCGACGTCCACGAGGCGATGAACTTCGCCGCCGTGATGAAGGCACCTGTGGTCTTTTTCGTGCAGAACAACGGCTGGGCCATCTCGGTCCCGACCGACCGCCAGGTGGCCGGCGGCTCCGTCGCCGCCCGCGCGGCCGGCTACGGCATGCCGGCGCTGCAGATCGACGGCAACGACGTCGTCGCCGTCGTCGAGGCGACCCGCCGCGCCTTCGCGCACGCCCGCTCCGGCAACGGCCCCGTGCTGATCGAGGCGATGACCTACCGTCGCGGGCCGCACTCGACCTCCGATGACTCGGGCCGCTACCGCTCCCTTGACGAGGAGCGCGACGGCGCCGGCGAGGATCCGCTGGAGCGGCTCAAGCAGCGGCTGCTGGCGGACGGATCCGCCGACGCGGCGTTCTTCGCCGAGGCGCTGGCCGCCGCCAAGGCCGAAGAGGAGCAGATCCGCACCGGCATCCAGGCCCTTGGCCCGCGCCCCGGAACCGAAATGTTTGACCTGGTCTTCCAGGAAACCACCCCTGCCTTGCAGGCCCAGGCCGCCAACTGGCGCGAGGAGTCCGAACATGTCTAACTCGATTCTCGAAAACAGTGCCGCTGCAAGCACGAGCGCAGATGCCCCCGTTTCCACCACGGTGATGTCCATGCAGCAGGCGCTCAACCGCGCCCTCGACGAGGTGCTCGCGGAGAACCCCAAGGCTGTGATCTTCGGCGAGGACTGCGGCCGGCTTGGCGGCGTCTTCCGGATCACCGACGGACTGCAGGCCAAGCACGGCGCGCAGCGGGTCTTCGACACCCCGCTGGCGGAGTCCGGCATCCTCGGCATGTCCGTGGGCCTGGCGATGGCCGGCTTCCACCCCATCCCCGAGGTCCAGTTCGACGGCTTCGCCTACCCGGCCATCAACCAGATCGTCTGCCAGATCGCCCGGATGAACTACCGCAGCCGCGGCACCATGCCGATGCCGATCACCCTGCGGGTGCCCAGCTTCGGCGGCATCCGGGCCCCCGAACACCACGGCGAAAGCCTCGAGGCGCTCTTCGCCCACGTGCCCGGGCTCAAGGTGGTTTCGCCGTCGAACCCGCACGAGGCCTACCACCTGCTCAAGTACGCCGCCACGCGGCCGGATCCGGTGATCTTCATGGAGCCGAAGTCCCGCTACTGGCAGAAGGGCGAGGTCGATCCCGGCAAGGCCGATCCCTCCGGCGGCGCGCCCGAAGGCGCCAAGGTCATGCGCGAGGGCAGGCACCTGACGCTCGTGGCCTGGGGCGCCATGGTGGCCCGCTGCCTGCAGGTGGCCGAACTCGCCGCCGAGGACGGAATCGACGTCGAGGTCCTGGATCTACGCTGGCTCAAGCCGATCGACGCCGCGGCGCTGGCCGCCTCCGTGCGCAAGACGCGCCGCGCCGTCGTCGTCCACGAAGCGCCGCTGACCTCCGGGCTGGGCGCCGAGGTGGCGCAGCTGATTACGCAAAGCTGCTTCGACACCCTCAAGGCACCGGTGGAGCGCGTGACCGGCTTCGACGTCCCGTACCCCTCCGGCGACCTCGAAGATGAATACATCCCGAACATTGACCGGATCCTCTTCGGCATCCAGCGAGTATTGGAGTACAAACGTGGCTGAAATTTCCTTCCCGCTGCCGGATCTCGGCGAGGGCCTGATCGAGGCGACCGTGCTGGAATGGCTGGTCTCGCCGGGCGAGCAGGTGGAGCGGAACCAGCCGCTGGTGGAGGTCGAAACCACCAAGTCGGCCGTCGAATTGCCCAGCCCGCAGGCAGGTAAGGTAGTGCGTATCTACGGCGGGCCCGGCGACAAGATCAATGTCGGCGAGCCCCTGATCGTGTTCGAGGTGCCGGACAACACCGCCGGCATCGTGGGCACGGTCCCGAAGGAAGAGGCACCGAAGCGCCGGGTTCGCCTGAGCGCCGTACTTGATGAGGACTGACACCATGAGCGGCAGGCACACCGGCGAGCAGCGTTCCCACACGGTCGAAGGCACCGACCCCCAGCTTTACGTCGGGGTGCACGATCCGAAGGACGACGCCGGGCTGCGTCCGGTCCTGCTGCTGCACGGCTTCTCCTCCTCCTCCAAGCTCAACTGGGAGGACACCGGCTGGATCACCGCCCTCACCGACGCCGGCCGCCGCGTCATCGCCGTGGACCTGCCCGGCCACGGCCGCAGCGGCGCCCCGGAGGACCGGGATTCCTACTCCCCCAGCAAGATCCGCGCGGATCTGCTCCAGATTGCGTTCGACGCCGGCGCACGTCCGCTGCGCGACGGCGATCCGGCCAGCGGCCTGGACGTGATCGGCTACTCGCTGGGGTCCCGGCTGGCCTGGGAATTCGGCGCCACCCAGCACGAACTGGTCCACCGGCTGGTGCTCGGCGGGCCCAACGTGGCGGACCCGCTGGCGGAGTTCGACCTGGTCGCCGCGCAGCGCTACCTGGCGGACGGAACGCCGATCGCGGACGCGTCCACCGCCGGGCTGCTGAAGATGGCGCAACTGCTGCCCAGCAACAACATCTTTGCCCTGCTGTCCCTGATCGAGGCGATCAAGGACGAGCCGTTCGACCCCGCCGAGGCGGTTCCGCAGATGCCGGTGCTGCTGGTGGCCGGGGAGAAGGACGAACGGGCCGCGTCCATGCCCGAGCTCGCCGCTCTCGGCGCCAAGGCCGGGGCGATGGTGGAACAGCTCATCCTGCCGGCGCGGAACCACACGAACGCCGTGACCAGCCGGGCCTTCAAGCAGGGTGCCATCAGCTTCCTGGGCGTCTAAGCACTCGCTTAAACAGCAACGCGGGGTCACTTACGGCCCATCCGGGGGTTCCGGATGGGCCGTAAGTGACCCCGCGTTGTTTTTGGCTGCCTAGTGGTGGCGGCTGACGCCCAGCGGACGGCCGCGGGTTTCCTTGGCCAGGATGACGCCGACGGCGGAGATGACGCAGAGGATCATGATGTAGATGCCGATGGAGCCGGTCCAGTGCGTGCCCTGCAGCAGGGCCTCGGCGATGGTCGCCGCGAAGGCGCCGCCCAGGATGGCGCCGAAGGCGTAGCCGATGGAGATGCCCGAGTAGCGTACGTTCGCCGGGAACATCTCGGCGTACATCGCGGACATCGGGCCGTAGGACAAGCCCAGGCCGATGGTCAGGACGAACAGCGCCGTGCCGTAGAGAACGATGTCCTTGGTGTCGATCAGGGCGAACATCGGGATCATCCAGGCAAAGACGATCCCGTAGCCGATCAGGAAGGTCTTGACGCGGCCAATCTTGTCCGAGAGCCAGCCGCCGACCAGGGTGAAGATGAGCCAGCCGAAGGACGCCAGTGTGGTGGCCAGCAGGATCTGCGGGGTGGGCATCTTCAGCGTCTTGGTGGCGTAGGAGATGAAGAAGGCGATCAGCAGGTAGCCGGCAGCGTTGTTGCCGATGAAGATCATCGTCGAGTAGAGGACAGCCTTCTTGTGCTTGCGGATCAGCTCGCCCAGGGGCGCCCTGCTTTCTTCCTTGCGCTCCTGCATTTCCTTGAAGACCGGGCTCTCAGCCACGGCGCGCCGGATGAGGTAACCGACCACGATCAGGACGATCGAGAGCAGGAACGGCACCCGCCAGCCCCAGCTGCCGAAGTCTTCCTTGGACATCGACGTGTTGAGGAAGTAGAGCAGGCCGGTGGCGAGGATCATGCCCACCGGGACGCCGATCTGCGGGTAGGCGCCAAACAGGCCGCGCTTGCTCATCGGTGCGTGCTCGACGGCCATCAGGGCAGCGCCGCCCCATTCACCGCCGGCCGAGAAGCCCTGGATGATGCGGAGCAGGATCAGGAGGATCGGGGCCCAGACGCCGATCTGCGCGTAGGTCGGCAGCATGCCGATCAGTGCCGTCGCGGCGCCCATCATGACCAGGGTGAAGACAAGCATGGCCTTGCGGCCCAGGCGGTCGCCGAGGTGGCCGGCAACGATGGCGCCCAGCGGGCGGAACAGGAAGCTGATGCCGATCAGGGCGAAGGACAGGATCTGCGCCAGGCCCGGGTTGGAGGCATTCAGCGGCGCGAGGAAGAGCGGGGACAGCAGCGTTGCTGTCAGTTGGGCGAAGATGAAGAAGTCGTACCACTCGATCGTGGTACCGACCAGCGTCCCGGCGAGGACCTTGCGTTCCTCATGCTTGCTGCTGGGGCCCGTCTCTGAATCGACGGTTGAAGTTGCGGTCATTGGAACTCCGTTGCTGGGGGCAGAGGTGCTGCCCGGGTGGGTGCAAGTGAAAAACTAAATGCCTACAGAATTACTGATCGAACGGTCAGTTAGTAACTGTGATACTACTATGAAATGTGTGATCAGGCACACATTTCCGCCAAAAAGCTTCGCCGCCCCGGAAAGTGACGGGGAAACCCGCTGGCAGAACTCCCGGTCGGCGTCGGCCGGCGACTCCCGGCCGCGGACCCGGGAAGGCGCTTGTTAGCCCTCACCGCGTGTTCTATAATCGAACAAGCAGTTCACATATAGAACGCTACTTCACTGTGAGCCGGAACACAAGACTCCCCCGCCCGCCTCTAGGATGGACTCCATGACCCCGAACGCCGGCAGCACCCAGGCCCCGCCGTCCCAGACGCTGTCCCGGGGCATCCGGGCCCTGGAGATCCTGGCCGACGCCCCGGAGCCGCTCACCATCGCCGAGCTCGCCGACGCCATGGGTGTCCACCGTTCGGTCGCCTACCGCATCCTGCGCACCCTCGAGGACCACTCGCTGCTGGTCCGGGACGACGCGGGCAGGGTCCAGCCCGGCCCCGGCCTGGCCGTCCTCGCCCGCGGCGTCGCCCGCAATCTCCAGACCGCCGCGCTGCCTGAGCTGACCCAACTGGCCAACGCCCTGACCATGAGCGCCTTCGTGGCCGTCTGGGACCGCGAGGACTGCGTCACCCTCGTCACCGTCGATCCGCGCCACACGGGGGCGGCCGTGGTCCAGCACCCGGGCTCCCGGCACCCGGTCAGTGCCGGAGCGCCCGGCATCGCAATCCAGTCGGCGCTTTCGGAGCAGGAATGGCACCGCCTCGCCCCGGGCATCCCCTACCGGTCGGAGGCGGCCGAGGCGCGCCGCCGCGGCTTCGCGGCCAGCCATGACGAGGTCATCCCCGGCGTCTCCTCGCTGGCCGTGCCGGTCAGGGTTCCCGGCGGGCGCCCGGCCGCCCTGGCGGTGGTCTACATCCGCGCCGCACAGGACCCGGATGAGGTTGCGGCCGCCCTGTCGGCGAGCGCCGCGCGGATCGAGGCGCAGCTGGCCTGAGGCCCCGGCCCGGGCTCTCTTGACAAGCCGGTCCAGTTCGGGCAGTTTTGTATCGTATACGATTTCATACTCAATGAGGAGATGCCATGGAGCAGCTTTCGCAGGACGCCCTGGCCGCCACCGGCAAGGTCATCGCGGTGCACATCAACTACCCGAGCCGCGCCGCCCAGCGCGGCCGCACCCCGGAGCAGCCCTCCTACTTCCTGAAGCCGTCCTCCTCGCTGAGCCTCTCCGGCGGCACCGTCGAACGGCCCGCCGGCTGCGAACTCCTGGCCTTTGAGGGCGAGGTGGCGCTGGTGATCGGCAGCCGGGCCCGCCGCGTTTCCCCGGACGAGGCCTGGCGCCACGTCGGCTTCGTCACGGCCTCCAACGACCTCGGCGTCTACGACCTGCGCTATGCGGACAAGGGCTCCAACCTGCGTTCCAAGGGCGGGGACGGTTTCACCCCCGTGGGCCCGGGCCTCCTCCCGGCCGCCGAGGTCGACCCGGCAGGCCTCCGCATCCGCACCTGGCTCAACGGCGAACTGGTGCAGGAGGACACCACCGGCACGCTGCTGTTCCCCTTCGCCCGGCTCGTCGCGGACCTCTCCCAGCTCCTCACCCTGGAGCCGGGCGACATCATCCTGACCGGGACGCCCGCCGGCGCCTCCGTGGCCCAACCGGGCGACGTGATGGAGGTCGAGGTGGACGCCCCGGCGTCGGGGCTCACCACCGGCCGGCTGACGACGACGGCGGTCCAGGGCACCGTGCCGCTCGCCGACTACGGCGCGCAGCCGCGCAGCGACGAGGCCCAGCGCGCCGAGGCGTACGGCACGCCGGCAGCCGCCGCCGCCGAACCTACGGCAGCGGCGGAACCGGCCGCGCCGAAGAATGCTCTGACCCCCGAGCTGAAGGCGAAGCTCGAGTCCGTCGCCACCGCCACCTTGAGCTCCCAGCTGCGCAAGCGCGGCCTGAACAACGTCAGCATCGACGGCCTGCATTCGACCCGGCCGGACCGCACCGTAGTCGGGGTGGCCCGGACCCTGCGCTACGTGCCCAACCGCGAGGACCTCTTCAAGACCCACGGCGGCGGCTTCAACGCCCAGAAACGCGCCATCGACTCGCTCCGGGAAGGCGAGATCCTCGTTATGGAGGCCCGCGGCGAAAAGGGCACCGGGACGGTCGGGGACATCCTGGCCCTGCGCGCCCAGGTCAACGGTGCCGTGGCCGTCATCACCGACGGCGGCGTCCGCGACGTCACCGCCGTCGGCGCCCTGGAGATGCCCACGTTCTTCGCGAACGCGCACCCCGCAGTCCTGGGCCGGCGCCATATCCCGTGGGACGTGGACCTCACCATTTCCTGCGGCGGCGCCACGGTTCAGCCCGGGGACATCATCGTGGGCGACGCGGACGGCATCCTTGTGATCCCGCCGGCACTCGCCGAGGAAGTGGCCGACGACGCCCTGGTCCAGGAATCTGAAGAGACGTTCATCGCCGAGATGGTCGCCGCCGGGCACAGCGTGGACGGCCTGTACCCGATGAACGCCCAGTGGCAGGAAAAGTACAAGGCGTGGGCCGCGGACCGCGGGCAGTCCCGGCCATGACCAGCACCGTGAGCACGGCCGGCCCGGCTGGCGCCACCTCGAGCAAGTCGGAGCAGGCGTACGCGGCGGTCAAGGCCAGCATCCTCAGCGGCGAATACTCCCCCGGCTACCGGCTGGTGCTGGCCAAGATCGCCGAGGAGCTGGGCTTCAGCGTCGTCCCGGTCCGCGAAGCCATCCGCCGGCTCGAGGCGGAAAACCTCGTGGTGTTCGAACGCAACGTCGGCGCCACCGTGGCCGGCATCGATCCCACCGAATACCTCTACACAATGCAGACCCTGGGGATCGTCGAAGGCGCCGCGACGGCGTTGTCCGCGCCGCTGATCTCCGCCGCGGACATCGCCCGGGCCCGCGCGGTGAACGAACTGATGCGCGAGTGCCTGGAAAACTTCGACCCGGTCCGTTTCACCAGCCTGAACCGCGACTTCCACAGCGTCCTGTTCGAGCGCTGCCCCAACCCGCACATCCTCGACCTGGTGCACCGCGGCTGGAACCGGCTGCAGGCGCTGCGTTCCTCCACCTTCAGCTACGTGCCCGGCCGGGCCCGGCAGTCGGTCGAGGAACACGAGGCGCTGCTGGGGCTGCTGGAGGCGGGCGCCCCGGCGGACGACGTCGAACGCGCGGCCCGCGCGCACCGCGCCGCCACCCTCGATGCCTACCTCGCCCACCGGGCTCCGTCCCCCTGACCCCAGCGGGCCGGCCCCGGCCGCCCCTCCCCCGAACGATAAGGAAAAAACAATGAAGTTCCGTTCCGATCCCCAGCAGCACCTCAAAGGCTCCCTCGCCGCGATGTTCACCCCGTTCACGGCGTCCGGCGACGTCGACCACGACAGCCTGCGGAACATGGTCCAGTGGCAGATCGCCAGCGGATCCTCCGGCATCACGATCGGCGGGTCCACCGGCGAGCCCAGCGCCCAGTCCGTCGAGGAACGCGCCGCCGCCATCCGCGCGACCGCCGAGGCGATCGGCGACCGCGTGCCGTTCATGGCCGGCACCGGCACCGCAAAACTGCAGGAGACGCTGGAGCTGACCCAGGCCGCCGTCGACGCCGGCGCGGACGCGTCGATGATCATCACGCCCTACTACTCCCGGCCCACGCAGGAGGCCCTCTACCGCTGGTACGCCACGATCGCCACCGAGTTCCCGCAGATGCCGTTCGTGATCTACAACGTGCCGTCCCGCACCGCGGTGGACATGGCCCCCGAAACCGTGGCGCGGCTGTTCCGTGACTTCGACAACATCGTCGGGATCAAGGAGACCACGAAGGACTTCGAGCACTTCTCCCGTGTCATGCACCTGGCCGGCAAGGACCTGCTGGTCTGGTCCGGCATCGAACTGCTGTGCCTGCCGCTGATGGCGATCGGCGGCGTCGGTTTCATCTCGGCGCTGGCAAACATCGCCCCGAAGGCCTCCGCGGACATGTACAACGCCTGGGTCGAGGGTGACTTCGAGACCGCCCGGAAGATCCACTACGGCGTCCACCCGCTCGTGGACCTGTTGTTCGTCGAGACCAACCCGGCGCCCAGCAAGTGGCTGATGGCCGAGGCGGGGCTGATCTCCTCCGACTACGTCCGCCCGCCGCTGATCACGCCCACCGACGCCGGGCTGAAGAAAATCACCGAACTGATGGAGGCCGGCCGGGAGTACCTCACCCCGGTGGACGGCTTCCGGATCGCCAAATAACACCTCCCCGCCACTTCAACGCCGAAGCAAAGGATTGACCCATGGCCGAGCACTACATCCCGGACGATTTGCCCACCCGCATCCAGCACTACATCAACGGCGAGTTCGTCGACTCCGTCAGCGGCAAGACCTTCGATGTCCTGGACCCGGTGTCGAACGAAACCTATGCCACCGCGGCCGCCGGGCAGAAGGAGGACGTCGACCTCGCCGTCGCCGCCGCCCGCACGGCCTTCACCCAGGGTCCCTGGCCCCGGATGAAGCCGCGCGAACGCGCCCGCGTCCTGAACAAGATCGCCGACGCCGTCGAGGCCCAGGAGACCCGGCTGGCGCAGCTGGAGACCTTCGACACCGGCCTGCCGATCACCCAGGCCAAGGGCCAGGCGCTGCGGGCCGCAGAGAACTTCCGCTTCTTCGCCGACCTGATCGTGGCCCAGTTCGACGACGCCATGAAGGTCCCCGGCGCGCAGATCAACTACGTCAACCGCAAGCCGATCGGCGTCGCCGGCCTGATCACGCCGTGGAACACGCCGTTCATGCTCGAGTCCTGGAAGCTCGCACCGGCGCTGGCCACCGGCAACTGCGTGGTGCTCAAGCCGGCCGAATTCACACCGCTCTCCGCCTCCCTCTGGGCAAAGATCTTCAAGGACGCAGGCCTGCCCGACGGCGTCTTCAACCTGGTCAACGGCCTCGGCGAAGAAGCCGGCGACGCCCTGGTCAAGCACCCGGACGTGCCGCTGATTTCCTTTACCGGCGAAACCACCACCGGCAAGACGATCTTCCGCAACGCCGCGGAGAACCTCAAGGGCCTGTCGATGGAACTCGGCGGCAAGAGCCCGGCGATCATCTTCGACGACGCCGACCTCGACGCCGCGATCGACTCCACCCTCTTCGGCGTCTTCTCGCTCAACGGTGAGCGCTGCACGGCCGGCTCCCGGATCCTGGTCCAGCGCGGCATCTACGAGGAGTTCTGCGAGAAGTACGCCGCCCGCGCGAAGAACATCGTGGTCGGTGACCCGCACGACCCGAAAACCGAGGTCGGCGCGCTGGTGCACCCGGAGCACTACGAGAAGGTCGCCCGGTACGTGGAAATCGGCAAGTCCGAGGGCCGGCTGCTGGCCGGCGGCGGGCGTCCGGAGGGACTTCCGACCGGCAACTACATTGCCCCGACGGTGTTCGCCGACGTCGCCGCGGACGCCAGGATCTTCCAGGAGGAGATCTTCGGCCCGGTCGTGGCAATCACCCCGTTCGAGGACGACGCCGAGGCGCTGGCCCTGGCGAACAACACGAAGTACGGGCTGGCCGGCTACGTCTGGACCAACGACCTGACCCGGGCGCACAACTTCTCGCAGAACCTGGAGGCCGGCATGGTCTGGCTCAACAGCCACAACGTCCGGGACCTGCGCACCCCCTTCGGCGGCGTCAAGGCCTCCGGGCTGGGCCACGAGGGCGGCTACCGCTCCATCGATTTCTACACCGACCAGCAGGCCGTCCACATCACCCTGGGCAGCGTCCACACCCCGAAGTTTGGTGCCACGGCCCGCTGACGGCCCACCGCCTGTCTGCCACCCGCCACCGCACCCGCCAGCTCAAAGAGGAGTCACATCATGGCCAACGACATCATCACCCCCACGGTCCCCGCGCCGGACATTGTCCGCTGCGCCTACATGGACCTCGTGGTCACCGACCTGGAAAAATCCCGGGCGTTCTACGTGGACCTGCTGGGCCTGCACGTCACCTACGAGGACGAGGACGCGATCTACCTGCGTTCCTTCGAGGAGTTCATCCACCACAACCTGGTGCTGCGCAAGGGCCCCGTGGCCGCAGCCGCCGCATTCGCCTACCGGGTCCGCACCCCCGAAGATGTGGACAAGGCCGAGGCCTACTTTGCCGAAATGGGCTGCCGCACGGAACGCCGCAAGGACGGCTTCGCCCGCGGGATCGGCGACGCGGTCCGGGTGGAGGACCCGCTGGGCTTCCCCTATGAGTTCTTCTACGAGGTGGAGCACGTGGAACGCCTCACCCAGCGCTACGACCTCAACAGCGCCGGCGAACTGGTCCGGCTGGACCACTTCAACCAGGTCACCCCCGACGTCCCGCGCGGCCGGAAGTACCTGGAGGACCTGGGCTTCCGGGTCTCCGAGGACATCAAGGACTCCGACGGCGTCACCTACGCGGCCTGGATGCACCGCAAGCAGACCGTGCACGACACCGCCCTCACCGGCGGCGACGGGCCGCGGATGCACCACATCGCCTTCTCCACCCACGAGAAGCACAACATCATCCAGATCTGCGACAAGATGGGCGCGCTGCGGATCTCGGACCGGATCGAGCGCGGACCCGGGCGGCACGGCGTGTCCAACGCCTTCTACCTCTACATCCTGGACCCCGACGGCCACCGCGTGGAGATCTACACCCAGGACTACTACACCGGCGATCCGGACAACCCCACGGTGACCTGGGACGTGCACGACAACCAGCGCCGCGACTGGTGGGGCAACCCCGTGGTCCCGAGCTGGTACACCGAGGCCTCCCTGGTCCTGGACCTCGACGGCAAGCCGCAGCCGCTCGTGATCCGCACCGACAGCAGCGAAATGGCCGTCACCGTCGGCGCCGACGGTTTCGCCTACACCCGTGAACCAGGCGAGGAGCGCGGCTTCAAACTCGGCTCCCAGCTCTAGATCACCTAACTGACTCGCAGTCGTTGTCGTTTCAGCCCGCAAAACGACAACAACTGCGAGTCAGTTGGGGTTATGCGGCCGCCCTGTTTCGGCGCTGGAGGACGACGGCGGCTGCCGCGCCGAGCAGGAACAGCGCCGCCGCGGCGCAGACCGGAACCAGGAACGCGGCCGAATAGCCGGAGTTCTGTGCCAGCTGGCCGGCGATGGAGGAGCCCAGCGCTGTGCCGGCGACAATGCCGCTGGCCAGCGCCGTCATCACCGTGCCAAGTTTCCCCTCCGGGGCCACGACGCCGCCGATCGCGAACACGGTGACCATCAGCGGACCCACCGGCAGGCCCAGGACCAGCAGCACCAGGATCATCGGCAGCGCCGTCGAGGGCAGGAGCAACAGGGCCGCGAGCCCGGTCATCAGCGCCGCGCAGGCCAGCCAGCGGGCGTTGACGCTGAACCGCCGCGGCCAGTACGCCACGGAGAGTGCCGCGGCGGCGGAGCTCAGGCCCATCACCGCGTAGAGCAGTCCGGCCAGCTCGGACGTGGCGAAGCTCGCCGAGAAGGAGCTGAGCGAGGTCTGGGTCGAGCCGAAGAAGGTGCCCATGCAGACCATGGCCAGGACCGGCAGCCCGACGGCGGCGAAGGTTGCCGCGCGCTGCCCGGTGGTGAGGGCTCTCCGTTGCTGCCGGGCGGCGGCCGAGGCCGCGCGGCTCCGTGCCGGGGTGCGCGGCACCGCGCGGTGCGTCGGGTGCACGGCGAACGCGGGAACCAGGGTGAGGGTGAGCGCGGCGGCCAGCGCGAGCGGCAACCAGGGGCTGAGGAGGCTGGCGAGGATGCCCACCAGCGCCGGGCCCAGCACAAAGGTCAGCTCGTCGGCGGTGCTCTCATAGGACAGGGCCGTGTCCAGGTCTTCCGCGTGTCCGCCGCCGCGGGAGCTCAGCGCCATCCAGCGGACCCGTGCCAGCGGGCCGACCTGCGGGCAGCTGGCGCCCGCCACGAAAGCCGCGGCGAGCACCGGCACGGCGGCGGCCAGCTCCCGACCGCCCGGGACCAGGTATGCGGCGAGGATCAGGGCGGTCACGGCGACCGCGTTGAAGACGGCGGAGAAGAGCAGGACGGGGCGCTGGCCCAGCCGGTCGGCGAGGGCGCCCAGCACCGGGGCCCCGAGTGCCGAGCCGATGCCAACGGCGCCGGCCGCGGCGCCGCCCACGGCATAGGAGTCGGTGACTGCGGTGACGAGGGTGAGGGCGCCGACGGTCAGCATGGCCAGCGGGAGACGGGCGAAAAGCCCCAGCGGGATGAAACTCCGGCCGGCGAGCAGGGGCAGCCGGGCAAAGCGGCCGCCGCTGCGGGCTGCCGCGGGCGCAGCGGAAAGGGACGTCGTGGAAGACGGTGAAGGGTTCATGATTCCGGGTTCGTTCGATAGTGCGCATCGTCCCTCCTCCCGATGCGCGCGACCCGGTAACCCTCCGATTGTACCCGAGCCGGCGGGCCTCAGGCCGGGGTGTCGTCGGAGATGTGCAGGGTGGATCCGTTCCGGCCCTTGACCACCTGGAGCTGCGTGGTGATCCGCTGCTTCATTTCCGCGACGTGGCTCACGAGGCCCACAACCCGGCCGCCGTCGCGGAGCCCTTCGAGCGCGTCCATGACCTGTTCGAGGGACTGTTCGTCGAGGCTGCCGAAGCCCTCGTCCACGAAGAGGGTCTCAATGTCCACCCCGCCGGATTCCATTTGCACCACGTCCGCGAGGCCGAGGGCCAGGGCGAGCGACGCCATAAAGGACTCGCCCCCGGAGAGCGTGGCGGTGTCGCGGCGCTGGCCGGTCCACTGGTCCACGACTTCGAGGCCCAGCCCGGATTTTTGCCCGCGGGCTGCCTTGGCGTCGGTGTGTTGCAGGGTGTAGCGGCCGTCGCTCATGCCGATCAGCCGCTCCGAGGCCGCAGCCGCCACCTGTTCCAACCTGGCCGCGAGCACGTAGCTGTTCAGGCTCATCCGGTAGTTGTTGTCTCCGCCGGCGCGGGCCGCCTCGGCCACGGCGGTCCACAGCGCTGCCCGATCCCGGGGCTCCCGGCCGGCAGCCGCGTGCTCCGCATACTCGGCGGAGATCCGGCCCAGGGTCTGCACCGACTTCCCGGCGAGCCCGGAGGCCAGTACAGCCTCCCGGGCCTTGCGTTCCGCCGACGCACACTCGGCCCGGAGCTGGTCGAGAACGGCGCCGTCCACGGGGCCGTCCGCGGCCAGCTCCCGGGCGGCCAAGGCGAGTTCCTCACCGGCAAAGAGTTCCGTAAGCCGGGCGGCTTCGTCCTGCCCGGCACGGACGGCGGCTTCCAACCCGGCCGCATCCGGTGCCGGCAGGAGCACCGAGCGGGCCGCGTCCGCCGACTCGAAGCCGGCGTCCGGGAGGGCCCGCTCAAGCTGGGCACGCGCATCGGTGGTCCGCGCGCGGGCCTGTTCAAGGCTGCCGGCGGCCGCGTCGGCGCGTTCGAGCAGGGCCGTCGTTTCGCGAACGGAGACGAGGCGCTTGCCGAGGCTCGCGTGCCCGGCGCGCAGGCCCGCCAAGGCGGCCTCAAGGCCTTCGACCTGTCCGAGGACCTCGCTGATGGTGGATTCGGTCTGGGCGATCCCGGAAGCGGCCGCCGTCCGGGCCTGTTCCGCGGCCAGGATCTCCTCGTCCAGCTCCGAACGCCGGGCCCGGTTGGCCGCCAGCTCTGCTGCGGCGTGGGTAGCTTCGGCCGACCGCTCTTTCGCCAGTGTGGCCTCTCTGCGGGCCACGTCAGGCTCGGTGTCGCCGCCCTGGGCTGCCAGCACGGCGAGGTCCTGCTGGGCTTCGCCGAGTTCACGCTCCAGCGCCGACAGCACAGCCTCGGCCGCCTCGGCGTCCTCCTGCGCGGTCTTTTCAGCCTCGGCGATGGCCAGCGCGGACGCCGCGGCCGGAGCGGGGGCGGGGTGCTCGGCGCTGCCGCAGACCGGGCACGGCTGGTCCGGGAGCAGCTGGGCCGCGAGTTCCGCGGCGGCATTGGCGAGCCGCTCCTCTCGGAGGTCCAGCCAGCGCTGCCGGCGGTCCTGGTGGCTGTCGCGGGCCACGCGGTGGCGGTCGGTGATCCGTGCGCAGTTTTCTGCGGCGGAAGCGTGGCGGGCGACGATGGCGACCAACTCTTCCGCGGCGGCGGCTTCCTTGGTGCGCAGCTGGACTTCGGCGGCAAGTTCTTCGAGCGGAGCCAGAGCGGCAAGGAGTTCGGCGGATTCGGCGCGCAGGGCGTCGAGGGTTGCGGCGCCGGATCGGCTGGCCGTGTGCAGTCCGTCCAGGGTGAGCTGCAGTTCGGCGCGGCGGCCGATCAGGACGGCAAGACGGTCCTCGTCCGGCAGCCGTTCCTCCAGGACGGCACGGAGGGAGCGCAGCCGGCCGAGCTCGCTCCGCAGCACTGATCCTTCGAGAAGCGGCTCGCCGGCCGGTCCGTCGGAACCCGGAGGCGCGGCAGGCAGCGCGGCCAGCTCCGGGTCGGTGAGCGCCGCGGCCCGCAGTTCCGCAGCCGCGCCGGCGGCGGCCGCGGCCGCGCGTTCCTCGGCCGCCTCGGCACTGTCAACCGCCTGCAGCTGGCCGCCAAGCACTTCGGCTTTCCGGTGCTGTTCCAGTAATGCGGTCTTCTTCCGCAGCTCCGGGGCCGCCGCTTCGGCGGCGGCGCGGCGGCGCTCGGCCGCCGCAAGTTTTGCCTGCCGCGCGGCGCGCGCCGCCGTGCCCTCGAGAAGGGCGGCCAACTCGGCGCCGACCCGCTCGGACTCGACCGCGGCGGCCTGGCGTTCCCCGGCGGCCGAGCCGGCGCTGGCCTCAAGCCAGGCCAGCAGCTGGTCGGCGTCGTCGCGGCCGGGTGCCCCGTCCAGCTCGACGCCCAGGCCCGCGGTTTCCGCTTCGGCCTGGGCCAGCAGCAGTTCGAGCTTGTTGTTGAGGCTTTCCACCTCGGTGCGGGCCGCGGCGGCGCGCCGGCCCAGTTCCTGTTCCACCGCTTCGAAGCGCTGGGTGCCGAAGAGGCTTTGGAGCAGCACCAGCCGGTCGGAGGCCTTGGAGCGCAGGAAGGCAGCGAAGTCGCCCTGGGGCAGCATCACCACCCGGGTGAACTGCTCCCGGTCCATGCCCAGCAGGGCGGTGATTTCCGCACCTGCCTCGTCGTTGCGGCCGGACTTTTCCAGCCACTCGCCGTCGATCCGTTCCCGCAGCAGGGTGTTGGCCTTCTGCTCGGTGAACCCGTTCTTGCCCCGGGCGCTGGGCTTGTTCCAGGCGGGCGTCCGGGAAACTTCGAAGTGCCTGCCCTGGGCGGAGAACTCGCAGGTGACGCGCGGCTCGGCGGCCGGGTCCGCGTGGTCGCTGCGCAGCCGCTTGCCCTCCTGCCGGGCGCCGGGCACGGAGCCGTAGAGGGCAAAGCAGATGGCGTCCAGGACGCTGGTCTTTCCCGCGCCGGTGGCGCCGTTGAGCAGGAAGAGACCGTGCGTGCTGAGCCGGTCGAAGTCGATGTGCTCCGTGCCGGCGAAGGGGCCGAACGCGGAAATTTCCAGGCGGTGGATCCTCACCGGGAAACCCCTTCCAGTCGGACGGCTTCGAGGGCTTCGGCCAGGACTCCGGACTCGGCCTCGTCGGCGGCGCGGCCGCGGACATGTTCCAGGAACCCGCAGCAGATCGAGAGGTCGTCCCCGGCCTGGGCCAGCCGGCTGCTGTAGCTGGTCTTGGCCGAGGCTTCGGCGCCCTCGGGGTCGAAGCCCAGGACGAGGGTGTCGGGAAAACGCGCCCGCAGCCGTTCCATGGCCTGGTTCGGGCGTTGCGCGTCGGTCAGCGTGATCTGGCAGTAGGCGCCCTCGGCCCAGGCGAACGCCTCGTCGGTGAGCAGCTCGTCCAGTTTGCCGCGCAACGTGGCGAGGCGGCGGGGCGCTTCCCACAGGACTTCCGTGACGGCGGTGACGCCGGTGGCGTCGACGTCGATCAGCCAGCCGCCCTTCTGGTGCTTCGCTTCGGAGAACGAGTAGGCCAGCGGTGAGCCCGAATAGCGGACGGCGGACGAGAGTGACTGCCGGCCGTGCAGGTGGCCCAGCGCGGTGTAGCTGAAGCCGTCGAAGAGGTCCAGCGGCACCGCGCCGACCCCGCCGATGCTCAGGTCCCGTTCACTGTCGGAGCTGATGCCGCCGCTGGCGAAGGTGTGGGCGAGCACCACCGAATGGACGGTCCGGGTCTTGGACCGTGCCGCGATGTCGGCGCGGACCAGCCCGGTGGCGGCGCGGGTCACCTCGAAGTGGCTGGCGGTCTCGACGCCCAGCTGCGCGGCGACCAGCCGCGGCTCCAGCCAGGGGATGCCGTAGATCGCCAGCACCGCCGCGTTGTCCTCGTCCGCGCCGGCGCCATTCGCCCCGGCGTCGTTCGAGAGCGGGAGCAGCAGCGGGGTGTCCAGCTCGGCAAGCCGGGTGCGCAGGTGCACTCCCCCGCGTTCGAGCAGGCGGGAGGCAAAGCCGAGCCGGATGGCCGAGTCGTGGTTGCCGCTGGTCAAAACCACCTTCGCCCCGGCGCCGCTGAGCCGCACCAGTGCGTCGTCGAGCAGGCCCACGACGTCGACGCCGGGCAGCGCACGGTCGTACACATCACCCGCGATGAGGACGACGTCGACCGACTCTTCGCGGACGACGCCGACGAGTTGGTCGATAAAGGCGCGCTGGGGGTCAAGCATCCCGACGCCGTGGAACGACCGGCCCAGGTGCCAGTCCGAGGTGTGCAATAACCGCATGCCACTACGCTATCGGCTGCCACCGACACTATTGCGCACCGGCCCGGCGCCAGGGGTGACAGACGTTACAGGGTGCGCTTGTCGAAGAAGTCGCGGGCCTCATCCGCGGACGTCACGGAAGTCGCCGGCGCTGCCGGTACGGCGTCCCCCGCGTCGGCCGCGTTGTTGGGCTCGCCGGGCTCGTCAAGACTGTCGTCGTCGACGTCGGCATACCCGCTGGTCCGCTCCGGGCCGCCGGAAACCGCGCCGGCCCGCACCGAGGTGCTCGCGAACCCCCGGAACACCAGCCCGGCAACCGCGGCGCCGACCAGCGGGGCCACCCAGAAGAGCCACAGCTGGCCCAGGGCGTCCGGGCTGCTGAAGAGCGCGGAAGCCGTGGCACGCGCCGGGTTGAAAGGGGCGTTCCCGATGCTCTGGCCCAGCTGCAGCAGCACGGCCATGCTCAGGCCGACGGCGAAAGGCGCAGCGGCCTTTGCCGGGTTGCGTCCCGCGGTGGTGCCGAGATAGACCGCCACCAGCAGGGCGGCACCGAGCACCTCGAGCAGCAGTACACCGGCCATCGGAGCCTGGATGACCGAGCGGCTGTCAAAACCCGCCGCGACCGTGTCGAAGGCCGTCTGCGTGCCGTTGAGTTTGGGAACCGTGCGCAGCACGCCGAACAGCGTCAGCGCCCCGAGCACGGCGCCCACCAGCTGCGCGCCAAGGTAGGCCGCGGCGTCGAGCGGCCTGATCCGGCCGGCGATCGCGTTGCCCACCGTGACCGCGGGGTTGAAATGGCCGCCGGACAGGTAGCCGAAGGCCAGCATGGCCGCCGTGAGGGCCAGGCCCGCCGCCAGCGAGGCGGACATCGGGTTGTACTGCGGAACGGCGAACAGCGGCACGCCCAGGCCCACCACCACGACGAACAGGGTCCCCAGTGCCTCGGCGGACAGCCGGGCGATGAGGCCCGGCTGTCGGTCATCGGGTACGAGGGCCGGCTGGGCGACGTCCGGCTCGGAGGCGTGCACTGGCTTGGTCATGGCGCGGAAATCCTTTGGCTGGGGGTCATGGTCTGCTTGGAGTCTGCCAGCGGGGGCTGGGTGTTCGCTGGAGCCCCGCCGTGCCGGGCGGCGGCTACGTCCCGAGCGCAATCGCCGCCACCGTACTCGCGGCGAGCGCCAGGACAGCCGCCGTCGCGCTGATCATCAGCGCCGCCGGGGCCGCGTCGGTGGAGCTGCGCAGCTGCCGGGAGCGCACCCGGACGCAGACAAAGAGGACCACCGTGGACCCGAGCGCCGCTGCGGCACACAGGCCGAGGGAGTCGAAGCGGCCGGCGGCCTGGTCCCCCGGGCCGGACAGCGCCCAGGTGCGCCAGATGAACAAATCCGCGACGACGAGGGCCAGCAGCGTCCGGCCCCAGGCCAAAGTCGTGCGTTCCGGCTGCAGCCCGGGGCCCTGCGGCGGTACGGTCACCGTGCGATCAAGATCAGGATGGCGATAGTGAGCGCGGCGATGGCGACGCCGACGGTCATGACCAGCATCAGCCCGGAGTAGGGCAACTCCCGGTTGTTGCGCATCGCGGCTTCCATTCGGCCCCAGCGGTGGTAGGCCAGCGCGGCCAGTCCGGCGCCGAGGACCGCCAGCACGACGCAGATGGCGATGCGCACCGGCCCCGGGGCGATGTTGGGCGCCAGCTGATCGATGGCGAGCGCGCCGGCGATCAGGGCCAGCGAGGTCCGTACCCAGGCCAGGAAGGTTCGCTCGTTGGCCAGCGTAAACCTGTAGTCGGGCGTGCTGCCGGTCTTCCGCCACGCTGGTTCGCGCATCACTCTCCCTTGTCCGTCCTTTGTCCGGGGCCGCGGCCATGACGAACCTGGCACCACCAGCACCCTACCCGTCTCAGCCGGGCGCCGCGTTCCCGTGCGGGCCGGGCACCGGGGTAAATTTGGAGGTATGAGCATTGAGCCCGGCAGCACCCCGGCGGCCGCCCCGGCGCCGTCCCATGAGTCCCGCATCCACGGCTGCCTGCTGGGCGGCGCGCTCGGGGATTCGCTGGGCTACGCCGTCGAATTCGCGAAAATCGACGAGATCCGCGCCACCTACGGCCCGGAAGGACTGCGGGACTTCACCGGGCTCGACGGCGTCAGCCACTTCTCCGACGACACCCAGATGACTCTGTACACGGTGGACGGCCTGCTGGAGGCACTCGAGTGGGCCAACTCGGGCGTGGCGGCGGACACGAATGCCTGCCTCTGGCTTGCCTACCTGCGCTGGCTCGGCAGCCAGGGCGAGGCACTCCCGGACTCCGCCCCCTTCCAGCCGCCGCGCTGGATAGACAGCCACGCTGTGCTCCGGCACCGCCGCGCCCCGGGCAATGCCTGCCTCAGCGGCCTCGCCACCGGGGAAATGGGAACCGTGTACCGGCCGGTCAACCCGGAGTCCAAGGGTTGCGGCACGGTGATGCGCTCGGCGCCGTTCGGACTCATCCCCTACGTCCCGGCGGACGCGGTCTACAAGATGAGTGCGGACGCGGCGTCGCTGACCCACGGGCACCCCGCGGCCCGGCAGAGCGCCGGCGTGTTCAGCCTGCTGATCCATGCGCTGGTCAGCGGCAAGGACCTGCATGAGGCGGCTGGCGCCGCGCTCTCGCAGCTCCAGGACGGCCCGCTGCCGAAGGGTGAGGAGCCCGATCCGGCCCTGGTCGACCGCTTGACGGCGTCCCTGCGCCTGGCCGCGGCGGCAGCGCCCGGGGCCGGAAGCGGAGGTTCCGGGGACCTGCTCGGCGCGGAGGAACTGGTGCGGGAACTGGGCGAAGGCTGGGTTGCCGAGGAGGCACTCGCCGTCGGCGTGTATGCCGTGCTGGCCACCGCACCGGCGACGACGGCGGCGGCCGCCAGCCCCGAGGAGCACTTCCGGGCAGCGATCGCTGTGGCGGTGAACCACAGCGGCGACAGCGATTCGACCGCCTCGATCGCCGGGAACATCCTGGGCGCGCACTACGGCGAGGAATGCCTGCCGGCGGACTGGCTGGCGGCCCTCGAGGCCCCCGACGTCATTCGGGGCATGGCCGCACGGCTGGCGGCGGTTACGGGCGCCTGAGCGAAATGTTGTTGCAGGCTTCGCAGACATCCTCGGGGATGAGTCCGCGGCGCTGCAGCAGCCCGAAGATCGCACAGCCGAGGCAGAAGCCGGCGAAGGCCTCCAGCGAGGCGGCGGCGATCAGGGCCACGAGCAGGACCCAGGCCACCGGCGCCAGGCCCGCGGCGAAAAGGATGGCAGCCGCCGTGGACAGGGCCGCTCCGATGCCCTGGGCGAAGCGCTTCGGTGGCCCGGGAACCAGCCGCTTCTTGCCCAGCAGCGGAGTCAGGACCTTGACCGAGAGCACGCCGAAGGGCGAAATCCGCGGCCCGAACAGCACCCGCAGCCAGAATCCGGCGGCGATGACCGCCAGCCCCCAGCCGGAGCCGGTCAGGAGCGTCACGAGGGACAGCAGCACCACGAGAGCCGCGGTAATCCGCGCGGAGTACTCGTTCACCGGATTGGGGAAGGCAAAGACCTTGGCCCAGTCGATTCCGCCGTGCCGGTCAGCGGCGGGAGCCTCTGCTGCGCGGGCGGGTGAAGAGATCAGTTTGCTCATCGTTCAAGGCTAGGAGCGGACCGATCCCGGGCGAAATGATTGTTGCGCCGTATGACCTAGCGCCTACGTCAGGGAGTGAACGTGGCCGCCCACCATCTGCAGGAACTCCCCCTCCGAGAGCACCTCGATCCGCTGGCCGCGGTCATGCAGTTCCAGGACCCGACGCGCCTTGCCGGTCAGCCGGCCCGAACGCAGGTCGGCCGCGACGAAGCCGTCCCCCACCACCAGCACCGTGGTGCGGGCGGTGACGCGGCTCTCGGGCCGGGCCCCCAGTTCGGCGGAGCGCAGTTTTGCCTCGGGCCGCGGAATCGCGAGTTCTCCGGTGAACACCACGGTCTGTCCGAACAGCGGGTGGTCCGGTTCGGCCCCGGCGTTGGGCACGGGGTTGGCGCCCTCGTCCGGCCAGCCGGGACGGAACGGCCGGGTGGCCGGAGCCGCGCCCTGTCCGGCGGCGAGCGCCTCGAGGGCGGACCTAGTGGCCTTGGAGAGCGGGTCGCGCCGCGGATCGAAGGCAGGCTGGCGGGACACGGCCAGCCCCAGCGAGAGGTACAGTTCCGCGATGCTGGCGGCGCCGTTGCGGGCCGCGATGTCGATCAGGATGCCGGCGCAGGCCCGGGCGTCCTCGGCGGCGTCGTGGTGGTTGAGCAACGGCACGCCGGCCTCCTCCGCGGCGTACGGCAGCGAGTTCGACACCAGCGAGTAGCAGCGCCGGGACAGCATCACGGTGCAGACGTAGTCGTAGGCGGGGCCGGGCAGGCCGGAGACCTCCAGGCCGGAACGGATCACGCCCAGGTCGAAGGCGGCGTTGTGGGCGGCCAGCACGTCGTCGCCAATGAAGGCACCGATCTCGGGAAACAGTTCACCGAAGCGCGGCAGGCCGGCGACCTGCTCGGGCCGGATGCCGTGGATGCGGACGTTGTGGTGGTCGAAGGCGTCGTGGTTCGCGGGCGGCCGCATCAGCCAGGAGGCCTCTTCGACGACGACGCCGCCGCGCACCTTGCTCAGGCCGACGGCGCACGGCGAACCGCGGAAGCCGTTCGCAGTCTCGAAGTCGATCGCTGTAAAGTCCAAACCCACGCTCCAACTTTAGCGCCGGAACCGGCTGCACCCGGTCAAGTACCCTAGATAGGTGAACCCTTACACCCTGCACGACTTCGCCGTGACCACCTTCGGAGGCGCCGGACCGGTCCAGCCGCACCTGGCCTCGTTCCTGCCCGACTGGCTTAACCCCCAGGTTTTCCTGGCCGACCCTGCCCTCGCGCCGTGGGTCGTGGTCCTGGTCTGCGGCATCATCTTCGCCGAAACCGGGCTGCTGATCGGCTTCTTCCTGCCCGGTGACTCGATGTTGTTCACCGCCGGGCTGCTCGTCGCGACGGACACCATCAAGTTCAACATCTGGGCGTTTGCCGCGCTGATCGTCGTTGCCGCGATCATCGGCAACCAGGCCGGTTACCTGATCGGTTCCAAGGCCGGTCCGGCCATCTTCAACAAGCCAGATTCCAAGCTGTTCAAGCGCGAGAACGTCGAGAGCGCCCACGCATTCTTCGAGAAGCACGGCGGCAAGGCGCTCATCCTGGCCCGTTTCGTCCCCATCATCCGGACCTTTGTCCCGGTGATCGTCGGCGTGGCCCAGATGAGCAAGCGCAAGTTCTTCATCTACAACGTGATCGGCGCCGTGCTGTGGGGCGGCGGCGTGACCCTGCTGGGCTACCTGCTGGGCGACAAGGTGCCGTGGGTCCGGGACAACCTGGACATCATCTTCATCGCGATCGTGCTGCTCTCGGTCATCCCGATCGGCATTGAAGTGATCCGTGGCCTCATCGCCAGGCGCCAGGCCGAAAAGTACGGCACCGGGCTGGTCGAGGAATTCATTGAGGAGCACGAGCCCGAGGAAGAGCGCAAGACCCCGTAGCCCCCGGTTCTCCCCGGCCGCTGCGCTCCCCCGCCGCGGCCCAAAAGGATGGCGCCCCACAGTGTGGGGCGCCATCCTTTTACGTTGTCCAGCGCAGACGCTATCCAGCGCAGACACGCTACCGGCCGGCCAGGGCCTCCACGATCGCCGGCAGCAGCGCCCGGAACGCATGGCCGCGGTGGCTGATCGCGTTTTTCTCCGCCGGGCTGAGTTCAGCGCAGCTGCGGTCCAGGCCGCTTGGCTGGAGCACCGGATCGTAGCCGAAGCCGCCCGCCCCGCGCGGTTCCCGCAGCAGCGTGCCTTCCAGCTGGCCGTACTCCACCACTTCGCGCGCTTCCTCGCCGGCCAGGCCAGGCACGGCGAGTGCCGCCGCGCAGACAAAGGCCGCGCCGCGGTATTCGTCAGGCACGTCGGAAAGCTGGTCCAGCAGCAGCTGCAGGTTCGCGGCGTCGTCCCCGTGCCGGCCTGCCCAGCGGGCGGAGAAGATGCCCGGGGCGCCTCCCAGGACGTCGACCGCCAGGCCTGAGTCATCGGCGATCGCGACGAGGCCCGTGGCCTCCGCCACCGCCCGGGCCTTGAGCAGCGAATTCTCCGCGAAGGTCACGCCGGTCTCGACGACGTCGGGGGCACCGACGGCGCCCGCGTCCACCACCTGCGTGTCGACGTCGAGTCCGGGCAGCTGGCCGCGCAGCAGTTCGCGCAGTTCCCGCAGTTTGCCCTGGTTGTGGGTCGCGAGTACCAGGACCGGCGGGTTCGGCTGGTTGCCTGACGGGGCGCCGCTCACGGGGCCTCGGCCAGGGTTTCGCGCTGGATGGCGGCGAGCTGCTCCGTGCCGAGCAGGGCCAGGTCCAGCAGCTTGTTGAGCTCGTCGCGGTCGAATGGCGCGCCCTCGGCGGTGCCTTGGACCTCGACGAACTTGCCCGATCCCGTGACCACGACGTTCATGTCGGTCTCGGCGCGGACATCCTCCACGTACGGCAGGTCCAGCATCGGCACGCCGTCGATGATGCCCACCGAGACGGCCGCGATGGTGTCCACCAGCGGCTGGGCGTTGCGGGCGATCAGCTTGTTCTCGCGTGCATAGCGGATGGCTTCGGCGAGGGCGACGTATGCGCCGGTGATGGCGGCCGTGCGGGTGCCGCCGTCCGCCTGCAGGACATCGCAGTCCAGCACGATGGTGTTTTCGCCGAGGGCCTTGGTGTCGATGATGGAGCGCAGCGAGCGGCCGATCAGGCGGGAAATCTCGTGCGTGCGGCCGCCGATCTTGCCCTTGACGGACTCGCGGGCGGAGCGGGTGTTGGTGGCCCGCGGCAGCATGGCGTATTCGGCGGTGACCCAGCCGCGGCCCTCGCCCTTGAGCCAGCGCGGCACGCCCTCGGTCAGCGACGCCGTGCAGAGCACCCGGGTGTTGCCGAACTCGATCAGGGCGGAACCTTCGGCCTGCTTGGACCAGCCACGGGTGATGCTGATCGGGCGGAGCTGGTCGGGCGTGCGGCCATCGGCGCGGATGACGGGGGCAGTAAGGGCTTCGGAAGTCATGCCTTCCAGCATATCGACTTGGCGGTGCGCGCCGCCCACGGCGTCAGTTCAGACGGTGTAGTGCACGCCCGCGACGGCGACGGCCACGTGCTGGCCGAAGACCTCCTTGGCCTCCGCCATCACCTTTGTCGGGGAGGTCCAGACCGGGATGTGGGTCAGCAGTAGCCTGCGCGCCCCGGCAGCCACGGCCGCTTCGCCGGCTCGCTTGCCGGTCAGGTGCACATCCTTGATGCCGTCGTCGCGGCCTTCCTCGAACGCTGCCTCACAGAGGAACAGGTCCGCGTCCCGGGCCGCGTCCTCGAGGCCGCCGCAGGAGTCGGTGTCCCCCGAGTAGCCCAGCACCCGGGTAACCGGGGTGCCGTCCTTGTCCGGTTCGGTGACCTCCACCCGCAGGGCGTAGGCCTCCTCGACCGGGTGGTTCACCGCGAACGGGGTCACGGTGAACGGGCCCATGGTCACGGGCTTGCGCTCGGACCAGTTGCTGAAGTCGAACTCCTCGTGCATGCCCGGGTCCAGATCCAGGCCGTAGGCCGTGGCCATCCGGTCCGCAGTGGCGGCGGGCCCCCAGACGGGGATCCGGCCGCGTCCCCAGCCGCCCGGCTTCCAGCGAACCGCGACGTGCAGCCCGCACAGGTCCATGCAGTGGTCCGGGTGCAGGTGCGTCAGGAAGATCCCGTCGATGTCCTCAAGGTCGGTGTACCGCTGGATGGCGCCAAGTGCTCCGCTGCCCAGGTCCAGCACAATCTTCCAGCTCCGCTCGCCGTCGTGCGCGGTCAGCAGGTAGCACGACGCCGGCGAGCCGGGTCCGGGAAAGGACCCGGTGCAGCCCACGATGGTCAGCTTCACAGGCCGGACCTCCGGAGGCCGGTCAGCGGCGGCGCGTCGGAGGCGACAAAATCGGTGGAGACGAAGTTGGAGATCCGCGGCCGGCCGGCGCCGGCCTGCGCGGCGGCGATCATTTCCGGGGTGATCCGGGCGAGGCTGCCGGTGGGGTACTGCGCGGCCACGTGGTCCACGTGGCGGACGCTGAGGACCTCGGGGCCGAGGAAACGGCGGGCGAGGTGCTCGAACTGCGCGGCGTCGCCGGTGGCGATGAAGTTGTACTCCGGGGCGGTCGTGCCGGTGCGCTCGAGGCCGCGCGAAGCGAGCGCACGGTACACGTCTTTGGCGGTTTCTTCCGCGCTGGAGACGAGCGTGACGTCCTCACCGAGGACGAAGGAGATCACACCGGTAAGCAGCGGGTAGTGGGTGCAGCCCAGCACCACGGTGTCCACGCCTGCCGCCGTGAGCGGGGCCAGGTATTCGCGGGCGACGGCGAGCAGTTCCGGCCCGGTGGTGATGCCGGCCTCCACGTAGGAGACGAAGGCCGGGCAGGCCACCGAGGTGATGTCCAGGTCCGGTGCTGCCGCAAAGGTGTCCTCGTAGGCGCGGGAGCCCACCGTGGCCGAGGTGCCGATCACGCCGATCCGGCCGTTGCGGGTGGCCGCGACCGCACGACGGACGGCCGGCTGGATCACTTCGATCACCGGGATCCCGTAGCGGGCGGTGTACCGTTCTCGCGCGTCGCGGAGCACGGCGGCGGACGCCGAGTTGCAGGCGATGGTGAGCAGCTTGACGCCGGAATCGACCAGTTCGTCCATCACGCCGAGCGCATTGGCGCGGACCTCGGCGATGGGCAGCGGACCGTACGGCCCGTGGGCGGTGTCACCGACGTACAGGATGGATTCGTTGGGCAGCTGGTCGATGATGGACCGTGCCACCGTGAGGCCGCCGACGCCGGAATCGAAGACGCCGATCGGGCGCTCCCCCGGCCGGGCATCCCCGGTGCTGCCCGCTGCGGTCTCCGCCGCAGCTTCCGCTGCCGGATCCGTGCTCGATGCTGAAGTCATGATTATTCGAGGATAGGGCTTTGCCATAGGCGCGGCCATCACATTGTGTCGAGCGACTCGTGTCTAATGGGTCACACGGGCCTAGGCTTCGAGCGAGGCCAGCATCGCCTGGACCAGGGACTCCTGCAGCCAGGTAGTGAAGTTGTAGACCAGGGCCAGGTAGCTTTCGACGTCCTCAGCCTGCGACCAGTCCTGCATCCGGTGGACGTGCTCGGCGTCAGCGTCGTCCCGGATGTCGAGCCGCTCGGCGAGCACCAGCCGGACGTCGTTGAGCGCGGTGGACCAGTGCCGGGCGTCCGCGGGCGTCAGCACCAGCTCGTCCTTGTCCAGGCCAAGGGCTGCAGCCTTCAACGCGCCGATCTTGCTCTCCCGCAGCGAACGCTCGGTGTACCGGCGGAACTCCAGGGAGGCCTTGTCATCGTCCTTCATGACATTGGGCAGCAGCCGGCGCAGGGCGCGGTCCGACGGCTCGCGGGCTTCTGTGTCCAGCCCGACGAGCGCCGCCAGCGGATCCTGGTTGGCCCGTTCCTCCGGCTCCAGCATGGAAACGACGTCGTCGAAAAGACTGCGCAGCAGGTCCCGCTCGGCCGGCTCCAGGTAGCCCGTGATGCCCTTGAGTCCGTACTTGAACGCCTTAGCCACGTTTTCCCTTGCCCTTGCCTGATCCGTTGCCGCCGTGGCCGCTGCTGGCCTTCTCCACGGTGGCCCACAGGCCGTAGCCGTGCATCGCCACCGCGTGCTGCTCGACCTGCTCCTTGCTGCCGTGCGCCACGATGGAGCGGCCCTTTTTATGGACCTCCAGCATGAGTTTGTTGGCCTTCGCCTCGGAATAGCCGAAGTAGCTGCGGAAGACGTAGCTCACGTAGCTCATCAGGTTTACCGGATCATTCCAGATCACGAGGTTCCAAGGGATGTCCGGGGCGGTCAGGACGTCGGTCGACGACGCCGTTCCGGTCTGGGTGCTCTCCTGGGTGTCAGGGCCGAGCGCAACACTGAGGGTCATCTGTCCATTCTATGGGGAGGCTGGGCCCACACCGGCGAGGGCCCCGCGGCGAAGCGAAGCGAGACGTGGGAGCCGGTGGCTGGGCCCACACCGGCGAGGGCCCCGCGGCGAAGCGAAGCGAGACGTGGGAGCCGGTGGGGACTAGAGTGAATTTGTGAGCACCTCAGCTGGCTGGGACCATCCCCGCACGTCCCTGTACACCGACCACTACGAGCTGACCATGCTGCAGGCCGCCCTGCATTCCGGCGCCGCCCACCGCAAGTCGGTGTTCGAAGCCTTCGCGCGGCGACTGCCGGACGGCCGGCGCTACGGGATCGTGGCGGGCACCGGCCGGCTGCTGGAGGGGATCGCGGACTTCCGCTTCGGCGACGCCGAGATCGACTTCCTGCGCCGGACCAAGGTGGTCAACGAGGAAACCCTGGAGTACCTGGCCAATTTCTCCTTCTCGGGCGACATCTGGGGCTACGCCGAGGGCGAAGCATATTTCCCCAACTCCCCCATTCTGATCGTCGAATCCACCTTCGCCGAGGCCTGCATCCTCGAAACGTACATCCTCTCGATCCTCAACCACGACAGCGCCATCGCGTCCGCGGCCTCCCGCATGATCACGGCCGCTGGCACCCGGCCCTGCGTCGAAATGGGCTCCCGCCGGACGCAGGAGGAATCCGCCGTCGCGGCCGCACGCGCCGCCGTGATCGCCGGCTTCGACAGCACCTCAAACCTCGAGGCCGGCCGGCGCTACGGGATCAAGACGGTGGGCACCGCCGCCCACTCCTTCACCCTGCTGCACGACACCGAGCGCGAGGCTTTTGAGGCGCAGATCGCCTCGATGGGTGCCGGCACCGCGCTGCTCGTGGACACCTACGACGTCGAAGCGGCCGTCCGGACCGCCGTCGAACTGGCCGGCGACAAGCTGGGCGCGGTCCGGCTGGATTCCGGCGACCTCGTGGCGCAGGCGCAGTGGGTCCGGCAGCTGCTCGACCAGCTGGGCAACGAGAACACCCGGATCATCGTCACCTCGGACCTCGACGAATTCGCCATTGCCGCACTCCAGTCCGCCCCGGTGGACTCCTACGGCGTCGGCACCTCGCTGGTGACCGGCTCCGGCGCTCCGACGGCGAGCATGGTCTACAAGCTGGTCAGCCGCACCGACGACTCCGGCGCGTTCGTTCCGGTAGCCAAGGCGGCCAAGAACAAGACCAGCAAGGGCGGGCGCAAATACGCGCTGCGCAGGCTCAACGAGCGCGGCACCGCCAGCCAGGAAATCGTCGGCATCGGGCACCACCCGGACGACGACGGCAACGACCGGCAGCTGTTGCAGCAGTTCATCAAGAACGGCGAGCTGCTGCCCGGCTGGACCGGGCCCGAGGGCGTCGTTCGGGCGCGGCAGCGCCACGCCGACAGCATGAAGGAGCTCCCGGCCGTGGTCAACCGGCTCCAGCGCGGCGAAGCAGCCATCCCCACCATCTACGAGGAGGACTGAATGTCACGTGCCTTGATCATCGTTGACGTGCAGAACGATTTCTGCGAGGGCGGGGCGCTCCCGGTCGAGGGCGGAGCGGCCCTGGCGGCCGAGATCAGCGAATACGTCGACGCCCACCACGGGCAGTTCGACCACGTCGTGGCCACCCAGGACTGGCACATCGAGCCGGGCGCGCACTTCTCGGAGCAGCCCGACTTTGTCGACAGCTGGCCGCCGCACTGTGTCGCGGGCACCCGCGGCGCGGAGCTGCACCCGGACCTGGACACCGAATACATCCAGGCCTACTTCCGCAAGGGACAGTTCACCGCGGCCTACTCGGGCTTCGAGGGGCTGCTGGCCCCGGACGACGCCGTCCCCACCGGCGACCGTGCGCCCGGTTCGCTGCCGATGGGCGGCGCCGTCGACGCCGGTGCCGCAGCCGGCAGTGATCTCGCCGCTGGCGAGGATGCCATCGGCCTGGACGACTGGCTGCAGAGCCACGACGTCGAGGAAGTGGTGGTCGTGGGCATCGCCACCGACCACTGTGTGAAGGCCACCGCCCTGGACGCCGTCCAGGCCGGCTACTCCGTCACCGTGCCGCGCGGGCTCACGGTGGGGATCGCCGAGGATCTCGACGACGCCTTCGCCGAGATGGAGTTCGGCGGCGTCGACATCGCCTGAGCTCGTCGCCGCCTCGAGCCGCACAGTAGACTCGAAATCCTTGCCAGTAACGTCGGACCCGTAAATTCCCGGAGTACACCATGAAGAAGACCCTGACCGTCCTGATCGCTGCCGGTACCCTGCTCGGTGCAGCCGCCTGCACTGCCACCCCGCAGATGACCAGTGAGGAAACCTGCGCCCGCATCAAGACCATCACCTCGTCGCCGACGTCCAGTTCGGACAAGTTCGGTATGACGCGGCTGGCCAACCAGATCCGGCCCATCGAGGCGAAGGCCTCCGAGGAGCTGCAGGCCCCGCTGCAGTCGATCCTGGACTACCTGGATGAGGCCGCGAAGAAGGACACCGACTCGGCCAAGCTTGAGGAGCTGAAGGCCGAGTACACCGCGGCCGGCCAGAAATTCTCCCAGACCTGCGGCGCCGCCCAGTAAGGCAGGGCCAGCGGCATTAAAAGGGACCGGTTACCCCGGTCCCTTTTTTGTGGCGTGTTTTGCCCTGCGGGCCGGCGCGGCCGCAGCTTCCGGCGGCTACTTCCGGCCGATGAACCAGTCCTGAAGCTTCCGTAGCCGCGTCTGCAGCTGCTCTTCGTTGGCCTGGGCGACGGCCGGGCCGCCGCACACGGTCCGGAGCTTGGTGTGGATGACGCCGTGCGGGGTTCCGGTCCGGGCGGACCAGGCCGCGACGTTCTTGGCCAGCTCGGTGCGCAGGTCCATCAGCATTCGGTGGTCCGGCACGGCCGGCACGGCCTCGGCGGCGGCTTGGGGTGCCCGCTTGTTCTTGCGGTTGAGCTGTTCGTGCTGGCGCTGGCGCAGCAGGGTACCGACCTGTTCGGCGTCGAGCAGGCCGGGAATGCCGAGGAAGTCCAGCTCGTCCTCCGAGCCCACCTCGCCGCCGGTCCCGAACTCGCCGCCGTCGAACAGCACGCGGTCGAAGGAGGCCTGCGAGTCGAGCGCCTCGAACTTGCCCTTCATCAGGGTGTCGGAGGCTTTCTCCTCGCGGTTCGCCTCGTCCATCAGCGAGTCCTCGGGATTGAACAGCCCGTCGGCGTCTTCCTTCTCCGGCCGGTCCAGGGCATGGTCGCGCTCGGCTTCCATGGAGTTCGCCAGCGCCATCAGCTGCGGCACGGAGGGCAGGAACACCGACGCCGTCTCGCCGCGCTTGCGGGCACGCACGAAGCGGCCCACGGCCTGGGCGAAGAACAATGGGGTCGACGTAGAGGTCGCGTAGACGCCGACGGAAAGCCGCGGGACGTCCACGCCTTCGGAGACCATACGGACCGCAACCATCCAACGCTTGTCGCCGGCGGAGAACTCCTCGATCTTGCTGGAGGCCTTCGCGTCGTCGGAGAGGATGACGGTGGGTGATTCGCCGGTGATTTTCTTCAACTGGCCGGCGTAGGCCCGCGCGTCGTCGTGGTCGGTGGCAATCACCAGGCCGCCGGCGTCGGGCACGGTGCGCCGCACCTCGCTGAGGCGCTTGTCCGCCCCGGCCAGCACGGCCGGGATCCATTCGCCGGCCGGGTTCAATGCCGTCCGCCAGGCCTGGGACGTGATGTCTTTGGTGACCGCGGCTTCGCCCAGGGAGGCGGCCATCTCGTCCCCGGCGCTGGTCCGCCAGCGCATCTGGCCGGAGTAGGCCATGAACATCACCGGGCGGACCACATGGTCGCGGAGGGCCTTGCCGTAGCCGTAGGTGTAGTCGGCCTTGGAGCGGCGGATGCCGTCGCGGTCCTCGGCGTACTCGACAAACGGGATCGGCGAGGTGTCCGAACGGAACGGGGTACCCGTCAGGGACAGGCGCCGGGCCGCGGGATCGAAGGCCTCGCGCAGGCCGTCACCCCAGGACAGCGCTTCGCCGCCGTGGTGGATTTCGTCGAGGATCACCAGCGTGCGCGCCGCCTCGGTCTTGGCCCGGTGCAGCATCGGCTTGCTGGCCACCTGGGCGTAGGTGACCGCGACGCCGATGAAGCCGCGGCCGTGCTGGCCGTCAGCGTTCTTGAAGTTCGGGTCGATCGCGATGCCGACCTTCGCGGCAGCGTCGGCCCACTGGCGCTTGAGGTGGTCTGTCGGGGCCACAATCGTCACCCGGTTCACCACGCCGGCCTCGATCAGCATCGAGGCCACGCGCAAAGCGAACGTGGTCTTGCCGGCTCCGGGGGTGGCGACCGCCAGGAAGTCCTTGGGGTGGCCGCCGAAGTAGCTGTCCAGTGCTTCCTGCTGCCAGGCGCGCAGCTTCGGGGCGGTACCCCACGCGGCCCGCTCGGGATACGCGGGCGGCAGCACGGGTCCGCCAAAGAGTGTCTCTGTCACTTAGGAGTCCTCCCCTCCGCGCACGTCAGCCGGTTCCGGAGAAACCCAATTAAGCACAAAAACACCAATCTTTTTCGGATGAACCGGACAGCAGGAACGCGGCGGATCCCGCAGCGCGGGGCGGCAGCGCCGGCACGGCGCCGGCAGCCCCAACGGACCCAGCCCGCTGCGGGTGGCCTAATTCGATGGCCCTATTTCCCGGAGTCTCCGCCGTCGCCGCCCGGGCGGAGGCCCTCGTAGACCTCTTTGCACTCCGGGCAGACCGGGAACTTCTTCGGATCCCGGCCCGGCGTCCACACCTTGCCGCAAAGGGCTATGACGGGTTCGCCCGACAGCGCGGATTCCATGATCTTTTCCTTGCGCACGTAGTGCGAGAAGCGCTCCCGGTCGCCCGGCTCCACTTCCTGGCGCAGTTCCTCGCGCTCAATCGTAGCCGTCGACGTCCCGGCTCCGGAGAGCTCACGCATCGGGTCGTTTTCGAGGGGATCCGTCATGCTGGTCATGACATCCATCTTAGCCGCTGGTACGGACGGAATCTCGACGGCGGATTCCGGCGTGGGACGGATTGCCGTCGTTACAGGCCCTGCCAGCGCGGCTTGCCGTCGAAGCTGTGCCGGTAGTAATCGGCGAGTCGGAGCGAGGAGGCCGCCGCCTCGTCCAGGAGGACGGAGACGTGGGGATGCAACTGCAGGACCGACGCCGGGCAGATGGCGGCCACCGGTCCCTCGGCGAAGTCGCGGACGGCCTGTGCCTTCTGCGCGCCGGTGGCGAGGAGGATCACATGCCGGGCGTCCAGGATGGTCCCGAGGCCCTGGGTGAGGACGTGGTGCGGCACCTCAGCCAGGCTCCCGAAAAAGCGGGCGTTGTCCCGCCGCGTCTGCTCGACCAGGGTTTTGATCCGGGTCCGGGACGCGAGCGAGGACCCCGGTTCGTTAAAGCCGATGTGGCCGTCCGTGCCCACCCCGAGGAGCTGGAGGTCCACTCCCCCGGCGGCCCTGATCGCGTCCTCGTACGTCCGGCAGGCCGCGGGAATGTCGCCGGCCTCCCCCTCGGGTCCGCGGACGTTGTCCGGGCTGATGTTCACGCGGCCGGTGAATTCGCGCCGGATGACTTCGCGGTAGGACTCGGGGTGCCCCGCCGGGAGCCCGACGTACTCGTCCAGGATGAAGGCCCGGGCACGGCTGAAGTCGAGGCCGCCGCGCTCATGCCGCTGTGCGAGCTCCTCGTACACCGGCAGCGGCGACGATCCGGTGGCCAGGCCCAGGACGGCGTCGGGCTTGCGCCGCAGCAGGGCCTCGATCGCGTCGGCGGCGAGCGCGGCAATCGGCCTGCTGCCGGCAAGGATCACGACTTCCATGACGGCAGGCTATCCCACTCCGGCCCGCACGGGCCCGGGCCGTCAGACCCGGTCAGCGGTTGACGGCCAGCTGCGCCAGCAGTTCCGGGGTGCGCGAATCAAACCATTTGCCGCCCAGCCGCACCCCGGCGATGAACAGCGCGAAGCCCAGCACCGGGCCGAGGAGCAGGCAGATCCAGCCCGGCACGGCGCTGCCGCCCGCGAGCTGCAGCGCCACCAGCGCCAGCTCCGGGCTCACCAGCAGCAGCAGCACCGCCATGCCGCCGAACTGCACGGCAAGGGTCTGTGCCACGTTGCCCGGCGGCTTCTTGAACGGGCTGTCGCCGGGCAGCGGCACGGGCACGGTGTAGCGCGCCGAGACCACGGAGGACAGACCCAGCCCGGTGAACAGCACCCCCAGGGCCAGGCCCAGGATGCCGGGCAACAGCGACCAGTCGCCGGTGAAGAACATCGGCAGGACGCTGAAGGCCAACACGACGGGCAAAGCGAAGACCAGGCACGCCACGGCCCTTCCGAGTCTGTCGTGCAGGCCGCGCACGCCGGCCGAGACGTGCAGGGCAAAGGCCGTGCTGTCGTAGGAGACATCCGAGGCGATGGACCAGGCGAGCAGGAAGGCGGTCAGCGGACCGACGAACAGCAGGATCCCGTAGAACCCTGTCTGGCTGGCCTGGAAGAAAAGCAGCACCGGCAGCAGCGGCACCACCACCAGGGCGCCGGCGTAGCGTGGATCGCGCAGCCAGTAGCTCAGCGAGCGCGCAACAATGGCCCCCGTGGGGGTGGCCGGAACCAGGGCGAACAGCCCCAGCCCTGATGCTTTCTTTTTGGCGGTCCCGGCGTAGGGCGGTGTGACGAGCGCGCGCTGCAGCAGGAACTTCCAGCACAAGGCAAGGGCCGCCAGGGTGGCGGCGGCGATGAGCAGCTTGAGCGCGGCCGGACCAAAGTGGCCGGCGGCAAGCTCTCCACCGAGGGCCCAGGCTGCCCCGGCGGGCGTCCATTCGAGGACCCGCGCCAGCTCAGTCACAAACTCGGCGTTGCCGGCGATTCCGCGGGCGACGCCGGCCACAATTGGCCCCATCAACACCAACGGGATCAGGAACGCCACCGCGCTGACGTCCTTGAAGCGCCGGGAACTGGCCAGGCTCACCGTGCCGGCAGTGACCACCTTGGAGAGCACGACGCACGTGAGCACGCCGAGGACCGCGCCGGCCAGGGCACCGGCCGCGGCCAGGAAGCCACGGGACCAGGTGCCCACGGTGGCCAGCGCCACGAGCGTCGTCGCCGCCCCCGGAATGCCGATCAGCCCGGCCAGCGCCAGTCCTGCCAGCAGTTGCGGCATCGGCACGGCAAAGGTCGTGAACCTGGCCGGGTCCAGCGTCATGTCCGCGGCGGACGCCACAATCGGAATGACCGCCCAGCCCAGGACCGCGGCGGCGCCGCCCAGCACCACCACCGTCTGCGCCGTCGCGACGTCGGCCTGGCGCAGGAGCAACAGCCCGGCGACGCCGAGCCCCACAATGCCCAGGGCGTACAGCGCCCCGATGCCCAGGCCCACCAACTGCCAGGGGCTGCGCCGGAGGCTGTTGCGCAGCAGGGTGAGCTTGAGCCTCAGAAGGTGCGCAACCATTCCAGCCCTTCCGTATGGCTGCGGCCGCCCACCAGCTGGACAAAGCGGTCCTCAAGCGACTCGCCCGCGCGCACCTCGTCCACGCTGCCGGCGGCCAGCACCCGGCCGGCGGCCACGACGGCGACGTGGTCGCACATCCGCTGCACGAGGTCCATGACGTGGCTGGAAACGATCACCGTGCCCCCGGACGCGACGTAGCGGTCCAGGATGTCACGGATGTTGGCGGCGGAGACCGGGTCCACCGATTCGAACGGCTCGTCCAGCACCAGCAGCCGGGGCGCGTGGATCAGCGCCGAGGCGAGGGCGATCTTCTTGGTCATGCCGGCGGAGTAGTCCACCACCAGCGTGCCGGCGTCCTGGCTGAGGTCCAGTGCGGCGAGCAGCTCCGCCACCCGCGACGCCACCACCTCCCGGTCCATGCCGCGCAACAGGCCCGCGTAGGTCACCAGCTGCTCGCCGGTCAGCCGGTCGAAGAGCCGGACCCCGTCCGGCAGCACCCCCATCAGCTTCTTGGCCTCCAACGGGTGCTGCCAGACATCCACCCCGTGGACCAGTGCGGTGCCGAAATCCGGCCGCAGCAGCCCGGTGGCCATCGACAGCGTTGTGGTCTTGCCGGCGCCGTTGGGGCCGACGATCCCGTAAAAGGAGCCGGCCGGGACGTCGAGGCTGATGCCGTCGACGGCGATCTTGGTGCCGAAGCGTTTGGCCAGCCCGCGCAGGGCCAGCGCCGGGACGTGCGGTTGTTCGAAAGTCATGACGTTAGACTAACCGCCGCGGCCGCCTAAAACGTGTGCCGCGGGATGGCCCGTTCGTACTGCGGCGGCCAAGCCAGCTCGTGGCCCAGTTCGAAGGCGGCACGCAGCCACCAGTGCGGGTCCCGCAGCGCGGCACGGGCGATGAACACGCCATCGGCCTGCCCCGTGGCGACGGCGTGCTCGGCCTGTCCTGCCGAGGTCAGCAGCCCCACAGTCCCGGTCCGGACACCGGCTTCGCGCCGGATCCGGGCGCTGAATCCGGTCTGGTAGCCGGGGCCGACCGGGATCGACTGGTGCGCCACGGCCCCACCGCTGGAGACGTCCACGAGGTCCACCCCGTGTTCGCCGGCTGCGCGGGCCAACCGCACCGAGGCTTCGGCGTCGATGCCGCCGTCGGCCCAGTCGGAGGCGGAGATCCGCAGCAGCAGCGGCATCGAGTCCGGGATGACGTCCCGGACGGCGTCGATCACTGCCAGGGTCAACCGATTGCGCCCGGTCTCGTCCCCGCCCCAGCTGTCGGTCCGGTCGTTGACCAGCGGGCTCTGGAACTGGTGCAGCAGGTAGCCGTGGGCGCCGTGGATCTCGATCGTGTCGAAGCCGGCGCCGACAGCCCGGACGGCGGCGGCGGTGAAGTCGGCGATCACGCCGTCGATCTCTTGCTCTGTCATGGCCGACGGCGGGGCGTAGCCGTCGAAGGCGCCGGTGCCCGGGCCCAGGGTGTTCCAGCCGCCTTCGGAGGCGGGCACGGTGCCGGATTTGCCGGAGAACGGCCAGTAGGAGGAGGCCTTGCGCCCGGCGTGCGCCAGCTGGGTCCCGATCTTGGCGTTCGCGGACCCGTGGCGGTGCACGAAGGAGACGATCCGCTCCCATGCCTCGGCCTGGGCGTCGTTGTAGAGCCCGGCGTCCCGGGGGCTGATCCGCCCGGCCGCGTTAACGGCGGCCGCCTCGGTCAGGATGAGGGCGGCTCCGCCGGTGGCGAAGGAGCCGAGGTGCATCAGGTGCCAGTCGTTGGGCACGCCTTCGCCGGTGTCGGGTTCGCAGCTGTACTGGCACATCGGCGAGACCCAGCCGCGGTGCTCCAGCCGCAGCGAGCGCAGCTCCAGCGGGGTAAACAGCGCGGAGCCCACTAGAACAGCACCCGCGCGAGGTTCTGCCGGGCCTTGGCGACGCGGTCATCGGATGTTCCCACCACGTCGAAAAGCTCCAGCAGGCGCACCCGGGCGGTTTCCCGTTCAGGGCCGAAGTTCCGGCCGATGAACGTCACGATCCGGCCCAGGCCGTCCTCGACGTGGCCGCCGGCAATGTCCAGGTCGGCGACGGCGAGCTGGGCCTCCAGGCTGTCCGGCTCCTGGGCGGCACGGCCGCGGAGTGCGTCCGTTTCCGCGGCGGACAGTGCCTGCAGGCGGCCCATTAGCTCGACCTGCGCCAGGCCGGCCTTGGCCTCAGCGTCGGCGGGCATCTCGGTCAGCGCCTGCCGGTAAGCCGCGGCAGCGCCGGCGTAGTCGCCGGCCTCGATGGCGTCGAACGCCTTCTGGTGCAGCGGCGGCAGCGGCGGAGCCTCGGGCTCGGCGGCCCCGGGTCCGCCGGCTCCGATCCGGCCGGTCACGCCGTTGGCCCCCGCAACCTTGAGGAGTTCGTCAAAGAGGCTGCGCACCTGCTGCTCCTCGGCGCCGCCCTGGAACAGCGGCACGGGCTGGCCCTTGACCAGCGCGACGGCGGTCGGAACAGCCTGCACCTGGAACGCCTGCGCGAGCTGCGGGAAGGCTTCAATGTCGGCGGCGCCGAGGACCAGCCGGCCCTCGTAGCTTTCGACGATCTGCTCCAGCACATCCACGAGCTGCGCGGACCCGGGCGAGTAGCTGGCCCACAGCGCAATCACCACCGGAACCTGGGCGGACAGGTCCACGAGCTCCTGGAAGTTGGCCTCGGTGACGTCCACGCGCAGCGGCGTACCGGTGGAACCGCCCCCGGGTTCACCGGGGGCCGTGCCGGCAGCCCCCGGGGCCGGCGGCCGGCCCGCCCCGGCGCCCGCCGGCGGCGCGGGGCGCTGCTTCAGCGAGGAGAGGTCGACGGCGCCCCGCAGATTGAGCGGGTTGGCTGCAGCTGGAGGGACCGGGCGGGAAGCTGGCGAAGTCATAGCTCCACTCTATCCACTACGCCCCACGCAGCAACGACCGGGCCGCGATTGCGGCCCGGTCGTTGCGGTGTGGCTCCGGCCGGGGTGCCGGCCGGACAGTGGCTACTTGATTTTTGCCCCGACCAGGCCGCGGGTGGCGGCAACCAGTTTCATCGGATCCTTGGAGCCGGTCGGCGGGACGTAGACGGCCACGGCTTCGGCGAAGCTCAGGACCATACCCGTGCTCGTCTCCTTGCCTCCGGCCAGGGCCGCGGCGTCGTTACCGATCGTCAGCTTGTCGCCGGAGTTCTTCGGCGTCCCGTCGAAGGCGAAGTCCAGCCGGCCCAGGACCAGGGCGCCGCCGTCGGCAGTGCGGAACACCACGGTGTCCTCAGGAACAACCTTGTGGCTGAAGCTGAACTTGCCGTTCGTGCCCGACTTCACCACGTCCTTCTGGTACGCCAGGGTGTCAGCAATGTACGGCGAGGACTGCCCCTCGGTGAGCTTGTCCTTGAAGCTGGAGTCAGCCTTGGTCAGCCGGTCGGCCAGCCCGGACAGCGCCTCCTGGCCGCTGTACAGCAGCCCGGACTTGTCCGAGGCCGCCAGGGTTTCGGTGCCCCCGCGGTTGATACCCGGGAAGGTGGTGCCCGGCTGCAGCGGGGTAGCCCCGACCAGCTTGTAGTTCTCCCGCGGGGAGGCCTGCACGAGGGTCAGCAGCTGCGGGACCACGTTGCCGTCGCCCTGCGTCACCGCCATGACGGACCTCGGCCAGTCGCGCTTGTTGCTGACCACTGTGGTGAGGAGCTTCGTGGCGCGCACCGGCATCCGGGGCTCGTAGCTCCCCACCTTGGAACGGATCTTGTAGTTCTGCTTGCGCACCTCAAGCTCGGTCGCCCCTACCCGGGGCGTGAGCTTGGCGGCGTCCTTGGCCGCGTCGCCGGCGTCGACGGCGCTGGCGACCTGCTCAAGGATGCGCCGGAACTGCGCGTCCAGCAGGACCGGAGCATCGGCATCCTGGCCTGCAGCCGAGGGCGAGGAACTGCTCGGCGAGGGCGAGGGAGCCTGGCTGGCCTGCGCCGCGACGCCCGTGCCCGCTACCGCGGCGGCGGTCAGCAACGCTACCGCAACGCCGGAGCGGCGGCGGAAGGCTGACGGGGCAACAACGCGTTCAACACTGCTGTCGCGGGCCGGGGCGGCGCCCGTGGCACCGCCGGCGTCCGTGGCAGCGACGTTTGCCTTGGCCTTGGCCCGCGCGCGCTGTGCAAACAAGCTGCCCTTCGGAGTGCCCCCGCCGGAGCCGCCGGCTGCACCGCCGTCGCCGGCGTTGCCCTTGTTGTCCCGCGCCGGCTTGATCAGCAGCAAGGCAGCGCCGGCCAGGATCAGCAGGCCGCCCAGGACCATGAACGGAGCGGCCCAGGGAGTGGACGTGTCGTTCGGGAACGTCATCGAAATCGACGAGGGGGCGGGCTTGGAGCCGTCCGAGGCGAGCAGCAGCGCCCAGTCCCCGTCCGCCGGCGCCGTCCAGGAGTAGTCCAGCTCGCCATTGGCGTTCTCCGTCGTGACCCACAGGTCGGAGCCTGCCGGGGACGGCGCCTTGGCGTCGCCGTCGGCGTGGTCAAGCTTCAGCGACTTGCCGTCGTCCGAGACACCGGAAACGGTGTTGTGGGCGGTCTTCCCAACCCACGCATCGACGTCGTCCGGCCGGCCGGCGGCGAGGATGAAGTTGCCCTCCCCCTTGACGTGGATCTTCACCGTGCCGCCGTGCAGGGTTCGCAGTTTCTCGTCGAAGACGGTCAATGGAGCGGCGGTGCCGCCGGTGGGTGCGGTGGCGGTGACGGTCTCGGCCGGAGCCCAAACCGTCTTCTGGCCGATTCCGGCCAGCAGTGTCAGGAGGCCGAGCAGCACAAGTGCGACTGCAGTCTTGAAACGCAAAATATTACCTATCATCAGCGGACACGTAGCTTTAAGAGTAACCGTTTTGTTACCTGAGAGTCAGATCGGGGTCTTTGTCAAGCCCCTCAGCGGCCTCATCAGGCGCTGCTGGCCCGCCAGTTCGCAAGGCTGCTGATAGTGTTTGCGGTGATCATCACACCCGGCCCGCAACCGCGGTTTTGCAGGGAATTTTCGGAGAAAAAGGGCCTTCAACGCAGTGACTGAACCCACGGATGTGTCCCCCGCAGGACACCCCGCAAGCCAGGAATCCGCCAGCCAGCCACACGGCCCGCACGAGCCGGCCCCGCAGCCCTCGACGCCGCGCGCGGCCGCGGCGGGCTTCCTGATTTCGATGGCGCGCCGCCTGCGGCAGCCGCTGCCCGGTGCCCAGCCGCGCCTGCGTTTCGAGATGCCGCCCGAACACGACGAGGAAGCCGCACCCGCCCCGGACAGCGAGAGCACCGCAAAGTTCGGCGCTCCCGGTCCGCGGATGTCGTCCCAGCACCCGCTGTACGTCGGCTTCATGGGGACGGTCGGCGTGGGCGCGGCCCTGCTGGTTTACTGGATCGGCTCCAACACCACCCAGCTGCTGCTCTGGATCGTCACCGCTCTGTTCATTGCGCTCGGCCTGGATCCCGTGGTGCGCTGGCTGGAAGGCAAAAAGGTGCCTCGGCCGGCCGGAATCCTGGTCTCCGTCGCCGTGCTGGCGCTGGCCGTCACCGGTTTCTTCGCCACGTTGATCCCCACCATCGTCCAGCAGGTGACGCAGGTCGTCCAGGAAGCGCCGCACTGGATCCAGGACTTCATCGACTCCGACTTCTTCCGCACGGTGGACAGCCAGTTCGGCGTGCGCGACCGGATCAGCCAGGAACTCGAGAAGTTCGTCAACAACCCGGAGGCCATGAGCGGCATCTTCGGCGGCGTCGTCGGGTTCGGCTCCACCGTGGCGAACGGCCTGTTCGGCGCCCTGATCGTCCTGGTCCTCAGCCTCTACTTCCTCTCGGCCATGCCGGCCATGAAGAAGTGGGGCTACCGGCTCGCCCCGCGGTCCCGCCGCGCGCGCGTCGAGGCGCTGTCCGAGGAGATCACCGGATCGGTCGGCAACTACGTGATCGGCCAGGTCTGCGTGGCGCTGCTGAACGCCACCTTCGCCTTCATTGTGATGTCGATTGTGGGGGTGCCGTTCGCCCTGCTGCTCGCGTTCGTTGTGGCCCTGCTCGCCTTCATCCCCCTGGTCGGCGGCATGATCGCCGGCGTCCTGGTCACCCTGATCGCCCTCACCGCGGGCTGGCAGACGGCCGTCGTCTTCGCGATCTGCTACTTCGCCTACCTGCAGTTCGAGGCGTACTTCATCTCGCCGCGCATCATGCAGAAGGCAGTCGCAGTCCCCGGCGCGGTCGCCGTGATCTCGGTGATCGCCGGCGGCAGCGTCCTAGGCGTGCTTGGCGCCCTGATCGCCATCCCCACGGCCGCGGCGATCATGCTGCTGGTTAAGGAAATCTTCATCGTCCGCCAGGACAAGCACTAGCGTTTACCGGCTCAGGCGTGGGCGGTGGCCACCGGCCCTGCCCACTCCTCGGGCAGGGCACTGCTGCCGCCCGGGAGCACCTCGGCCACGATCTCGTTGAGCACCCGGCCGGCGTACTTCTCCCCCACCCACAGGTGCTTCGCGCCGTCGACGCCCACGACGTCGGCGTGCGGCACCAGGCTGAAACGCTCGGCGGCGGCCACCGGCTGCAGGTAGTCGTCGTGCTCCGGAACCAGGACCTTCAGTGGCTTGCCGGCGGCGGCCCACTCCTTGAGATGGACGTCCGTGGCGCGGTGCAGCGGGGGCGAGAGCAGGATGGCGCCCTCGATTTCGGAGGCCACAGGTTCGGTGGCGCCGTACATCAGTGCGAGTTCGGTGCCAAAGGACCAGCCGACCAGCCAGCGGTTGGGCAGCCCGCGCTCGACGGCGAAGCGCACCGCCGCCTCCACGTCGAGCCGTTCGCCGATGCCTTCCTCAAAGGAACCCTGGCTGGTTCCGCGCGGTGAAGAGGTCCCGCGGGTGTTGAACCGCAGCACCGCGATGCCGGCGAGGGCCGGAAGGCGGTAGGACGCCTTCCGGTAGACGTGCGAGTCCATGAAGCCGCCGTGGGTCGGCAGCGGGTGCAGCGTAATCAGGGTTGCCTTGATCTCCCCCGACTCGGGAAGCGCCAGTTCGCCAACCAGCCGGTGTCCGTCCGCGGTGCGAAGTTCCACGTTTTCGCGGTGCGCCGGCAGCACGGTCGATGCACGGATTGCGGTGGGCGCGGTGGGCTGGCTGAACACATAGGACGCCGGGTCGAAAGTCATGCCCTCCAGCTTAGCGAAACCGGGCACGGTTGGCCGTTTCAGTTGGCCCCCTGCGAAGCTGCTCAGCGGTACCGGTAGCTGCGCGAGGTCCAGCAGTTCGAGTGCCAGTGCCGGCGCTCGGCCAGGCCGGCGGCCGCGCCAAAGATGTGGTCCTCGGACCAGACGACGAGGTGCGCGGTGCCCGGCGGCACGGCGGTGAAGCATCCGGGGCAGATGTAGGTCTTTCCGGCCCGACTGGCGGAGATCGAGCGGACTATCCATTCGCCGTCGGGGGCGCTCTCCCGCCGCGCGATCCCGGTCCGGGCGCGCTCCAGGTCCAGTTCCGGCGCGGGTCCGGCGGCGTGCTTGCCGGCGCCCTTCCCTCCGCCCTTCCCTGCGCTCTTCCCTCCGCCCTTCCCTGCGCCCTTCCCTCCGGGGGTGTGGCCCGAAGCGGCTCGGCGGGGTCGGTTGGAACGGGGCATGACTCCATTCTGCCCCAGCCCGGCCGCTCCCCCGCCACCAGGCGGCCGCCACGGCGCCCGGGAGCACCGCATCAGGCGGTAGTGTTGACCGGGTGCGTTTAGTCATAGCCCGTTGCTCCGTTGATTATGTCGGCCGGCTCAAAGCCCATCTTCCGCTCGCCACCCGGCTTCTGTTGGTCAAAGCCGACGGTTCGGTCCTGGTCCACTCGGACGGGGGATCCTACAAGCCGCTGAACTGGATGAGTCCTCCGGCCAGCCTGCGCGTCTCCACGCCGGACGAGGTCGACGTCGAAGTCGGCGTCATCGAGCAGTGGACCGTGCAGTCCGCGAAGACCGATGACCGGCTCATCATCAACATCCACGAACAGCTGCATGACACCTCCCATGAGCTGGGCCAGGACCCCGGACTGATCAAGGACGGGGTCGAGGCGGACCTGCAGCGGCTGCTCGCGGAGCAGATCGAGACCCTCGGCGCCGGCTTCTCACTGATCCGCCGCGAATACTTCACCGCGATCGGCCCGGTGGATATCCTGGCCCGCGACGCCAACGGCGCCACTGTGGCGATCGAACTCAAGCGCCGCGGCGACATCGACGGGGTCGAGCAGCTCACCCGCTACCTTGAGCTGCTGAACCGCGATCCGCTGCTGGCGCCGGTGCGCGGCATCTTTGCCGCCCAGCAGATCAAGCCGCAGGCCAAGGTGCTGGCGAACGACCGCGGCATCGACTGCGTCACCCTGGACTACGACGCCATGCGCGGCGTCGACGACAGCGAGTCCCGCCTCTTCTAGGGCCCTCCCGGCTGACCCGCCCTAGACTCTGAGCATGAACCTCACCCCGGCCGGCCGCCACCTGCTCTACGGCACGCTGGTCAGCGATGGTGCCGTGCAGCACGACGCCGTCCTGGCCGTGGCGGGCGGGCGGATCGCGTACGCCGGGCCCGCCGCCGGATTCAGCCCCGGGACCGCCAGGTTCGGTGACGCGCCGGCCCCGGAGCTGCCGCCCGGCGCCCTCATCCTTCCGGGACTGGTGGACCTGCACTGCCACGGCGCGTACGGCGGCGACTTCCCCGGCGGCGCGGAGGCCCCGGCGCGGCGTGCCATCGACTTCCTGCACCGTTCCGGGACCACCACCCTGCTCGCCAGCCTCGTGACCGCCTCCCGGGAGTCGCTGCTGCACGGAATCGCCCTCCTCGCCGGACTGAGCGAGGAGGGCCTGCTGGCCGGAATCCATCTGGAGGGCCCCTTCCTCGCCGCGGCACGGTGCGGTGCGCAGGACCCGGACTTCCTGCGCGATCCCGATCCGGGACTCCTCGCCGAGCTGGTAGCCGCCGCACGCGGCACCCTCGCCACGATGACCTTCGCCCCCGAGCTTTCCGGAGCGGACGGACTCGTCCCGATGCTGGCCGGGCACGGGGTGGTCCCCTCGCTGGGCCATACCGACTGCGACGACGCCACCGCCGCGGCGGCGCTGCGCACGGCCGCGGCGGCACTGCGCACGTCGTCGTCCGTGCGCGGCACGCGGCCCACGGTGACCCACCTGTTCAACGGCATGCCGCCACTGCATCACCGGGCACCGGGCCCTGTCGCCGCGGGCCTGCGCAGCGCCGCATCCGGCGAGGCCGTGCTTGAACTGATCGCCGACGGCACGCACCTGGACCCGGCCATGGTCGCCACGGTGTTCCAACTGGCCGGCGCCGCGAACATCGCGCTGGTGACCGATTCGATGGCCGCCGCCGGCCTGCCCGACGGCGCGTACAGCCTGGGCCGCTCCGCCGTCACCGTCTCGGCCGGCGTCGCCCGCCTCGACGCCGGCGGCGCCCTCGCCGGCGGCACCGCCACGCTGCTCGACGTCGTCCGCCGCACCGTCGCCGGCGGTGTGCCGCTGCCCGACGCCGTCCGCTCGGCCACGGCGGTCCCCGCCGCGGTTCTCGGGCTCGGCGCCGAACTGGGCTCCCTGCGCGGCGGGCTTCGGGCCGACGCCGTCGTCCTCAATTCCGGACTCGGCCTTTACCGCGTAATGCGCTGCGGGGAATGGCTGGCACCGCTTTCCTAATGTGCCTTTCGGCGCAGCGGCGGTTCCGAACGCTTTCTGCGGCCGGGATCTCGTTCATGAACTCTTTACATAAAATTTCTGGAATTATGCGCCGGGCCCGTTGACCTGACGCAGGCGGCATGAAATTCTTGTACCAGTCTTTGTGTAGGTGTTTTTCATGCTCGCAAGACATGTTGCGAGCGTGAAGCTCCTGCCGCCAAGGCCCGGTCAATCCGGGCCGAAGCCAAGGTTCTTCTCGCAGAGTGACCAAGCCCGGTGCAACGTGCGCCGGACTTCTTCAAGATCCACAATGAGGAGAATTAAATGGCACAGGGAACCGTCAAGTGGTTTAACGCTGAAAAGGGCTTCGGCTTCATCACCCCGGATGACTCCGATGGCGATGTCTTCGTTCACTACTCCGAGATCCAGACCGGCGGATTCAAGACCCTCGACGAGAACCAGCGCGTTCAGTTCGAGATCGGCCAGGGCGCCAAGGGCCCCCAGGCTACCGGCGTCACGCTGGTCTAATCTCTCCGGCAATACTGCTTCCGGCAGTACCGCTGCACGAATGATCCCCGGCATTATTGCCGGGGATCATTTCTTTGCGTTTGACCCCTCCGGCGGCAGCATTGTTTGCGGGGATTCCCCTAAACGGCGCGCGGATAATGGCACCGGCTCCGAATTAGCGCACCAGCGTGCGGAGCAGACGCGCACTCTGGCGGACTGAAAGGTCGGGAAGGTAAGCGCGGCTCAAAGCGCGCCCCATCGCCGGCAGCTGCAACGGATCCTGGTAGTACAGGTAGAGCGTGCGGTAATCCGGTTTGAACCGCGATTTGAACGTGGCCAGGGAACGGAATCCGTAAGCCGGTTCCAGCGCACGGCCCACCACGTCCAGAATTCCGGCGAGCCCCTCGCTGTCGCGCGGCCCTCCGTCGCCGTCTCCCCGCGCCTCCTCCCTGGCGAGCGGGGAGCCGGAGAGCGAGATCACTTCCACCGAGTCCCGCAGCTCCAGCACGGCAGAGGCGATCAGGAACTCCATCACGCCGGGGAAGGCGTCACCGCGGCGGCGCATGACGTCCAGCGTCCAGCTCACCACCCGTCCGCCGTCGTAAACCGGCAGCCAGCTGGTGACCCCGTGCACGCGGTCCTCGGCGTCCACGGCAACGCAGCACAGCACTTCTTCGTCTTCGAGCTCGTCGAGGCTGCCCAGCGTGAATCCCATCTCCGGGACCGACTTGCCGGCCGCCCACTCTTCTGAGACCTCGCTCAACTGGGCACGCAGCGAAGGGGAGAATTCCCGATAACGGCCCCAGACCGCACGGACGCCGGTCTTGGCCGCCCGGTTCAGCGCCGTCCGGACGTTTTGCCATTCCTTGCCTTTGAACTCCAGTTCGCGGACCGCCAGTCGGGTCTCCAGCGCCACCGCAACCCTGCGGAAGCCGCGGCCCTGAAGCAGGGGCCACAGCTCGTCCGTGCAGGAATAGAAGCACGGGATCAGCGCTTGTTCGGTGCAGTAGGACAGGAACAGCGCGGCAGTTTCCTCGCGGTGCGATGCCGGGCCGAAAGGTCCCGCCACCGTCAGCGCGACGTTGCCGTGCTGCTGGTAGGCCACTCCCCCGCGGCGCTCGGGTGCAAACCAGTACGTGTTGGGTGCCCAGAGCGCCATCCAGGACAGCGAATCGCCGCCTTGCCGGATGAGGCCGCGGGCCCGTTCCCGGTCCTCGGCCCCCGCATCCGTGCCGTGGTGGCGGCGCAGCAGCACCAGCCAGACCCCGGCAAGCGCCACGACCCAGAAGATGATGCCGGAGGAGGCGAACAGGAAAGCCTCGGTCGCGTTGCGGTTCTGGAACACGCGGTTGTAGATGCCGGGAATGGGCAGCGGCAGGTACTGCCGGGCGAGCTCCGCGGCGAGTCCCAGCCAGCCGCCGTCGCGCTCCAACCCGCCCGAGGCAAACCATGCGGCGCCATAGCCCCCGGCGAGCACCAGGAAGGTCCCCGCCACCGTCAGCGCGAGGATGCGGCGGGCCCGCCGCGTGGTTTCCACCCGGAACAGGCGCCGGTTGGCGAACAGCAGCAGCACCAGGCCCAGCGGCACTGCCACGAGTGGCAGGACGTGGACAAAGCCGGAACCCATTATGGCCGTGTGCGGCCGGCCGGGATAGTGCGGAATCCGGGCAAACAGGGCCAGGTAAACGGCTGCCAGGGCGGTAACACCCAGCTGCACCAGGATCGCGATCCGCAGTGCGAGCCGGCGCCCGTGCCGCATGCCGTCGGCGCAAATCAGCAGCAGCACCACCGGCACCACGGCCAGGGCCAGGCCGAGGGGTCCGGCGTACCCCTCCCGCCCGGCGCTGAGGCAGGTGATGTCGACGCCGCCTCCGCAGTTCTGCTCCAGCTGGTTCAGCGTGGGCAGCGGATTCAGCACCACGTCCCGCAGCAGGGCCAGCGGCCCGGTGGGACTTCGCACCGCGGCCGTGATGATGGGGCCCACGGCGAAGATCGCCACCGTCAGCGCCAGGAGGTTGCGGGTCTCCCGGCCGGTGGAGCGGTGGCGGTGGAGCGTCCCCTTGTCTCCCTGGATCCACCAGCCGGCCATGAGTCCGGACAGGGCGCCGGACAGGCCCACCACCGTTTCCGCGTGCCCCACATACAGCACGAGCAACAGCGACCCGGAGACGACGGCGGTCCGCAGCCGCCGCTGCCACAGCGCCGGCAGGAGGGCGCCGGCCGCGAGGGCGACGGCAAGGATAGCCGCGTACGGGCCGATCAGCCGGTCCCCGGCCATCGGGCCGAGCCAGCCGTCGCCCGCAAAGAGAGCGAGCTGGGTGACGAGCAGGAACAGCGTCACCGCGGCGAACTGCCCGGCAAAGAAGAAGACGGCTGTGCGCAGGGTTCCGAGCTGCCGTTCGGCGAGGCCCAGCAGCCCCAGAACCATCAGCGATGCCGCGAGGTAGGCCAGGGGGTTGGTCGCGAAGAACAGCGAGCTGAACATGGTCCACCACAGTCCGCCCTGCAACCCGGGGGCACTTACCGAGGCCGCCTCAAGCAGTGCTTCCGGCGGGCCGGTGAGGAAACTGCCGGTAGCTGCGCCGACTCCCAGGAACGCCGCCAGAAAGGCCAGCGAGAAGGGAATCCCCTGCAGGTAACGCCCGATCCGGCGAATGGCGTTCCTCACTTCTTGATCCCCCATCGCGGGGCCAGGAAGTCGAGGCCGGCGGACAGTCCCTTGGCAGCGACCGTCCAGGAATGGCCCGTGCGTGGAATCACCTTCTCGTCGACGGAGAACCCGGCCGAGCGGGCGGCACTAGCCAGCACGCCCATGTACTCGATGAACTCGGGATCCCGCTCGCCGGCTCCGAAGTAGAGGGCGTTGCCGTCGAAGCGGCGCTGCTGCATGAGGTGCAGCGGCGTCTGCCGTTCGAAGGCCGCGGTGTCGCCGCCGAACGACGCCTCGATGGTCTTATGCCGCTCCTTGGCGAGGGCGGGCTCCTGCTCGCTCGAAAACGCCAGTGCCGCGCTGTAAACGTCAGGGTGCCGGGTCGCCATTTGGACGGCGCAGGTGGCGCCGAAGGAGAACCCTCCGGCCGCCCACTTCCGCGGATCCGGGTCCACATCGAACGTCGCGCGGATCCAGCCGGGCACATCCTCGGCAAGGAAGGTGTCCGCCTGCGCGATTTGGCTGTCCATGCAGAGGACGTTGCCGTTGGGGGTGCCGTTGGGATCGACCACGATGACCACGGGGGCCACTCCGTGGTGGGCTGACGCGAAGCGGTCCATCCGGCTCCGCAGGGCGCCGCCGGTGACCCAGTCGGCAGGGCTTCCGGGCTGGCCGGAGAAGAGTACCAGCACAGGAAGTGCCGGGCGCGGTGAGGCCTGGTAGGCGGGCGGCAGATAAACGTAGGCATCCCGGCTGCGGAAGCCGGACACGGTGCCCGGGATAGAGGCCTTGCGGACAAGGCCGCCCGCGGGAAGGGTTGCCCGCGGTGTCCACCCGGCCAGGCCGACGGTGGCGGGCTCCCCGGCCTGGCGCTGGAGACCGGCTTCCAGAGCCGGGATCCGTGCGACGGCGGTCCCGGTGAGGTCGCTCACGGTGTGGTTCAGCCCGAAGTAGGCGTTGATCTGGATCGCCGAAAGCGCGAGCACACCGGCAAAGGCGACCGCGGCTGCCGTCACGGCCACCCTGCGGCGGCGGGCCGGACGTGGACGGGACCGCCACACGGTCCGGCCACGGTGGAGCGCCAGCAGCAGCGCGGTGACGGCCGGGACGGACCAGGCGAGGACCTCGGAAGGGAGCACGTCCGGAAAGAGAGCGAAGGGGTAAACGAGGAGCCAGTGAACGCCGAGCACCAGCGCGAGGGAAAGTAGGAGGGCAGCAGGCGGCACGGCCCAAGCCTGGCGACCGGGCGCGCGCTTCCAGCCGCTGTGCGGCCGGATCAGGTACAGCATCCCAACAACCCCGGCGGCGCACGCGGCCCATAGGACCGGGCCGTCGTCGATCCGGATGCCCTCGGCGAAACCCACCGGGACTAGCGCCAGGTGCCGACGCCGATGACCGGACCGGCCTCAAGCCACGAGGAGAGGCCGGTGTAGGCATCGAATCTCATCGCGAGCAGCACGTCGCGGCCCTCGTAGCGCAGTTCGACGATCACGGTTTCCGGCTGCACCTTGACGAGTTCGACTTCGGTGGGCTCGCGGCGCCCCAGCAGCTCAAGGGAGCTGCGGCGGAAGGTATGTTTCGGCCGCACGCTCAGCGAGGCAAGCCGGAACCATTCCAGGTCGTTGTCCTGATAACGACAAACCCCCATCTGCCAGCTGTTTCCAGCAATGCAGATAGAGGCGTCCACCGTGCCCAGGGCGCGCCGCAGATTGAAGCGGCGCACCCCGGAAAGGCACAGTGCAAAGACCAGCAACGCAAACACGGTTGCCAGGACGATGAACGGAAAACCAGTAACGTTCATCAAGGTCGGGCTAGCGGATCCCCGCAGTAGCCGCGTCGCCCATTTGGGCGTTGTCAGCAACAATGACGACCCTGTTGTTGTCGACGGAGAAGAACCCGCCGTCGACAACTACAGCAATGCGGTCACCGGACACCGGCTCAATCGCCAGTTCACCTTCGGCCAGAATCGCCAGCAGGGGCGAGTGGCCGGGCAGGATTCCGATTTCACCATCGCTGGTGCGGGCCTTGACCATCTTGGCCGCTCCGGACCACACGAAGTGGTCCGCTGCGACAATCTCAACCTCAAGCTCAGCCATATTACTTGGTCTGTTCCTGGATCTTGGCCCACTGGCGCTCGACGTCGTCCAGGCCGCCGACGTTGAAGAACGCCTGCTCTGCGATGTGGTCGAGGTCGCCGTCGCAGATCGCCGTGAAGCCTTCAACGGTGTCCTTGATGGACACGGTGGAGCCTTCGACGCCGGTGAACTGCTTCGCCGTGTAGGTGTTCTGCGAGAGGAACTGCTGGATACGGCGTGCACGCGACACGACGATCTTGTCCTCTTCGGAGAGCTCATCGACGCCGAGGATGGCGATGATGTCCTGGAGTTCCTTGTTCTTCTGCAGGATCTGCTTGACCCGGACGGCCGTGTTGTAGTGGTCGTGTCCGATGTACTGCGGATCCAGGATGCGCGAGGTCGACGTCAGCGGGTCAACGGCCGGGTACAGACCACGGGAAGCGATTTCACGGGAAAGTTCCGTGGTCGCGTCGAGGTGTGCGAAGGTCGTGGCCGGGGCCGGGTCGGTGTAGTCATCTGCGGGAACGTAGATGGCCTGCATCGAGGTGATGGAGTGGCCCTTGGTGGACGTGATGCGCTCTTGGAGCAGGCCCATCTCGTCAGCCAGGTTGGGCTGGTAGCCCACGGCCGAAGGCATGCGGCCGAGGAGGGTGGAAACCTCGGAACCTGCCTGGGTGAAGCGGAAGATGTTGTCGATGAAGAGCAGCACGTCCTGGTTCTGCACATCGCGGAAGTACTCCGCCATGGTCAGCGCGGACAGGGCAACGCGCAGACGCGTTCCCGGCGGCTCATCCATCTGGCCGAAGACAAGCGCGGTGTCCTTGAGGACGCCGGCCTCTTCCATTTCGACCCAGAGGTCGTTGCCTTCACGGGTACGCTCGCCAACACCGGCGAACACCGAGGTGCCACCGAAGTTGCGGGCAACACGGGTGATCATTTCCTGGATCAGCACGGTCTTGCCGACGCCGGCACCGCCGAACAGGCCAATCTTGCCACCCTTGATGTACGGGGTGAGAAGGTCGATCACCTTGATGCCGGTTTCCAGCATCTCGGTGGAGCCCTCGAGGGTCGCGAAGGCGGGTGCCTTGCGGTGGATCGGCCAGCGTTCGCTGATCTGCAGCTCGGACTCGGTCACGTCCAGGGGCTGGCCCAGCACGTTGAAGATGTGGCCCTTGACGCCGTCGCCGACGGGGACGGAGATCGGGGCACCGGTGTCAACCACGTTGGTGCCGCGGACCAGGCCGTCGGTTGCCTGCAGGGAGATGGCGCGGATGAGGTTGTCGCCGAGGTGCAGCGCAACTTCGAAGGTGATGGTCGTGGTCTCACCGTTGAGAGTAATCTCCGTGGTGAGTGCGTTGTAAATCGAGGGGATTGCGTCAGCCGGGAATTCGACGTCGACAACCGGGCCAATAACACGTGCAATACGGCCGGTGGCACCGGACGTTGCGGCTACGTGTTCGGTAGCAGTGGCAGTCATCTCTCTCACTTCACTCAGTAGATGGCGTGGGCGGTTAAGTTTGTTCTTTGGTGCAGGTAAAGCTGGGTCCGGACCGGGCGGGCTAGGACGCGTTCAACGCGTCGGCGCCTGCCACGATTTCGGAAAGCTCCTGCGTAATCTCAGCCTGGCGGGCAGTGTTGCGCAGACGCGTGTACTTCTTGATGAGGTCCGTGGCGTTGTCGCCGGCGGATTTCATCGCCCGCTGGCGGGCTGCGAGCTCGGAAGCTGCTGCCTGCAACATTGCGGCGAAGATACGAGACTCGATGTAGCGCGGCAGCAGGGCATCGAGAACCTGCTCAGCTTCCGGCTCGAATTCGTAAAGCGGCAGGAGCTCCGACTCGGAGGCGGCCTGCTCTTCGACGACCTCGAGCGGGAGCAGGCGGATAACCGTCGGCTCCTGCGTCACCATGGACTTGAAGCGGGTGTAAACGACGTGGATCTCGTCCACGCCGCCCTCTTCGTAGGCCGTTGCGAAGTCTGCCAGCAATGCTTCGCCGACTTCCCGCGCCGTCTCGAACTGCGGTGCGTCCGTGTTGCCGGTCCACACCCGCTCGTAGGGGCGGTTACGGAAGTCGAAGTATGCCTGTGCCTTGCGGCCCATGACGTACGTCTTGACTTCCTTGCCTTCCTCGTGGAGCAACTCGGTGAGGCCTTCGGCCTGCTTGAGCACGGTTGCCGAGTAGGACCCTGCAAGGCCGCGGTCGGAGGTGATGACCAGGACGGCGGCGCGGCGGATCTGCTCCGGCTCGGTAACCAGCGGGTGGTCGATTTCGCTCTGGCTTGCGACAGCAGAAACGGCACGCGTGATCGCGTTTGCGTAAGGCAGTGAAGCCGCTACGCGTGCGCGGGCCTTGCCGATGCGCGAGGTAGCGATCAGTTCCATCGCCTTGAAGATCTTGCGCATCGACGTCGTCGAGCTGATCTTCTGGCGGTAGACCCGGATCTGGGCTCCCATACTTATCCTTTCCTAAGATCCCGGTGGCCGGGACTGCCGGAACCCGCTGGGGTTCCGGCAGTCCCTGCCAGCGAAACTAGCGCTTCTGCTTGACGATTTTTTCCTGGTCGACCTTGTCCTCGTCGATCGGGGCGTACTCCTCGTGCCCTGCACCGACCAGGAGGCTGTCGCCCTCGCCGAAGAAGCCCTTCTTGAAGTCCACGATCGCGGTCTTCAGCGCCTCTGCCGTGTCATCGTCCATGACGTTGGTCTGGGCCAGCGTCGTCAGGATGGAGGACTTGTGCTTGAGGTGCTCCAGGAACTCGGTCTCGAAGCGGTTGATGTCTTCAACCGGAACGTCGTCGAGGTAGCCGTTGGTGCCGGCCCAGATGGAGACAACCTGGTCCTCGACCGGGAACGGCGAGTACTGGCCCTGCTTAAGCAGTTCCATCAGGCGGGCGCCGCGGGTCAGCTGCTGGCGGGAAGCCGCGTCGAGGTCCGACGCGAACATCGCAAATGCCTGCATGTCGCGGTACTGGGCGAGTTCCAGCTTCAAGGTACCGGAGACCTTCTTCATGGACTTCACCTGTGCGGCGCCACCCACGCGGGACACGGAGACACCCACGTCGACGGCGGGACGCTGGTTGGCGTTGAAGAGGTCCGACTGCAGGAAGATCTGGCCGTCGGTGATGGAGATGACGTTGGTCGGGATGTAGGCGGACACGTCGTTCGCCTTCGTCTCGATCAGCGGCAGCCCGGTCATCGAACCTGCGCCCAGCTCGTCGGAAAGCTTGGCACAACGCTCAAGCAGACGGGAGTGCAAGTAGAAGACGTCGCCCGGGTAGGCTTCGCGTCCCGGCGGGCGGCGCAGCAGCAGCGACACCGCACGGTAGGCCTCAGCCTGCTTGGAGAGGTCGTCGAACACGATGAGGACGTGCTTGCCACCGTACATCCAGTGCTGGCCGATGGCCGAGCCGGCGTACGGTGCCAGGTACTTGAAGCCGGCGGGATCGGACGCGGGGGAAGCCACGATGGTCGTGTACTCCAGTGCGCCGTTGTCCTCGAGCGTCTGGCGGACAGCCGCGATCGTGGACGCCTTCTGGCCGATGGCCACGTAGATGCAGCGCACCTGCTTGGTGACATCGCCGGAAGCCCAGTTGGCCTTCTGGTTGATGATCGTATCGATGGCGATGGCCGACTTGCCGGTCTGGCGGTCGCCAATGATCAGCTGACGCTGGCCGCGGCCGATCGGGATCATGGCGTCGATAGCCTTCAGACCGGTCTGCATCGGCTCGTGGACCGACTTGCGCTGGGTCACGCCGGGCGCCTGGAGTTCCAGGGCACGGGTGGTTTCGGCCTTGATCTCGCCAAGGTCGTCGATGGGCTGGCCCAGGGGGTCAACCACGCGGCCGAGGAAGGCGTCGCCAACCGGAACGGACAAAACCTGTCCGGTGCGGTGGACTTCCTGGCCCTCTTCGATGCCGGTGAAGTCACCGAGGACGATGACACCGATCTCGCGGACGTCGAGGTTCTGGGCCAGGCCCAGCGTGCCGTCTTCGAAGCGAAGCAGCTCGTTCGCCATGACCGAGGGAAGGCCCTCAACACGGGCGATGCCGTCACCTGCGGTCGTTACACGGCCAACCTCTACGCGCTCTGCGTTTCCGGGTTCGTAGGACGCCGCGAACTCGTTCAACGCAATACGGACGTCGTCGGCGTTGATGGTCAATTCGGCCATCTGCAGTCCCTGCTCTCCTGTTTTCGTGATCATCGTTGCTCACGATGACCGGGGTTTCTTGTCGGTAAGTTGTGCTTGTCCGGCTAACTATGCAATCTGACGCTGGAGCTGGCCCAGACGGGCGAGAACCGAAGCGTCAACCACTTCGTCGCCGATCTGGATCCGCAGGCCACCAATCAGTGCCGGGTCAACGTTCATGTTGATCTTGAGCTCACGGCCGTACAGGGCGTTGAGCCCTGCCTGCAGACGGCTGGTCTGGGTCTCCGTCAGCGGACGGGTGACGCTGACGGTAGCAATCCAGCGCTGCTGGCGCTTGGCCGCAAGCTCGGCAAAACGGCTGACGAGCTTGGTGACCTTGAGGCCGCGGGGCTGCGAAACTGCCTGTCCGATGAGGACTTTCGCTTCCACGCTGGCGCGGGGCACGAGCTTTTCGGCGAGGGCAACCTTGGCAGCCTGGCTCGCCTGCGGCTCGGACAGAGCACGCTGCACCTCGTGGCTGGAATCGACGGCCTGGTTGAAGGAGAACAGATCGTTCTCCAGCGCTTCCAGTCCGCCAATGCCCGAGGCAGAGACGGCCGACTTGTTTTCAGCAACGGCAATTACCACCGAAGCGGCAAGAGTCTCGAGTGCATCGCCGATGTCACGAGCCGACGCCCAGCGTGAGCTGGCCAGCCCGCTTGCGATCTCCACAGCATCAGCGGAGACTTTGCCGCTGAAGAGCTGCTTGACCAGCGCCGACTTTTCGTCACCGCTGCGGGACGGGTCAGTCAGGGCACGGCGCAAGCCAGCCGAGCTGTCCACCGTTCCCAGGATTCCGAAGAGTTCCGTAGCCAACTGCAGCGACGCGTTGGGAAGCTTGGCTTCCAACGCGACGAGTGCCGCGGTCAGCGATTCGCTCGATACACCTGCCATTACTTAGCTGCACCTGCGTTCTGGTTCTCCAGATCTGCCAGGAAACGGTCAACCACACGGGCCGAACGCGCGTCATCGCTGAGCGCCTCGCCGACGATGCGGCCTGCCAGCGTGGTAGCCAGCGTGCCGACCTCGGCGCGGAGCGACACAACGGCCGCCTGGCGCTCGGACTCGATCTGCGCGTGTGCCTGGGCGGTGATGCGGGCAGACTCAGCAGCTGCCTTCTCCTTCAGATCCGCCAGGATCTGGGCGCCTTCGGCGCGGGCTTCCTCGCGGATGCGGTTGGCCTCGGTGCGGGCGTCGGTGAGCTGCTGCTTGTACTCTTCGAGTGCTGCAGAAGCCTCTGCCTGCGCCTTTTCGGCCTTGGCGATGCCGCCTTCAATGGCCTCGGCGCGCTCTGCGAAATTCTTCTCGAACATCGGGACGACGTACTTAGTCACGATGAACAGGAGGACAGCAAAGCCCACGAGGACGACAAACATTTCCCAGATATTGGGAACGAGGGGGTTGGTTTCGCCCTCGGTGGCGGCTGAGATGATCAGCTGCTTCATATTTCACCCGTCCTTATCTACTCGGTTCTGGATGTTCGCTGGGTTCTGAAGGTTTACTTGAGAACGAATGCGAAGACCAGGCCGAGGATGGCGAGGGCTTCAGTCAGCGCAAGGCCGAGGAATGCGATCGGCTGCAGGACGCGCTGTGCTTCCGGCTGACGTGCCACACCGTTGATGTAAGCAGCGAACACGAGACCCACACCGATACCACCGCCGATGGCGGAGAGGCCGTAGCCGATGAGGTTGAGGGAGCCGTTGATGGAGCCTTCCATTTTTCTTCCTTTCAAGATGCCACCCGTGTGGCAGGTTGTTTGGGTTGCTTCATCCCCGCGAGGGGAAGTTTGTGGGTGCCTTAGTGGCTGTCGGCGTGCAGTGCGCCTTCGATGTAGATCGCGGTCAGCAGCGTGAAGACGTACGCCTGCAGCGCCATGATCAGCGCCTCCAGCATGTACATCGCAATCGAGCCGGCCAGGACAAGCACGGAGGCGCCCTTCAGCAGGACGTTCTCCTGCATGACGAGGAACTCGATGCCGGAACCGGCGATCATCACGATCAGGTGGCCGGCCAGCATGGTGGCGAACAGACGGAGGCTGTGCGTGACAGGCCGGACCAGGAAGTTGGAGATGATCTCGATCGGGATAACGATCGGAAGGATGTAGATGGGTACGCCGCTCGGCACGGTGGCCAGCTTGAAGTACTTCAGGCCGTTCTTCTTGACGCCGATGGCGATCCAGGTGATGTACACGATCGCTGCCAGCACGTAGGCGCCGCCGACGTGCGAGAAGCTCGGCAGCTGGATCACGGGGATCGCGCCGTAGATGTTGTTCACGAGGATGAAGAAGAAGAGGCTGAAGAGCAGCGGGACGTACTTCATGAAGTCTTTGCCGCCGATGATGTCCTTGGCGATGCCGTTGCGGACGAAGCCGTAGGCTGCCTCGCCTGCGAACTGCAGCTTGCCGGGAACGAGCTGCTGCTTACGCGCAGCAATCACAAAGAATGTGGCGATAATGACGACCGAGAGGATCACCAGCAGCATCTGCTTGGAGAATCCTTCGGCTTGACCCCAGGGCAGGATAGCCGGCAGGTGCAATTGTTCAATTCCAGGAGGAGTGAACTCTCCTGAATCTTGGGCCGGGAGCGCAAGCGCGATCAACGCGTTTCCTCTCTGCAGTGTCCATCATTGGGCGTTGGGCGGGGAGCGGCCGCATTTCTGTCAGCCATTCCCCCTGTGAAATTTTTTGGCATTACTGTTCCGCGTCCTTCGACGGGCCACCTGCAGCGCCGTCTCCGCCAGCCGAATTCCGGTGACTGGTGAGACCGTGCATATGAGAAAGATAGAACCCTCCCGCAGCTCCAAGCAGGGCGCCTGCGAGCACAATCCAGCGGGTTCCCCACAGATTATCCAGACCCCACCCTATCAAACTCCAGACGATGATTCCGCCAACAATGTAGCTAAAGACGGCTATTCCGGCGTTGTATCCGCCGTCGTTGCCGTCCTGCGAGACACCGGGGGCGCCACCTGTGGTTTTGGGGGTCCGGGCCTGGTTTTTGGGAAGGTTCTTACCTTCGTTGTTGCCTGCATCATCGCGGCTGGGCATGGGTGCCGCCTTCCTGCGGGTCAGGGTCGTTGTAGATTTGCAGCCGTGCCTTGCCGAACCCGATGATCTCCGCCGCCTGCCAGGCGACCACGCAGACGACGGCGCCGATCAGGAACCAGCGTTCGTGCAGCCAGGCCGGCGCTCCGAGGACAAAGAGCACCACGGCGAAGCCGACCACTTTCACGAAGTAGGTGGCAACGAACATGCCGATGGCTCCGGACGGGTTGTTGCGGCCGACAAAATGTCCGATCGCCAGGCTGATCGCGAAGAACGCCATCACCAGCGCGCCGCCGAAGAGGCTGGACAAGGCACCGTAGCCGCCGTTGAAGGCGAAGGCCAGGACCGCGGTCAGCAGCAGGGCCGCCCCCGCCGCCGCCGAACTGAGGGCCAGCAGCTTCAGCCACAGCGACCTGGTGGGACCGGAGCCGCCAACGGAGCCGCTGCCGGACGTGCGTCCGGACTCGGCGTTGGAGCTCATGGGATCCCAATCGTCGCAGGGGGTAAGGGCAGGAACGCGGCGACAAGCCGCCCCTGAATTCTACACGAGATAGAACAGGGCTAGGCCACCGGGATGCGGGTGACCTTGGGACGGTGCCGGAACCGACGGATCAGGTCCGGGGAGACCAGATACAGTCCGAGCACCAGCAGGCTGCCGGCCACGCAGAGGGCGACGACGGGCAGCGGGGCCGTGGCGGCGACGAAACCGAGGACGATGACGGCGATGGTGCAGACCGTTACCACGGCTGCCGCCTGCAGGTGGGAGAAGCCGACGTCGGTGAGCCGCTGGTAAACGTGTTCGCGGTGGGACGCGTACCAGCGCTCCCCCGCCTTGATCCGGCGCAGCAGGGTATAGCCGGTGTCCGCGGCATAGACCAGGATCGGCGAGAGGACGTATTCGACGTAGACGCCGCTCAGGAAGCCCGCCACGGCGAGGGCCGCGATCGAGGCGCCGAGGAGATAGCTGCCGACGTCGCCCAGGAACACCGAACCACGGCCGAGGTTCCAGGGCAGGAAGCCAAGGAAGGCCATCGCGAGCACCGTGCCCCCGGCGGTTAGCCAGGGCTGTCCGGCCAGCATGCCGGCCAGCGCGTAGGCGCCGCCAGCGGTGACGCCGTGCAGGCCGGAGATCCCGTTGATCCCGTCCATGAAGTTCGCGATGTTGACGTAGGCCGCGATTGCCACGGCAGCCAGCGGCAGCCACCAGAACGACTGCGACGTCAGGACGATCAGCGCAGCGGAGCCGGCGGCACCGATTCCCAGCTGGGCGGCGGCGCGTGCCCCGATGGACAGACCGCGCAGATCCTCGATCCAGCCCACGGCGGCACTGGCCGCAATGATCCCCAGCACCACCGCGAAAACCGAACGGTCCACCGTGACGAGGTTTAGGAGCACCGCGGCGAGGTAGCCGACGGCGGTGGCCAGGGCTGCAGCCATCCCCATCCCCCGGATGGTCGCTTTGTGGTGGGAGGAGCGGGCGGACGGAATGTCGACGACGCCCATCCGGACCAGCCACGGTTTCACCGCGAAGGGAAGCAGCAGGCTGGCCAGCAGGGTGATTCCGGCCAGGATGGCGAGCGGCATCATGACGCGACCCGGATCGAGCCCGCTTCATCGGCCTCGTCGTCCGGGATGTCGGCGATGTTAATGCCCTGTTCGGCCTCGCAGCGGGCCAGCCAGACGTTCAGGTCCAGCTTGGCCGGATCCTGCTCGGTGGCCTTGGTGTGCGAAATCTTCGGGTGCAGGGGACGCTGGTCCAGTTCGCCGGTGCCGACGAGCTCTTCATGCAGCTTTTCTCCCGGCCGCAGGCCGGTGTAGATGATATCGACCTTTTTGCCGGACATGGCGATCATCCGCTGGGCGACGTCGAGGATCTTCACGGGCTCGCCCATGTCCAGGATCATCACGTCGCCGCCCGAGCCGATCGCACCGGCCTGGATCACCAGCTGGCAGGCTTCGGGAATCGTCATGAAGAACCGCGTGACCTCGGGATCGGTGACGGTGACCGGGCCCCCGACGCGGATCTGCTCGGTGAAGAGCGGGAGCATTGAGCCGCGGCTGCCCATCACATTGCCGAAGCGGACGGATACGAACTTGCTGCCGGTCTGGCCGGCCATCCAGGCGGTCAGCTTCTCCGCGACGCGCTTGGAGTGGCCCAGGGCGGTGGTGGGGTTGGCTGCCTTGTCGGTGGAGATATTCACAAAGTGTGAGACACCGGCGTGCCGGGCGGCGCGCAGCACGTTCAGGGTACCGCAGACGTTCGTCTTCCAGGCCTCGACGGGGTACTGCTGCAGCAGCGGTGCGTGCTTCAGGGCGGCGGCGTGGAACACGACCTCGGGCCGGCGGTCTTCGAAGATGTCCTGCAGGGCTTCGCCGTCGCGGATGTTGGCCAGCACCGTGTCGCGGCCGGCCAGCAGCCCCCGGCCGGTGATGGAGATCTGTGTCTGCTGCAGCCCGGTCTCGTCGTGGTCGAGCATGATGAGTTCCGCGGGGGCGAACTGGACAATCTGGCGGCAGAGTTCCGAGCCGATTGAGCCGCCCGCGCCGGTCACCAGCACCCGCTTGCCCTTGATATACCCGGCGATTTCGTCGACTTTGATGTCCACCGGCCGGCGGCCGATCAGGTCTTCGACCGCCACGTCGCGGAAGTCCGAGAACCCGTCGGGCGCCCCGCCGCCGAGCATGTCGCGCAGCGGAGGCAACACCAGCACACGGATATTCATGCCGGCCACAGCGTCCGAGATACGGCGCACGACGGCGGCCTCGACATTGGCGAACGCCAGGACCAGCACCCTTGCGCGGGTCCTGCGGATGATCGCCGGGAGGTCCTCTCCCCTGCCAAGGACCTGGACTCCGGAGAGCCGCAGGTGCTTCTTGGCCGGGTCGTCATCGATCAGGCCGACCGGGAAGTACGGGGAATCCGGGTCCTGCAGCATCCGGGTCAGCAGCGAGTTGCCCAGGAACCCCGCGCCGTAGATCAGGGTGTTCTGCGCCTCGTCGCCGGGCCGGGTCTTGCCCTCGACGTAGAGCCGCTTGGCGTAGCGTGCCGCGCCCATGAAGAGGCAGGCGAAGGGGAAGGCGATCAGGCCTACGCTGCGGCCGATGTTGATGGCCCCGTACAGCACCAGCAGCGTCACGGTGATCGAGGCGGCCACAATCACGGTGACGAAGACCAGTGCCCGCGCCTCCTGGAAACTGCCGAAGGGGTACCGGCCCCGGTAGAGGGCCAGCGCGTAGCCAGCGACGATCTGCGCGATGACGGCGAGGGCAGCGATGAAGAAGGCGCCCAGGAACTGTTCCGCCCGGATACCCATCTCGTAGCGCAGCAGCAGCGCCAGGACGACCGCCACGATCCAGGACATGGAGTCGAGGAACAGCTGGATCCAGATCCAGAGGGCGGGCTTCTCTTCCCGTGCTGCGGCAGATCCGCGCGCTTCAGATTTCGTACTCAACAGAGATTGCAACCGACTTCCACTACCACGGCGGCCATGCGCCTGTTTCAAAAAATACCCCGCCGCAAAACTGTCGGACAGCGGCGGAGCCTAAAACGATACTAATCTCTTTCGGCTCCGCTACCTGAGTCAGCGGCCCCGGCCGGCAAAAGCGGCGGCATCGGTTTCCAGCTGCGGTCCGCGAGGATGGCGCGCGATTCGCGCCATCCTCGCCAGAGCGCGCCGGTCCCCTTCAGGGTCCGCTCGACGAGCACCAGGCGGGCAATTTCCTTCAGGAAGGTCAGTGCCGTGCCGGCCCCAAAACCGAGCCGGCTGAACTTCCCGTAGGCCCGGAGGTACTGCGCGACGTGCCCGCGGTTGCGCATCACGTAGCGTCGGCTGAGGTCACTGGAGTCATTGAGGTGGCGCAGGCCCAGGTCCACCTGGCGCTGCGCGCGGACCTTCTTGATGACGAAGGCGTTGACGTAGACCACCGGTGTCTGCTGCGCGGCGAGCCAGCCGTAGACCAGGTCATCCCAGGTGATGAAGAAGCGTGGATCGGGCAGCCCGATGGTCCGCGCCACCGAGGCCTTGATCAGCATGCCTTCGAAGTTTCCGACGTTGGTGCGGAAGACCTCGGAATGCTTGAAGACGTCGCGCGAGACGGGGAGGAAGACGCCGAGCGCCTCGACGAAGTGGTGCTGCCAGAAGAAGGGTTTGCCGTTGGCGTCGTAGCGGCGGCCGATCAGGCAGGAATACTCCGGGGTGAACTTCTCCAGCGCCTCCACCGCTCCGGGGAGGACCTCGACGTCGTCGTCCATCAGCCAGAGCCACCCGGCACCGGCTTCCAGCGCCAGCTCGACGCCGCGGGAGAAGCCGCCCGCGCCGCCGACGTTTTCCGGCAGCCGTTCGTACTCAATCCGCGGACCGCCGGCGGCCCTGGCCCGGGAGACGACCTCGGCTGTGTGGTCGCTGCTGGCATTGTCCACCACGATGATCCGCGCCGGCGGGGTGCTGAGGCGGGCGAAGGAATCGAGCAGGTTCTGCAGGAAGTCGGCACGGTTGTAAGTGACGACGACGGCGTACAGGTTCTCCACGGCAGCCTAGCTGTTGGTGGACATCAGTTGCGCGGGAGAGCCGAAGCCCTTGCCGCGGAACCCGGTGGAATAGGCGCCGAACCAGTGCGCCAGGCCCTTCAGGTCCCCGGTCTTCAGGAAGTAGTACGGGAAGCCGACCATGTCAGCTCCGAACCAGCGCAGGTTCCGGTACTTGCGGGTCAGGTAGCCCCGGTTGCGGAAATAGCAGTAGCGCTTGAACTCGCCTTCCGGGATGACGGGGGTGATGAACCCGCCGAAGACGGGCTTCATCTCGGTCCAGGTGGCGGGGTGCTGCACGGCAACGGTGGCCAGCGTGCCGTACTTCAAGCCGGCCTTCTTCACCCGGGAGAGGAAGTCGACCTCGTCGCCGCGGATGAAGAACTTCACGTCCGGAATGCCGATCTTGTAGAAGACCTCGGTGCGGATCAGGGCCCCGTTGAAGAAGTGCACCATGTCCGGCAGGTAGCCCATCGGCGCCAGTTTGGCGCGGTCATTGGTCAGCAGGCCGTTGATCCGGAAGTTGAAGGACAGCCGGTTCGGGTCTGCGGTGGCGGCGACGAGCGGGCTGACGATGTCGAGCTGGTGTTCCTCGGCCGTCTTCAGCAGCCCGGCGAGGCAGTTGCCGTCCTCGGGGTGGCCGTCGTCATCCATCATCCAGATCCACTCGGCGCCGCTGGCCATGGCGGCCAGGATCGCGTAGGCAAAGCCGCCGGCTCCGCCGAGGTTTGCCTCGGAGCGCAGGTAGTTGATGTTCGCTCCCCCGGCGGCGACGACCTCGGTGGCCGGAACGGTGCCGGAGTCCACGAGCGCGATCGAGTGGATCGGCGCAGTCTGCGCGGCAAGGCCTTTGAGTAGGAGGGCAAGTTCCTCGTGCCGGTCGAAGGTTACGGCCGCGACGGCGACTTTGGGCTGCATGTCAGTTCCTCGGAGGGTCGTCGGAGGCGGTGGGGACAGTGTGGCCGGGTGTCTCCCCGGTCGCGGCGTCAGCCGGCACGGCGGCCGGCCCCGCTTCGGCATCCGGCTCCGCTTCGGCGGCCGGCTGTTCGCCGGCCCCGAGCACGCCCGGGACAACTTCACGCAGGCGCTCAAGGCTGATGGCGCCCTGGCGGACCACGCGCAGCGGCAGGGCCGTGGCGTCAATGATCGTGGACGGCTCGGCCCCGTTGCCTTCGACCGGCCGGTGCCCGCCTTCGAGGTAGACCTCCACCGACTCCGCGAGCTGCGCCTCGGCGTCGGCGGCGCTCTGTGCGGCGGCCTGGCCGGTGCGGTTGGCGGAGGAGACCGCCAGCGGTCCGGTGAGGGTAAGCAGGTCCTGGGCGACGTCGTCGTCCGGGAGGCGGAGGGCCACTGTGCCCTTGGTTTCGCCAAGGTCCCAGTCGAGCGAGGGCTGTGCGTGCAGGATCAGGGTCAGCCCCCCGGGCCAGAACGCCTCGGCCAGGCGGCGGGCCTCGGCCGGCACATCGGTGGCCAGGCCGTCCAGGGCGTTCAGCCTGGGGATCAGTACGGGCGGCGGCATTTGCCGGCTCCGGCCTTTGGCCGCGAGCAACAGCGTCACGGCCTGCGGCGAGAACGCGTCGGCGCCGATGCCGTACACGGTGTCGGTGGGGAGGACCACGCACTTGTGTTCCCGGATGGCCCGCTGGGCGTGTTCAAGTCCTGCGGCGCGTTGCTCCGCGTCCGCGCAATCGTAGCTAGTCGTCACTGGCCTATCCTTTCATCACTGACGGCCTCGGGTTTGCGGACGGCGCTGGTGGCGCGTTCGCGTCCGTTGAGGTCCAGGTGCGTCGTCACTCCGGACCAGTGTCCGGAACGCTCCAGCATCGCGGCGATCCAGCCGGCCTGGACCTCGGCGTGCTCCATGACGAAGTAGCCACCTGGCACGAGAAGCCGGGCCGCGGAGGCCGCCGCCGCCGTCGGGACTTCCATGCCGTCCGCTCCCCCGCCATAGAGCGCCTCGGGCGGGTCATGCAGCGCCACCTCGGGCTCGTTGGGGACCGCTTCGGCCGGGATGTAGGGCGGGTTGGACACGACGACGTCGAAGCTGCCGTTGTGTTCGGGCAACGCGTCCCGCAGGTCGCCGCGCACCAGGTGGACGCCCAGCGGCAGCAGGTTCTTGGCCGCCCAGGCGTGCGCAAACTCGCTGAACTCCACGGCGTGGACCTCGGCGTCGGGAACCTCATGCGCGATCGAGCCGGCAATCGCCCCCGACCCGGTTCCGAGGTCGACGACCTTGGGCCGCCCGTGCAGCCGTTCCGTGTCTTCGGACCGGGCCGCCAGCCAGTCGATTACCAGCTGAACGACGGATTCCGTTTCCGGACGCGGGATGAATACGCCGGGCCCGACGGCCAGTTCGAGGTAGCGGAAGTGCGCCACGCCGGTGATGTGCTGCAACGGGATACGCTGCGCGCGCTCGGCCACCAGCTCGGCGTAGCCTGCCGGCGCCGGCGTGTCACCGAGGACCATGGCGCGGAGCCGGCCCGGGCCGACGCCAAGCAGGTGGCCGGCAAGGAGTTCGGCGTCGACCTTCGGGCTCGGCACGCCGGCGGCGGCCAGCACGGCCGTGGCCTCGCGGACGGCGTCGGCGAGGCTCAGCGCAGCATCAGAAGTCATCAGGCTCAGGTGTCATCGGGGCGGACGATCCGTACTAATCGCCGATGGCGTCGAGGCGGGCCTGTTCGTCCATCTCGATGGCGGACTGGATCACCGGCTCCAGGTCGCCGTTCATGACCTGGTCCAGGTTGTACGCCTTGTAGCCGGTGCGGTGGTCGGCGATCCGGTTTTCCGGGTAGTTGTAGGTCCGGATGCGCTCGGAGCGGTCCATGGTGCGGATCTGCGACTTGCGCTGGGCCGAGTTCTCGGCGTCGATCTGCTCCTGCTGGTGGGCCAGGATGCGGGCGCGCAGCACGCGCATGCCGGCTTCACGGTTCTGCAGCTGGGACTTCTCGTTCTGCATCGCCACCACGATCCCGGTGGGAAGGTGGGTGATGCGCACGGCCGAGTCGGTGGTGTTGACCGACTGGCCGCCGGGGCCGGAGGAACGGTAGACGTCGATCTTGAGATCGTTCTGGTTGATTTCGAGCTCTTCGGGCTCGTCCACTTCGGGGAGCACCAGGACGCCGGCGGCAGAAGTGTGGATACGCCCCTGCGACTCGGTCACCGGCACGCGCTGCACCCGGTGCACGCCGCCTTCGAACTTCAGCCGCGCGAACACGCCCTCGGCAGGATCGTTGGAGTTGCCCTTGACGGCCATCTGGACGTCCTTGTAGCCGCCCAGGTCCGATTCGGTGGCGGAGATAATCTCGGTTTTCCAGCCACGGGATTCCGCGTAACGGCTGTACATGCGCAGCAGGTCCGCGGCGAACAGGGCAGCCTCGTCGCCGCCTTCGCCGCCCTTGACCTCAAGGATCACGTTGCGGGCGTCGTCCGGGTCGCGCGGGATGAGCAGGCGGCGCAGCTTGGCCGCGGCCGTCTCCAGGGCAGCCTCAAGCTCGGGCACCTCAGCGGCGAACTCCGGATCCTCGCCGGCCATTTCCTTCGCGGCCGACAGGTCATCGCTGATGCTTTCCCAGCGGTGGTAGGCCTCCACAATGCCGTTCAACTGCGCCGACCGCCGCCCCAGCTTCCGGGCCAGCTTCTGGTCAGCATAAACAGCAGGATCCCCAAGCTGGGCCTGGATAGCAGCATGCTCATCCAACAGCCCCTGTACGGACTCAAACATTTCAAAACCTCTTTCGACTTGGAACCAAGTCTAGTTACGACAACAAAACTGGACCGCGGCTGGCGACTTAACGACGAAGCCGCACGGATTTTTCCGCCCCGGGAGTGGCTTCGGGCCTGCCGGAGCCGGGTGGCGTGCGATCGTAGATCGAACGCCACCCGGCGGAGGGGCGGGGGCGGAAAATCCGTGCGGCGTTAGCGCGCGGGACCGCCAGAATCTAGCGGTTAATGCAGCTACTTGTCGTTATCGGACTTCGCACCAAGCGTCGTCTTCTGCACCTGCATGAGGAACTCGACGTTGCTCTGGGTCTCCCGGATCTTGTTGGTCAGCAGCTCAAGGCTCTGCTGCGTTTCGAGTCCGGAGAGGACACGGCGCAGCTTCCACATGATCTTGACTTCCTCGGGGGACAGCAGGTTCTCTTCGCGGCGGGTACCGGACGCGTTGACGTCCACGGCCGGGAAGATGCGCTTGTCCGCGAGCTGGCGGGACAGGCGCAGTTCCATGTTGCCCGTGCCCTTGAACTCTTCGAAGATGACCTCGTCCATCTTGGACCCGGTCTCGACGAGCGCGGTGGCCAGGATGGTGAGCGAGCCGCCGTTTTCGATGTTGCGGGCTGCACCAAAGAAACGCTTCGGCGGGTACAGCGCGGCGGAGTCGACACCGCCGGACAGGATGCGGCCGGAGGCGGGCGCGGCCAGGTTGTAGGCGCGGCCCAGTCGGGTCATCGAGTCCAGCAGGACCACAACGTCCATGCCCATTTCCACGAGGCGCTTGGCACGCTCGATGGAAAGTTCGGCCACGGTCGTGTGGTCATCGGCGGGGCGGTCGAAGGTGGAGGCAATGACCTCACCCTTGACCGTGCGCTGCATGTCGGTGACTTCTTCGGGGCGTTCGTCAACGAGCACCATCATGAGGTGGACCTCAGGATTGTTGGTGGTGATGGCGTTGGCGATGGACTGCAGGATGAGCGTCTTGCCGGCCTTCGGCGGCGAGACGATCAGGCCACGCTGGCCCTTGCCGATCGGGGCGACCAGGTCGATGACGCGGGGGCCGATCTTCTTGGGGTCCGTCTCGAGGCGCAGGCGCTCGGAGGGGTACAGCGGGACGAGCTTGGCGAATTCGACGCGGTCCTTGAGTTCCTCGGGGGTCTTGCCGTTGACCGAGGTGACGCGGACCAGCGCGTTGAACTTCTGGCGGGCCGACTGCTGGTTGCTGCGGTCTTCGCCTTCACGCGGGGCGCGGATGGCGCCGACGACGGCGTCGCCCTTGCGCAGGTTGTACTTCTTGACCTGGGCGAGCGAGACGTAGACGTCGTTCGGACCCGGCAAGTAGCCGGAGGTGCGGATGAACGCGTAGTTCTCCAGCACGTCCAGGATGCCGGCGACGGGCAGCAGGACGTCGTCCTCGGTGACCTCGACGTCGTCGACGTCGGGTCCCTGGGAACGGCCGCGGCGGCGTTCGTTGCGGTCGCGGAAACGGTCGTTGCGCGGGTTGTTGTCGCGGTTGTCCTGGCCGCCGGAGCGGTCGTTGCGATCGTTGCGGTCACGACGGTTACGGCGGTTGCGGCGGCTGCCGCCGTCGGAATCGTCGTTGTCGCGGGTGTTGTCGCGGGTGTTTTCGCGGGTGCCGGACGTGTTGTCGCGGGTGTTGTCCTCACGGTTGCCACGGCCGCGGGTGTTGTCGCGGCGCTGGCCGTCGTCGCTGCCCTGTTCGGCCTGGCGTTCCTGGCGCTGTTCGACCGAGGCCTGCTCGGCCGGGGCTTCCACGGCTGCTGCCGGCTGGGCTTCGCCCTGGCCGGTGGCCTGGGCTGCTGCCTCGCCGCGGCGGCGGTTGCGGGTCCGCGGCTGGCGGGTGCGGTCGCTGCCTTCAGTGCCCTGCTCTGCCGGGGCGGACGGTGCCTGCGCCGGGGCAGCGGCGGACTGCGCCTCTACCGCGGCGGCGGGTGCCTCAGCAGCAGGGGTGGTGATGACGCCGTCGCTGCCTGCGCGGCGGCTGCGGCCCCGGGTCCGGGCCCGCGGGTTTTCCTGGGCCGGAGCCTCGGCTCCGTCAGTTGCGGGAGCCACGGCCGGGGCCGAGGCGTGGGCAACAGAGCCATTGTCGCTCGCCTTTTCGGCGGCGCGTTCGGGTGCCTTGCTGACCGGGGTACCGGCACGGTGGGCGGAAATGGCGGTCACCAGATCACCCTTGCGCATCCGGGAGCCGCCGGAGATCCCCAGCTGGCTGGCCAGGGCCTGGAGCTGGGCGAGCTTCAGGCCGGCGAGGCCGCTGCTCTTGGCGGGTGCTGCCGTTGCGGCAGCAGAAGATGATGTTTCCACAGCTGAAGACAGCTCAGTGGTTTCGGTCACGAAGGATCCTTCCCCCTCGACGGCGTCCAGGCTAGGAGCTGGACGCGGTGATTTGATCTGGGCTGCAGTTCAGATCTGCAGCCGGGATTTCGGCCTTGCCGGTTGGATTTCGGCCGGCAGGGCCGGTTACTGCTACACCAAGACACGCCCCGAAATTGAGGAACGGCCGGCTGACACTTCAGGGGTACAGAGGAATTCTGCAGCTTCCTGCGTCAGACCGAAAGCAGGTGGCACCGGAAAATATTGCGCAGTGAAAGATGAGAGAGGGCAACTTGGCCAACATCGCGGTCTTATAAAAAGCTTGCGTGATTACCGCCGGTGCACTTCCACTTTAGCACCCTCAGTGTCTACAGCCAGCTTCATCACACGCCAGGCGACCTCCGGCGTGTTGTCCGCGGTGAAAGCTCCGATGAACTCGACGACGTCGGCCGCTTCCTCTTCCCCCGCGGCCAGGACCAGCACGGTGGGTCCCGCGCCGGAGACGACGGCGGCATGGCCGGCGCGCCGCAGCGCAGCGATCAGCTCCGCGCTGGGCCGCATGGCCTGCGCCCGGTAGCTCTGGTGCAGGTAGTCCTCGGTGCCGGGCAGCAGGAATTCAGGCTTCTGCGTCAGCGCGTGGATCAGGAGGGCGGCGCGGCCCGAGTTCATCGCGGCGGCGTGGTGCCCCACGGAGGCCGGAAGCAACGCCCGGGCGGCCTCGGTGGAGAGCTCGAAGTCCGGCACTGCGACGACCGGGACAATGCCGGCGTCGACCGTCGCGCAGGTGCTGCTGTACTGGTCACTGTCCTGCCAAGACAGCGCCAGTCCGCCGAAAATGGCGGGTGCGACGTTGTCCGGATGGCCCTCCAGTCGGCTGGTGAATTGCAGGATCCAATCCTTGCTGCGCCGCGAGGCCGCCGGGACGAGGGCGTTCGCGGCGCTGGCGGCGGCAACCACGGCGGCGGCCGAGGATCCGAGGCCGCGGCCGTGCGGGTTGACGTTGTCCGCGGTGATCCGCAACCCCTCGTGGCGGAAGCCCAGCAGGTGCAGCGCTTCCGTGAGGGCCTTGGCCACCAGATGGCTCGCATCGCGGGGCAGGGTATCCGCGCCCTCGCCGCTGAGCTCGAATTCAAGTTCGCCGCTCTCGAGGGTCTCCACCGTCAGCGTGTCGTGCAGCGACAGGGCCAGGCCCAGGCTGTCGTAGCCCGGGCCGAGATTGGCGCTGGTGGCCGGGACCCGGACGGTGACTACTTGCCCGGCCGGAACTGCCGGAATGTCGGCGGGAGATTCGGCCGGGACGGTGAGGGTGGTTTCCAAGGCTATTTTTCTTCCAGTCCCAGTTCGGCGGCCACCGTGACGACGTCGTTGGCGACCTTGACCGGCTGCACGTCGCTGCCGTCCTCGGTGCGCAAGGCCCACTGCGGGTCCTTGAGGCCGTGGCCGGTGACCGTGATGACGATGGTCTTGCCCTCCGGAACCTCGCCCGCGGCGTGCTTCTTGATCAGGCCGGCGACGCCGGCGGCGGAGCCGGGTTCGACGAACACGCCCTCGCGGGCGGAGAGCCAGCGGTGCGCGGAGAGGATCTCCTCGTCGGTGACGGCCTCGATCACACCGCCGGATTCGTCCCGGGCGGCGACGGCGGTGTCCCAGGACGCGGGGTTGCCGATCCGGATGGCGGTGGCGATGGTGTCCGGCTCCGTGATGGGGTGGCCGGCGACGAATGGGGCGGCACCGGCGGCCTGGAAGCCCCACATCACCGGCGTCTTCGTGGCGACTGCGGTTAGGGTGCCGGCGGTGGCGGAGTCGTAGGGCGCTGCGTACTCCTTGTAGCCCTTCCAGTAGGCGCTGATGTTGCCGGCGTTGCCGACCGGGAGCACGTGGATGTCCGGGGCGTCGCCGAGCGCGTCGACGACCTCGAAGGCGCCGGTTTTCTGGCCCTCGATCCGGGCCGGGTTGACCGAGTTGACCAGGAACACGGGGTAGGACTCCCCCAGCTTGCGGGCGATGTCCAGGCAGTCGTCGAAGTTGCCGTCCACCTGCAGCAGGGTGGCGCCGTGCGCGATCGCCTGGCTGAGCTTGCCCATCGAGATCTTGCCCTCGGGCACCAGCACGGCGCACTGCAGTCCGGCCGACGTCGCGTAGGCCGCGGCCGAGGCGGAGGTGTTGCCGGTGGAGGCGCAGACTACGGCCTTGGCACCGGAGGCGACCGCCGCCGTCATGGCCATAGTCATACCGCGGTCCTTGAAGGATCCGGTCGGGTTCATGCCCTCGACCTTGAGGTAGACGGTGCAGCCGGTGAGCTCGGAGAGCTTCTGCGCGTGCACCAGCGGGGTGCCGCCCTCACCCAGGGTGATGACCTTGGTGGCCTCGGTGACGGGCAGGCGTTCGGCGTATTCGCGGATGACTCCGCGCCATTGGTGAGCCACTTAGACCCCTTCTACCCGCAGTACGGATGTGACGGAATTGATGACATCCAGGCCCTTGACGGCCTCGACGGTTGCTGCCAGTGCGGCTTCGCTCGCACGGTGCGTGACGATCCGCAGCTCCGCCGACTCCGATTTGGAGGCCGAGTCGCGGTGGATGGTCTGACGCATGATTTCGATGGACACGCCGTGTTCGGCGAAGAGCTGCGCGATCCGGGCCAGGACACCGGGCTGGTCCGCCACGTCGAGGCCGATGTAGTAGCTGGTGATGGCCGCGTCGATCGGCAGCGAGGGGACGTGGCCGGTGGTGGTTTCGGTGCGTCCCGGACCGCCCAGGACGATCCGGCGGGCCGCCGAGACGAGGTCTCCCAGCACGGCCGACGCCGTCGGGGTGCCGCCGGCGCCCTGGCCGTAGAACATCAGCTCGCCGGCGTTCTCCGCCTCGATGAAGACGGCGTTGAACGCGCCGTGCACGGCCGCCAGCGGGTGCTCGCGCGGCAGCAGCGTGGGGTGGACCCGGACGGACACGCCCTCCTTGCCCTCGGGATCGGTGAGCTTCTCTGCGATCGCCAGCAGCTTGATCACGAAGCCGGCGTCCTTGGCCGCGGCGATGTCCGCGGCCGTGACGGAGCTGATGCCCTCGCAGTAGACGTCCTCGAGCGCGAACCGCGTGTGGAAGGAGAGCGAGGCGAGGATCGCGGCCTTCGAGGCGGCGTCAAGGCCCTCGACGTCGGCGGTGGGGTCCGCTTCGGCGTACCCCAGCCGCTGGGCCTCGGCGAGGGCGTCGGCGAACTGCGCGCCCGTGGTGTCCATCTGGTCCAGAATGAAGTTGGTGGTGCCGTTGACGATGCCCAGCACCCGGGTGATCCGGTCGCCGGAGAGGCTGTCCCGGATCGGGCGCAGGATCGGGATGGCCCCGGCGACGGCGGCCTCGTAGGAGAGCTGAACGCCGGCCTTGTCCGCCTCCTCGTAGAGGGTCGGGCCGTCCTGGGCGAGCAGGGCCTTGTTGCCGGTCACGACGGACGCGCCGTGCCGGATCGCGGTAAGGATCAGGCTCCGTGCCGGCTCGATCCCGCCCATCAGTTCGATTACCAGGTCGGCGTCCTTGACCAGCGCGTCGGCGTCGGTGGTGAAGAGCTGGTGGGGCAGTTCGACGTCGCGCCGGGCGTCGAGGTCGCGCACGGCGATGCCGCTCAGTTCGAGGCGGGCCCCGGCGCGGGACGCCAGCGTGTCGGCGTCGTCAATGAGAATCCGCGCAACCTGAGCCCCGACGTTGCCACAGCCCAGCAGGGCCACTTTCAGGGTTCGCAATTCCGTCATTCAGACTCCCATGTCGCGGTTCAGCAGATCTTGTTCGGTTTCGCCGCGGACAATGAGCCGGACTGATCCATCGCGTACCGCGACAACGCCCGGCCGGGCCAGATAGTTGTAGTTGCTTGACAGGGCCCAGCAGTAGGCGCCGGTCCCCGGTACAGCGAGCAGATCACCGGCTGCCACGTCCTCGGGCAGATATACATCTCTAACAACTATGTCGCCGCTCTCGCAATGTTTGCCCACCACTCGGGACAGCTGCGGGGCCGCGTCGGAGCTGCGGGACGCCAGAACCGCCGAATAATCCGCGTCGTAGAGCACCGGGCGGGCGTTGTCGCTCATGCCGCCGTCCACCGACACATAGCGGCGCGGGTACGTAACGTTTTCTGCGCCGTTTTCCGGCGCATCCACCCGGACGGTCTTCAGGGTGCCCACCTCGTAGAGCGTGAAGGTGCTGGTGCCCACGATCGCCCGTCCGGGCTCGATCGAGATCCGCGGTGCAGCGATGCCGAGCTCTGCCACCTTGGCGCGGACGACGGCGGCCATCGCCCGGGCGATTTCCGCCGGCGGACGAGGCGTGTCCACCGGGGTGTAGGCAATGCCGTAGCCGCCGCCCAGGTCCAGCTCCGGCAGCACGATCGAATACTTGGACTGCATCGCGGCGAGGAAGTCGAGCAGCTTTTCCGCGGCCAGGGCGAAGCCGTCCGGTTCGAAGATCTGCGAGCCGATGTGGCAGTGCAGGCCCAGCAGTTCGATGCTGTCGTGCCCGGCGGCGGCCGCAACTGCTTCCTCCGCGGCGGACAGCCCGGCCTGGTCGGTCGAGTCCCCGGCCATCGAGAGGCCGAACTTCTGGTCTTCATGCGCGGTGGCGATGAATTCGTGGGTGTGCGCGTGCACGCCCGGCGTCAGCCGCAGCATGACTTTCGCCGTTTCGCCGCGGTTCGCCGCGATCGCCGCGACCCGTTCCAGTTCGGCGAGGCTGTCGATGACGATCCGGCCCAGCTTCATGTCGAGGGCGCGGTGGATCTCGCCGTCGGACTTGTTGTTGCCGTGCAGCGCGACGGCGGCGCCGGGGATGCCGGCGCGGGCCGCCACGGCGAGCTCACCGCCGGAGGCGGTGTCCAGCCGGAGCCCTTCCTCCTCGACCCAGCGGACGACGGCGGTGCACAGGAACGACTTGCCGGCATAGTAGACGTCCACTCCCCCGCAGATGTCCGCGAAGGCCTCGTTGAAGGCATCCTGGAAAGCCCGGGCGCGGGCCCGGAAGTCAGTCTCGCTCATCACGAACAGCGGCGTGCCGAACTGCCGCTGGAGTTCGCTGACGGTGACGCCGTCAATGGCCAGTTCGCCACCCTCGTTGCGCTCAACACCGGCGGCCCACATCGGCTTGTGCAAGGCGTTGAGGTTCTCCGGGACGGCCAGCCAGTCCGGGGCCAGCGGGGAAGCTGAAACGCTGTTGTTCTGGTTCGCGGTCATGGCGTTCACATCCGTTCCGGCGCCGAGACGCCCAGCAGTTCCAGTCCGTTGGCGAGCACCTGGCTGGTGGCATCGTTGAGCCACAGCCGGGTGCGGTTCAAATCGGTGATGGCTTCCTCGCCCAGCGGCGCGATACGGCAGGCGTCGTACCAGCGGTGGTAGGCCCCGGCGATGACTTCGAGGTGGCGGGCGACGCGGTGCGGTTCGCGCAGCTCGGCCGCCTTGGCCACGATCGAGGGGTAGCTGCCGAGGTGCGAGAGCAGCTCGTTTTCCGTCGCATGGTCCAGCAGGGACGCGTCGAAGGCGTCTTCGCCCTCCACCCGGCGCTCGACACCGGCGGCTACGGCGTTGCGCGCGGCGCCACGGGAGCGGGCGTGGGCGTACTGGACGTAGAAGACCGGGTTCTCGTTGCTGTGCTTCTTGAGCAGTTCCGGGTCCAGGGTCAGCGGAGAATCGGCCGGGAAGCGCGCCAGGGAGTATCGGACGGCGTCCTTGCCCAGCCAGGAGATCAGGTCCTTGAGCTCGATGATGTTGCCGGCCCGCTTGGACAGCTTGGCGCCGTTGACGGAGACGAGCTGGCCGATCAGCACCTCGATGTTGACCTCGGGATCGTCGCCGGCCGCGGCCGCGATCGCCTTGAGCCGGTTGATGTAGCCGTGGTGGTCAGCGCCGAGCAGGTAGATCTTCTCGGTGAAGCCGCGGTCCTTCTTGGACAGGTAGTACGCCGCGTCGGCGGCGAAGTACGTCGGCTCGCCGTTCGCGCGGATCATCACCCGGTCCTTGTCGTCGCCGAAGTCCGTAGTGCGCAGCCAGACCGCGCCGCCGTCGTCGTAGACGTGGCCTTGTTCCCGCAGGCGGGCGACGGCGTCCGCGATGGCGCCGGCGTCGTGCAGCTCCTGCTCGGAGAAGAAGACGTCGAACTCGACGCCGAACTCCGCGAGGGTCTGCTGGATGTCGTGCAGCTGCGCCTTGTAGGCGGCGCCGCGGATCACCGGCAGCGCGGCGACGTCGGTGAGTTCGCGGATGTCCGGGTGCTGCGTCAGGACCTCGTGGCCGAGGTCGGCGATGTACTCGCCCGGGTAGCCGCCCTCCGGAACGCCGCGCCCGTGCAGCCGGGACAGCACCGAGTGCGCGAAAACGTCCATCTGCGAGCCGGCGTCGTTGATGTAGTACTCCGCGGTGACATCCGCTCCGGAGGCCCGCAGGACGCGGGCGATCGAGTCGCCCAGGGCGGCCCAGCGGGTGTGGCCGATGTGCAGCGGGCCGGTGGGGTTGGCCGAGACGAACTCCATGTTGACCGTGCGGCCCGCGAGCGCCGTATTCGTGCCGTACGCGGGGCCCGCCTCGACAATGGCCTTGGCGAGGGCACCGGCGGCGGCGGCGTCGACGGTGATGTTCAGGAACCCCGGTCCGGCGATGTCGACGGCGGAGACTCCCTCGATCGACGCCAGCCGGGCGCTCAGCAGCCCGGCGAGCTGGCGCGGGTTGGTGCCGGCCGGCTTTGCCAGCTGAAGGGCGATGTTGGTGGCCCAGTCGCCGTGGTCCCTGTTCTTGGGCCGCTCCACGCGCACCGAGTCCGGAATGTCGGCGGCGGCAAGGGCGATTTCACCGGCGGTGACGGCGTCCTTCAGGCAGGCGGATATGGCGAGGGAGAGTTCTTCTGGGGTCACAGTTCCAGCCTACCGGTGGCCCGCGGTCCCGCGGAATTTTGCGGCCGTCATCTTGGCCTGCCGGGTTCCCGGGCAGGTTGCCGGCTTTCCCGGCCCGGCGATTTTCCATTGGAGCCCACCTTCCTGCTAAGCTCTAGGACGTCCCGCCGGTAACGGCAGGATCCCTGATTGCCCTCGTAGCTCAGGGGATAGAGCGTCTGCCTCCGGAGCAGAAGGTCGTTGGTTCGATTCCAATCGAGGGCACAGACAAAACCCCGCCGTTTCAGCGAAACGGCGGGGTTTTTGCGTTCATCGGCAAAGCTCAGGACAGCCCGCTGGAAAATTCCTCGGCCGTCATAGGGGTGGAGAACATCGGGTAGTCGTACGCGATCGCGTTGTCGTGTTCCTCAACGGATGTTGCAGCGACGCAGTCGCTCAGCGTCACGACCTGGTACCCGTTCTCGTAGCCGCTGCGCATGGTTGATTCGACGCAGCAGTTAGTCAGGAAACCGCCCAGGGCGATGGTGGTGATGCCCTTGCTGCGCAGGATGAAGTCCAGGTTAGTGCTGGCAAAGGTGTCCAGGCCCCGCTTGCCTTCAATCACGATGTCGCCCTCTGCCGGCGCCAACTCGTCGATGATGGCCGCGCCCCAGGTTCCCTTCACGAAGACGCCGCCGTCCACGACCCCCTTGAGGATCCCGTACGGATGCTTGCCGAGTTCGTTATAGCCCTCGGCAAACGTGATGGGAGCATGCATGACCGTGACGCCGGCCGTGCGGGCTGCCTCTACAGCCCGGGCCGTGTTGGCGAGCATGTCCGTCTTTTCCATGACCGGCCGGACGGCGTCATGCAGCCCGCCGCCGTCGGAGGTGAAGTCGTTCTGGTACTCGATGAGCACAAGGGCGGTGGTGTTCGGATCAAACTTCAAGGCATCCTCCTGATCGGCGGTGGAACGCCGGCGGCGCTGCCGGCGGTCGAGGTCACAGTATCCGCCGGCCCCGCGCAGGACAAGGGCAGTTGGTCCGGCTTTAGCCGCGGGTCAGGCGCCGGCTCGGCTTTGTCCGGCGTCGAAGTCCAGGGCGGCTTCGTCCGGAGTGGACAAGGTGAGCACGGCTTCCTCCACCGTTTCGTGGTCCTCCAGTTCGCGCTCTATCCGGCGCAGCGCCACCGCCACTTCGTGTTCCGGGTGGTCGCCCTGCAGGTCCACGGCCGCGACCAGGTAGAGCCGGCGCGGGCCGACAAATTCCAGGTGCAGGTACGTGAGCCGGGCGATGTCCCGGTGCTCCAGCACCCGGCGGGCCATGGACTGTTCGATGTCCGGGGTAACGCCCTGGCCCACCAGGAAACGACGGTTGCGGTCGATCAGCACGACGGCGACGACGGCCAGCAGCACACCGACGATGATCGAACCGATCGCGTCCGGCAGCGGCGAGCCCGTGACCTGGTGCAAGAACACGCCGGCAAAGGCCACGACCAGGCCGACGAGTGCTGCGGCGTCCTCCGCGAAGACGGCCCGCAGGGTGGGATCGGAGCTGATCAGGACCTGCTCGAGGGTGTGCCGTTCCAGTTCGTGCGCCGCCTTCCGGGTCTGCCGGAACGCCTGGATGAAGGAGATTCCCTCGAAGACGAAAGCGACGGCCAGGACCACGTAGGCCACTGCGAAGTCGGCTGCCGGCTCCGGCGCAATGATCTGCTGGATGCCGTGCATGATGGACACCACGGCACCCGCAGTGAACAGCCCGAACGCCGCAAACATCGACCAGACGTAGGCTTCCCGTCCGTAACCCATGGGGTGGCTCTTGTCCCGCGGCCTGGCCGAGCGCCGTTCCGCGAAGAACAGGAACACCTGGTTTCCGGTATCCGCCCAGGAGTGGGCCGCCTCGGCGGTCATGGAGGCCGATCCGGTGAGGACGGCGGCCACCGACTTCGCCGCAGCCACAAGGATATTGGCCACGAAGGCGATGATGACCGTCAGCAGGGTCGAGCCGGGTTTCTTTTTCTTCTCCGTTTGCGCCATTGGCCTACCGTATCCAACGGGCAGCCGGACGCGGACCATCCAGCGGACCCCGGAGGGGAAGATCGCCGCGTCCGGCCCTGCCAAATGTCGGTGGCCCCTCGTAGGCTGTTCGCATCGGCAGAAGCAAAGGGGTCTCACATGTACTGCTCCATCATCCCTCCCTACCTGTTGCGCCGGCTGGCAGCGCAGCATCATGAACCACGGCTGCTGATCGCAGCCCGTGCCGCCAAAGAAGCCCTGCAGCACGTCAAGAGCTTCCAGGCATCCCGCGCGGCGCCGGTGCCCGCGGCACCCCCGGGACTGCGGCAGCTCACGCCCGGGCCGCCGCAGCGGACCGTATACGACGCGAAAGCCTCGGAGAACCTGCCCGGTGTTCTGGTGCGCAAGGAAGGCGAACCCGTCACCGGCGACCCGGCGGCGGACGAGGCATATGACGGCCTGGGCCACACGCACCGGCTCTACGCCGAGGCATTCGGCCGCAACTCGATTGACGGCAACGGCCTGCCGCTGGATGCCACGGTGCACTTCGGCCAGCGCTACGACAACGCGTTCTGGGACGGCAAGCAGATGGTCTTCGGCGACGGCGACGGCCAGGTCTTCAACCGCTTCACGGCCTCCCTGAGCGTGATCGGCCACGAGCTGGCGCACGGCGTCACCCAGTACACCGCCGGGCTCGCCTACCGGAACCAGGCGGGAGCCCTCAACGAATCGCTCTCGGACGTCTTCGGCGCCCTCGTGGAGCAGTACGTGAAGCAGCAGTCCGCAACCGAGGCGAGCTGGCTGATCGGCGAAGGCCTCTTCACCGACCAGGTGCAGGGAACGGCGCTGCGCTCCATGAAGGCCCCGGGCACCGCCTACGACGACGATGTGCTGGGCAAGGATCCGCAACCGGACTCGATGGACTCCTATGTCCACACCAGCGCGGACAACGGCGGAGTGCACCTGAACTCGGGCATCCCCAACCGGGCCTTCTACCTGGTCGCGACGGCCTTGGGCGGTAATGCGTGGGAGACTCCCGGACGCATCTGGTACGACACCCTGACCGGAGGCTCCCTGCCCGCGGCCGCGACCTTCGGGGCTTTCGCGAAGGCCACCGCGGCATCCGCGAAGGAGCTGTACGGTGCCGAGTCGGCGGAGCATGACGCCGTCCGGCGGGCATGGGAAACTGTCAAAGTGAGGCTGTAACCAGCGCCTGCCTAAGGATCACCCAGTGGAGTCAAGCCAGTGAAGATAACCGTCCAGCGCAGCGGTGGCGTTGCCGGGATGGAGCGCGTCTGGAGCGTGCAGGCGGTGACGCCGGATGACCGGGACCAGTGGCAGCCCTTGATCGAGGCCTGCCCCTGGGACGACCTGCCCGGCCCGGCAGCAGCCGAGCCCGGCGGAATTCCCCAGCCGGACCGCTTCGTCTACCGGATCCGGGCCGGCCAGCGCCGCGCCACCCTGCCGGAGCGGGACCTCGTCGGACCCTGGCGGACCCTGGTGGACAGCATGCGCGCCGCTGCGGAGTCGCTGGCTCAGCCGGAACCGGCGTCGGGCGGTGCCGAGACCCGGGACCGCCCGGACGGGCAGCCCGGTTAGACCGCCGCCAGGTGCCCGCGGAACGTCCGCCGGTAGGACTGCGGGCTGGTGTCCAGCACCTTGGCGAAGTGGTGCCGCAGCAGCACCGAGTGGCCGAACCCGGCCTCCCGGGCGATCTCGTCGATGTTCAGATCCGTGGTCTCGAGCAGCTCCTGCGCCCGCAGCACCCGCTGCGAATTCAGCCAAGCCGCGGGGGTCGCACCGGTCTCGGCCCGGAACCGCCGCGCAAAGGTCCGCGGCGACATGTGCACGCGGGCGGCCAGCTCGTTGACGGAGTGCTCCTCGTCCAGGTTCCGGACCATCCACCGCAGCAACTCCTCCATCGGCTGCGAGCCGCACCTGGGCATGGGCCGGTCGATGAACTGGGCCTGGCCGCCGTCGCGGTGGGGCGGAACCACCATGTCCCGGGCGATACTCGCGGCCACGTTGGCGCCCAGCTCCACCCGGACCAGGTGCAGGCTGGCATCGATGCCGGCGGCCGTGCCGGCGCTCGTGATGATCCGCCCGTCCTCTACATAGAGCACGTTTTCATCAACCAGCGCGGCCGGGTAACGGCTGGCGAGCTCCTGCGAGTAGTGCCAGTGCGTGGTGCAGCGGCGCCCGTCCAGCAGCCCTGCCCGGGCCAGGGCGAAGGCGCCGGAGCAGATCGACATGACCCAGGCTCCCCGCGCGTGCGCCGCCCGCAGCGCCTCCAGCACGGACTCGGGGACATCGGAGTCCTTGCCGAACGGGGTCATGATGACCAGGTCCGCGTCCGCGGCGGCCTCCAGCCCGAGCGGCACGTGCATCGACAGGCCTGACTTCATGGGAACGTCGCCGGGCTCCGGCGTGCAGACCCGGAAGTCGAAGGCCGGCACGCCGGTGCCGCGGTCCGATCTGTCGACGCCGAACACCTCGAATGCGGTGCCGAACTCGAAGACCGAGAAGTTGGGAACCACGATCATCGCCACTGAATTGATCATGTCTCCAGTGTGGCAGAAATTATAGCCTTTTGGGCATTTCTGCCACTTTTTTTGCATCCCCCACCGGAGAACCATGGAGGTATGGAACTCATCGGAATCGCCCTCATCGTCCTGATCCTCGCCGCCGTCGCAGCCACCCTCCGGGCTCTCCGCAAAGACGGTCTGGGCCACAACCCGCCCGTCCGTTCGGAAGAGTACTGGATGGCCCACGACCTCCCCAGCACCAGCTACACGCTGCGGTTCTTCTAGCCCGCTCCCCCGCCAACCGCTGCCCGGCCCCGCCCAGGGACCGGGCAAACCTATGTCCGGCTGCTGGGCCAGTAGACTGTTTTCAGCCATGACACTGCATATTTCCTACCCCGCCGAGCTGCCGGTCTCCGAGCGCCGCGAGGACCTGATGGCCGCCATCGCCGCAAACCAGGTGACCATCATCGCCGGCGAGACCGGTTCCGGTAAGACCACCCAGATCCCCAAGATGTGCCTCGAGCTTGGCCTGGGCGAAAACGGCCTGATCGGCCACACCCAGCCGCGCCGGCTCGCCGCCCGCACGGTCGCGGAGCGCATCGCCGAGGAACTCGGCGTCGAGATCGGCCAGGAAGTCGGCTTCCAGGTCCGTTTCACCGGCGAGGTCAGCCGCTCCACCAAGGTGAAGCTGATGACCGACGGCATCCTGCTGGCCGAGATCCAGCGCGACAAACTGCTGCGCAAGTACAACGCGATCATCATCGACGAGGCGCATGAACGCAGCCTCAACATCGACTTCATCCTCGGCTACCTCAAGCGGATCCTCCCCCAGCGCCCGGACCTGAAGATCATCATCACCTCGGCCACCATCGATCCGGAGCGCTTCGCCAAGCACTTCGGCAGCGAGGAGGAGCCCTCCCCCATCATCGAGGTGTCCGGCCGCACCTTCCCGGTGGAAATCCGCTACCGGCCGCTCTCCCAGCCCGCCGGCGGCCCCAGCGCAGCTGGCGATGATGCGGACAATTCCTCCGACGACGAGCTCGAGGAGGACCGCGACCCGCTGGACGCGGTGTGCGACGCCGTCGACGAACTCGCCCTCGAGGCCCCGGGCGACATCCTGATCTTCTTCTCCGGGGAACGCGAAATCCGCGACGCCGCCGAGGCGCTCAACGCGCGCATCCAGGCGAACCGGCGGCTGGCCGGCACCGAGGTCCTTCCCCTCTTCGCCCGGTTGAGCCTGCAGGAGCAGCACAAGGTGTTCCACCCCGGCAGCAAGCGCCGGATCGTGCTGGCCACCAACGTTGCCGAAACCTCGCTCACAGTGCCCGGCATCAAGTACGTCGTCGACACCGGCACCGCACGCATCTCGCGCTACTCGCACCGCACCAAGGTCCAGCGCCTGCCGATCGAGCGGGTCTCGCAGGCCTCTGCCAACCAGCGCTCCGGCCGCTGCGGCCGTGTCTCCGACGGCATCGCCATCCGGCTGTACTCGGAGGAGGACTTCGAATCCCGGCCGCTGTTCACCGACCCGGAGATCCTGCGCACCAACCTTGCCGCCGTCATCCTGCAGATGACGGCCATGGGTGTGGCCCGCGGGCCGAAGGATGTGGAGAACTTCCCGTTTGTGGAGCCGCCGGACTCCCGAGCCATCAACGACGGCGTCACCCTGCTCCGCGAGCTCGGCGCTCTGAGCGCCGCACGGCAGCCGGAAGCAGCGGACGACGCCGGGACCCGGGCCGGTCGCCGGCCCGCCGGCGGCCGCGGCGGCGGGCTCACCGCCGTCGGGCAGCAGCTTGCCCAGCTGCCGGTGGACCCACGGCTGGGGCGGATGATTGTCGAGTCCGGCAAGCGCGGCTGCGTCCGCGAGGTCATGATCCTGGCCGCGGCGCTGACCATCCAGGATCCGCGCGAGCGCCCGACGGACAAGCAGCAGCTTGCCGCGGAGAAGCACGCGCGGTTCCGGGACGAGAACTCGGACTTCACCGGCTTCCTGAACCTCTGGAACTACCTCCAGGAGAAGCAGCAGGAACTCTCTTCGACCGCGTTCCGCCGGCTGTGCCGCAACGAGTTCATCAACTATTTGCGCGTCCGCGAATGGCAGGATCTTTTCGCCCAGCTGCGCCAGCTCGCCCGGCCGCTGGGCATCAGCCTGGACAACAAGCGGCTTACCGACCCGGTGGGCAACCACGAGGGCATCCACATCAGCCTGCTGTCCGGGCTGCTGAGCCACATCGGCATCCTCGACGAACGCAAGCGCGAGTACGCGGGCGCCCGCGGCAGCCGCTTTGCGATCTTCCCCGGCTCGGCGCTGTTCAAGAAGTCCCCCACGTTTGTGATGGCCGCCGAGCTGGTCGAAACCAGCAGGCTCTGGGCGCGGGTGGCCGCAAAGTTCGATCCGCTCTGGGCCGAGCAGGTGGCGCCGGACCTGGTGAAGCGCAGCTACAGCGAACCGCACTGGTCCAAGAAGATGGGCTCGGTGATGGCGCATGAGAAAGTCACCCTCTACGGTGTGCCGATCATCCCCAACCGGCGGGTCAACTACGGGCGGGTGGATCCGGAGCTCTCCCGCGAGCTGTTCATCCGCCACGCCCTGGTGGAGGGCGACTGGCAGACGCACCACAAGTTCTTCCACCGCAACCGTGCCCTGCTCCAGGAAGTCGAAGAGCTCGAGGCACGGATGCGGCGCCGCGACATCCTGGTCGACGACGAGACCCTGTTCGAGTTCTACGACGCGCGGATCGGTAAGGGCGTGGTTTCCGAGCGCCATTTCGACAAGTGGTGGAAGGAAGCCCGCCAGCAGGACCCCACGCTGCTGGACTTCGACCAGTCGCTGCTGATCAGCGAGGACGCCGACGCGCTCGACGATTCGGCGTACCCGAAGACCTGGCTGCACAAGGGCTTCGAACTGCCGCTGAGCTACGAGTTCCATCCGGTGGCGCCCGGCTCCCCGCCGAACCCGTCCGACGGCGTCACCGCCGAGGTCCCCGTATTGTTCCTGAACCAGCTGGACGACGCCGCGTTCCGCTGGCTGATTCCCGGCCAGCGGGTGGAACTGGTTACGGCCCTGATCAAGTCCCTGCCCAAGCAGGTGCGGAAGAACTTCGTTCCCGCACCGGACGTCGCCCGCCAGGCCGTGGCGGCGCTAGAGGCCGATTTCGATCCCGCGGCGGATGAGCTGGAGCCCTCACTCGAACTCGTACTGCGCCGGCTCCGCGGCCAGGTCATCCCGCCGGGGTCGTGGAACTGGGACGCCGTCCCGGCGCACCTGCGGGTCAGCTTCCGCGTGGTCGACTCCCGCGGCAAGGTCCTCGACGAGGGCAAAGACCTCGCGGTGCTCCAGGAAAAGCTGGCACCGGCCACCCGGCGCGCGATCGCCGAGTCCCTCGGGGCCACGCCGGCCACGACGGCGCCCAAGGCGACAACGGCAGGCACCGCCGGCGGCGGGGCGAACGGCAGATCCTCCGGGGCTCCTGCCGCACAGACGCAGCTCGTCCCGGCTCCGGCCGGCTTCAGGGAGCTGTCCGGCCTGAAGGATTGGACCTTCGGCACCGTGCAGCGCCAGGTCCAGGGCACCGTGAAGGGCCACACCGTCACCGGCTACCCCGCACTGGTCGACGAGGGCGCCTCCGTGGCCCTGCGGCTCTTCCAGACCTCCGGAGAGCAGGAACAGGCCATGCGCGGCGGGGTCATCCGGCTGCTCGCCCTGAAAGTCCCGCCGCCGGACCGCTATGTCCTGGAGCACCTGAACAACACCGAGAAGCTGACGTTCAGCCAAAACCCGCACGGCTCCGTTTCGGCCCTGATCGCGGATTGCGCCCTGGCCGCGATCGACAAGCTCACCCCGGCCGCGCTGCCGTGGGATGCGGCGGCGTTCAAGGCGTTGTATGAGCAGGTCCGGGCGGAACTGATCGACACGGTCTTCACGGTGACCGCCGTCGTCGAGCGGATCCTCGCCAGCACACGGCGCATCGAGAAGCGGCTCAAAGGAACCACCAGCCTGGCCCTGATCAGCGCCCTCAACGACGTCAAGGCCCAGCTGGAGCAGCTTGTCTTCCCCGGTTTTGTGGCACGCACGGGCTACGCCCAGCTGAGCCAGCTGCCCCGCTACCTCGCGGCCATCGAGAAGCGCCTCGAAAAGCTTCCCGTGAACGTCCAGCGCGACGCGCAGCACATGGCGGTCATCCAGGCCCTCGAGGACGACTACGACGACGCCGTCTCCGCGTTGCTGCCCGGCCGGCGGATCGGCACGGAGTTAACCCAGGTCCGCTGGATGATCGAGGAACTGCGGGTGAGCCTTTTCGCCGTCGAACTCGGCACCGCCTATTCGGTGTCCGAAAAGCGGATCCGGACCGTGCTGAACAAAGCGCTGGCGCCGGCGTAGACCCCCTGGGGAGTGCTGCGCCGGCGCCAGTTCCTGGAAGTTAAGCCTCCGGGACGTGCTCCGCGTGGCCGGCCTTCCGCAGGCCCTCGCGCAGCGTCTCCGCGTTGGCGTCCAGCCGGGCCGGGTCCGGGTGCTGGTCGACCGAACCGAAATCAAAGTCCGCCATCGAGTTGGACGGCCAGACGTGCACGTGCAGGTGGTTGATTTCGTAGCCGGCCACGATCAGGCCCGCCCGGGCGGCGTCGAACACGTCCACCTGGACCGCACCGATCTTGCGGGCAACTTCCATGACGCGGCCCAGCACCTCCGGTGAGGCGTCCGTCCAGCGGTCCACCTCTTCAGTGGGAACCACGAGCGTGTGCCCGTCGGCCAGCGGGCCCACGGTCAGGAATGCGACAACGTCGGGCTCGCGCCAGACGAAGCGGCCCGGGATCTCGCCGTTGATGATCTTGGTGAACAGGGTGCTCATACGTCAGCCTTTTCCGCCGGGGACCCCAGGGTGCTGGTGTCCAGAACAAATCGGTACTTTACGTCGCCGGCCACCATGCGGTCATAGGCCTCGTTCAGCTGGTCCGCACGGACCACCTCGACGTCGGACACCACGCCGTGCTCGGCGCAGAAATCCAGCATCTCCTGGGTCTCGGCGATCCCACCGATCAGCGAGCCGGCATAGGCGATCCGGCGCCGGATCAGCGCACCGGGGTTGACCGGCGGCATAGCTTCCGAGGGCAGGCCCAGCTGGAAGAGCGCCCCGTCCACGCGAAGGGTGCGGAAGTACGGGTTGAGGTCGTGCGGCGCGGCGACGGTGTCGATGATGACGTCGATGCTGCGGTCCGCTGACTCCATGGCCTCCAGGTCCGTGGACAGGACGACGTGGTCGGCACCCAGCTCGCGGGCCGCCGTGAACTTCTGCTCCGACGTCGTGAAAACCGTCACCTCCGCGCCCATGGCCTTGGCGATCTTGACCGCCATGTGGCCGAGGCCGCCGAGCCCGACAACGCCGACGACGTCGCCCTTCTCCACCTCGAAGTGGTTCAGTGGGGAGTAGGTGGTGATGCCGGCGCAGAGCAGGGGCGCCGCGGCGGCCGGATCCATGCCCTCCGGGACCCGCAGGACATAGTTGCGGTCCACGACGATCGCGGTGGAGTAGCCGCCCTGGGTGATGGCGTTGCCGTTGCGGGCATCCTTGGCGCCGTAGGTTCCGGTCATGCCGTTTTCACAGTACTGTTCGAGGCCGTCGAGGCAGCTGTCGCATTCGCGGCAGGAATCGACCATGCAACCGACGCCCACGCGCTCACCAACGGTGAAATCGTCGACGGCGGAGCCCACCCGGGTGACCCGGCCGACGATTTCGTGTCCCGGAATCAGGGGGTAGGTCTGGGTTCCCCATTCGCCGCGGGTGGCGTGCACGTCCGAGTGGCAGAGGCCGCAGAACTCGATGGCGATCTCGACGTCGTCCTCCTTGGGGGCGCGCCGGGCCACGGTCAGCGGAACGAGTCCGCTGTCGCTGGCCGTGGCGCCGTAGGCGGCGGCGAGCGTGGGACGGTCGGTGCCGGCGTCGCTGGCATCGTTGAGGTCGGGAAGCGGTTTGGCGAGGGGCGGCGGTACGGGGCGTCCTGGAGTCATGGTCCGACGCTACCCCCGGGAGTGGATGCGGTGCCACTTTGGGGGTGGAGCGGGACCTGCTGGGGCGCGGCTATTCCGCGTGGAAGTCGATCGTTTTCGTGGTGGTGTTGCCGTCTCCCGGCGTCCCAAAGACGCGCGTCATGCGCGGCACGGTCTCCAGGCCGCCGTGGCGTGGCACGGCATGCTCAGACCACTTCACGAAGACTTCGATAGGGCGCCCGGCTGCCTCCGCTTCGGCCCAGTCAATGGCTGACAGGACGTTTGGAGCATCGCGGACATCCCAGTCGTCGACCATCCACGAGTAGCCTTCGACCGCCGGCCGGGTCCAAATGCGCACCCGGTACTCCGCGGGTCGGTCGTATTCGCCGATGGCCGCGTCCGGGCCGATTGGTTGAATGTCCATCGGCAGATCCTATGCCTGCGGGGGTAAGTCGGCTGGTTCTGGCTTTCAGCACCGGGTTCCGCCGACGGGCCTGACTTCCTTTCGGCGCCGGGGCGGAGGACTGGTTCATGACCCTTCTGGCCCGGCGGCCCTGCCCTGGGCTTTGCTGCGGCCGCCTTAATTGTCATAGCTGCGCGATAGCGTGTTTTTATGGACGGCAAGCAAGGGCCCGACGTGGCTCCGACGGACAGCGTAACGGTCGCGGACCTTGCGCGGATCCTGGCCGGGATCCCCGCCCCGGCCAGCGCCGCGGCCCTCATCGACGAAACACGCGAGCTGGAGGACCTGAAGTCAGCCCTGGCCGCCCGGCAGGCCCGGGACGCCGTCGCCTTCGACCTGTCCCAGCGCCGCGAACAATCCCTGGCCGGCGTTCCCGCCGACCA
>NZ_JBFTGT010000007.1:0-215502 GCF_056393885.1 Arthrobacter sp. 10T44 | reverse complement strand
GCCGTTCAGTGGTGGTGGCGATCGTGATCGTAAGCCGTTCAGTGGTGGTGGCGATCGTGATCGTAAGCCGTTCAGTGGTGGTGGCGATCGTGATCGTAAGCCGTTCAGTGGTGGTGGCGATCGTGATCGTAAGCCGTTCGGTGATCGTCCGTCGCGTGAGGGTGGGGAGCGTCGCAGCTTCGGTGGCGACCGGGACCGTAAGCCGTTCACCGGTGCCGGTGCTGATCGTGATCGTAAGCCGTTTGGTGACCGTCCCTCGCGTGAGGGTGGGGAACGTCGCAGCTTCGGCGGCGACCGGGACCGTAAGCCGTTCAGTGGCGGGGATAATCGCAAGCCCTTCGGCAACCGCGAGGACCGTCCGGCTCGCAGCTTTGACCGCGCCGAGTCCGGTCCGCGCCAGTTCGGCCGTGACCGCGCCGAGGACCGCCCCGTGCGCGAGCCGAACGCCCGGGACCTGCGCAGCGCTAACCGCCCGGACCGTGAGCGTTCACCGCAGATCGACGAGGACGTCACCGGCAAAGAACTCGACCGGGCCACGCAGCACCAGATCAAGACCCTTGAAGACAACAGCGCCGAATGGGTGGCACGCCACCTCGTGATGGCCGGCCGCCTTCTTGATGAGGAGCCTGAGCTCGCCTTCCAGCACGCCCTGGCGGCGAGCCGCCGCGGCGGCCGCCTCGCAGCGGTCCGCGAAGCCGTTGGCCTGACTGCGTACGCTGCAGGACACTACGGTGAGGCGCTGCGGGAATTCCGCACCTACCGCCGGATCAGCGGATCCAACATGCACCTGCCGGTGATGGCCGACTGCGAGCGTGGCCTCGGCCGCCCGGATCGTGCCTTGGACATGGCCCGCTCCGAAGAGGCCAAGGACCTCGACGCTCCGGGCAAGGTGGAACTGGCGATCGTCGCGGCCGGCGCCCGTACCGACCTCGGCCAGCTCGACGCTGCGGTCTCCGAGCTCGAAATCGCGCAGCTGGACATCAACCGTGCGTTCTCCTACAGCCCGCGGCTCTTCCGCGCCTACGCCGATGCCTTGACGGCGGCCGGCCGCGACGCCGAAGCGGGGAAGTGGCAGCGCCAGGCCGTCGTCGCCGAGAAGGCCCTGGGCATGGGCGTTGACGAGGAGCCGGACATCATCGACCTCGGTTGGGACGAGGAAGAGGAAGCCCGCGAGGAAAAGGAGCGCCGCCGGATCCTGCAGCAGCAGTCCGAGCAGCAGGCCGCCGCTGCCGCCGGCGAGGCCGCACCCCGTGCCGCCGGTGCCGGAGCGGTGGCCGGCCTCCCGGAGACCGACGCGCCGCACTCTGCTGTTCGCGATCTTGAAGCCGGCTCCGACGACGAAGAGCCCGACTTCTTCGAATCCGACGACGCCGAATCCGACGAGGATTCCGTGGAAGCCGACGAACTGGAAGCCGACGAACTGGAACCTGTGGAGTCGGAGTCCAGTGACGCCGACGCCGGGGAGTCCCACTACTCGGAACGCGTCGAGGACTAGTCCGCAATGGCCGAAGCTGAGCTGATTTCCCGGTTCGACGCGCTCCTCGCCGATTTGGACGGCGTCGTCTATGCGGGCCCGCACGCCATTCCCGGCGCCGTGGAGTCGCTCCGCCGCCTCTCGGAAATCGGCGTCGGGCTGGGTTACGTAACGAACAACGCCTCCCGTTCGCCCGCGGAGGTTGCACAGCACCTGCGCGAGCTCGGCGCCCCTGCGGAGGAGCAGCAGGTGGTGAGTTCGCCACAGGCGGCCGGCGAACTGCTGGCCTCGCTGCTGCCTGCCGGTGCCCGCGTCCTGATCACCGGTGGCGAGGCGCTGGCCCGCGAAATCGAACTCGCAGGGCTGGTGCCGGTCCGCAGTGAGGCCGAGGATCCCGTCGCCGTCGTGCAGGGCTTTCACCCGGATCTGGGCTGGAAGGACCTCGCGGAGGCATCTTACGTCGTTGCGGCCGGCGCCCTTTGGGTGGCCACCAATACGGACATGTCCATTCCGCAGGCCCGCGGTATGGCGCCCGGCAACGGCACACTGGTTGCCGCCGTCGCCGCCGCCACCGGCCGGCAACCGCTCGTCGCGGGCAAGCCCGAAGCGCCGCTGTTCCACGCTGCCGCCAAGCGGCTGGCGGCCGACCGCCCGCTGGTGGTCGGAGACCGGCTGGACACGGACATCCTCGGCGGCAACAACGCCGGCTTCGCGACGGTGGCCGTGCTGACCGGTGTGGACACGAGGGAATCCATCCTCGCCGCGCGCACCATGGAACGCCCCACTTTCGTGATCAATGACCTCACCGACCTCTACCGCCCCTACCCGGCGGTGGAGCGCGACGCCGAGGGACGCTACCGTTGCGGAGCGGCTTCGGCGCTCGTCGAGGGGACCACGGTGCGCGTCAGCGGGGATCCCGCGGACCTCGACTCGTGGCGTGCAGCCTGTGCCGCCTGGTGGGCTGCGAACCCCGAAACTGCAACCGCCCTGGCGCCCGGCCTCGAGTGGCTGGATCACTAGACTGGAGAGCATGACCGAGCAAAGTTCTTCCACCGATGCCGATTTGGAAAGCGCTGACGCCCGGATCGACTGGCCTGCGCCCGCCGACGCCGCTGCTGTAGACGATCCGGCCGTAGATGCCTTGCTGGTGCGCCTGAACGCGCTGCCGGAGCTGCCGGTCGCGGACCACGGCGAGGTCTACGCCGGCCTGCACGACGAGCTGGCGGCAGCCCTCAACGCGGACGTGACCGGACAGCGTGCGGGGGACTCCCCGCAATGACCAGGCTTGATCAGGCCCTCGTCAGCCGCGGGCTGGCAAGGTCCCGCACCCATGCCGCGCGCCTGATCGGCGAGGGCAAGGTCAGCTCTGGAGGCGAAGTGCTCGCCAAGGCCTCCTTCCAGGTCCAGGACGGCATGGCCCTTGATGTCGCCGCCACCAGCGAGGACGACTACGTCAGCCGCGCGGCCCACAAACTGGCCGGCGCCCTGGATGCCTTTCCCGACGTCGAGGTTTCCGGCAAGCGCTGCCTCGACGCCGGAGCCTCCACCGGCGGCTTCACCGAGGTGCTGCTGCGGCGCGGCGCCGCGCATGTCGTCGCCGTCGACGTCGGGCATGACCAGCTGGTACCGCAAATCCGCAACGACGCGCGGGTCTCGGTCCACGAAGGGCTCAACGTCCGCTACATGACCCCGGAAATGATCGGCGGCCCGGCGGCGCTGACCGTGGCGGACCTGTCGTTCATCTCGCTGACCCTCGTGGTGGCGCCCCTCGCGGCGTGCACCGAGCCCGGCGGGGACCTGGTCCTGATGGTCAAGCCGCAATTCGAGATCGGCAAGGACCGGCTGGGCCGCACCGGCGTGGTCACCTCCGTGCGGGAACGCCGCATGGCCGTCGCCAAGGTGGCGTCCGCGGCGATGGACGCAGGCCTGGACCTGGCGGGCCTCGCGCAGAGTCCGCTGCCCGGCCAGGACGGAAACGTGGAGTACTTCCTGTGGATAAAACGCGGGATCCGGACAGACCTGCCTAAGATCGAGGAGCGGGACGCAGCCGTTGCTGCGTTACTCGGATCGATCTGGCCAGAGCAGCACGAGAAGCACTAGAAGGCGGAACCCGATGAGCAGGCGTGTCCTCATCCTTGCCCACACCGGCCGCGAGGAATCCCTCAAGGCCGCTTGGGAAGCGTGCGCCCAGCTGCATGCCTCCGGCCTCGTCGCGGTGATGCAGAAATCCGAGCTCGCCGACATGGTCAGGTTCTTCGGCCGGCTGGACCAGCCCGTCGAGGTCCTGCACGACCACGTCAAACTGCCCGACGTCGAACTCGTCATGGTGCTCGGCGGTGACGGCACTATCCTGCGCGCCGCGGAGCTGGTCCGCGAAGTGGACGTGCCGCTGCTCGGCGTCAACCTCGGCCACGTCGGCTTCCTCGCTGAGAGCGAGCGGGCGGACCTGGCCCAGACCGTGGAGTGGATCGCCAGCCGCCAGTACACGGTGGAGGAGCGGATGACCATCGATGTGCAGGTGTGGGTCCGAGGGCAGAAGATCTGGCACACCTGGGCGCTGAACGAGGCCGCCATCGAAAAAGGCAACCGTGAACGGATGCTCGAGGTGGTCACCGAGGTAGACGAACGCCCGCTCACCTCCTTCGGCTGCGACGGCGTCGTCCTTGCCACCCCCACCGGCTCCACCGCTTACGCGTTCTCCGCCGGCGGCCCCGTGGTGTGGCCCGAGGTCGAGGCGCTGCTGATCGTGCCGATCAGTGCCCACGCCCTCTTCGCCAAGCCGCTCGTGGTCTCGCCCAGGTCCCGGCTGGCCGTCGAAATCCTGAACCGCACCGACGCCCAGGGCGTGCTGTGGTGCGACGGCCGGCGCTCCGTGGACCTGCCGCCGGGAGCCCGCGTGGAAGTGACCCGCTCGGCCACGCCGGTAAGGCTGGCCCGCACCCACCAGACCCCGTTCTCCGGACGCCTGGTCCGCAAGTTCGAGCTCCCCATCCAGGGCTGGCGCGGTCCGGTGCCGCAGACCGACACCATCCACACCGGGCCCCTGCCGGTGGTGCGCACCCCGCGGCCCAGCCGCGCGCTGCCCACGCCCCGTCATGCGGGCCCCGGCGCGGATCCGGAAGCACCAACTGATCCCTCGACTGTGAAGTGACCCATGCTTGAAGAACTGAGAATCCGCGACCTCGGCGTCATCACCGACGCGACGCTGCCGCTGGGCCCCGGCCTGAGCGTGGTGACCGGCGAGACCGGCGCCGGTAAGACGATGGTGGTCACCGCCGTCGGCCTCCTGCTCGGCGCAAGGTCCGACGCCGGCGCCGTCCGCAGCGGGGCGAAAAGCGCCTCCGCGGAAGCCGTGCTGAAGCTCGACGCCGGGCACGCTGCGATCAGCCGGGCACGCGAGGCCGGAGCCGAGGTCGAGGAGTTCGACGGCGGCGCCGAACTGCTGCTCGCCCGAAGCGTGGGTGCCGACGGGCGTAGCCGCGCCTACCTCGGCGGCCGCGCCGCGCCGGTCGGAGTCCTCGCCGAGATCGGCGGGACGCTGGTGGTGGTCCACGGTCAGTCGGACCAGATCAGGCTCAAGAGCCCGGTGGCGCAGCGCGAAGCCCTGGATAAGTTTGCGGGGGAGGGCCTGGCCGGTTCCCTGGCCGCCTACCAGGAGCTGCACGGGCACTGGAAGGCCAGCCAGGCCGAGCTGGACGAACTCCGCAGTGCCGCCCGCGAACGGCTGCGCGAGGCGGAATCCCTCGAGGCAGCCCTTGCCGAGATCGACGCCGTCGACCCGCAGCCCGGCGAGGACGAATCGCTGAAAGCGGAGGCCGTCAAGCTCGCCAACGTCGAAGAGCTCCGAATCGCAGCCAGCACCGCCCATCAGGCCCTCATCTCCGAAGACTTCGGCGAGGACGCCGATGCCACCACGCTGGTGGACGCCGCAAAGCGCACCCTGGAGCACGTCGCGGAACACGACGGCGAACTGGGCTCTGCCGCCGCCCGGCTGGCGGAGGTGGGCTTCCTGCTCAACGACATCGCCGGCGACCTGGCCAGCTACCAGGCCTCCCTCGACACCGAGGGGCCGGAACGCCTGGCCGAGATCGAGGACCGGCGCGCCGCGCTGGCCAAGCTGGTGCGTAAGTACGCCCCCAGCATCGACGAGGTGTTGCTCTGGGCGGAGCAGGCCCGGGCCCGTTTCGAAGAGCTCCAGGACGACTCCACCCGGATCGAGGCGCTGGACGCCGAGGTCGCCCGCTCCGAGGCCGACCTCCGCAAGCAGGCCGCGGCCATCAGCAAGACCCGGAAGAAGGCCGCCAAGGACCTCTCAGCCCGGGTCAGCGCCGAGCTGACCGCGCTGGCCATGGCCGACGCCACCCTGGTCATCAATGTGGACCCCGGTGAGCAGCTGGGCCCGTTCGGCACCGACGAGATTTCCTTCCTGCTGCAGCCCCACTCCGGCGCGCCGGCCCGGCCGCTGGGCAAGGGTGCGTCCGGCGGTGAGCTCTCCCGCGTGATGCTCGCCATCGAAGTGGTGCTGGCCGCCGTCGACCCGGTGCCGACGTTCGTCTTCGACGAGGTCGACGCCGGCGTCGGCGGCCGCGCCGCCGTCGAGATCGGCCGCCGGCTGGCCATGCTCGCCCGGCATGTCCAGGTCCTCGTGGTCACCCACCTGCCGCAGGTGGCGGCGTTCGCCGACCAGCACATCCGGGTCACCAAGACCTCGGTGCGCGGGGCCGACGGCGCGACGGCGACCGGCTTCACCTCCAGCGATGTCCAGTTGCTGGACGAGGCGGAACGGGTCCGCGAGCTGGCCCGCATGCTCGCCGGGCAGGAAGACTCCGAATCGGCCCGGGCACACGCGCAGGAACTGCTGGACGACGCGAAGCTGCTGCCGCAGGCCTGATCGATCTTCCGGCGCGCCGGGACTGGGATGACCATCACAGCGGTGATTTATCGACCCTAGGACGGCCGAATTGATGATAGGCTCAAATTCCGTGGTGCAGCGATCAAATTCCCGTGTAAATTCCCGGTTCTCGGGCTCGTCCAAGACGACCAAACACATCTTCGTAACCGGTGGTGTGGCGTCCTCGCTCGGTAAGGGACTGACGGCTTCGAGCCTCGGTCACCTCCTGCGGGCACGCGGCCTGTCTGTAACAATGCAAAAGCTCGATCCCTATCTGAACGTGGATCCGGGCACGATGAATCCCTTCCAGCACGGCGAGGTCTTCGTGACCGACGACGGCGCCGAGACGGACCTCGACATCGGCCACTACGAGCGCTTCCTCGATGAAAACCTTGAGGGCTCGGCCAACGTCACGACCGGCCAGGTGTACTCCACGGTCATTGCCAAGGAGCGCCGCGGCGAGTACCTCGGCGACACCGTCCAGGTCATCCCGCACATCACCGATGAGATCAAGCGCCGCATGCGGCTCCCCGCCGAGGGCAAGAACGCTCCGGACGTCATCATCACCGAAATCGGCGGCACCGTTGGCGACATCGAATCCCAGCCGTTCCTCGAGTCCGCACGCCAGGTCCGCCAGGACGTCGGCCGGAACAACGTGTTCTTCCTGCACGTCTCCCTCGTGCCCTACATCGGGCCCTCGCAGGAACTGAAGACCAAGCCGACGCAGCACTCCGTCGCTGCGCTGCGCTCCATCGGTATCCAGCCCGAGGCGATCGTGATCCGCTCCGACCGCGAGGTCCCGCAGGCCATGCGCGACAAGATCGGCCGGATGTGCGACGTCGACATCGACGCCGTGATCGGCTGCCCGGACGCACCGAGCATCTACGACATCCCCAAGACCCTGCACTCCCAGGGCCTGGACTCCTACATCGTCCGCGCCCTGGACCTGCCGTTCAAGGACGTCGACTGGACCAGCTGGGACAAGCTCCTCGAAGCCGTCCACAACCCCAAGCATGAGGTTGAGATTGCCCTCGTGGGCAAGTACATCGACCTGCCGGACGCCTACCTGTCCGTGACCGAAGCGCTGCGTGCCGGCGGCTTCGCAAACGACACCAAGGTCAAGATCCGCTGGGTCCCCTCGGACGAGTGCGAAACCCACGACGGTGCCGTCAAGTCCCTGGCCGGCGTGGACGCGATTTGCGTCCCTGGCGGCTTCGGCATCCGCGGCCTTGAGGGCAAGCTCGGCGCCCTGAAGTACGCCCGCGAAACCAAGCTCCCGGTGCTGGGCCTGTGCCTGGGCCTGCAGTGCATGGTGATCGAGTACGCCCGCAACGTGGTCGGCCTGGAGGGCGCCTCCTCGTCCGAGTTCGAACCGGACTCCAAGTACCCGGTCATCGCCACGATGGAAGAGCAGCTCGACATCGTCGACGGCAAGGGCGACCTGGGCGGCACCATGCGCCTGGGCCTGTATGAGGCGAAGCTGGACGAGGGGTCGGTCATCGCCGAGACCTACGGCACCACTACGGTCAGCGAACGCCACCGGCACCGCTACGAGGTCAACAACAAGTACCGCGAGCAGATCGCTGCCCAGGGCCTCGTCTTCTCCGGAACTTCGCCGGACGGCAAGCTGGTCGAGTACGTCGAGCTTCCCCGTGAAGTCCACCCGTACTACGTGGCCACGCAGGCGCACCCCGAGCTGAGCTCGCGGCCCACCCGCCCGCACCCGCTGTTCGCCGGGCTGGTCAAGGCCGCCCTGGACCGCCAGCACGGCGCGGGCCAGCCTGCCGCTGCCACTGGCAAGGCTGCGGCCGCCAAGTCGACTCCGGCAGAGTCAAAGTAACTCCCAACTGAATCAAAGGACGGCGCGATGCCCGGTAAGTCTGAGACCCCCAATGCTGCACGGCAGGTTTCGGATGAGCCGAGCCCGCGCCGTCTTTTGTCTTCCGAGAAGGTCTACGAAGGCCGGATCTGGGACGTTGTCAGCGACAGTTTCCAGCTGAGCGACGACGGCGAGCCACTGGTCCGTGATTACATCGACCACCCCGGTGCGGTGGCCGTGTTGCCGATGAACGACGACGGCGAGATCCTGCTGATCAAGCAGTACCGGCACCCGGTGGGCATGGCCCTTTGGGAAATCCCCGCCGGGCTGCTCGACGTCGAGGGCGAGGACTTCGTGGCCGGGGCAGCCCGGGAGCTCGCCGAGGAATCGGACCTGGTGGCCGGGACGTGGAACGTGCTGGCGGACTTCTTCAACTCACCCGGTTCCTCCAGCGAAGCCATCCGAATCTACCTGGCCCGGGACCTGAGCGACGTCCCCGGCCACGAACTGCACGTCCGCACCGACGAGGAAGCGGAAATCGAGCTGCACTGGATCCCGCTCGACGCGGCTGTCTCGGCGGTGCTGGACGGACGGCTGCACAACCCCTCCGCCGTCGTCGGAATCCTCGCCGCCGCCGCGGCCCGCGCCGACGGGTTTGGGGGACTCCGCCCGGCCGACGCGCCGTGGCCGGCCCACCCCAGCCAGCGCTGATGACCGGACTGCTGGCGGCCGAACCTCCCGCCGCTGAACCTCCTGCCGAGGCCTTGCCCGCGGCGAAGCCGGCGCCCGCCCGTCCGCTGACCGCCGTCGACCGCGCCATCACCGACTACCTGCAGCACATGGGGGTTGAGCGCGGACTGGCCGCGAACACCCTCTCCGCTTACCGACGCGACCTGGCGCGCTACGCCCGGCACCTCGCCAGGGCCGGCCGCCAGCGCCCGGAGGAGATCACCCGGCGCGACGTGACCGGCTTCGTGCAGGCGCTCTCCGACGGGTCCGATGGCGGTTCCGCCCTCGGGGTGCGCTCGGCCGCCCGCACGGTTGTGGCGGTTCGCGGGCTGCACAAGTTCTGGGCGCTGGAAGGTGTCACGCCCGCCGACCCGGCCAGCGATGTGCACCCGCCGATGCCCGGAAAGCGGCTGCCCAAGGCCATCACGGTCGATGAGGTGACCCGCATCCTGGAAGCGGCCGGAACCGACACTGCGACCGGACTGCGCGACCGCGCCCTGCTCGAGTTCCTGTATTCCACCGGGGCGCGCATCAGCGAGGCCGTGGGCCTCGACGTCGACGACATCTCGCTCCAAGGGGACGACGGGCCCGGCCCGGCGATTGTCCGGCTGTTCGGCAAGGGCTCCAAGGAGCGCTTGGTGCCGCTGGGATCCTACGGAGCACGCGCCCTGGACGCCTACCTGGTCCGCGGCCGGCCGCTGCTGGCCGCCAAGGGCAAAGGCACCCCGGCCCTCTTCCTTAACGCCCGGGGCGGCCGGATCAGCCGCCAAAGCGCCTGGACCATCCTCAAAGCCGCGGCCGAGAAGGCCAACATCACCAAGGACGTTTCGCCCCACACCCTGCGGCACTCCTTCGCCACGCACCTGCTCGAGGGCGGGGCCGATGTCCGCGTTGTGCAAGAGCTGCTGGGCCACGCGTCCGTAACCACCACACAGGTCTACACCCTGGTCACCGCTGACACGCTGCGCGAGATCTACGCCGCCGCGCATCCGAGAGCGCTGGGGTAGGCAACCGCCTCGACTGCCCGACCTGACCGTCTACCCTGCCTGATCCGCCTGGCCTGCCTGATCCGCCTGGCCTGCTTGGTCTGCCGGGCGTGCGGCCGGCAGCTTGCCGGCCGGCAGGATGCGACGCACCGCCATCAATAATGTCGGTGCTCGTTCGTAGGCTGGGGGTATGAAAAGCGGAGTGGCTTTCAACGCGCAGACTGGTGAGGCCCTGGCAGCCGTTGCCGACTCTGTCGCTGCGCTGGCTGCCGTCATAAGTGACGGCGAAGAGCATACCGATCCGCTGCGGGCCGTGGTCGATGGTTGCCTGGACGGTCTGGCCGAGGTGGCCCGGCTGGAGGCCCGGACAGAGGCACTGAAGGTCAGGCTCGCAGCGGCATACCTGCAGGCCGCAGAAGCCCTGGCACAGCCCGCGGCGACGCCGCGGGATTCGACGGCGCAGGAGATGGCCGTGGTAGCCGAGGTCGCGTGTGTGCTTTCCGTGAGCGAACGGAGCGCCGGAGCCCTCCTGCACGAAAGCCGGGCACTCACGACGTCGTTGCCTCTAACCCTGGCAGCCTTGCAGGCTGGAACGATCTCGTGGCAGCACGCCCGGATCATGGTCGACGAAGCCGAGGGCCTGGATCCGGCCGGGGCGGCGGCGCTGGAGACCCACTTCCTGGACCCGGGGGCACCAGATCCGGCGCGTGGATGCCCAGCCGGGGAGTTGGCGCCGGGCCGGTTTCGGGCCAGGGCCCGTAGCTGGCGCGAACGCCACCACCCGGTCAGCGTAGAGTCGCGCCACACCAAGAGTTCGGGGGACCGGCGGGTCGAATACTGCCCGGACCGGGACGGGATGGCCTGGCTTTCGGCGTATCTTCCGGCCGACACGGCGGCCGGTATCTGGGAGCGGATCACCAGCGCGGCCCGGACCCTGCAAAACCCTTCGGAGGTCCGGACCCTGAGCCAGCTCCGCGCGGACGTTGCCGCCACCTGGCTGCTGAGCAACGGGGGCGGCGAAGCGGGCTGCGGCGGGGGCGAGGCTGTGGCCGGGGATGTCCCGGCGCCGCGGGCACAGGTCCTGATCACGGTCCCGGCCCTCTCCCTGCTTGGAGCCACCGACGAACCTGCCATGCTGGACGGGCACGGACCGATCCCGCCGTCGATGGCCCGCCGCCTGGTCGCGGGCGGCGCCGATTCGTTCTACCGGGTCCTGACCGACCCGCGCGACGGCGCCCCGCTAGAAATCGGCCGCACCAGCTACCGCGTCCCGAAGGCCCTGCGGCAGTGGCTGCGCCTGCGTGACGGCAAATGCCCGTTCCCGGGCTGCAACAACCTGTCCCTGGACAACGACGCTGACCACCTCCTGGCCTGGGCCGACGGCGGCACCACCGGGATCGACAACCTCGGCCAGCCCTGCCGCAAACACCACCGCCTCAAACACACCACCGCCTGGGCACCCACCCAAGCCAGCCAAGACCACCCGCCTGGCTGGACCTCACCAACCGGCCGGCACTACGCCAGCGAACACCAGGATTGGGAACCACCCCACTTGCCGACGCTCATTGCGGAGTCGGACATCCAGTCCCACCAAGGACTGCCCGGGCATACGGGATACGGGAGTGTACCCGCGCCGTTTCCAGAGGATCGTGCAGGCGAACATCTTGGACTGGAACTGCCGGAGGATCCCCTCCCGGACTGGTATGAATTTCCGGACTGGCATGAATTTAGGGTCGGGCACGAAATCCCTGCCGTTGAAGCAACCGACCCGGACTGGTCCTCGGCGATGGGAACCACGCTGGTAGGGCGCCTTCTCCAACCGGCCTGATCGACTAATCAACTAACGGTCCCTACCTCACCATGCGTGCGTCGACGATCTTTGGAGCCCCGGGGTCCCTCTGTTCCGTACCGTCGAAATCGAAGCCGTTGCGGCGATAGAACGCCACCGCACGGGGATTGTCCTTCGCGACCCACAGCATGGCCCCACCATCGCCCACGGTCGCATCCATCAAGGCCTGTCCCACCCCGGTGCCGTGGTGCTCCGCCAACACGTAAAGGCTGTACAGCTGCCGGTCGCGGGGGAGTTCCTGGCCCTTCGCGTCGAGGCTGGGACCAGCGAACGCGAAGCCGATGATCTGTCCTCTGCTCTCCGCGATTCTGATAGTCCATTCCACGCGGGGGTTCCCCAGGACCCTGTTCCACATCTGGTGTCGGCTCCGGACATGCTCCTCGGTGAAGAAGTCCTCAGGAAGTAAGCGTGAGTAGGTCTCCCGCCACGTGGCCACGTGCAGATCAGCGATCTCAAGTGCCTCGGGCAGCGCGGGTTCGCGCAAAGTGAAGGGCATCACGACATCCTGCCAGAATTTCCGCTCCTGAATGTTTTTAGTGGCCGATGTAAGAAAAAACCCGTCGCAGGACACTTAGTCTTCAGGAAGAAGTCATCCGATGTCCGGGGGAAGCACCATGTTGGCTGCCAAAGAGCAAGCGTTCATTGACCTGCACACGCAACATTCAGTGCGGGTCTACCGCTACATTGCCTGCCGGATCAGCGACCGGCACCGCGCCGAGGAACTGGCTGCGGATGTCTTCAGGATTGCCTGGGAAAAGCAGCTGCCGGAACCACCCGGTATTGGCTGGCTGCTGGCGACCGCCCGGAACGTGATCGGCAACGAATACAAGGGCCGCCGTCGCCGCCAGGAACTGGTCGATCGGCTGGAAGATGAGGCCCGCAGCCAGGTTCCAGGGCCGGACACTGTACAACGCGCCGCCGTAGCGGACGTTCTAGCGCGGTTGAGGGAGCGGGATCGCGAGGTCCTCATGCTCAGCTACTGGGACGAACTGAGCACCGCTGAACTGTCCCAGGCGCTGGGATGTTCTCCGTCCGCCGCTGCAGTCCGACTGCACCGGGCACGCCGGGCCTTCGCGAAGGCCGCGCCCACCCATCTCATGACCGAACGGAAGGACTAGCCATGGACCGCATCGAACAGCTCATGAAGGACGCCAAGCCGCGTGTCGGTGCACCGGGCGTGGCGCCGGGGAGCGATGCTGCCCGCTCTGCCGTCTTTTCTACGGATCCCAACATTGTCCAACTGGCCGGGCGCACACCCGCAGGGCGGACACCGGCACGACGCAAAACCGTCCGGGCCGCGGCGGCAACCGTGCTGGCCGCTGCTGCTGTCGTTGCCGCAGTGGTGATCGGCGGGAACCTGATGCCGCAATCGGCGCCCGGCCCTGCCCAGACCGGGGTCCCAACGGTGACCGCCTCCGCAAGCCCCGCATCGAGTCCTGCCGGCCCCTCACCAAGTTCGGCCACCTCGACGGCGCCCACGTCCACAGCCGCTCCCGCTCCAACGAGCGCCGCAGCTTTGAGCACCGGCGGCGTCGCGTGCACGCTGTCCAATATCGACCAGCAGCGCAATGACCAGACGCGTGCCATCAAGGCGATCCCCGCCGCCGAGCAGGCTTATTACACCGTGCTGGGCTGTGCTGACGGTTGGCTCGCCTACTCCATTTCCGATGATGGCGTCCGGGCGCTCAAGCTCGACGGCGGCAACGCGTGGTACAAGATTGCCAAGCTGCAAAACGGCCGTTTCCTCTGTGACGTTCGGCAGGAGTGGGCCTACGTCTTCAACTGGGAGTTCCAGGCGACGAACAACCAGGGACTCACCGCGCAGCAGGCCATGGACAAGGAATTCGCGGCCAAGGGAATTCCGGTCAAACTGCGGCCGAAGCTGGTCGGCGAGGGCCCGGCGGCCGGGTAACTTCGGTGCCGGCGGCTATTAGGCTGGAATACATGAACCTCACACCTGTGACCCTCTGCTTCCTGCTCCGCGACACGGCGGGCGGCGCGGAGGTGCTGCTGGGCCTGAAAAGGACCGGGTTCGGCGTCGGCAAGATCGTCGGCGTCGGCGGCCACGTCGAACCGGGGGAGAGCGACGCCGAGGCCGTGGTCCGCGAGGTCTGGGAAGAGGTCGGTGTCGTGGTGCTCCAGGAGGACCTGGTCCACGCCGGCAACGTCGAGTTCATCTTTCCCGCCCGGCCGGCATGGAACATGGCCTGCCGGCTCTTCACCACCCGGCGCTGGAACGGCGAACCCGCCGAAAGCGCGGAAATAACGCCCGAATGGTTCGGCGTCGGGGAGCTTCCGTTGCACCGCATGTGGCAGGATGCCGGGCACTGGCTACCACCGGCGCTGGCCGGCGAAACCATCGACGTCGTCGTGGTCCTCAACGAGGACAACGAAACGGTGGCGTCGATCCGCTACCCCTCCACGCAGAGGACCGCGCAGGGCTGAGGCCCGGCGCCCGCGACGAATATTTCCGCGACTCGAAACTCGGTGCGGGGAATGCCGCGGCTGGGCCGGTAGCCTAGGCTTCGAACATTGCTCAGCGGCGATCCAGGCACTTCCTTCGCTCGCCGGCAAGCGGCACACGGACCACATTGGGGGCAAGGCATGGATTCAAGCAAGCACGACCTTACGGGCGGGGAGTCCTACGACGACGAACAGCCGGCCGTAAACGGTACACGCCGCCGCTGGCCGCTGGCGGCTGCCGTCGTTATCGTCGCGCTGGCGGCCGTTGCCGGGGGCGTCGCCGTCGCCGGCAATATGCGGCCCGCCGACCCGGCCCCCGCTGCGGCCTCGACGGCGGCAGTATCCACGCCGACCGAATCCGCTACCGTCACGACGGAACCGTCGCCCACCGCCACGGCGTCGGAATCCGCGACGCCGTCGGCAACCACAGCGCCCGCAACGGACGGGACGGTCAGCGGAGTCACCAACGGGCGTTACGTCAGCGCTTCGGCCGGGGTCTCGTTCACCTTGCCTGACCGTTGGACGGTAGAGGAATCCACGGACCGGCCCGCCGAGTTCCCGGGGACCAAAATCATCGTCTTCAACGAAGCCAGGATGCAGGTGGCCGAGCTTTACCACGGCGCCACTGGTGCAGTCGGCGGCGCCTGCGGTCCGGGTCCGTACAAAATGACGGAACTCGACACAGCGCCGGCCCTGGACACGCCGTGGGCCCAGGCCAGTGGAGTGCGGTTTTCCTACCGCGTCCTGGATATGCGGGCGGACGGCGGCGCCTTCGACTACCAGGTTGGACTGGTCGACAATGTGACCGGGCAAGTGAAGGACAGCTGCAAGATGTTCTCCTTCGTGTCCGGTGCGCCCAAGGGCACCCTGTCCTTTGCCGACCGCACCTTCCAAAGCCAGAGGAACGATGACCCCATCTTCAACTCGCTGGCGGAGGCCAAGGACTTTATGCGGAGCCCGGAGTACAAGAAGCTCAAGGCCATGATCCTCAGCCTGAGGATGCAGGGCTAGCCACAAAAAGCGCGGGCCGTCCACCTCCAGGAGGTGGGCGGCCCGCGCTTTTTTGTTGCTCGCACTGGCTAAGTCATGCTGTCTACGGCACGTGCCGTTCCTCGACACCGTTGTATTCGCTCAGCGGGCGGATCAGCGAGTTCGAGTCCAGCTGCTCCATGATGTGCGCGGTCCAGCCGGTGATCCGGCTGGCGACGAACAGCGGAGTGAAGGTGGGGGTGTCGAATCCCATCAGGTGGTACGTCGGTCCGGCCGGGTAGTCGAGGTTCGGCTTGATCGCCTTCGCCTCGTCCATCGCGGCCTCGAGTCCGTTGTAGAGCCCCAGCAGCTCCGGACGGCCGTAGTGCGCGATCATCTTGTCCAGGGCCGCCTTCATGGTGGGAACCCGGGAGTCGCCGTGCTTGTACACACGGTGGCCGAAGCCCATGACCTTCTTCTTGTGCGCCAGGGCATCTTCCATCCAGGCCTTCGCCCGGACCGCAGCCTCGTCGAGCGACTCCTCCTGCCGGATGCCGATCTCGTCGAAGGTGTGCATGACCGCCTCGTTCGCGCCGCCGTGCAGCGGCCCCTTCAGCGCCCCGATGGCGCCGGTCACGGCCGAGTGCAGGTCCGAGAGCGTGGAGGTGATTACCCGCGCCGTGAAGGTCGAGGCGTTGAAGGAGTGCTCGGCGTACAGGATCATCGAGACATTGAAGGCCTCCACTACTTCCTGGACCGGCTCCTCGCCGAAGGACATCCATAGGAAGTTGGCGGAATAGCCCAGGTCGTCACGGGGCTCCACCGCTGCCTGCCCGTGGCGACGGCGCTGGTCGTAGGCCACCACCGCCGGCATGGCGGCGAAGAGGTCCACGGCCTTGGCCATGTTGGCCTCCCGCGAGGAGTCCTCGGCGAGCGGGTGCCGGGCGCCCATCACCGACGCCGCGGTGCGGCAGACGTCCATGGGGTGCGAGGTGATCGGCAGCGCGTCGATGACCTGCTTGACGACCGGATCCAGGGCACGTCCCGCGCGCTCGGCGGCGGTGAACTCCGCCAGCTGCTCCGGCGTCGGCAGCTCGCCGTTCCAGAGCAGGTAGGCCACTTCCTCGAAACTGCACTTGGCGGCCAGCTCCTGGACGGGGTAGCCGCGGTAGAGCAGGGAATTGGTGTCCGGGTTGACCTTGGACACCGCGGTGTAGTCCACCACGACGCCGGCAAGGCCCTTTTTGATCTCATTTTCAGCCATGCTGAAACTCCTTTGTTCCTAACGCCTGTTGACCGGCCGGGGCCGGCAGTCCGGTGGGGGTGTCAGATGCCGGGGATCTGGAAATTGAAGACCCCGGTGTCAAAGCGGTTGTACGCCTCGTAGTCGACGAGGTCGTAGAGACGCGCACGGGTCAGCATGCTCGAAACCTGTGCCTCCTGGGTGCCGTCGGATTTGATCGATTCCAGAGTACGCTCAGCAGCGCCCATGGCACTACGGAGCAGCGTTACCGGGTAGATGACCATGTTGACGCCGACGCCGGCCAGCTCGTCGACCGTGAACAGCGCGCTCTTGCCGAACTCGGTCATGTTGGCCAGAATCGGCACGTCGACGGCGTCGCGGATGGCCTGGAACTCGCTGAGGTCCTTCATGGCTTCCGGGAAGATCGCGTCAGCGCCGGCTTCCACGAGGGCCTTGGCCCGCTGCTGCGCCGCCTCGAGCCCATCGGTGGCCCGGATGTCGGTCCGGGCCATGATCAGGAAGTTGGGATCCCGCCGGGCGTCGGCCGCGGCCCGGATCCGCTTGGTCGCGGTGTCGAGGTCCACAACGTTCTTGCCGTCGAGGTGGCCGCAGCGCTTCGGGTTGAACTGGTCCTCGATGTGGCAGCCGGCCAGGCCCGCGTTCTCGAGCTCCTGGATGGTGCGTGCGACGTTCATCGGCTCGCCGAAACCGGTATCGGCGTCGACGATCGAGGGCAGGTCCGTCATCCGGGCGATCTGCCCGGCCCGGGTGGCCACCTCGGTGAGCGTGGTCAAGCCGATGTCCGGCAGGCCGAGGTCATTGGCGAGGACGGCGCCGGAGATGTACACCCCGGCGAATCCCTTTTCCTCGATCAGCCGGGCCGAGAGCGGGTTGAACGCACCCGGGAACTGCTGGATTGTCCCGGAAGCAAGCAGCTCCCGGAACCGGATCCGCTTCTGCTCCGGCGTGGTCTTCGAATACAGCATTAGAAGAGTCCCTTCGGGGCGGCTGCCAGGTCGATCACGCCGTCGGCTGCCTTGATGTTGAGCTGGTCGAGCTCGCCGGCGGCGAGTTCGGGAAGCCGCGCGGCGGCGGCCAGGAAGCGCTCGATCTCGTCCTCGGCCACGAGGCCGGCGGCGAGGGTGCGGAACTTGTTGACGTACTGCTCGCGGGCGAACGGCCGGGCGCCCAGCGGGTGCGCGTCGGCGACGGCGATCTGGTCGGTGATGACGGTGCCGTCCTTGAGCGTGATCTCCACGGAGCCGCCGAAGGCCTTCTCCGCGATGTCCAGCGAGTGGTAGCGGCGGGTCCATTCCGGATCCTCGACCGTGGTCACCTTGTGCCACAGCTCCACCGTGTCCGGGCGGCCTGCGCGCTCCGGGGCGTAGGAATCGACGTGGTGCCAGGCCCCGTCCTGCAGGGCCACCGTGAAGATGTACGGAATGGAGTGGTCCAGGGTTTCCCGGCTTGCCGTGGGGCTGTACTTCTGCGGGTCGTTGGCGCCGGAACCGATCACGTAGTGCGTGTGGTGGCTGGTCTTGATCAGCACGGACTCGACGTTGGCCGGGTCGGTGACCTCGGGGTGCTCGCCGTGCAGCTTGCGGGCCAGGTCAATCCACGCCTGTGCCTGGTACTCGGCGGAGTGTTCCTTGGTGTAGGTGTCCATGATGGCGCGCTTGGCTTCGCCGTCCTCGGGCAGCGGCACCGTGTAGTTGGCGTCGGGGCCATCGAGCATCCAGGCGATGACGCCGTCTTCACCTTCGTAGATCGGCACCGGGGAGGTCTGGCCGCGCATGGCACGGTCGGCGGATTCAACAGCCATCTTGCCGGCAAACGCGGGGGCGTGGGCCTTCCAGGTGGAGATCTCGCCCTTGCGGGACTGGCGGGTGGCGGTGGTGGTGTGCAGCGCCTGGCCGATGGACTGGAAGATGGTCTCGACGTCGAGGCCCAGCAGGGTGCCGATGCCGGCGGCGGCGGAGGGGCCCAGGTGCGCTACGTGGTCGATCTTGTGCTTGTGCAGGCAGATGGCCTTGACCAGGTTGACCTGGATCTCGTAGCCGGTGGCGATGCCGCGGATCAGGTCCTTGCCGCTGGAACCGACGTGCTGGGCGACGGCGAGGATCGGCGGGATGTTGTCGCCCGGGTGGGAGTAGTCCGCGGCCAGGAACGTGTCGTGGTAGTCGAGTTCGCGGACGGCGACGCCGTTGGCCCAGGCCGCCCATTCCGGAGCCACGCGCTCCTCGATGCCGAACACCTTCGAGCCCTTGCCGCCGGTGCTGGGACCGTGGGTGAGTGCCTGGGCGCGGGCGGCGACGATCGGGGCGCGGTTCAGGGAAGCGATGGCCACCGAAGCATTGTCGATGACGCGGTTGATCACCATGTCGGTGACCTCGTCGGAGACGGCGACGGGATCCGCGGCGACCTTGGCGATCTTGTAGGCGAGCTGGTCCTCGCGGGCCAGGTTTTCCTCGCTCTTGTAAACGCGGACGTGGTGTTCCTTAACCATGGTGCTCCTTCTAGTGAGGTACGTGGGTGGCTTTGACGTGGGAAAGGCTTCGGTGCAGATGCAGCGTGGTGGCGGCCTCGGCGAGCCGCGGGTTGCCGGCGGCGATGGCTTCGGCAATGGTGGCGTGCTCGGCGGCCGCTGCGGTGAGGCGCTCGGCGTCGTCGGCCGCCAGCCGGCGCACCCGGACCAGGTGAACGCGCAGGCTGCGCATGGCCTGGACCAGGTAGGAGTTGGAAATAGCGGCGTCGATGGCCGCGTCGAGCCGCCCGACCAGGCTGTAGTAGTCATGGCGTGCGGGGTCTGTGCCATTGATCAGCTCCGGCGCTCGCAGGAGCTCGCGACGCAGTTGCTCGAATGTCGCCGCATCGCCGCGCTCGGCGGCCAGCGCCGCGGCCCTGCCCTCGAGGGTTTCGCGCAGTTCGAAGAGTTCGTCAATGTCCTCGAGGGAAATGTCGGTAACGACGACGCCGCGGCCGCCCGCCGTCGTCGTCAGCCCTTCCGCGCTGAGCCGGCTGAGGGCCTCGCGCAGCGGGGTCCGCGAGATGCCGAGCCGCTCGGACTGTTCGACTTCGGCGAGGACTGTTCCCGGCAGGAGACGCCACTCGATGATGTCGTCGCGCAGGGCGGCGTAGGCCTTGTCACTGGCGCGCATGATGGTCTCCTTCCTCGGCTGACCCGTTCAGTGTATACACAATCGGCAGAATAGCCCACACTTTCCGGCCCTAATCAGCAAAAAGAGCCAGATCCAAGTGTCCGCTGTATACACAGCCCTTGTGGAAGGACCCCAGCAGGGCTACCATGAGCTGCATCACAACGTCGTGGACGGGATTACTTCATGGTCACCAAGAGCTACCGGGACAGTTACCAGCGCAGCGTTGAGCAGCCGGAGGACTTCTGGCTTGAGGCCGCCGGGAAGATCGACTGGAGCACGCCGCCGGGCCGGGCCCTCGACTCCAGCCGCGCGCCGCTTTACAGCTGGTTTCCCGACGGCGTGCTGAACACCTGCTACAACGCCCTGGACCGCCACGTGGCGGAGGGCCGCGGCGGCCAGGACGCCCTGATCTACGACTCCGCCATGCTGGGCACGCAGCAGCGCTTCAGCTACGCCGAGCTCACCGACCTCGTCGCCCGCTTCGCCGGGGTGCTGCGCAGCCACGGCGTCGGCAAGGGCGACCGTGTGGTGATCTACATGCCGATGATCCCGGAGGCCGCCATCGCCATGCTGGCAACCGCCCGGCTCGGCGCGATCCACTCGGTGGTCTTCGGCGGTTTCGCGCCTAAGGAACTCGCCGCCCGCATCCGGGACGCCGACCCCGCCGCCGTGGTCACCGCCTCCGGCGGAATCGAGCCCTCGCGGCGGATCGAGTACCTCCCGGCCGTCGCCGAAGCGCTGGAACTGGCCGGCGCGCCGGAGACCCCCGTGCTGGTCAAGGCACGGGAAGGCTTCACCGCGTCCGCTGCAGACCACGCCGGTTGGCTGGACTGGGACACGGCGATGGCGTCCGCCGAGCCCGCCGCCCCGGTCGACGTCGCAGCCACGGACCCCCTCTACATCCTCTACACCTCGGGCACCACCGGGTCACCCAAGGGCGTGGTGCGGGACAACGGGGGCCACGCCGTCGCCCTGAGCTGGACGCTGGAGAATATCTACGACGTCGGCCCCGGCGACGTCATGTGGACTGCCTCCGACGTCGGCTGGGTGGTGGGGCACTCGTATATTGTTTACGGGCCGCTGCTGGCCGGCGCCACCACCGTGATCTATGAAGGCAAGCCGGTGGGCACCCCGGACGCGGGCGCGTTCTGGCGGGTCATCCAGGACCACAAGGTCAACGTGCTGTTTACCGCCCCTACCGCGTTGCGGGCCATCCGGAAGGCCGACCCCGAGGCGAAGCTGCTCGAAGAATACGACATCTCCAGCCTGCGCACCCTGTTTGCGGCGGGCGAGCGGCTGGACACGGACACGTTCCACTGGGCGTCCCGCGTCCTCGGCGTGCCCGTGGTGGACCACTGGTGGCAGACCGAGACCGGCTGGGCCATCTGCGCCAACCCTCGCGGCCTGGACGGGCTGCCGATCAAGGCCGGTTCGCCCAGCGTTCCGATGCCCGGCTTCAGGCTGCGGATCCTGGACGGCGCGGGCGACGAGGTGGAACCCGGCACCGAGGGGAACATCGTCCTGGGACTGCCCCTGCCGCCGGGCACGCTGACCACGCTCTGGCGCAACGACGAACGCTACATCTCCTCCTACCTGCAGGCCTTCGAGGGCTGCTACGCCACCGGCGACTCCGGTTACCAGGACGAGGACGGCTACCTCTTCGTGATGGGCCGGACCGACGACATCATCAACGTCGCCGGGCACAGGCTCTCCACCGGCGCCATGGAACAGGTGATCGGCCAGCACCCGGCCGTCGCCGAATGCGCTGTGATCGGACTCGCGGACCCCCTCAAGGGCCAACGCCCCAGCGGCTACGTGGTCCTCAAATCGGGGGTGGACGTGCCGGAGGAGATCCTGGTCAAGGACCTGATCGCCCTGGTCCGGCGCGACATTGGCGCCGTGGCGGATTTCAAGCACGTCACGGTCGTGGAGGCCCTGCCGAAGACCCGCTCCGGAAAGATCCTGCGCAAGACCATGCGCCAAATCGCCGACGGCGACGACTATGTGGTGCCCTCCACGATCGAGGACGCCGGCGTGATCGACCAGCTCCTGGAGACGCTGCGGCCCGGCGCCGTGGGCACCCGCCCGTCAACGGCGTCCTAGTCCGCCAGTTGGGTGAGCTGGCGCCGCGGGGGAGAGGCATGGGGCCAGGTGTAGGGCTACGACGCCGGCCGGCTCCAGCGGTACTCGTTCTCCGGCCGGCCGGGGGCGCCGTAGCGTGCGGTGCGTGACACCGTACCGGCGTCCGCGAGGTACTCGAGGTAGCGGCGGGCCGTGACGCGGGACATGCCCAGTGCTTCCATCACCTCGCTGGCCGACACCGCACCGGCCTGCAGCTTCATGAAGTCCTGCACGGAATCCAGTGTCGAGGCGGACAGGCCCTTGGGCAGCGGCAGTTCGGAGGGCGCCCGCAGGCTGGCGAAGGCCTGGTCCACTTCACTCTGGGACGCCCCGGCGCCGGTACCGCCCGGGCCGGGGGAGGCCAGCTGTTCACGGAACTGCCGGTAGCTGCTCAGCTTGTCCGCGAACGTGGCGTAGGTGAACGGCTTGATCAGGTACTGCACGACGCCGGTTGCCACGGCGCTGCGGACGATGTTCAGCTCCCGCACCGCCGTGATCGCGATGATGTCCGCAAAGAGGCCGGCGGCACGCATCCGGCGGGCGATGTCCAGCCCGTGCAGGTCCGGCAGGTTCATGTCCAGCAAGACCAGTTCCACGGGCTGCCCGGCGGCTGACAGGTCCGTCATCAGGCGCAGGGCGGACTGCCCGTCCGGGGCAGACCCGGCCAGGGTGAAGCCCTCGAGCCGGCCGATGTACGCGGCGTGGGCGGCCGCGGCGATCGGCTCGTCCTCGACGACGAGTACGCGGATATCGCTCATTGCTGTTCCTCTGCTGTCCCGGCTGGTTCTTCCCTGGCGCCGTCCGTGGCGCCTCTCGCCGCGCCTGCCGCTGCAGCCGGTGCCGTCGGCAGGGTGACACGGAACAGTGCCCCGGCCGGGCTGGTGATTGTCATGCTACCGCCCAGGCGCTGCACGGCCTGGCGGACCAGGGCCAGCCCGAGGCCGCGCCCGAAGGGACCCGGAGCCTTGGTGCTGAAGCCGTGCCGGAAAACATCCTCCACGGCGTCCGGATCGATGCCGGGGCCGCTGTCCTCCACCGTGATCTCCAGGGCTCCGCCCGCCGAGGAGACACTCAGCTCCACGAGGCGCGGCGGTGGCGCATCGGCCGCGGCGTCGATCGCGTTGTCGAGCAGGTTGCCGAGGATGGCAACGAGATCCTGGACGGCCAGTCCGGTGACCGCCGTGGAGCCGTCGGTGGTGAGGATGAGTTCGACGCCGCGTTCGTGCGCCTCGGCGGCCTTGCCCATGACCAGGGCGCCGAGCACCGGCTCCTCGAGGGAGCTGACCAGGTCATCGGTCAGCCGCTGGCTCAGCTCCAGGTCGTTGGTGGCGAAATCCAGTGCCTCGTTGCCGCGGCCCAGTTCCATCAGGGACACGATGGTGTGCAGCCGGTTGGCGTGTTCGTGGGTCTGGGCGCGGAGGGCGTCGGAGAGCGTCCGCATGGTCTCCAACTCGCTGCCGAGCGACTCGATTTCGGTGCGGTCCCGGATGGTGGCCACCGTGCCGTAGATGGGGGTACCGGAGGCCGCCGGCCGCTGCCGGGCCGCGGCGGAGCGGGGCCCGACCGCGGGGCCCTGGTTCACCACCAGGACACGCGGGCCGGTCAGGTGGATTTCGTCCTGGGCGGTCCGGCCGGATTCGAAGAGTTCCTTGAGGCTGGGGGCCAGCGGCAGTTCCGCCAGCGACGGCGCGTCCGGTCCGCGGCCGCCGGAGGACCCGCCGTCGACGGCGCGGGGCGGCACCCCGAGCAGCGCGGCCGCCTGGTCGTTGTACATCACCACCTTGCCCTTCGGGTCAATCAGGATCACCCCCTCGCGGACCGAGTGGAGCACCGACTCGTAATAGGCGAACAGCTGCGCCAGCTGCTCCGGGCCCCAGCCGCGGGTAACCCGGCGGAGGTAGCGGCCCAGCAGCCAGGAGGCCACCGAACCGCCGGCCAGCAGGGCCACTGCGATCGCGAGCAGCGCCGGCAGGCGGCCGGAAAACGCGACATCCACCGTCCCCACCGTCACGCCCGCCGCCACCAGGGCCCGGACCTTGCCGTCGGCGTCCTTGACCGGGGCGATCGTCCGCACGGACGGTCCGAGTGTGCCGGCCATGATCTCGGTGAAGACCTCGCCGCGCAGGGCCGCGTCGATCGAGCCGATGTAGGGCTTGCCCAGCTCCTCGTTGCGGGGATGGGTCCACCGGGTCCGGTCCGGCGCCATGATCGTGATGAAGTCCGCGCGGGCGTCCCGCATCACCTCCAGGGCGTAGGGCTGGAGCCTCGCCGAGGGATTGGGGGCGCTCGCCGCCTGCAGCACCAGGGGGTTGTCTGCCACCGCGGTGGCGATCCCGGCCATCCGCCGGCCGGCTTCCTCGTAGGCGTGGTCGCGGGCGTCGACGAAGGTGGCCGTGCCGACGACGGCGGTCAGGGCCAGCATGAACAGCAAGTGGGCCACAAACAGCCTGCGGGCGATGCTCCAGTGATGGATCAACTGCACCTTCCATGACCAATATGAACGCAACGGTGATGCGCGTCACTTCATCCCCAATGATGGAGAAACACGCAGAACGGACGTGATGCGCACCCCAAGCCGCATCGAAGTCCAGCCTATCCAAGGAGAACACCATGGCCTCTCAACGAGGAGAGTCAGCGGCAACCGCCGCGGCGCCGGTCAAAAAGCGCAAGGGGCTGGACAAGTCCCACTACCTGTACATCGCAGTCATTGTCGCCGTGGTCCTCGGCGCCCTGGTCGGCCTGATCTTCCCCGAGGTCGGCAAGTCCCTCAAGCCGCTCGGCGACGGCTTCATCAAGCTCATCAAGATGATGATCGCCCCCGTCATCTTCTGCACCATCGTGCTGGGCATCGGCTCGATCGCCAAGGCCGCCACGGTCGGCAAGGTCGGCGGCCTGGCCCTCGGCTACTTCATCGTCATGTCGACCTTCGCGCTGGCCATCGGCCTCGTCGTCGGCAACCTGATCCACCCGGGTGAGGGCCTCAAGCTCGCCCCGTACGATCCCAACAAGAAGGCCGCCACGGACAGCACCGTCGACTTCCTGCTCGGCATCATCCCGGGCGACATCCCCGTGCTGCCCACCCTGCTCGCCGCCATCCTGGTCGGCTTCGCGCTACAGAAGATGGGCCCGCAGGGCACCCCGATCCTGAAGGCCATCGGCCACGGCCAGGCCCTCGTGTTCCGCATCCTGATCATGGTCATGTGGCTCGCCCCGGTCGGCGCATTCGGTGCGATCGCCGCCGTCGTCGGCGCCACCGGCGTGCAGGCCATCATCAGCATGGCCACCCTCATGGTCGCCTTCTACATCACCTGCGCGGTGTTCATCGTCGTGATCCTGGGCGGCCTGCTCCAGGTCGTCTCGGGTGTCAACATCTTCCGCCTGATGCGTTACCTCGGCCGCGAATACCTGCTGATCTTCTCCACGTCCTCCTCCGAAGCGGCCCTGCCCCGCCTGATCGCGAAGATGGAACACCTCGGTGTCTCCAAGCCCGTCGTCGGCGTCACGGTCCCCACCGGCTACTCCTTCAACCTCGACGGCACGGCCATCTACCTGACCATGGCCTCCCTGTTCGTCGCCAACGCGATGGGCACCCCGCTGGACCTGGGCGCCCAGATCTCGCTGCTGATCTTCATGATCATCGCCTCCAAGGGCGCCGCCGGCGTCACCGGCGCCGGCCTCGCCACCCTGGCAGCGGGCCTGCAGGCCCACCGTCCGGAACTGCTTGGCGGCGTGGGCATGATTGTCGGCATCGACCGCTTCATGTCCGAGGCCCGCGCGCTGACCAACTTCACCGGCAACGCCGTGGCGACCGTCCTGATCGGCACCTGGGTCAAGGAGATCGACGGCGGACAGGTCGAGCGTGTCCTCTCCGGCGCCGAGCCCTTCGACGAGCAGACCATGATCGCCGGCCACACCGGGCACGTGGCCGCCGACCAGCCAGCCGGCCAGGCCGCGCAGCCGGTGCCGGTCAACGCCTGAGCACCAGCCCGAACGCACTGAAATCGCCCGGACGCGCACCCCGCGTCCGGGCGGTTTCGTTTGCGGCGGGGCCCCGGCGCCAGGCAACCCTCGACCTCTACCAGAGGGTCAAGGCGCGCGGAACGGCGGTTGTCAAGGTCCGTCGAATACCGTGTCGGGGGCTGTAACCTTGGGAGGAATAACGATCCTTGCCGGGCGGCCGCAAGCAAGATGAGGCCGCAACATGAGCCAGTCAGCACAACAAGCAGCCGGCAGGGTCAGGCACGAAAATCACCGTCATCGAAAGTGTGGATAGATACGTGAGCAGCGAACAGGGTTCAGCCACTCTGGAAGGCACCGGACTCGACCTGGAAGACGCCATCATGGGCCCCACCGGGCGCCCCCAACGCGACTTTCCGGAGCCCGCGCCGCTGTCATCCCACGGCCCGGCCCGGGTCATCGCCATGGTCAACCAGAAGGGCGGCGTGGGCAAAACCACGTCCACCATCAACCTGGCCGCTGCCCTGGCCGAATACGGCCGCCGCGTGCTGCTGGTCGACTTCGACCCGCAGGGCGCCCTCTCTGCCGGCCTCGGCACCAATCCGCACGAGCTGGACCTCACGGTCTACAACGTGCTGATGGACCGCAAGGTCGACATCCGCGACGCCATCCAGAAGACCGGCGTCGAAAATGTGGACCTGCTGCCGGCCAACATCGACCTCTCCGCTGCGGAAGTCCAGCTCGTGAACGAGGTCGCCCGTGAACAGGTCCTGGACCGGGCCCTGAAAAAGGTCGAAGACGACTACGACGTTGTCCTGATCGACTGCCAGCCCTCGCTCGGGCTGCTCACGGTCAACGCGCTGACCGCGGCGCACGGCGTCATCATCCCGCTGATCTGTGAATTCTTCGCCCTGCGCGCCGTGGCGCTGCTGGTCGAGACGATCGACAAGGTCCAGGACCGGCTGAACCCCCGCCTGCAGGTCGACGGCGTCCTCGCCACCATGTACGACTCCCGCACCCTGCACGGCCGCGAGGTCATCGCCCGGCTGGTGGAGGCCTTCGGGGACAAGGTCTTCGAGACCGTGATCAAGCGCTCCATCAAGTTCGCCGACGCCACCGTGGCTGCCGAGCCGATTACCAGCTACGCCGGCAACCACGCCGGTGCCGACGCCTACCGCCGCCTGGCCAAAGAGCTGATTTCGCGCGGCGGCGCGCCCTAACCAGGGCTATGGCGGTGACGGGAACCGCGACGGCAGAGCTGTCGCCGCCCGGGAAGAAGCCCGGATTCGAGGTCCGGCTGGCCAACTTCACCGGCCCTTTCGACCTGCTGCTGGGCCTGATCTCCAAGCACCAGCTGGACATCACCGAGGTGGCGCTGGCCACGGTCACCGACGAGTTCATCAAATACATCAAGGGGCTGCAACGGCTGGGGGAGGACTGGGCCCTGGACGAGGCCAGCGAATTCCTGGTCATCGCCGCCACCTTGCTGGACCTCAAGGCGGCCAGGCTGCTGCCCGCCGGCGAGGTCGAGGACGACGAGGACATCGCGCTGCTCGAAGCCCGCGACCTGCTCTTCGCCCGGTTGCTCCAGTACAAGGCCTTCAAGCAGGTTGCCGGACTGATCGGCTCGACGCTGGAGCTGGAGGGCCGGCGCTACCCGCGGCAGGTCGCCCTGGAGGGCCAGTTCGCCGCCCTCCTGCCCGAGCTGGTCTGGAAGCACACCCCGCAGCAGTTCGCGGCTCTGGCCGAAGCGGCCCTGAAGCCCAAGGAAGCAGCCCCCACCGAAGTGGGCCTCGAACACCTGCATGGCACGCCGGTAAGCGTGAAGGAGCAGGCCGAAATCATCGGCCACCGCCTGCGTCTTGGCAAGGCACTCACCTTCCGGGCCCTGATCGCCGACGCCGAGTCCACCCTCGTAGTGGTGGCCCGGTTCCTCGCGCTGCTGGAAATGTTCCGGGACAAGGCAGTGGGCTTCGACCAACTGCTTCCCCTCGGCGAGCTGTCCGTGCACTGGACCGCCGACGACCCGGACTGGAGCAGCGACAAGCTGAGCGAAGAATACGAGGAGCAGCCGTGACCGAAGCACCCACCTCTGCCACAGCCGGCGGGGCCCCATCAGGCGCGGCCGGATCCGACGCTGGCGACTCCCGGGTTCCGGACGTTTCCGGACTGCCCGGCGGCGCCCGTGCCGCGCTGGAGGCCGTGCTCATGGTGGTCGACGAACCGGCCACGGCCACGGAGCTGGCCGCCGGCCTGAACCTGACGGTCGACGTCGTCGAGGGCCTGCTCGGGGAACTGCAACGGGAGTATAACGGCTATACTGGTAATGCCCCGGATGCGGACGACGCCAGCACTGCGATTAATCGTGCTGGTTTCGGTGCCGCCCCCCGGGGTTTTGAATTGCGGAATATCGCCGGAGGCTGGCGGATCTATTCCCGCGCTGAGTTCGCCGACGTCGTAGGCGGATTCGTGCTGGAAGGACAGACAGCCAGGCTGACGCAGGCGGCGCTCGAAACGCTCGCCGTCATCGCCTACCGCCAGCCCGTTTCCAGGGCGCGGGTGTCTGCAATTCGAGGGGTCAATGTTGACTCCGTCGTGCGGACGCTGACCCAGCGCGGACTGATCGAGGATTCGGGAACCGATCCTGAGTCCGGGGCCATCCTGTACCGCACGACGTCGTATTTCCTCGAACGTATGGGAATCGGCTCGGTGGCTGAGTTGCCTCAGCTTTCGCCCCATCTTCCAGGGCTTGAAGGCATAGCAGAGTTTTACGACGCAGGAAGAATGTAGGCAGGAATGCTGCCTACGTAACGAGTATCCACCAGGGCAGAACCATTTGCCCGGCCGGTGGGGGCTGCCGTGAGGCAGCCGCCGCGGGCCAACAAACGAAGGACGGGTCATGACACAGGCGGGACGCCAGGGTTCACCACGTAACGGTTCGGGACGCACCAGCGCCGGACATCAATCAGCACGCACCCAGGGTGCGGGCGGCGCCGGCCGAGGCCAGCGCGACTTCTCCAAGGGCGGCGGCGACCGCCCGTTCAAGCGGCCCAAGCCGCGCGAAGAGGCTTTCATCGATCCGGACCTGAACCCCGCGGGTTCAGCTCCGGAATCCGGGGACCGCAACGGCGCCAAGCCGGCAGCGCGTAAGCCGGCCGCCCGCAAGCCTGCGGCACGCAAGCCCGGTGCCGGCAAGGTCCCCGGTACGCCGGGCGCGCTCAAGCCCAAGCCGCGCATCGGCGCCGGAGCGGCCAAGGCCACCGGTTCCAGCGCGTTCGGCGGCGAACGCTTCGGCCAGAACCTCGGCCCGGTCCGGAAGCCGGCCCGCAAACGCGGCCCGCGCGGACCCGTGCCGCAGTCCGAACTGCACGATGCCGACGGTGTCCGTCTGCAAAAGGTCATGGCCTCCGCCGGCGTCGCCTCCCGGCGCGTCTGCGAGGAAATGATCGCCGAAGGCCGCGTCGAGGTCGACGGCCAGGTCGTCACCGAGCTCGGCATGCGCGTCGACCCCAAGGCGTCCGTGATCCACGTGGACGGCCTGCGCATCCAGCTGGACGAAAACATGGTCTACATGGTGTTCAACAAGCCCAAGGGCGTTGTCTCCACGATGGAAGACCCGGACGGCCGTCCGTGCGTCAGCGATTTCGTCCGCAACCACCACGGCGAACGCCTTTTCCACGTCGGCCGGCTCGATGTCGCCACCGAGGGGCTCCTGCTCCTGACGAACGACGGCGAACTCGCCAACCGCCTGACGCACCCCTCCTACGAGGTGCCCAAGACGTACCTCGTCCAGGTCCGCGGGCCGTTCCCGCAGGGCGTCGGCGCGCAGCTCAAGGCCGGCGTCGAACTCGAGGACGGCATTGCCTCGGTCGACTCCTTCAAGCTCGTCGACTCGACCCCGGGCCACGTGCTGATCGAGGTCGTGCTGCACTCGGGCAAGAACCGCATTGTGCGGCGCCTCTTCGACGCCGTCGGTTTCCCGGTACTGCGCCTGGTCCGCGTCAAGGTCGGTCCCATCGGCCTGGGCGACCAGCGCCAGGGCAGCATCCGCAACCTCGGCAAGCAGGAAGTCGGCCACCTGCTGGCATCCGTGGGGCTGTAAGGCATGTCCGCTTTTCGCACCCACGGCCGCGGCCACCTGAACGGGCCGGTCGTGGTCGTGGGCACCGGACTGCTGGGCACCAGCATCGGGCTGGGGCTCCGGGGCCGCGGCGTCGCCGTGTTCCTCTCCGACCCGTCGCCTACCAACCAGGCCGTCGCCGTCGACATCGGCGCAGGCCTGCCCTTGGCGCGCCTTGACGGCGAAACGCCGGAACTCGTCGTGGTCGCCGCGCCGCCGGACGTGACCTCCGACGTCGTCGCCCGCGCCCTCGCGGACTACCCGCAGGCCGTTGTGGTGGACATTGCGAGCGTCAAGGCGTCCATCCAGGCGGAGCTGCGCGAGCGCGGCGCCGACCTGGGCCGCTACGTCGGCACCCACCCGATGGCGGGCCGGGAAAAGTCCGGCCCCGTCGCCGCCCGCGGGGAACTGTTCACCTCGATGCCGTGGGTGCTCTGCCCCACGCCGGAAACCCGGCCCGAGGCCCTGCAGGCGGCGCGTGCGCTGGCCGGGGACCTGGGCGCCGTCGTCTCCGAATTCGGTGCCGAGGAACACGACGAGGCCGTGGCGCTGGTCTCGCACCTGCCCCAGGTCATGTCCTCCCTCGTAGCCAGCCGGCTGCAGGGAACCCCGCTGCACGCGCTCTCGCTGGCCGGCAACGGGCTGCGGGACGTGACCAGGATCGCCGCGAGCGACCCCACGCTCTGGGTGCAGATCCTCGGCGCCAACGCGGGCAAGGTCGTGGAGATCCTTTACGGCGTCCGCGAGGACCTGAACCGGCTGATCGGAACCCTCGAAGATCCGACCGCGCCCGGTGCCAGGCTGGACCTTGCCCAGCTGATCAGCGAAGGCAACGCCGGCCAGGCCCGGATCCCGGGCAAGCACGGCGGACCGCCGCAGGCCTACTCCTGGCTGACCGTCCTGGTGGACGACACGCCCGGCCAGATCGCCAGGCTCCTGACCGAGATCGGCGAGATCGGCGTCAACCTCGAGGACCTCCGGCTGGACCACTCCTCAGGACAGAATGTCGGCATGGTGGAACTCTCCGTGCTGCCCAACAAGCACGAGCTGCTCATCGAAGCCCTCAACGACCGTGGATGGCGGGTACTCCAGTAATGACCCAGGAACTCATTGAAACGGTGGACGTCGTCCGCCCCGGCAAGAGCCTCGTCGTCGCAATCGACGGCCCCTCCGGCTCCGGCAAATCCAGCGTCAGCAAAGAGGTGGCGCGCCGGCTCAGGCTGGCCTACCTCGACACCGGCGCCATGTACCGGGCCCTGACCTGGTTCTGCCTTGACACCGGCCTGGACCTCGCCGACGCCGAAGCCATCGAAGCCGCTGCCGAGACGCTCCAACTGGAGATCAGCACCAGCCCGCAGGAAGAGTACGTCCGGGTCGCGGGTGCCGACATCACCGAGGCCATCCGTGAACCGGGCATCTCCGCTGCGGTCAGCGCGGTCGCCACCACGCTCGGGGCACGGACCGAACTGATCCGCCGGCAGCGCGCGCTGATCGAAAAGCACCACCGCCGCATGGTGGTGGAGGGCCGGGACATCACCACCGTCGTCGCTCCCAATGCCGAGGTGCGCATGCTGCTCACCGCCAGCGAAGAGGCCCGGCTTCGCCGCCGCGGCATCCAGCTCGGCGGCAGCCAGAACGCCGAACAGCTTGCCGCGCAGGTCACTGCGCGGGACGCCAAGGACTCCACCGTGGTGAACTTCACGCAGGCCGCCGACGGCGTGGTCACGCTGGACTCCTCGGACCTGGACTTTGCCCAGACCGTTGACGCGGCCCTCGGGATCGTGCACCGGGTCGTCACCCACACGGCCATCAACCACACGGCCATCAACCACACGGCCATCAACCGTGACTGAGGGCTCAGCCGGGGCGCAGCTTCCCGGCCGCTGGTTCAAGCACGGGACCATGGCCTGGAGCCGGCCGGTCGGCTGGCTGCTGGACCATCTGGTGTACCGGACCTCCGTCCAGGGCCGCGCCAACGTCCCGGCGGCGGGGCCGGTCATCTTCGCCGGAAACCACATCAGTTTCCTGGACGGCCCGGTCATGTTCGGTGCGGCGCCGCGGCCGATGCACATCTTCGTCAAGAAGGAGATGTTCAAGGGCTTCCTGGGCCTGGTCCTGAAGGCCTCCGGCCAGTTGGCGGTGGACCGTTCGGGTGACCGGGCGGCGCTGGAACGGGCCAAGAGCGTCCTCGACGCCGGACGGTGCGTCGGGATCCTGCCCGAAGGCACGCGGGGGAGCGGAGAGGCCGCCGCCATCAACAACGGGGTGGCCTGGCTCGCGCTGAACTCGGGGGCCACCGTGATCCCGGTAGCCATCCTCGGGACCAGGATCAGCGGCGAGCACCTCAACGCGGTTCCCCGTCCCGGCCGGCGGCTGCACGTCAGCTTCGGCGGGGCCCTCACCGTCAGCCGCAGGCCCGGGGAGACCGGGCGTGCTTCAATGGACAGGGTGGGAACCGAGATCCGCGCCGCACTGGCACGGCACGTCCAGGACACAATTCAGAGCAGCGGGCAGCGCCTGCCCGACGCGGATTCACCGCAAGAACCACAGACAGCAGTAGCCGCGACGCCGGCAGATCACCACCTAAGGAAAGTGCAATGAGCGATACGACTCAAACCCCCGGCCATTTTGGCGCCGGCGAAGACGAATACACGCCCACCGGCACGGACCAGGTGGCGGAGAATCTTGCCGCCCTGGACGACGAGGAAGCCGAGCTCCGCGCGGCCTCGCTCCGCGCCGGCCTGGACGACTACGAACTGGACGAGAAAGACGCCGCCCTGCTGAGCGGGCGCTACGAGGACGAGGACTTCGACGGCCCGGTCAAGCTTGACCCCGTCCTGGCCATCATCGGCCGGCCGAACGTCGGCAAGTCCACCCTGGTCAACCGCATCCTGGGCCGCCGCGAAGCCGTCGTGGAGGACACCCCCGGCGTCACCCGTGACCGCGTTATGTACTCGGCGCACTGGAACGGCCGGAACTTCACCGTGGTTGACACCGGCGGCTGGGAGCACGACGCCCGGGGCATTCACGCCCGCGTCGCCGAGCAGGCCGAGATGGCCGTGGAGCTCGCCGACGCCGTGCTGTTCGTGGTGGACTCCGCCGTCGGCGCGACCGCCACGGACGAAGGCGTCATGAAGATGCTGCGCAAGTCGAAGAAGCCGGTCATCATGGTGGCCAACAAGGTCGACGACTTCGCCCAGGAAGCCGACTCGGCCGCGCTCTGGGGCCTCGGCTTCGGCGAGCCGTACCCGGTCTCCGCCCTGCACGGCCGCGGCGTCGCCGACCTGCTCGACCATGTCATGGACACGCTGCCGGAGTTCTCCACGATCGAAGGACTCGAGCGCAGCGGCGGCCCGCGCCGGATCGCCCTGATCGGCCGGCCGAACGTCGGCAAGTCCTCGCTGCTGAACAAGCTCGCCGGCTCCGAACGCGTCGTCGTCGACAACACCGCCGGCACCACCCGTGACCCGGTCGACGAGTTCATCGAACTCGGCGGCCGCACCTGGCGCTTCGTCGACACGGCCGGCATCCGCCGCCGCCAGCACATGGCCCAGGGCGCCGACTTCTACGCCTCGCTGCGCACCCAGAGCGCGCTCGAAAAGGCCGAGGTCGCCGTCGTGCTCCTCGCCGTGGACGAGGTGCTCAGCGAGCAGGACGTACGCATCCTGCAACTCGCGATAGAGTCCGGCCGCGCGCTGGTGCTCGCGTTCAACAAGTGGGACCTGCTCGACGACGAACGCCGCACCTACCTGGAACGCGAAATCGAACAGGACCTCGCCCACGTGGCGTGGGCGCCGCGCGTCAACATCTCGGCCAAGACCGGCTGGCACAAGGACCGGCTGGTTCCTGCCCTGGACACCGCGCTGGAGAGCTGGGACAAGCGCATCCCCACCGGACGGCTCAACGCCTTCCTCGGCGAACTGGTGGCGGCACACCCGCACCCGGTCCGCGGCGGCAAGCAGCCCCGCATTCTCTTCGGCACCCAGGCCTCCAGCCGGCCGCCGAAGTTCGTGCTCTTCACCACCGGCTTCCTGGATCCCGGCTACCGCCGCTTCATCACCCGCCGGCTCCGCGAAACCTTCGGCTTCGAGGGCACGCCGATCGAGGTAAACATGAGGGTCCGGGAAAAGCGCGGCAAGAAGCGCTAATTCCGAACGCGCCCGCCGAGGGAAAAAGTTCCCGTGACACAAGTGAAAGTGTCACGGGCACCCTCCGGAATCGTGTAAGCTTTTGGAGGTGGTTCGGCCGGACTGCTCGGATGAAATCCATTGGATAACAACAGGACATCATCAAGAGCGGAGAACGGCGGAACCAACGGGCTGTAGCGCAGCTTGGTAGCGCACTTGACTGGGGGTCAAGGGGTCGCAGGTTCAAATCCTGTCAGCCCGACCAACAGAAAGTACCCCGCCATTCCGGCAACGGAATGGCGGGGTTTTCTGTTTCCCGGACCGGTCGACTTCGTAAAGCGGCTCCTGGAAAAGTCCTACTTCAAAAAGCGCGACGTCCGGCGGTCCGCCAGGGTCTTTCCCTTCGTCTGGCAGTGCGGGCAGTACTGCAGCGCGGTGTCGGCAAAGGAGACCTCTCGCACGGTGTCTCCGCAGACCGGGCATGCTTCGCCGGCCCGGCCGTGCACCCGCATGTGGCTCCGCTTGGCGTCCTTGAGTTCGGCCGGCGGTTTCCCGCGGGCCTCGGCCAGTGCCGTGCCCAGGATTTCGTGGACGGCGTCGTACAGGCGCTCTACCGCCGCCCGGTCCAGGGCGCCGGCGATGGCGAACGGGGAGATCCTGGCCGCGTGCAGAATCTCATCGCTGTAGGCGTTCCCGATGCCGGCGATGACGCCCTGGCTGCGCAGCAGCCCCTTGATCTGCTGCTTGCCGGCCGCGAGGATCCCGGCCAGGGTCTCGACGTCGAACCCCGGGCTGAACGGATCCGGTCCGAGCGCCGCGATCCCCGGCACATCCGTCGGGCTGCGGACCAGGTAGACCGCCAGGCTCTTCTTGGTGCCGGCCTCGGTCAGGTCCAGGTCAAGTGGTCCGCCCCCGCTGGAAAATGACAGCCGCGCCGCGATATGCCCGCTGCCCATTTTCAGCACCGCGCCGGTGGGCGCGTCGGTGAACCGCACCCAGCCGGCGCGGGCAAGGTGAAAGACAAGATGCAGCCCGTCGGCCTCCAGGTCCACGAACTTGCCATGGCGGCGCACCCCCGTCACGGTCCTGCCTTCCAACGCCGAGATGGGAGGATCCGCCGTCTTCAGTACCGCAAACGAGACGATCTGGATTTTCGTGAGGACCGCACCGCGCAGGCGCGTGTCCAGGAAATCCGCGAGGGCTGCCACTTCCGGTAGCTCAGGCATGGGCAAATCCGACCGGAACGGGTGCAGGTGCTGCCATGGCCCCATCATGCCAGAGTCCTCCCGGGGTCCGGCCGGATATGCCTATACTTTCAGCGGCGGCCCGTTCGATCGGCCGCCGTCGACCTTGGTGATTGACCAGACGAAAGGCCCGCCATGAGCATCATTCCCGAAGAGCTGTCCTACACCGCGGAACACGAATGGGTCTCCGCCCCGAATGCCGACGGAGTCGTGCGTGTGGGGATCACGGATTTTGCCCAGGACGCGCTCGGGGACGTCGTCTACGCCCAGATGCCGGAGGTCGGCACTGACATCAAGGCCAACGACGTCGTGGGGGAGGTCGAGTCCACCAAGAGTGTCAGCGACATCTACGCCCCGGTCAGTGGCGAGGTAGTGGCCCGCAACGAGGCCCTGGACACCGATTCCGCCCTGATCAATTCGGATCCCTACGGCGAGGGCTGGCTGATCGAAATCAAGCTCGCAGAAGCCGACGCCGTGGAGTCGTTGCTCAGTGCATCGGAGTACGAACAACAGGTAGGCTAATGGGAAGGTCTCCGGGCCGTGTTACTGGACACAGCAGTTGTTGGAGACAGCAATTACTGGACACAGTGGCCGGCCGGGGGGACTGACTACCGGATCTGCCAGGCTTTTCCGGACGGCATGCGTTGTTTGCAGGGGGGACACCTGCAACGAATGAGGAGGACTCAATGGTTGGGCACGGACAGAACGACACCGGTGAATACGGCACGGGTGGAGTGAAAGCCTCGGAGACCACATCGATCCATCTCACTCCCGTGCGCGACGAGCCCACCCTCACCCCGAAGGTTTCGGTCGAGGAACGCACGGCCATCGAGTCGTTGCCCGCAGGGTCCGCCCTGCTGGTGGCACACAGCGGCCCCAACGCCGGCGCCCGCTTCCTGCTCGACTCGGACGTCACGACGGCGGGCCGCCACCCGGACGCCGATATCTTCCTCGACGACGTCACGGTCTCGCGCCGCCACGTTGAATTCCGCCGCACGGCGCGCAGCTTCGAGGTCGTGGACACCGGGAGCCTGAACGGCACCTACGTCAACCACGACCGTGTCGACAGTGTGGAGCTGAAGTCCGGTAACGAGGTGCAGATCGGCAAGTTCCGGCTCACCTTCTACCTCAGCCCTGCCCGTACCGCAGGCAACGTCTGATATCGGGGTAGTTGCCTGTGGCCATGGCACAAGCCGAACGGCGCGGACCCCAGGTCCTGAACATCGGGGAGGTCCTGGCTCAACTGAGCGACGACTTCCCCAACATGACCGCGTCGAAAATCCGGTTCCTTGAAGAAAAGGGACTCATCAACCCGCAGCGGACTCCCGCCGGGTACCGGCAGTACTCCGAGGGCGACGTCGAGCGTCTCCGTTTTGTGCTGGCCCTGCAGCGGGACCAGTACCTGCCACTGAAGGTGATCAAGGACTACCTCGACGCGATTGACCGCGGCGAACGCCCGGACAACCTCCCTCCCGGGGTCACGGTCTCGCCGCGGATCGTCTCGGACCAACTCGCCGCCGAACTGAACCACCGGGTACGCCTGCTCAGCGAAGAGCAGCTCCGCACCGAGTCCGGGGCCAGCGTGCCGTTGCTCGAATCCCTGCTCAGCTTCGGCCTGATCGGCCACGTCAACGGCAAATTCGATGAACATGCCCTGCAGGTTGCCCGGGCCTGCGTGCAACTGGAGGGCCACGGCCTGGAACCGCGGCACCTGCGCCCGTTCCAGGCCGCCGCCGAACGCGAATTCGGGCTGGTGGAACGGGCGGTGGCGACCCTGACCTCGCGGAAGGACGCCGCCTCTCACGCCCGCGCCGCCGAGGCCGCCCGCGAAATCAGCGAACTCTGCCTGACGCTGCACCGGGCCCTGGTCCAGGACCGCATCTCGAGGATGGACATCTGATGATTGAGGTGGAAATCGTAGGCGTACGGATTGAATTGCCGTCCAACCAACCGCTTGTGCTGCTCAAGGAGATGCACGGGGAGCGCCACGTCCCCATCTGGATCGGCACCCCGGAGGCCAGCGCCATCGCCCTGGCCCAGCAGGGTGTGGTCCCGCCGCGGCCGATGACGCACGACCTGCTGGTGGACGTTGTCGAGGCATTGGGCCACACGATCGTCAGCGTCAATATCGTGGCGGTCGAGGACAACATCTTCTACGGCCAGCTCCAGTTCGAAGACGGCACCACCGTCAGCTCGAGGGCCTCGGATGCCCTGGCCCTGGCCCTGCGGGCCAAATGCCGGATCTGGTGCGCGGACGCCGTGATGGAAGAAGCCGGTGTGCGGATCACCGAGCACGACGACGGCGAGGAGGCCCAGCCGGGGCCCGCCGTCGACGAAGAGGGCGAGCTGCGCCGCTTCCGCGAGTTCCTGGACGACGTCGAACCCGAGGATTTCGCCGGCTGAAACGGCCCTAAGCTTAAAGTCGAGGTCGAAAGTTTCGACACGCCCCGGCAATACCCCCAACGTCTTTGACCTTGGGCCCCGGCAGGCCTAACGTCGGAGGTACAAGTTCCCATTGCATACAACAGCCGCGCAAGTCACACTGGACAGAGCAGCCGGAGCCGAAACTACACGGATGATTTTCGTGCCTACTCGGTCCGACGCAGGTCCCGGACAGCGCGTCGTTGCTGCAAGTTCCCGCGGGAACTCATGACAAGGAGGATCCACGTGAGTCCGAAAGGCGAAGCAGGCGAGCTCAAGCAGACCTCGACGGCAGGCGTTGCTGTGCCCGCGAGCGGTGCCCAGGGCCTGCTCTTCACCGAGGATCTTCCCGTCCTGGACGAAGACGCGGGTTACCGCGGCCCCACCGCGTGCAAGGCGGCCGGGATCACCTACCGCCAGCTGGACTACTGGGCACGCACCGGGCTCGTCGAACCCGCCGTGCGCGGCGCCGCCGGCTCCGGGTCGCAGCGCCTCTACGGCTTCCGCGACATCCTCGTCCTCAAGGTCGTCAAGCGGCTCCTCGACACCGGCGTCTCCCTGCAGCAGATCCGCACCGCCGTCGAGCACCTCCGGGAGCGCGGGGTCGAAGACCTCGCCCAGATCACGCTGATGAGTGACGGCGCGAGCGTCTACGAGTGCACCTCGGCGGATGAAGTCATCGACCTGGTCCAGGGCGGACAGGGTGTCTTTGGCATCGCCGTCCGCTTCTTGTTGTCCTCCATCCGGGAGGCCGGACTTCGAGCCGGAACAGTACAGCTAACGCTGGCTGCGGTTGCGGACCATGCCCGCAGCCGCCAGCTCCCCGGTACCGCCGGCCCCCATCAGGTTGCCTAGCAGCGTGTCGAACAACGCCGCGGCGTTCTTGGCGGAGTCCCCGGGCCAGTGATGGACCGAGTGGGCCGCGCCCTGGATCTGCTGCCAGTTCGCCTGCTCCGGGATGTGCGGGGTGAGCAGCAGTTCGCCGAACATGGACTGCATCTCGGCCAGACGGAAGGTGTGCTCCGAGGAGCCGGTCCGCACCCGGTTGGCGACAATGCCTGCGGGGGAGAGGCCTGGCGCGAATTCCTGCCGGAACAGCTGGATGGCGCGCATGGTGCGCTCGGTGCCCGCGACGGAGAACAGTCCCGGCTCGGCGACCAGGGCGACTTTGTCGCTGGCGGACCAGGCCATCCGGGTCAGGCCGTTCAGCGAGGGCGGGCAGTCGATCAGCACTAGTTCGTACTGCCCGGCACCTGCCAGCACGGCGGAGAGTCGGCGCAGGTCGCGGCGGCCGAGGTCGGGCCGGTCGTAGATTCCGGTATAGGCCGAGCCGATGGCGACATCCAGTACGGACGCTGCTGTTCCCTTGGAAGAAGCGCTGTGCTCCACCCATCCGCTGGGGACAACGTTGTCGGCGAGGCGGGCCCGGCGCGGGGACTTGAGCATCCGGCCGATGTCGAGTTGTTCATCGGGCCGGACGCCGAGGGCGGTGCTGGCATCCGCATGCGGGTCAAGGTCGACCACGAGGGTGGGGATGCCGGCTGCGAGTGCGGCCGACGCCAGTCCGGTTGTCACGGAGGTCTTGCCGACACCGCCTTTGAGGCTGCTGATGCTGACTACTTGCACTTGAAAAACCAATACCTAACGCCGGTTGCCGAGACTGGGTCATGCCGGCCCGTGCGTTCCTTCGGACCGGGGCGTGCATGCGCCACCCACCAACTCATCATATGTTGACCCGGCACCGAAACCTTTCTCATCCGGCCCGACTTATCCGGGCCGGCGGGTGCCCGGACCGCTGTGGAGCCCCCCGCGCGAGAGCGATCTGCCCAATGCCGCCGAAATGACGCATAATGCTGTGATGGGCGCCACAATGATTTGTGTTTGCGCACACCAGTCTTAGAAACTGTGACGACTTACCGAACCACCCGCGATGATGCAGGAGAAGTATGTTTTCCAAGATTCTGGTGGCTAACCGCGGCGAAATCGCCATCCGCGCCTTCCGCGCCAGCTATGAGCTGGGTGCCAAGACCGTTGCAGTGTTCCCGACCGAGGACCGTAACTCGATCCACCGCCAGAAGGCGGATGAGGCGTATCTGATCGGCGAGGAGGGGCACCCGGTCCGGGCGTACCTCGATGTCGACGAGGTGGTGCGCGTGGCGAAGGAGGCCGGGGCCGACGCGATCTACCCCGGCTACGGATTCCTCTCGGAGAACCCCAACCTGGCGCGCGCCGCGGCTGCCGCCGGCATCACCTTCGTTGGACCGCCGGCAGAAGTCCTTGAACTGGCCGGCAACAAGGTCGCCGCACTGGAGGCCGCCCGCAAGGCCGGCGTCCCGGTGCTCAAGTCGAGCCAACCGTCCAAGGACGTCGACGAACTCATCGCCGCCGCGGACGAAATCGGCTTCCCCATCTTTGCGAAGGCCGTCGCCGGCGGCGGCGGCCGCGGCATGCGCCGGGTGGACACCCGGGACGCGTTGCCCGAGGCCCTGCAGGCCGCCATGCGCGAGGCCGACGCCGCCTTTGGTGACCCCACCATGTTCCTGGAACAGGCGGTGCTGCGCCCGCGGCACATCGAAGTGCAGATCCTCGCCGACGCCGAGGGCAACGTCATGCACCTCTTCGAGCGCGACTGCTCCATCCAGCGCCGCCACCAGAAGGTGATCGAGATTGCCCCCGCGCCGAACCTCGATGAGGGCATCCGGCAGGCGCTCTACCGGGACGCCGTGAAGTTCGCCAAGGCCCTGAACTACGTCAACGCCGGCACCGTGGAGTTCCTCGTCGACACCGTCGGCGAGCGGGCCGGCCAGCACGTCTTCATCGAGATGAACCCGCGCATCCAGGTCGAGCACACCGTCACCGAGGAAGTCACCGACGTCGACCTCGTCCAGGCCCAGCTGCGGATCGCCTCCGGCGAGACCCTCGCCGACCTCGGCCTCTCGCAGGAGACCGTCAAGCTCAACGGCGCCGCACTGCAGTCCCGCATCACCACCGAGGACCCGGCAAACGGCTTCCGCCCCGACGTCGGAAAGATCACCGGCTACCGTTCGGCCGGCGGCGCCGGTGTGCGGCTCGACGGCGGCACCGTCTACTCCGGCGCCGAGATCAGCCCGCACTTCGACTCGATGCTGGTCAAGCTGACCTGCCGCGGCCGCGACTACAAGACCGCCGTCGCCCGCGCCCGGCGCGCCCTGGCCGAGTTCCGGATCCGCGGCGTCTCCACCAACATTTCCTTCCTGCAGGCCGTTTTGGACGACCCGGACTTCGTCGCCGGTGACGTCGCCACCTCGTTCATCGACGAACGCCCCGAACTGCTCAAGGCCCGCGTCTCCGCGGACCGCGGCACCAAGCTGCTGACCTGGCTCGCCGAGGTCACCGTCAACAAGCCCAACGGCGAGCTCACGGCACACACCGACCCGGCCGACAAGCTGCCCGCCCTGACGGACAGTGACGCCCCCTTGGGGTCCCGGCAGCGGCTGCTCGAACTCGGCCCGGAGGGCTTCGCGAAGGCCCTGCGCGAGCAGGACGCCGTCGCCGTCACCGACACCACCTTCCGCGACGCGCACCAGTCCCTGCTGGCCACCCGCGTCCGGACCCGGGACCTCGTGGCGGCCGGACCGGCAGTATCCAAGCTGCTGCCCGAACTGCTCTCCGTCGAGGCCTGGGGCGGCGCGACCTACGACGTCGCCCTCCGCTTCCTGGGCGAGGACCCCTGGGACCGCCTGGCCGCGCTGCGCAAGGCGCTGCCGAACATCTGCCTGCAGATGCTGCTCCGCGGCCGGAACACCGTCGGCTACACCCCATACCCGGAAGAGGTGACGGTGGCCTTCGTCAACGAGGCCGCCGCGACCGGCATCGACATCTTCCGCATCTTCGACGCCCTCAACGACGTCAACCAGATGGCCCCCGCCATCCGCGCCGTCCGCGCCACCGGCACCGCCGTGGCCGAGGTCGCCCTCTGCTACACCGCGGACATGCTCGATCCGGACGAGAAGCTGTACACCCTCGACTACTACCTGGACCTGGCCCAGAAGATCGTCGACGCCGGCGCGCACATCCTCGCGATCAAGGACATGGCCGGACTGCTGCGCCCGGCGGCGGCAGCCCGCCTCGTGACGGCCCTGCGGGAGAAGTTCGACCTCCCGGTACACCTGCACACCCACGACACGGCGGGCGGCCAGCTGGCTACCCTGCTGGCTGCCGTGGACGCCGGCGTGGACGCCGTCGACGTCGCCTCGGCCTCGCTCGCCGGCACCACCAGCCAGCCCTCCGCCTCGGCCCTCGTCGCGGCGCTGGCCCACACGCCGAGGGACACCGGCCTGAGCCTGGCCAATGTGTGCGCCCTGGAACCGTACTGGGAGGCCGTGCGCCGCGTTTACGCCCCGTTCGAGTCGGGACTGCCGGGCCCCACCGGCCGGGTCTACCAGCACGAGATCCCCGGCGGCCAGCTCTCCAACCTGCGCCAGCAGGCGATCGCGCTGGGGCTGGGCGAACGCTTCGAAGCGATCGAGGACATGTACACCGCAGCGGACCGGATCCTGGGCCGGCTCGTGAAGGTCACGCCCTCGTCCAAGGTGGTGGGCGACCTCGCCCTGCACCTGGTCGGCCTCAACGCGGACCCGGCGGACTTCAACGAGAACCCGCAGAAGTACGACATCCCGGACTCCGTGATCGGCTTCCTCTCCGGCGAACTGGGAGACCCTCCCGGCGGCTGGCCCGAGCCGTTCCGGACCAAGGCCCTGCAGGGCCGCAGCGTCAAGGTCCGCGACGTCGAACTCAGCGCCGAAGATAGTGCCGCGCTTAAGGGCGACTCCAGGACGGTGCAGCAGACCCTCAACCGGCTGCTCTTTGCCGGTCCCACCAAGGACTACCAGAAGAGTGTCGAGGCCTACGGAAACCTTTCCGTCCTGGACACCCGCGACTACCTCTTCGGCCTGCAGCGCGGCGCCGAGCACGAGATCGAGCTGGAGAAGGGCGTGCGTCTGATCGCCTCGCTCGAGGCCGTCTCCGAGCCGGACGAGAAGGGCATGCGGACCGTGATGTGCACGCTCAACGGACAGTCCCGGCCCGTGGTGGTCCGTGACCGCTCCGTGGTCAGCAACGTCAAGGCCGCCGAGCGGGCCGACGCCTCGCAGCCGGGCCAGGTCGCCGCGCCGTTCGCCGGCGCCGTCACCCTGACCGTCAAGGCCGGCGACGCGGTCAAGGCCGGGGACACAGTCGCGACCATCGAGGCCATGAAGATGGAAGCCTCGATCACGACGCCGGTGGCCGGGACCGTGTCGCGGCTCGCCGTCGGCCCCGTCGAGCAGGTCCAGGGCGGCGACCTGCTGCTGGTCGTGGAGTAACGCGGCCGGACACGGCAGCACAGCAGAAAGGGCTCCTCCGGCTACGGCCGGAGGAGCCCTTCCTGGTTTATGCCAACGCGTTGAAGCGGGTCTTAGGCGTGCGTGGTGCGCTTCGCGGAGTACATCTCCTCGATCACGTTCTCGAAGTCCTTCATCACCTGGGCGCGCTTGACCTTCATGGACGGCGTCAGGTGGCCGGAGGCCTCGGTGAAATCGGAGGGAACAATCCGGAACGACTTGATGGCCTCGGCCTGCGAGACGGACTGGTTCGCACGGTTGATCAGCTCCTGGACCGCCGCCGTGACGGCGGGGTTTACGGTCGCCTCGGCCACCGTGGTCGACGCCGGCAGGCCGTGGCGCTGCAGCCAGCCCGGGAGCGCCTCCTCGTCGAGCGTCACGAGAGCGCCGATGAACGGACGGTTGTCTCCGACCACAAGGACCTGCGAAACCAGCGCGTCGGCGCGGATCTGGTCCTCGAGCAGGGCCGGCACCACGTTCTTGCCGCCGGCGGTGACGATGATTTCCTTCTTCCGCCCGGTGATGGTCAGGAAGCCCTGCCCGTCAAGCTGGCCGATGTCGCCGGTGCGGAACCAGCCGTCCACGAAGGCTTCGGCCGTGAGGTCCTCCCGGTTGAAGTAGCCCCGCATCACGCAGACGCCCTTGGCGAGAATCTCGCCGTCGTCGGCGATCTTCACGGCGTTGCCGGGAATCGGCGCGCCGACGGTGCCGATCTTGATCAGGCCGGGCGTGTTGACCGTGACCGGGGCGGTGGTTTCGGTCAGGCCGTAGCCTTCGAGGATCTGCAGGCCGATGCCTTGGAAGAAGTGGCCGAGGCGTTCGCCGAGCGGGCCGCCGCCGGACACCGCGTGCGCGACCTGGCCGCCCATGGCGTCGCGGAGCTTGCCGTAGACGAGCTTGTCAAACAGGGAGTGCTTGAGCCGCAGGCCCAGGCCCAGCTTGCCCGCCTGGCGAGCCCGCGAATAGGCGATGGCGGTTTCCGCGGCGCGATGGAAGATCGCCCCCTTACCGCCGTCCTCGGCCTTGGTCAGAGCGGAGTTGTAGACCTTTTCGAAGACCCGCGGCACCGCGAGGATGAAGGTCGGCTTGTAGCTCTGCAGGTCCGGCAGCAGGTTCTTGATGTCCGGAGTGTGCGCCACGGTAACGCCGGCCGCCACCGCCAGCACAGAAATGAAGCGGGCGAAGACGTGCGCGAGCGGGAGGAACATGATGGTCCGCGCCTGCTCGTGGACGATCTGGCCCAGGGACGTGGCCAGCACATTGTCGGAGAGCTCCACGAAGTTGCCGTGGGTCAGCTCGCAGCCCTTGGGCCGGCCGGTGGTGCCGGAGGTGTAGATGATGGTGGCGAGATCGTTGAGCGAGGCCTGACTGCGGCGGGCTTCGAGTTCCTCGTCGCTGATCCCGCTGCCGGCGGCGCGGACCTCGTCGAGGGCGTCACCTTCCAGCTGCCAGACGTGCCTCAGCCCGGTGAGGCCCTCGGAGCTGGCAGCCTGCCGGATGATGTCCTCATGGTGGGCGGACTCGCCGAAGGCGGCGACGGCGCCGGAGTCGCCGAGGTTCCAGGCAACCTGTGAGGGGGAGGACGTTTCATAGATCGGGACCGAGACGGCGCCGGCAAACCAGATCGCGAAGTCGATCAGGGCCCATTCGTACCGGGTGCGGGACATGATGCCGACCCGGTCGCCGGCAGCCACGCCGCTGGCCATCAGGCCCTTGGCGAGCAGGGAGACATCGGCCAGGAAATCGGTCGCCCGGACGTCCTGCCACTGGCCTGCGGCGTCGAGCCGTGAGAACAGGGCCGGGTTGGACGCCTTCGCGGCCTGGCGCAGGACCAGGTCCGTTACGTTCGTCTCCGGTGGGACGGTGACCAGGGGCGGGACACTGATTTCTCGCACGATAGCTCCTTTGATATCCATTGGCCCGCAAGGGGGGTACGACTAACAGTAGTATGTGGCCCCGGCGGGGTGTGTTCCACTTCACCTACTGGCGAGTAACTTTACGGTCAAGGCCCGTGTTGCGCCACCCGGGAGAGGGCCGGCGGCCCGGCCGCGCCGCTCGCTGAGGGCCCTAGAATGGGGAACGATGCATACTCCAACACCCGGCCAGAAGCCCGGACCGCAGCGCAGGACGGCCGCCTGGCGGCGCCGGATGCAGGGCTTTTCCGGCGCCTCCGAGGCCGGCAGTTTCCGTGAACACCTGCGGCTCGGGCGCAAGGGCCTCGCGATCGGCGTCGACATCGGCGGCACAAAGGTGGCGGCCGGCGTTGTGGACGCGGAAGGGCGCATCCTCAGCCAGGCCAAGCGGTCAACGCCGGGCAGCGATCCGCGCGCCGTCGAGCAGGTGATCGTCGAACTCGTGGAGGAACTGGGCCGGGGCCACCGCATCTGGTCGGTCGGCATCGGCGCGGCCGGGTGGATGGACCTCGACGGCGCCACCGTGCTGTTCAGCCCGCACCTGGCCTGGCGCAACGAACCGCTGCGTGAGAACCTGCAGCGGCTGCTCCGCCGTCCGGTGCTGCTGACCAACGACGCCGACGCCGCCGGCTGGGCGGAGTGGCGCTTTGGCGCCGGGAAGGGCGAGAGCCGGCTGGTCTGCATTACCCTGGGCACCGGAATCGGCGGGGCCATGGTGATGGACGGGCGGCTCGAACGTGGGCGCTTCGGCGTGGCCGGTGAATTCGGCCACCAGATCATCATGCCCGGCGGCCACCGCTGCGAGTGCGGCAACCGCGGCTGCTGGGAGCAGTACGCCTCGGGGAACGCCCTTGGCCGGGAGGCCCGGGAACTCGCCGCAGCCAACTCGCCGGTGGCCCAGGAGCTGCTCAAAGCAGTGCACGGCCATGCCGACCGGATCACGGGCGTGGTCGTCACCGAACTCGCCAAGGCCGGCGATCCCACCGCGCGTGAACTCCTCGAAGACGTGGGGGAATGGCTCGGCCTGGGACTGGCGAACCTGGCGGCGGCCCTGGACCCGGGAACCTTCGTCATCGGTGGCGGGCTCTGCGACGCCGGCGAACTCCTCGTGGAACCGGCGCGGAAGGCCTTTGCCCGGAACCTGACCGGCCGCGGGTTCCGCCCGGCGGCCACGATTGAACTGGCCGCGCTGGGCCCCAATGCCGGGCTGATCGGCGCGGCCGACCTTTCCCGGGTCAGCAGCCGCATGCGCAGCTAGCCGGCGCGCGGGCGGCTCCGCAGCCGCCAGCCGGACAGCAACCGGCTAAACGCGGGCCCCGTCGTCGTTCTCGTCCTTCTCCTGCGGCAGCTTCATGATCAGGAACACCACCGACGCCGCGAAGGCGACCACCATGCCGACGACCGCCAGCAGCGGTGCGCTCCGCCAGAAAATGGCGGACAGCATCAGCGCGATCGGGCCGCCGACGGCGCCCAGCCATGCGAGCATCGTCAGCGGGTCGGACCCGGCCAGGCTGGGCGGCTCTTCGGGGACGAACGCTCCGTCGTCGTCGTCCGGCTCGTAGTCCCGCGGGCCGGAGGCGCCCTGGCCGGCCGCGGCGTCGTCACTCCCGCCCAGCGAGGCCGCCCGGCCGCCGGCCGGGGGTTCGACCGGTGCCGGTGCCGGTGCCGCAAGGCCCAGCGGGTCGAAGTCGCGGAACGTCCGCGCGGCGGGGCTTCCGGCGTCGGCGCTGCCGGCCGGACCGGAGTCGGTGCCCTCCAGCCTGGCGACCAGATCCAGCCAGACAGCGTCGTCCTCGTTGGCGCTGGAGTCCGGGGAATCGGGGTCCGGCGAGCCCGGGTCGAATCTAGTCATCTGCCGTTTCTTTCTGGCTGGCACCGGCGGCGCCCGGGTTGGGCCCTTCCACGACCGACCGGATGAACTCCGCTGTGCCGCGGAAGATCTGTGGCGCGTCGTTGTCCATGGTAGCCACGTGGTAGCTGTTCTCCAGCCGGATGACCTCCAGCGCGGCGTTGCTCAGTCCGCGGCGCAGGGCGGCCAGGCTGGCGTCGGAAACGACGTGGTCCACGGTGGACCGGTAGACCCGGACCGGGGCCGTGATCCGGGGCAGCAGCCGCAGGGTGTCCTTGAACATCTTGTTCAGCTCGTGGGCCGCCGCGACCGGGGTCCGCGGATAGGCGCCTTCATCCACGCCTTCCTTGAGGATGTCATTGGCGATCGCCGGGGTGCTCTTCAGCACGAATTTCAGGATCCCGGCCAGCGGCGCGCGGGGATCATCGATGACCAGGCCGGGGTTCACCAGCACCGCCCCGGCCACGGGGCGGGTGGCCGCCAGCCGCAGCGCGAGGGCGCCGCCCATCGAGAGCCCGGCCACCACGACGTGGTCGCACTCCGAGGCCAGTTCCAGGTAGGCGGCGTCGAGTCCGGCATGCCAGTCCTGCCAGCGTGTCCGGGCCAGTTCCTGCCAGCTCGTGCCGTGCCCGGGCAGCAGCGGCATCCGGACCGCGTAGCCGGCCGCGGCCAGGGACTCGGCCCACGCCCGGACGCCGTGCGGGCTGCCGGTGAACCCATGGGAGACCACGACGCCGGTCCGGGGACCGGATCCGGTGAACGGACTGCTGAACGGCGAGTGGTCGGCGGCTGTGCTCATGGATGCTCCGTGGTTCATGGCTGTTCAGTTCTTACTGGCTGAGGGCCTGCGGGGACAGTGGACTGGGCTGGGGACGGGGCCGCGTGCTCCCGGAAGAAGCGGGCGGACTGCGAAAAGATTACGGGAGCGTCGACGTCGAGCGTTGCAACGTGGCCGCTGGACGGCAGCGGGACCACCGTAAGGTCCGGCGATCCGAGGCGCCCGCGGAGCAGCTCCAGCGAGGTCGGCGGCACCACCGCGTCCGTGTCGGACTTGAACACGATAGCCGGAACGTCGACGGCGGGCAGTTCGCGCAGGGTCGCGGTGAAGAGCTTGCGCAGTTGGTGGACGGCCGCGAGCGGGGTCAGTGAGTAGTCGCCGTCCTGGGTGGCGGCCGCCGTCGACTCCGTCTCCTGGAGCGGGACGGTGGTGCGCTGCAGGTACTTGAGCAACCCGATGTAGCGCACCCGGCGGTCGTAGAAACTGAGCCCGGGGTTCACGACGGCGACGCCGGCCACGCGGTGGCGGGCAGCGGTGCGCAGCGCGATGGTTCCGCCCATGGACAGGCCCGCCACGAAGCAAGAGCGGGTTCCGGCGGCCAGGTCCAGGTACGCGGCCTCGAAGGCGCCGTACCAGTCCTGCCAGCCGTGCCGGGCGAGATCCCGCCAGTCGGTGCCGTGGCCGGGCAGCAGCGGGACGGAGACGGCGAACCCGAGGGAGGCCAGGTGCTCGGCCCAGGGAAGCACACTCAGGGGGCTACCGGTAAAGCCATGGCAGATCGCGACGCCGGTGCCCGCATTGGCGCCGTGGCCGGGGTAGCGAAAAGCGGCAGGCGCCACTGGAGTGCTGCTTTCGCTCATGAGCCCATCGTGTCACTGTTCCCGACAAAACTCACTAGAGTAGGGTGTCACTGAAGTCCTGGCCGGGTCCGAAGAAGGGCCGGCCAGACGCCTGCCGGAGAGGTACACCACGTGTTTTATTGGTTCATGAAGACGTTCGTCCTTGGGCCGGTCCTGAAGACGCTCTTCCGGCCGTGGGTCAAAGGCCTGGACAATGTTCCGGCCGAGGGCGCCGCGATCCTGGCCTCCAACCACCTTTCTTTCTCCGATTCCATCTTCATGCCGCTGATGGTGCCCCGGCCGGTGGTGTTCCTGGCGAAATCCGAGTACTTCACCGGCAAGGGAATCAAAGGCAAACTGACCGCCGCCTTCTTCCGGCTGACCAACCAGCTGCCGATGGACCGGTCCGGGGGAGCGGCGTCCGCCCGCTCGCTTGATGCCGGCATGGATGTGCTGAAGAACGGTTCGCTCCTGGGCATCTACCCCGAAGGCACCCGCAGTCCGGACGCCCGCCTGTACCGCGGCAAGGTCGGGGTCGCCCGGCTCGCCCTGCAGGCCCGGGTCCCGGTGATCCCGGTCGCGATGATCGGCACCGACGAGGTCCAGCCCATCGGCAAGCGGATGCCCAACATCCGCCGGATCGGGATGATCTTTGGCGAACCGCTGGACTTCAGCCGCTACTGCGGCATGGAAGACGACCGCCTGATCCAGCGTTCCGTAACGGACGAAATCATGTACGAACTGATGCGGCTCTCCGGCCAGGAATACGTCGACGAGTACGCCGCCGTCGTCAAACTGCGTCTCGCCGGAAAAGCCACCGAGGCACCGGAGGCCGGCGCCGGCCAGGAACCGGAGACGCCCGGAACTGTGTGACGGGGCGCCCGCGGTCAATGACGCCGGGCGCCGCCGTTCAACGCGGAGGCAACTATCCTTAGAGGGTGACTGAGCTATCTGCGCCTTCGACGTCCCTGAACAACTCCACGCCGGCGGGCCCCGCCCCCGCAGGCTCCGCTTTTGCCGGTTCTGCTTTCACGAGCACGGCCCAGAGCGGCGCCGCCAACTATCCGGGACTGGACCACTGGCGGGAGCTGCCTGCCTCGCAACAGCCCAGCTGGTCCGACGCGGCAGTCTTTGAGGCCTCGGTCAAGGAACTCTCGGTGCTGCCGCCGCTCGTCTTCGCCGGCGAAGTGGACATCCTGCGCGAACGGCTCGCCGCGGCCGCGCAGGGCAAGGCGTTCCTGCTCCAGGGCGGTGACTGCGCGGAGACCTTCGAAGCCGCCACGGCGGACAAGATCAGCGCCCGGGTCAAGACCATCCTGCAGATGGCCGTCGTGCTCACCTATGGCGCGGCGATGCCCGTGATCAAGATGGGCCGGATGGCGGGCCAGTTCGCCAAGCCGCGCTCGTCCAACGACGAAACCCGCGACGGCGTCACGCTGCCGGCTTACCGCGGCGACATCGTCAACGGCTATGACTTCACGCCGGAGTCCCGCGCGCACGACGCCAGCCGGATGCTCAAGGCGTACCACACCTCGGCATCGACCCTGAACCTGATCCGGGCGTTCACGCAGGGCGGCTTCGCCGACCTGAGGCTGGTGCACCAGTGGAACAAGGGCTTCACCGAGAACCCGGCGCACGCGCGTTACGAATCCCTGGCCCGCGACATCGACCGGGCCATCAAGTTCATGTCCTCCTGCGGCGCGGACTTCGAGGCGCTTAAGCGCGTCGAGTTCTACGCCAGCCACGAGGCGTTGCTGCTGGACTACGAGCGGGCCCTGACCCGCATCGACTCGCGAACCGGCCTGCCGTACGACACCTCGGCGCATTTCCTGTGGATCGGGGAGCGCACCCGGGAACTGGACCACGCGCACGTCGATTTCCTCTCCCGCGTCCGCAACCCGATCGGCGTCAAGCTTGGCCCCTCGACCACCGGCGAGGACGCCCTCCGCCTGATCGACAAGCTTGACCCCAACCGGGAACCCGGCCGCCTGACCTTCATCACCCGGATGGGCGCCGGCAACATCCGCGAGAAATTGCCTCCCATCGTCGAGCGCGTCACCGCCTCCGGCGCCCAGGTCCTCTGGGTCACCGATCCGATGCACGGCAATACGGTGACCTCGCCCAACGGCTACAAGACCCGCAACTTCGACGACGTCATCGACGAGGTGCGCGGCTTCTTCGAGGTGCACCACGGCCTCGGCACCGTTCCGGGCGGCCTGCACGTGGAAATGACCGGCGACGACGTGGCCGAGTGCCTCGGCGGCGCCGACCCGATCGACCAGGACGCCTTCCTGGACCGCTATGAATCCGTCTGCGATCCGCGGCTGAACCACATGCAGTCCCTCGAAATGGCGTTCCTGGTGGCGGGAGCCCTCGCCAAGCGCTAAGCCGCGCCGGCCGACACGGGCCGATGCCGCAAGCGGCGACGCCACAGACAGTAAGAGCTCCGCCCCGGCTGTTTCCAGCCGGGGCGGAGCTTTTACTTATTTGGCAGAAGTCAGGTCACGGTGATCGTGACGAGTGAGCCTTCGGGCTGCCGCCCGGTCTTGTCCTGGCCGGCCACCAGGCCCAGCACGGATGAACCGAAGGCGTAGTTGACCTTCACCTCGAAGCCGGCATCCTTGAGGGCCTGCACCGCCTCCTCCTCCGGCTTGCGGAACACGTCCGGGACCTGGACGAATTTCGGCCCCTTGGAGATCGTCAGGGTCACGGCGCCGCCCTTGGTGAGATTCCCGGTGGCCGGGTCCTGGCCGGCAACCGCGCCCTTTGGCACCTCCCGGTCGAAAACGGCTTCCGGGGCGACGACGGCTTTGAGCCCGGCGGCTTCCAGCGTTTTCACCGCGGTCTCCTGGTCCTTGCCGCGCAGCTCGGGCACCGGGATGGGCCGCGGCCCCTTGGAGACCGTCAGCCCCACGGCTGTCCCGTGCTTGGCGGGGGTGCCTTTGCCCGGCTTCTGGGCCAGCACGGTTCCAGCCGCCGCGGCCTCGTCGTAGCGCTCGGTGACGGGGCCCAGCGCCATGCCGGCGCCATTGAGGGCCGTCTTCGCCGCATCGAGCGACTTGCCCGTCAGCTGGGGCAGGGGAAACAGCTCCGGACCCTTCGAAACGGCCAGCGAGACGGACTGGAATTTCCGGACCACCTGACCCGCCTGCGGCTCCGAGCCGACCACGAGGCCAGGGGACACGTCGTCGTCAAAGACGTCCCGGGTGGTCGACTCGAAACCGGCAGTGCGGAGCAGCTGCTGTGCTTCGGCCACGGTCTTGTTGGCCAACTGCGGAATGGTCCCCGGAGACCCCGGGCCCATGCCGAAGAACCAACCGGCGCCGGCCGCGAGCAGCGCCACCAGGACCAGCACCAGGATCCAGGCCAGGCCCCGGCGCCGCGGGTCGCCCGTCCGGAGGCTTCGGCTGGGGGTCGCGGCAGCACGCTGCCGCGCCTTTTCCTCCTCGCGGTCCTGCTTGCGTTGTGCACGCTTGCTTGCCGGCTCCGGACGGCCGTCCGGAGCATCCTCAGGATAGGCGCCAAACTCTCGTTCCTCCGGCGCGGCGAGCGGACCGTAAGCGCCGGGCCGTGACCTGCCGGCGAGGACGGTGGTGGGGTTGCTGCCGCGGTTGATGACTTCCGTGGGCTGCTGGAGGCCACCGAGGAATTCCGTGTGTGCCTCAGCGGCGGCCGGGCGGGGTTCCGTCGCGGGCCGCCCGGGTGTGGAACCGCCGGGGCCTGCCGCCGCGGCGCCGGCAACGGGCGCCGCAAGGGCGGCCGGGGGCCGCAGGTCCAAGTCGGCGTCGCTGAGGTTGGTGCGGATGTGTCGAAGTTCGAAGAGCAATGCATTGCCGTCGACGGGGCGCTTGTCCGGGTCGTTCGCCGTGCACCACTGCACGAGCTCGTCGAGTTCTTCGGCCAGCCCCGGGACCAGGGCCGACGGCGGCCCGACGGTCGAGTTCACGTGCTGGTAGGCGACCTGGATGGGAACCTCGCCGTCGAACGGCTGGCGACCGGTGATCATCTCGTAGAGCATGATCCCGAGTGAATAGATGTCGCTGCGGGCGTCGGCCTGCTGGCCCAGCACGAGCTCGGGGGAGAGGTAGGCGACGGTCCCGATCAGGGCGCCGGTGTTGGTCGTCGTCGTGATCGCCCGCGCCAGCCCGAAGTCGCCGATCTTGATCCGGCCGTCGTCGGCGATGAGCACGTTCTCGGGCTTGACGTCGCGGTGGATGAGGCCGGCCGCGTGGGCGGCTCCGAGTCCTTCCACGACCGGGTCGATCAGCGCCAGGGCAAGCCTCGGCGTGAGGGCTCCCTTTTCCTTGATCACGTCCCGCAGCGTGTGCCCCTTGATGTATTCCATCACCAGGTAGGCCAGCGGGCCGTCGTCGCCCTGGTCCAGGACGCCCACCACGTGCGGGTGCGACAGCCGGGCGGCGGCCTTGGCTTCGCGGCCCAGCCGGTCCAGGAACTGCGGGTCTCCGGCCATGTGCGGATGCAGGACCTTGAGCGCCACGTCCCGCTCGAGCCGCCGGTCGGTGGCGAGGTACACCGTGGACATCCCGCCTCGGGCCAGCTTGGATCGAATCAGGTACCGGTTGTCCACCAGGGTCCCGACGAGAGCGTCCGATGTGTATTCCTGCACCCTTTGATCCTAAGCTCTGCACGGAAACGGGCCCGGATTGACATGCAACCCGGACCCGTATCGTTACGCGACGGAGGTCTCAGCCCCGTGCGATGCTGGCGGTTCTAGCTGAAGGTCTTCTGCAGCGCCTTGATCGACGCCACATAGGCCTTCGTATCCTCGTACATGCCCTTCGTGCTCACCGAGTACTGGCCCTGGTAGTACCCCGCGATGGCGTAGTCCAGGTTCTTGCTGGTCGCGACCAGTTGGCGGATGATGGCGATGCCGGCCGTGGCGTTGTCGTACGGATCCAGCAGGTTCAGCTTGCGGCCCACGAGTTCCGAGGCCCACCCTCCGGAGGACGGAATGACCTGCATGGTGCCGATCGCGTTCGCGGGGGACACCGAGCGGTGGTTGAAGCCGGACTCCTGGTAGGCGAACGCCATGGCCAGCGACGGCGCCACACCCATCCGGCGTGCGGTGTCCGCCACGATCTGCTTCATCTGCTCGCGGGTGGGAACCGGCGAGGCATTCAGCAGCGCCTTGTTCTGGTTGGCGGAGCTGACGACAGCCTTCGGGTAGCTGAACCCCAGGAACGTGCTGGGCACGAGCGGGGTCACGGTCGCCGCGGGCTGGCTTGAGGCGGGCTTCAAGGTCCCGGTGCCGGCACCGGGAATGACGAGCTTGTGGCCGGGGTAGATGATGCTGCTCATGGTCAGCCGGTTCGCCGACAGGACGGCGGAGAGCTTTACGCCGTGCCGGGCGGCAATACCGGAGAGCGTGTCACCGGATTTGATCGTGTAGGACCCCGAGCTGACTGGGGCCGGGGCGGGCTTGGGGGCGGGCTTCGGCGCCGCGGTCCGGACCGGCGCGGGTGCTGCCGCGGCGGCGCCGATGTTGATCCGCTGGCCAGGGTGGATTACCGAGCGCATGTTGAGCCCGTTCCGGCTGAACACGTCCGACAGCTTGACCCCGTGGCGGGCGGCAATGCCGCTCAGGGTGTCGCCGGACTTGACCGTGTAAACGCTGCCGGCGGACCGGACCGGAGCAGCCTTCGCCGGGACTGCCTTGGCCGGAGCTGCCTTGGCCGGAGCTGCCTTCGCGGCGGGGCCGCCGGTGAGCTTGATTTTCTGGCCAGGGTAAATCACGGAGTTGGCGCGGAGCTTGTTCAGCGTAAGGACGGACTGGGTGCTCAGTCCAAACTTGTGGGCGATCGCGCTGATCGTATCGCCGCGGACGATCGTGTACTGGGCCGGTGCGGCGACCTTGGCGGGGCGTAACGCGGTCGGCAGCGCTACCGCAACCTCGGTTGCCGGAATCCGAGCCGAGGGCAGTGCCGCGGCGGCCTGACCCTGCGCCTTCATGGCCGCCGCCAGCGTCGCCGGGATCGCCCGGGGGCGGGATTCGGCAGCAGCGGGCTGTGCGATCGCCAAGGAGGAGAGCATGACGGCGGGGAGAGCCGCCGTCGTCGCCGCAATCAGCGGGAGGCCGGGCCTCGGGTTGGGCTTTGGCGAACGTGACGTCGTCATGGGAAAGATCCTCTTCTCAGCGGCGAACCCTGCAGCACGGACAGTGTTACTGGTGTTACCAGTGTGACTGAAGATACTGCAGTTACAAATGTGATCTATGCGAATCTCTCATGAATTGCGAATTAGCACAAGAACTGTTTGACATTCTGCAACGCGGCTATTGGGAGTGTCGGCCCAGGGGCCCCGGCCGGGGCCCGCGAAGGCGTCCGCGCCGGCGGCCATTTCGCAGTCCCTTTCATACGCCGGGTTAAGCGGTCGCATTATTGGGTCGTGGCTGACTAGGCGCATTCCGCCCCGGCATGGCAATCTTGATCCGTGAGTACTGTAGAAAGCCTTGTAGGCGAATGGCTGCCCCTGCCCGATGTAGCCCAGCTGCTGAACGTTTCCATCACTAAGGTTCATGCGCTGCTGGACGAGCGCGCGCTGGCGGCAGTGCGGATCGGCGACCGGCGGATCCGTTCCGTGCCCGCGGCGTTCATCCAGGACGGCCACCCGGTGGAGAGCTTGAAGGGCACAATTGTTGTCCTCGCCGACGCCGGCTATTCGGACGAAGAACTCATCACCTGGCTGTTCACGCCGGACGAGTCCCTGCGCGGCCGTCCGATCGATGCCCTCCGCGAAGGGCGCAAAACCGAAATCCGCCGCCGGGCACAGACCATGGCCTGGTAGTACGGCCCAAAAGTAAGCCCTGGTAATACGGCAAAGGCCGTGGACGGCGGATCCCGCTGTCCACGGCCTTTTTCGTCTCCGTTTTCGTCTGCCTGCGTGTTTTGGCCTTGCGTTTAGGCGGTGCGGCTGACGGCGGCCTCAGCCAGTTTCCGGAGCGCGGTCTTGGGCAGCTCCTCCAGCGGCAGCAGGTCCAAGGCGTCGAAGGCGGCCCGGCCGAATTCCTCGATCAGGACCTCCGTGGCCTGCAGTGCCCCGCAGTCGACAATGATGCGGCGGATCTCCTCGACGTCGGCGGTGCTCAGGTCCGGGCTGCCCAGCTTCGCGTCGAGAAAGCTCGATTCCGCCGGCGCGGCCTGGTCGAGGGCGAAGGCCACCAGTACCGTACGCTTGCCCTCGCGGAGATCGTCACCGGCCGGTTTGCCGGTGGTGACCGGGTCGCCGAAGACGCCCAGGACATCGTCGCGGAGCTGGAAAGCCTCGCCCAGTGGGAGGGCGAACGCGGAGTAGCCGCGCAGCAACTCGTCGGAGGCGCCGGCCAGGGCGCCGCCCAGCGCGAGCGGATGCTCGGTGGAGTACTTGGCCGATTTGAAGCGGATGATCGACTGGGCGCGGCTGACGGCGCCGGCACGGTCGCGGTGCGGCCCGGCCACCTCTTCCAGGATGTCCAGGTACTGGCCGGCCATAACTTCGGCGCGCATCAGGTTGAAGATGAGCCGGGCCTGGCTGCCCGAGGCGGCCCGGTCGCCGATTTCGGTGAACGATTCCTCGCTGAAGGACAGGCACAGGTCGCCGGTCAGGATCGCCGCCGCGTGGCCGAAGCGCTCCGGATCCAGGGCCCAGCCCTGGCTCGCGTGCAGTTCACTGAAGCGGCGGTGCACGCTGGGGCCGCCGCGGCGGGTGTCCGAGCGGTCAATGATGTCGTCGTGGATCAGTGCCGCGGCCTGGAACAGCTCCAGCGCCGAGCCGGCCGTGACCACTTCGCGGGCTCCGGCGCCGCCCCCGGCCCCGCGCCAGCCCCAGTAGCACATCAGGGCCCGGAGGCGCTTGCCGCCGGTGACCAGGTTGGAGATGGACCCCATCAGCGGGTCGATGTCGGGGGAAATGGCGGACATCACCGTGGTGCGGGCGGTGAGGAAGTCGGTCAGCTTGCCGGCGACGGCGGCCACGAAGTCCGTCTGCTCAACCCGCAGTTGTTCGGCCAGGCTCACTTGACGGACTCGGCGGCGACGTTGGCGCCGATCGTGAAGGTGGAGACCCCGGCGGCCTCGACGACGGCGAGATTCACGGTTTCATTGTCCCCGCGCAGGAAGTCCTTGGACGCCACCGAACCGACGGTGCCGCCGGGGACTGCCTTGAAGCCCTGGCTTTCCAGTTTCTTGCTGTAGTACGCGACCACTCCGGCCGCCGGCGAGGTGATTTTCGCCACCAGGGCGACGGTCGCGGGAGCACCGTTCTTGTCGAAACTGCTGGATTCCACCTGTGCGCCAGGCATGACCGGCAGCAGCTTCTTCGGGAAGCCCGCAACCAGGGCACCCACAGTGGCGGAGGTGCCGGGCTCGGCGGACGGGCTGGGAGGGGCCGTGGTGGAGGGCTGGGCGGTGGACTGCGCCGCCGGCGCAGACGCAGACGCCGAAGGCGACGGGGCTCCCGGGCCCGGGGTGCACGCGGCCAGGGCCAGCAAGGCGCCGGCGGCGGCAACGGCCGTCACGGCGCGTTTGCGCTCTCCAATAACCTTCACGGGGACATTCCTCCTGGTGTTGACGCCGGATCCAGCCTCCAGTTTAGTCAGTACCTGCGCATAGGATTGATGCGTGGGGCCGGACAGGGAAAATCACATCGATAAACACAGCGGGACACAATCCAGCGAGGCGGGCCTTCGCGAACTCCGGCGCAGCAGCATCCTGCACGTGGACATGGACGCCTTCTTCGTCTCGGTGGAACTGCGCACCCGTCCGGAGCTCAAGGGACGCCCGGTGATCGTGGGCTATCCGGCGGACCGCTCGGTGGTCCTCTCGGCTTCCTATGAGGCCCGCAAGTTCGGGGTCAAGTCAGCGATGCCCATGGCGGTGGCGGCGCGGATGTGCCCTTCCGCCGTCATCATCGAACCGCGGCACAAGCTGTACTACGAGGTGTCGGGACAGATCATGGCCATCTTCGGATCGATCACCGACCTCGTGGAACCCCTGAGCGTCGACGAGGCCTTCCTCGACGTCGGAGGTGCCATCCGGCGGCTCGGTCCGCCCCGGGACATCGGCGAACTGATCCGGCGCAGGGTCGAGGGCGAGCTGGGCATCACGGCGTCGGTGGGGATCGCGGCCAGCAAGTTCGTCGCCAAGATCGCCTCGACCCGGTGCAAGCCCGACGGCCTGCTGCTGATCGGTCCGGACGAGACGGTGCCCTACCTGCATACCCTGCCGGTCAACGCCCTCTGGGGAGTCGGTGCCAAGACCGTGGAGGTGCTCGCCCGGATGGGGATCCGGACGGTCGCCGACGTCGCCGCAACGCCGCTGCCGTCACTGCGCAAGATCCTCGGCGCCACGGGGGAGCACGTGTACCGGCTGTCGTGGGGGATCGACCCCCGGCCGGTGACGCCGGTCCGGCTGGAAAAGAGCATCGGGGCGGAAGAGACCTTTGCGGTGGACACCGCCGACGACGCCCTGCTGCACCGCGAGCTGCTCCGGCTTTCGCACCGCACGGCGGAAAGGCTCCGGAGCGCCGGGATGCATGCCAGGACGGTTGCCTTGAAGCTGCGCTACGCGGACTTCTCCACAATTACCCGCAGCCGCACCGTCAGCACGCCCATTGACAGCGCCCAGTTGCTTTACGGCGTCGCCGTGCAGTTGCTCGAGTCCGTTGGCCAGCGGCCCATGACCGTGCGCCTCGTGGGGATTAGGGCGGAGCAGCTCGAGGAAGCCGCCCAGGCGCCGCTGCAACTCAGCCTGGACCGCCGGGATGACAACTGGCGCGCCGCCGAGCAGGCCCTGGACCGCGTCACCCGCAAGTTCGGCAACAAGTCGGTTCTCCCGGCCCGGTTGCTTGACCCGGGGCCGGCCGCCGAGTGAGCTGGCAGTGCACGGGCGCAGGCCGTCCCGGTCGGCACTGGCGGGGCTGCGTCCAAGGGGCGGGCAGGCGCCGCGAAGCCGGGCCTAGCGTCTTTCAGAACAGGGCGCAACAATCTATCCTTAGATATACATAGTTTTCGAACGACTGGATCGAACGTTCGGGTTGCCGGCCATGCCAACTAAACACCTTTCAGGGAACCGCGGATCCTTATTTCACCAATGACGGGAAACAAGGAACCAGCCGGCCATCCCGGTCGTTAGGGTTTTAGGGACAAGGACCGCGTCAAATCTGGACGTTGGTCGACTTAAGGAGGTCGTGATGCCGCTCTCGGAGCACGAACAGAAGTTGCTTGAGCAACTTGAGAAGCAGCTGCACGAGGACGATCCCAAGTTTGCCAGCTCGATGGGCTCGGATCCGGGTCGCTCCTGGTCCACCCGTCATCTGGTCATCGGGGTCCTCGGTGCCCTCGCTGGCATCCTGTTGCTGTTGCTGGGCGTCTCGTTGCAGAGCATCATCGTGGGTGTCCTTGGCTTCGTCGTCATGGGTGCCGGCGTTTACTTCGCGACCATGCGCAGCGCGGGCGGCAAATCCAAGTCCGGAGCCGCCGGCCGGAAGCCGGGCAAGCCGCGCAGTTCCTTCATGAGCAACCTGGAGGAGCGGTGGGAGGAAAGGCACCGCGGGGACGCCTGACACGTTCCCGGTTCCGTCGCCGCAACCGCCCCTCCATTCCGCCCCACCGCGACCTCCGGTAGGCACCTAAAGACCCGCTTCGGCGGGTCTTTTGCCGTTAAGCCGGGCATCGACTGCTACGTAGGTGCCCTTCCGGCTGCCCGGCCTCCCCGGGGCAAATCCCTCCACTGCGCCCCACTTTTGACGCTTCCCTTTATTTGCAACGGACATTTGTTTGAAAACTCGCCCAAAATTGCTCCAAAATGTCCCCGATGTCGTTGACGGGGGAGCGAAGTGGAGTAATGTGGAGGACGTAAGAGGGTAGTGGCAGCACAGGGGACGTTGGACTTCCTACAACAGACAGGCGGTGGGCCGTGTTTCTCGGCACTCATTCGCCACGTCTGGACGAAAAGGGTCGAATCATCCTCCCGGCGAAGTTCCGCGAGGAACTTGCCGCCGGCCTGGTTCTCACGAGGGGCCAGGAACGTTGCATCTACGTCTTCAGCGAGGCGGAATTCGGCCGGGTTCACGAGCAGATGCGGGAGGCTCCAATCTCCTCCAAGCAGGCTCGTGACTACATCCGCGTTTTCCTCTCTGGAGCCTCCGACGAGGTACCTGACAAGCAGGGGCGCGTGACGATTCCGCCGGCGCTCCGGGAATACGCAGGTCTCGGCAGGGAACTGGCCGTCATTGGCGCCGGCACCCGCGCGGAGATCTGGGACGCCCAGGCCTGGAACGAGTACCTGGCCGAAAAGGAAACAGCCTTCTCGGAAACCGACGACGCCATCCCGGGGATTCTCTGAAGCCCCGCAGGCGCCGGCACCATCAGCACCAACCGTTTCTTGATCGAGATCTCCAGCCGCCCATCCGGCAGTTCACCTGGCTCACTTCCCCGGAGCCAGGCGGGCCGCAGGGTAGGCGCGGATGGGGATCTGGACCAAGAAGCACACCACCCGACAGGTACTTCCCGCAACGAAAGGACGCAGGCATGAGCGAAGACTCCAACCAGGCGAAGCCTACGTCCGAACGCCATGTACCGGTCCTCAAGGACCGGTGCATCAATTTGTTGGCACCGGCTTTCGAAGAAGCGCGACGCCGCGGCGAGACGCCCGTCGTCGTCGATGCGACGCTCGGCATGGGGGGCCACTCCGAAGCCATGCTGCAGCGGTTTCCGGACCTGCACCTGATCGGCATCGACCGTGACGAGGAGGCTCTCGCCCTGGCCGGCGAACGCCTCAAGCCTTTCGCGGACCGGATCGACCTGGTCCACGCGGTGTACGACGAAATCCCTGAGGTCCTCGAAGACCTTGGCTTCACCGAAGTCCACGGCATCCTGATGGACCTCGGCGTTTCCTCGCTGCAGCTCGACGAGCGCGAACGCGGCTTCGCCTACTCCTTCGACGCGCCGCTGGACATGCGGATGGACACCAGCCGCGGCCAGACCGCCGCCGACGTCGTGAACAACTACAGCGAAGAAGACCTCGTCCGGATCATCCGGAAGTGGGGCGAGGAGAAGTTCGCCGGCCGGATCGCCAACCGGATCGTCGCCGCCCGCGCCGAAAAGCCCTTCACTACCACCGGGGAACTTGTCGAGACCATCCGCGCCGTGGTGCCCTCCGGTGCCGCCAAGTCCGGCGGCCACCCCGCGAAGCGGACCTTCCAGGCCCTCAGGATCGAGGTCAACGAGGAACTCGAGGTCCTGGAGCGTGCAATTCCGGCGGCCGTGGCCTCGATCGCCCTCGGCGGCCGCGTCGTCGTCATGTCCTACCACTCGCTGGAAGACAAGATCGTCAAGGGAGTCTTCCAGGCCGGTTCCAAGTCCTCGGCCCCGCTCGGTTTCCCGGTGGAGCTTGAGGAACATAAAGCCGAACTCAAGACCCTGACGAAAGGCACCGAGGTGCCCACCGCCGCAGAAATCGCAGAAAACCCACGCGCTGCCTCCGCCAGGCTCCGCGCCGTGGAACGCATCAAAGCCAGGAGAGTCGCATGAGCACCGCCGCCGTCAACAGCTTCCCCGTTGCCACAGCTGCCACGGCCCGTGCCCTCCCGGACCTGCACCCGGGTGCGCCCGCACGCAAGTCCCGCACTCCGCTCTCCGTCGTCCGCTCCGTTCCGCGCAAGCGCCGGGCACCGTTCGTCGTGATGTGCTTCGGAATTCTGGCCCTTGCGCTGATGGCGGTGCTGGTCCTGAACATCTCCGTCTCCTCGGCGCAGTACCAGCTGGTGGAGCTGCGGGCCAAGCAGTCCACGCTGACCAAGCAGAACCAGGACCTCACCCAGCAGGTGCAGAATTTTGACGCCCCGCAGAACCTGGCTGCCAAGGCCACGGAGCTGGGCATGGTGGCCTCCACGGTCAAGGGCCAGATTGACCTGTCCACCCTCGCGGTGACCGGCCAGGCCAAGCCCGCCGTCAAGGGCGACGCCCCCGGTGCCGTCATTGCCGCGCCGGCCGTTGCCGGCCAGGTCAATGTGGTTCCGGCCGCCACGGCGAATGAACCCCTCCTGAGCCGCAAGCCGGCCGCGAGCATTCCGGCAGCTGCAGGCGGTGCACCGGCCGTGCCCGCTGCAAAGGCTCCGGCCGTCCGGGCGCCCGCCCTGTCCGTGAACCTGTACGGCGGCTCCGTTCCCGCCCCCGCGCAGAAGGTCCCCGGGAAATAGCCGACGGGACCGACCACCAGCCCAGGCAAGCAGCAAGGAAATATCGTGGCGCAGAACACCGGCAAGGCACGGACAGGCAAGACGCCGAGCGCCACGCGGCGACTGCGGCTCGGGCTGGGCATCATGCTCACGCTCCTGTTGGTAGTGGGCGGGAAGCTGTTCCTGGTGCAGGGCCTCGACGTCGGCGGCATGGCTGAGGCAGCCCTCAAGAACCGGCTGAAGCCGATTGAGCTGCCCGCGGAGCGCGGCAGCATCCTTGACGCCAACGGCACCGTCCTGGCCAGCAGTGTGATCCGTTACAACGTCGTGGTTGACCAGACCGTCAACACCAACACCGAATCCTTCCCGCGGCTCGAGAAGGTCGACGGGAAGGACACCGTCGTCAAGATCCCGCGTGACCAGGGCATCGAAGAGCTCGCGACCGTGCTCGGCATGAAGAAAGACGACCTCAAGGCGGCGGTGACCGGGACGTCGCGCTACTACATCGTGGCGAAGGACATCAGGCCCGACGTCGAGGACCGCATCTCCAAACTCCAGGTGCCCGGCATCGTCACCGAGGGCACCAGCAAGCGGGTCTACCCCAACGGCTCGGTGGCGGGCGGAATCGTCGGCTTCCTCAAGGACGGCACCACCGGCCAGGCCGGGCTGGAGCAGACCCAGGACGAGGTGCTCAAGGGCACAGCGGGCAAGCGGCTGTTCGAGATTGGCGCCGACGGGCTGCGCATCCCGGTGGGCGTGGACCAGTTCACGCCGGCCGTCAACGGCAAGGACATCAAGCTCACGCTGAACTCGGACCTGCAGTACTTTGCCCAGCAGGCCATCCAAAGCCAGAAGGACAAACTCAGCGCGGAGTGGGGCATCATCGTCGTCTCAGACGCCAAGAACGGCAACATTATCGCGATGGCCGACACCGACGCGCCGGACCCCAATGATCCAGGCAAGGTCGCCGCCAAGGACCGCGGAGTCCGTGCGGTGACCGCCGCCTACGAGCCGGGCTCGGTGGAGAAGATGATCACCGCCGCGTCCGCCATCGAGGAGGGCACCGCCCGGCCGCTGGATAAATTCATCATCCCGCCGAGCTACACGGTGGACGGCCAGACGTTCACCGACGCCTTCGAACACGGCACCGAGAAGAGGACCCTGGCGGGCATCGTAGGCTATTCCATGAATACCGGGACGGTCATGGTGGGCCGGCGGCTCAGCAAGGAAAAACGGCACGACTGGCTGCAAAAGTTCGGCATCGGCGAGGCACCGGACATCGGCTTGCCCGCCGAGTCCAAAGGCATCCTCACGCCGGCCGACCAATGGGACGGCCGCCAGCAATACACCGTGCTCTTCGGCCAGGGCGTGGCCCAGTCGACGCTGCAGACGGTCCGCGCCTACCAGAGCATCGCCAATGACGGCGTCATGGTCCAGCCGCGCCTGATCGACAGCTACATCAACCCGGACGGCACCGAAGAGAAAGTCCCGGCCAAGCCCACCCGCCAAGTTGTCTCCAAGAACACCGCCAAGCAGGTCCGCGACATCCTGGAAAGCGCCGTCACCGAAGGCGAGATCAAGGACGCCGCGATTGACGGTTACCGCGTGGGCGCCAAGACCGGCACCTCCGAGTCGCCGTGCGACGACGGCAAGTCGGGTTTCTGCGGCTACACGGCCTCGATGGTGGGGATGGCGCCGATGGACGATCCGCGGTTTATTGTTGAAGTGGTCCTGCAACGGCCCAAGGGCAGCATCTACGGCATCACGAACGGACCCGTGTTCCGTTCGGTCATGAGCCAGACGCTGCGCACGTACAACGTTGAGCCGTCCACCGGCAAACCGGTCAGGCTGCCGCAGTACGCCAAGTAGCACCCAGCTTCACGAGTCAGCAGCAACAACCAGTTCCACGCAGCAGGGCCTGCGTGCGGGGCAATCCTCCGCGCGCGGCGCACGCTGCCCCAGTACCGCAAACGGAGATCCCCTTGTCAGAGCTCAATGCCCAGGACGCGGCCGCCGCGCCGTCCGGCCAGGACTCCACTTCGGCGTTCCGGCCGACGGCGGTTGCCGCGGTGCCGCTCGAAACCATCGGTGAGTGGATCGGCGTCGTCGTACCCGGCTCCTCCGCCGCCGTCCCGGTCACCGGGATCTCGCTGAACTCCCGGGCCGTCCAGCCGGGGGACCTGTACGTCGCCCTGCCCGGCGCCACCCGGCACGGCGCGGACTTTGTGTCCCAGGCGGTCGACGCCGGCGCCGTCGCGGTACTGACCGACGACGCCGGCGCCCGCCTCCTGGCGCTCTCCAACGACATCTCCGTGCCGGTACTGCTGGCCGATGAGCCGCGCAGCCTGGTCGGGCGCCTCTCCGCGCTGATCTACCAGAGCCGGCCGGAACACGCCGCGGCGCCGGCCCTGTTCGGCGTCACCGGAACCAACGGCAAGACCACCACCACCTACTTCATCAACTCCCTGCTCCAGGCGCTGGGCAAAAAGACCGGGTTGATCGGGACCATCGAGATCCTGGCCGGCGGCGAAGCGATCCCCAGCCTCCTGACGACCCCCGAGTCGACGGACGTGCACGCCCTGCTGGCCCTCATGCGCGAACGCGGCCTGGACGCCGCGTCCATGGAGGTCTCCTCGCACGCCATCTCCTTCCACCGGGTCGACGGCGTGGTGTTCGACGTCGCCGGCTTCACCAACCTCACCCAGGACCATCTGGACCTGCACGGGACCATGGAGGAGTACTTCCAGACAAAGGCGCGGCTCTTCACGGCAGAGCGCGCCCGTGCCGCCGTCGTGACCGTTGACGATGAGTGGGGCCGAAAGCTGGCCGCTGACGCCGGCATCCCCGTCACCACGCTCGCCACGGGCTCCGACGCCGCAGAAGCGGTTGCTCCGGGAGCGGACTGGAGGGTTGTGGACCCACAGCCGCGCGGCCTCGGCACCGAGTTTGGCCTGCGCCACCGGGACGGTACCGAACTGCGCCTGCACACCGGGCTGCCCGGCAGCTTCAATGTCGCCAACGCCGCCCTGGCCACGGCCATGGTGCTCGCCACCGGTATCTCCGCGGCCGAGGTGCAAGCCGCCCTGGACAGCGCGGACCCCTTCACCGTGGCCGTCCCCGGCCGTATGCAGCTCGTTGCGACGGCTCCGGCCGCCGTGGTCGACTTCGCCCACAACCCGGATGCCCTCGCCCGGGCGCTCGAGGCAGTGCGCTCCCAGACGCCGGGGTCCAAGGTGATCGTCGTCTTCGGCGCCACCGGCCAGCGCGACCAGGGCAAGCGGCCGGCGATGGGAGCGATTGCGGCCCGGCTTGCGGACATCGTGATCGTCAGCGACGACGACCCGCACGATGAGGACGCGGCGGCCATCCGCGCCGACGTGATGGCCGGAGCCATCGAGGCCAAAACCGCGGAGGGCCTCGGCTGCACGGTCCTGGAGGTCTTCCCCCGCGACGCCGCCATCCGCAAGGCGGTGGAACTCGCCGGCCCGGAGGACACCATCCTGGTTGCCGGGCGCGGCCACGAGGTCTGGCAGGAAGTCAAGGGCGTCAACCTGGCGCTCGATGACCGGGTGGAGCTGCGGACCGCCTTGACAGTACGAGGATTCACCGTTCTCGATGACCAGCGGATAGAGTCCTAAACCGAGATGATTGCATTTACAGCGGCGGAAATCGCCGAAATAACCAACGGCCGGCTGGCCGCCGAACCGGGCCTCACGCCCGGCTCTGTGGTGACCGACTCCCGCGAGGCCACGGCGGGTTCCCTCTATGTGGCCAAGCCGGGGGAGGCCGCCGACGGGCACGATTTCGTGGCCGCCGCCTTCGAACGCGGTGCCGTCCTGGCCCTAGTGGAGCGCGACGTCGCCGCCGCTGACGGGCAGAATTTCCCCGCAGTCGTCGTTGCGGACTCGGTCCTTGCCATGGGCGCCCTCGCTGCTGAAGCGGTGCGCAGGATCCGTGCCCGCCGCGCAGCCCGCGGCGAGGAACTCACCGTGATCGGGATCACCGGGTCCGCGGGAAAGACCACCACCAAGGACCTGCTGGCCGGGATCCTCGCCGAACACGGCGAAACGGTGGCGCCCCAGGGTTCCTACAACGGCGAGGTCGGCGTTCCGCTGACCGTCTTCAAGGCCGGCTATGAGACCCGCTACCTCGTGATCGAGATGGGCGCCACCGGCGTCGGGCACATTCGCTACCTCGCGGACATGGTCCGCCCGGAGATCGGTGTGGTGCTGGCCGTCGGCACGGCCCACGCCGGTGAATTCGGCGGCGTCGAAAACATCGCCCTGGCCAAGGGCGAACTGGTCGAGGCCCTCCCCGCCGACGGCACGGCCGTGCTGAACCTGGACGACGCGAGGGTGGCTGCGATGTCCGCGCGGACCTCCGCGACGGTCCGCGGTTTCTCCGCCCAGCCCGCCCGGGGCGGCCAGCAGGCCGCCATCCAGGCCGAAAACGTCGAGTTGAACGCCGGGGGAAGCCCTGAATTCGACCTCCTGCTTCCGGGCGAGAGCGCGCGGCACCACGTCTCGGCCAAGCTGATCGGGGCCCACCACGTGGGCAACCTGCTCGCCGCGGCCGGGGCGGCCCACGCCGCCGGAATCCCCGGCGCGCAGATCGCCGCCTCGCTGAGCGCCCAGGCGGCTGCCAGCCGCTGGCGGATGGAACGCACCGAACGGCCCGACGGCGTGACCATCATCAACGACGCCTACAACGCCAACCCCGAATCGATGCGCGCCGCCCTGCGGACGCTGGCGGACCTGGGCCGTGGCCGCCGGACCTGGGCCGTGCTCGGCGCGATGCTGGAACTCGGCGAGGACTCCATCCGGGAGCACACCGCCGTCGGCACCCAGGTGGTCCGGCTCAACATCTCCCGGCTGCTGGTAATCGGACGCGAGGCCCGAGCGCTCTACGTCTCGGCCGTCAACGAGGGCTCCTGGGGGGACGAATGCCTGTTTGCCGAAACCGCGGACGAGGCCTACGAAATCCTGCGCTCCGAACTGGAGCCCGGTGACCTCGTCCTCTTCAAGTCTTCCAACAGCATCGGGCTGCGCCATCTGGGGGATCGGATAGCATTACCCCCACATGCGCCGGACGCGCCGGCCGGAAGCTCGGCCGGAAACGCTGCTGAATCCGCCGCCGGAACCGCCACTGAAGGGAGTGCGCTGCTGTGATCGCACTGCTGATGGGCTCCGGTCTGGCCCTGCTGCTCTCCTTCCTGGGGACCCCGCTCTTCATCCGCTTCCTGGTCCGCAAGAGCTACGGACAATTCATCCGGGACGACGGACCCACCTCGCACCACACCAAGCGCGGCACGCCGACAATGGGCGGGACGGTGGTGGTGGTCGCGGTACTGGTCAGCTACGGCATCACGCACCTGGTCATGTGGATGATGAACCCCCGGTCGCCGGGGCCGTCCGCCTCGGCCCTGCTCCTGCTCTTCCTCATGGTCGGCATGGGCCTGGTCGGGTTCCTGGACGACTTCATCAAGATTTCCGCGCAGCGCAGCCTGGGCCTCAATGCCAAGGCCAAGCTGATCCTGCAGGCCGCGGTCGGCATCATCTTCGCGGTCCTGGCCCTCAACTTCCCGGACGAGAACAACGTCACACCGGCGTCGTACCAGATCTCGCTGGTGCGGGACATCCCGTGGCTGAACCTCGCGTTCGGCGGCACCGTGCTGGGCGCCATCCTGTTTGTGCTGTGGTCCAACCTGATTGTCACCGCAGCGACCAACGGGGTAAACCTCACGGACGGCCTGGACGGCCTGGCCGCGGGCGCCTCCGTGATGGTCTTCGGGGCCTACACGATCATCGGGATCTGGCAGAGCAACCAGGCCTGCGGCTCGCCCCGGCAGGCCGGCGCCGGCTGCTACACCGTGCGTGACCCGCTCGACCTCGCCTTGCTTGCCGCCATCCTCAGCGCCGCGCTGGTCGGGTTCCTGTGGTGGAACACCTCGCCGGCGAAGATCTTCATGGGTGACACCGGGTCGCTGGCCATTGGCGGCGCCGTCGCCGGCTTCGCCATCCTGTCCCGGACCGAACTGCTGCTCGCCTTCATCGGCGGCCTCTTCGTCCTGATCACCCTCTCGGTCATCATCCAGGTCGGCTACTTCAAGATCACCAAGGGCAAACGGTTCTTCAAGATGGCCCCGCTGCAGCACCACTTCGAACTCAAGGGCTGGGCGGAAGTGACCGTCGTGGTCCGGTTCTGGATCCTCTGCGGGCTCTTCGTCGCCGCGGGCCTGGGCATCTTCTACGCCGAATGGGTGGTGCTGCTGTGAGCGGGAACATTCCCGAGCCGCTGGCCACGTCCCCGCGGCTGGACGCGCTGACCAGCTGGGACTCGGACTGGGCCGGCCTCCGCGTGGTCGTCACCGGCATCGGCATCTCCGGTTTCGCCGCCGCCGACACCCTGATCGAACTCGGCGCCCGGGTGGTCGTGGTGGACGCCGCGGACAGCGCGAAGGCGCGCGCCCAGGCGGACACCCTCCGGATCGTCGGTGCCGCGGACGTACTGCTCGGCGACGACGCCGTCGCGTCGGTGCCCAGGGTCGACGGCGAGAAGCCCGAACTGATCGTCACCTCGCCCGGCTGGCGGCCCGACCAGTCCCTGCTGGCCGCCGCCGCACGGGCACACATCCCGATCTGGGGCGACGTCGAACTCGCCTGGCGGGTCCGGGAACGCGAGGGCCGCAAGACGGCCGACTGGCTCACCATCACCGGCACCAACGGCAAGACCACGACCGTCGGCCTGACCGAATCGATGCTGCAGGCCGCCGGACTCAAGGCGATCGCGGTCGGCAACGTCGGCACGCCGATCCTGGACGCCCTCCGCGACCCGGTGGACTACGACGTCTTCGCCGTCGAACTCTCAAGCTTCCAGCTGCACTGGAGCCACTCCGTGTCGCCGGTCGCCAGCGTGTGCCTGAACGTCGCCGAAGACCACGTGGACTGGCACGGCTCCTACGACTCCTACCTGGCGGACAAGGCCAAGGTCTACGAGCGCACACAGAAGGCGTGCATCTACAACGCCGAGCAGATTGAAACCGAGCGCATGGTGGAAGACGCCGACGTCGTCGAGGGTTGCCGCGCGGTGGGCTTCACAACCGTCACCCCGGCGATCAGCATGGTCGGCGTCGTCGAAGGCCTGCTCGTGGACCGCGCCTTCATTCCCGAGCGCAAGGACAGCGCCGCCGAACTGGCGGCAATGTCCGACCTCGGACCCGTGGCGCCCCGGCACATGGTTGCCAACGCCCTCGCCGCGGCCGCCCTCGTGCGCGCCTACGGGGTGGAGCCGTCCGCCGTTCGCCAGGGGCTGCAGAACTACCTGCCGGGGGACCACCGCATCCAGCCGGTCGCCCGCCACGAAGGCGTGCTTTGGATCAACGACTCCAAGGCCACGAACCCGCACGCCGCGGCCGCCTCACTGTCCGCTTTCCAGAACGTGGTGTGGATCGCCGGCGGCCTGTCCAAGGGTGTGAATTACGACTCACTGGTCCGGGACAACGCCGCCCGGCTCAAGGCTGTGGTGCTGATCGGCACGGACTCGTCCGGCCTGCTGGCCTCGCTCCAGCGACACGCGCCGGATGTCCCCGTGATCGGCCAGGCCAAGGGTGACACTGAAAACGTGCAGACTGCCGAAACGGCCCACGCCGACGCAGGCCCCTCGCCAATTTACGGCGAGACCGTGATGGCACGGGCCGTCGCGTCGGCGGCACAGCTGGCCACCTCGGGGGACACTGTGCTTCTGGCCCCGGCAGCTGCATCCATGGATCAGTTCTCTTCCTATGCTCACCGTGGCGACGCCTTCATCGAAGCTGTCCGCGAGCTCGTGGAAGGGCAGGCTCAGACCACCGAGGAGTAGCAATGGTCAGCACGCCCACCCGTCCCGCCGCGGCGCGGACGGCCGCCCCAGGCAGTCAACCAAGCAGCAATACAGCCAGGACACCCGTTCGGACGGCGAGCACAAGAGCCGCGGCCGCCGGACCGGTTCCAACACCCGCAGCCCGGGTCCGGGGCTGGTACCGCGGCTTCTGGTCGGCACTGGAAGGCACCGGCAAGTCCCGGAACGGTTCCACGTACTACCTCATCCTCGGCTCCACCCTCGCGCTGACCGCGATCGGCATCATGATGGTGCTCTCCGCGTCGAGCGTGGAGGCGATCGCGGCAGGGGAGTCGCCCTACTCCGCAGCCCTGAAGCAGGGGCTTTTCGCGGCCATCGGCGTCTTCGTCATGTTCGTCCTGTCCCGTGTGAACGTGGTGTGGCTCAAACGCATCGCCTGGTTCGCCATCCTCGGGGCGCTCGTCCTGCTGGTCCTGGTGCTCCTGGTGGGCCGCAGCGCGCTGGGCAACCAGAACTGGATCGAAGTCGGCGGTATCACCTTCCAGCCTTCCGAGGCGGCCAAACTGGCGCTGGCGCTCTGGATGGCCACGGTGCTGCACGCCAAGGCCAAGCTCCTCCACCAGGCCAAGCACGCTCTAATTCCCGTGGTGCTCCCGGGGGCGGCCGCGGTGATCGGCCTGATCCTGCTGGGCAACGACCTCGGCACGGCCATGATCGTCATGATGATCACGGCCGCCGCCCTGTACTTCGCCGGGGTGCGGCTGTATCTCTTCGGCATCGCCGGTGTGGTCCTGGCCGTGGGCACGGTGGTGCTCGCCATCACCAGCCCCAACCGGGTTTGCCGCATCCTGTCCTGGACAGGACAGACCTGCGCCGACGGCTCGGACGTAAACTACCAGTCCACCAACGGCCTCTACGCCCTGGCCTCCGGCGGCTGGTTCGGCGTCGGACTGGGCCAGAGCCGGCAGAAGTACAGCTGGATCCCGGAGGCCCACAACGACTTCATTTTCGCCATCATCGGCGAAGAGCTTGGCCTGATCGGCACCGTCGTGGTCCTGGTCCTGTTCGCGGTCCTGGGCACGGCCATCTACCGCGTCGTGGTGGCCCAGCAGGATTTGTTCCACCGCGTCCTCGCCGGCGCGATCATGGTGTGGCTGCTGGGCCAGGCCACCGTCAACATGGCAGTGGTCACCGGCTTGCTCCCCGTTATCGGCGTACCGCTGCCGTTCATCTCCTACGGCGGCTCGGCCCTGCTGATGTCGCTATGTGCCATCGGCGTAGTGTTGTCGTTGGCCCGGGCCCAGATGGAGCCGAACATGCAGCCGAAGGGGATGCTCAAGTTCGGGCCTGCCGGCTTCGCCAAAGTACTCCGCAAGCGGGCGGGGGCCAGGAGCGCTGCCAGGCGTCCGGCCGCGGCGGCGTCCGCCAAGGCCCCGGCTGCCAGGCCGGCTGCCGGACCGATTACAGCCAGCTCGCCCGGCCGGAAGCCCGGCACCAGGACCCCCGCCCCCAAGAATCCCGCACGGAAGCGTACCTAGCCCACCATGAACACCAAGTCGTCCCTGTCCGTCGTCCTCGCCGGCGGCGGCACTGCCGGGCATATCAGCCCGCTGCTGGCCATCGCCAACGCCATCCTAGAGGTCCGGCCCGAGGCGCAACTCCTCGCCGTCGGCACCCCCGGCGGCATGGAAGCCCGCCTGGTCCCGGCCGCGGGGCTGGAGCTCGCCACGGTCAGCCGGGTTCCGTTTCCACGCAAACCTTCGATCGAACTGCTGCGGCTCCCCGGCAAGCTCGCCGGCGCCGTGCGGCAGGCCGGCGCCATCCTCGACGAAGCCAGGGCAGACGTCCTCGTCGGCGTCGGCGGCTACGTCTGCACGCCGCTGTACCTTGCCGCGTGGCGCCGCAAGATTCCGATTGTGGTGCACGAGGCCAACACCCGGCCCGGGCTCGCCAACCGCGTCGGTGCCCGGCTCAGCCGGCATGTGGCCGTAGCTTTCGCCGCGACCCGGCTGCGCGGGGCGCGGCACGTCGGCATGCCGATGCGGCGCGAAATCTCGGGCCTGGACCGGACGGCGGCCCGCGAGGCCGCACGCACGGCCCTCGGCCTGGAACAGGACAAGCCCACCCTGATCGTCACCGGCGGCTCCTCCGGCGCGCAGAGCATCAACCGCGCCGTCGCCGCCTCTGTCACGGCCCTGGCCGAGGCCGGCATCCAGACCCTGCACATCACCGGGCGGGGCAAGACCGTCCATGATGCCCAAGGCAAGCTGCTGGCCGCGCCCGGCTACCGCCAGGTGGAGTACGTCGACGGCATGGAACTGGCCTACGCCGCCGCCGACTTGCTGCTGGCGCGCTCCGGCGCCGCAACCGTCTGCGAGGTCGCCGCCGTCGGCGTCCCGGCCGTTTTCGTCCCGCTTCCGATCGGGAACGGCGAGCAGGCCCTGAACGCGGCCGGCCTGGTCGACGCGGACGCCGCGCTCCTGGTCGAAGACAGCGCCTTCGACGCCGGCTGGGTCGCCGGCCACATCATCCCGCTGCTGCGTGAGCCCGCCCGGCTGGACCGGATGGCCGCCGCCGCGGAACAGCTCGGCATCCGGGACGCAGACCGGCGGATGGCCGCCCTGGTCCTCGAAGCCGCGCAGTCCCCGGCCAGCACCGCCGCAACTCCGTGACCAGGACAGAACCGGCCGGAACAGCAGCTTTGAACGACCGAGCACTTTGAACGACCGAGCACTTTGAACAGCAGGCAGGAAGCGGTAAAGCAATGACCCAGGCCCAGAACGGCACCCCGCCGGCGGTCCGCACCCAGGACTCTCTGGGGCGCGTGCACTTCATCGGCATCGGCGGCGTGGGGATGTCCGCCGTCGCGCGCATCATGGTGGCCCGCGGCGTGCCGGTGAGCGGCTCCGACGCCAAAGACCTGCCGGTGATGGCCGAACTCGCCGCGGCCGGCGCGCGGATCGCCGTCGGCTATGACCCGGCAAACCTGGGCGACGCGCAGACCGTCGTCGCCGGTTCGGCCATCCGCCCGGACAACCCCGAGCTGGCCGCCGCCCGCGCCGCCGGGCTGCCGGTGCTGCACCGCTCCGAGGCCCTGGCCGCGACGATGGCGCAGGACACGGCCGTCACGGTCGCCGGCACGCACGGCAAGTCCACCACGACGTCGATGATCACGGTGCTCCTGCAGGGCGCCGGGCTGCACCCGTCCTTCGCCATCGGCGCCAACGTCCCCGCCCTGGGGGTCAACGCGGCCACCGGAACCTCCCCGGTCTTCGTCGCGGAAGCAGATGAATCGGACGGTTCGTTCCTGAACTACCGCCCGCAGATCGCGGTCGTGACCAACGTCGAGCCGGACCACCTGGATTACTACGGCACGGCGGAGGCCGTCTATGCCTCCTTCGACCGCTTCACCGAGCTGCTGCCCGCTGACGGCCTGCTGGTGGCCTGTGCCGACGACGACGGCGCCCGCGCCCTCGCGCTGCGCACCCGGGACCGGGGCAACACCCGCGTGCTCCTCTACGGCACCGCGGCGGACGCCGACGTGAGGCTGCACGACGGCGGACCGGGCGACGTCTGGATCTCGACGCCCGCAGGCCGCTTTGCCGTCGAACTCCAAGTGCCCGGCCGGCACAACGCGCTGAACGCCGCCGCGGCCTTCGCGGTGGCGCTCGAACTCGGTATCGCCCCGGAAACCGCCGCCGGCGCGCTGGCCAACTTCTCCGGCGCCTCACGCCGCTTCGAATTCAAGGGCGCGGGCCGCGGCGTGCGCGTCTACGACGACTACGCCCACCATCCCACCGAGGTCCGGGCGGCCCTCGCCGCGGCTCGCTCGGTGGCCGGCGAACACCGGGTCCACGTCCTCTTCCAGCCCCACCTGTTCTCCCGGACCCGGGAGTTCGCGCTCGAGTTCGCGGAGGCCCTCAACGCCGCTGACACCGCGCTGGTGCTGGAGATCTACCCGGCCCGGGAAGATCCCATTCCCGGCGTTACCAGCCAGCTGATCGCGGACCACCTCGGCCGGGGCGGACGGCTGGTGGGCCCCGGCGACGAGGCTGTCAAGGCTGTGCTCGAGGCCGCGGCTCCGGGGGACATCGTCCTCACGGCCGGCGCGGGCGACGTCACTGCCTACGGCCCGCTCATCGTCGAGGCGTTGACGGTCGAGGCGCCCGGTGGCTAGCACGCGCCGGCCCCCTTACCCCACCGGCCCGCGCGGGTCTGCCTCCGACCGGCCGGCGGCAGGGCAGGAGGACGTCATCTCGGCGTCCAAGGCGGACCACGCAGGCACCTCTTCCGCCGGCACGGCCCCAGCCGGAGACCCGGCCGGGGCCGGCACGCCGCAGCCTCGGCGCGGCAATGTGCTCGCCTTTCCCGAACCGAAGGCCAAACGGCGGCGCCGGATCATCCTCACGACGGTGGCCGCAATTGCGGTGCTCATCGCAGGGATCGTGGCAGCGGCCGTGTACTCGCCGTGGCTTGCCGTTCACACGGTCACCGTGGAGGGCAACCGGATCCTCAGCACGCAACAGGTCAAGGCCGCCCTGGCGCCGCTTCAGGGCAAGCCCCTGACACAGATCAGCGATGAGGAAGTGAGCGGGCTGTTGCAGCCCCTGGTCCAGGTCAAAGCCGTCACCACCCAGGCCCGGCCGCCGTCCACGCTTCAGGTCCGAATCACCGAGCGCGTCCCGGTGGCTCTGGTCAAGCAGGCCGAGGTGTACCAGCTGGTCGACGTCGACGGCGTGCAGCTCGGAAAGGCCAAGGACCCGGCTTCGATAAAGCTTCCGGTCATCGAAAGTGGCCGAGGCGCGCTGCCCAAGGACCTGTTCCACGCCATCACCGGGGTTCTCGGGGCGCTCCCGCCGGACGTCCTGGCCCGGCTCTCAGATGCCTCGGCCAAGTCCGTGGACGCCGTGGAACTCAAACTCGTGGACGGCCAGACGATCGTCTGGGGCAACGCGGGGGAGAAGGAGCTCAAAGCCAGGGTGCTCACGGCCCTGCTGAAGGCGCCCGCGGATCCCAAAAACCCAGTGGCAATCTACGACGTCAGCGTGCCCCGGCACCCGGTCACCCGATAGCTCTCCATCACTTACATCGCGCCGTGCGCGGGCGATAGTGGAAATGGTGCATCCGCCGGGACCCGGCGCAGCCACCAGGCAGCAAAAAAGCAGAAACGGACGGCATTTCCCCGGTATTACCGCGACACGCGGAGCCGGTTATTGAATGTCCTCTGGATAGGAAATAGCGTCACAGACATGAGTTACTTGACATAACTATAACCTTCAACTGGAAGGTTAAGGTTCAAAGCCTCAAGCTCGACTCCATCAGTTTTCGCAATAGAACACGAACAAGGGACACGTAACGTGGCAGCTCCGCAGAATTACTTGGCCGTCATCAAGGTCGTCGGCATCGGCGGCGGTGGCGTGAACGCAGTCAACCGCATGATCGAGGTCGGTCTTCGCGGCGTCGAATTCATCGCCATCAACACGGACGCGCAGGCGCTGTTGATGTCCGATGCAGACGTCAAGCTCGACGTCGGACGCGAACTGACCCGCGGCCTGGGAGCCGGTGCGAATCCTGAGGTCGGCAGGCAGGCAGCAGAGGACCACGCCGACGAGATCGAAGAGGTCATCCGTGGCGCCGACATGGTCTTCGTGACCGCCGGCGAAGGCGGCGGCACCGGCACCGGCGGCGCACCCGTCGTGGCCCGCATCGCACGCTCCCTCGGCGCGCTGACCATCGGCGTCGTCACCCGCCCGTTCACCTTCGAGGGCCGACGCCGCGCCGGCTCCGCCGAAGCCGGCATCGACGCCCTGCGCGACGAGGTCGACACCCTGATCGTCATTCCGAACGACCGGCTGCTCTCCATCAGCGACCGCAATGTCTCTGTGCTGGACGCCTTCCGCTCCGCCGACCAGGTCCTGCTCTCCGGTGTCCAGGGCATCACCGACCTGATCACCACCCCGGGCCTGATCAACCTTGACTTCGCGGACGTCAAGTCCGTGATGCAGGGTGCCGGTTCCGCGCTCATGGGCATCGGTTCGGCCCGCGGCGAAGACCGCGCCGTCAAGGCTGCCGAGCTGGCCATCGCCTCGCCGCTGCTGGAGGCCTCCATCGACGGCGCCCACGGCGTCCTGCTCTCCATCCAGGGCGGATCGGACCTGGGCCTGTTCGAAATCAACGAGGCAGCCCGCCTGGTGCAGGAAGTGGCCCACCCGGAGGCCAACATCATCTTCGGCGCCGTGATCGACGACGCCCTCGGCGACGAAGCCCGCGTGACCGTCATCGCGGCCGGGTTCGACGACGTCAAGGCCACCTCGCCGTCGATGGACCAGTCCCAGCCCGCTCCGGCCCGCCCTGCCGCTCCCGCCCCGGCTCCGGCCCAGGCGCCCGCTTCCGCGCCGGTCCAGCCGCTGCACGCCGGCGTCGGTGCGTCCGGGCTCAGCAACTGGGGCCAGCAGCGCCCCTCGGCCGTGCCTGCCGACTCGGGCTTTGATGTGGACCTGCCCTCCGTCGTCGAACCGGATCTCTCCGGCCGCCACTCGGACGACCTGGATGTGCCTGACTTCCTGAAGTAGGCATCGGTCCAAGAAGCAGCAATCAGCACCATGGCACTGCCTCCGGCGGTGCCATGGTGCTTTGGCGGGGTTACGGTGTTTGGTATGGGTTTTTCAATGATTTCGGTTCCTGAAGTGGCGGTGTGCTGAGTGTTCTCCTGGCGAGCTGAGGTGCGGCCCGGTGTCTGGGCGGCCTTCACCAACGTTGCGGCGGGCAACCTGGCGCTCCATGTCGGGGACAACCCGGCCGCGGTGCGCCGGCGCCGGGAAATGCTCGAGCGGGCCGCCGGGCTCGGCTCACGCCGCTTCCGGTTCATGAACCAGGTCCACGGCAGCGAGGTGGCCCTCATCTCCAGCGCCGGCACTGCCCTGGCCTCCGGCCCAGCGCACGCCGATGCGGCCACCGCCGATGCGCCAACCGCCGACGCCATGGTCTCCACCGGGGAGCCGCTGGCGGTCATGGTGGCCGACTGCGTGCCGATCGTGCTGGTGGGAGAGGGCGGCCCCGCGGAGCCGGTGCTCGGCGTCGTACATGCCGGAAGGCCGGGCCTGGCCGCCGGTGTGGTGCCGGCCGCGGTGGCGCGGATGCGTGCTCTGGGAGCCGCGGACATCGGTGCCTGGATCGGCCCTTCCATCTGCGGGACCTGCTATGAGGTTCCGGAAGCCATGCGCGCGGACGTCGCGGCAATCGTCCCGGCGGCCTGGTGCACGACCGCCCAGGGCACCCCGGGGCTGGACCTGCCGGCCGGGGTCCGCAGCCAGCTCGAAGCCGAGGGGGTCGCCGTCGAATACTCCGGCCGGTGCACCCGCGAGGACGAGGGCCTGTACTCCTACCGGCGCAACAGCCGCACGGGCCGGTTTGCGGGCCTGGTCTGGACCGGCGGCGAAGCTGCCGGAGCAGCCAAATGACCGTGCCGGCTGCAGCGGCAGGAGATCCGCGCCTCGAGCAGCTCCGCGAACGGCTCGACGCCGTGCGGCAGCGGATCAACGCCGCGGCGGCCGACGCCGGACGGGACGCCGCGCCGCAGCTGATCGTGGTGACCAAATTCCACCCGGCCGAGGATGTCGCGCGGCTCGCCGCCCTCGGCGTCACCGACGTCGGCGAAAACCGCGACCAGGAAGCAGCGGACAAGGCGGCCCGGCTGCAGGAACTGCAACTGCGCTGGCACTTCATCGGCCAGCTGCAAAGCAACAAAGCCAAATCCGTCGTGAAGTACGCCCACGCCGTGCATTCCGTGGACCGGCCGCAACTCGTCGACGCCCTGGCCAAGTCTGTACGCGCGGAGCAGGATCGAACCGGCCGCGGGGACCTCGAGTGCTTCATCCAGGTCAGCCTGGACGAGGACGCCGACGGGCACCGCGGCGGCGCATTGCCCGCGGACGTCCCGGCCCTGGGCGAACAGCTCTCCGCGGCGGCCGGACTCCGGCTGGCCGGCGTGATGGCCGTGGCGCCGCTGGGTGCGGCGCCCGAGGGGGCGTTCGAAAAGCTGGCGGAAATCTCCGCTCGGCTGCGCGCTGACCATCCGCAGGCCACGGCCATCTCCGCCGGAATGAGCCAGGACCTCGAAGCGGCCATCCGGTTCGGAGCGACACACCTTCGAATAGGCTCCGATATTCTCGGTCCGCGCCCGGCCTTGCGGTAGGTTCAACGTATTGGAAGGTAATGGCGGGGATTCCAATGAAGTGACTCCAGAACTGTCGAGTCACTAAGCGGCCCCCATACGGACACGATTAGGAGTCGACCATGGCTGGCGGTCTGCGCAAGACAATGATCTATCTTGGGCTCGCTGATGGCGACGAACACTACGAGTCCGAGCATCACACACCGCACAAGGATGAGGACGATTCCATGGAGCACGACCGCGAAGAGCGCCGCGCGCCGGCACCCGTCCGCGAAGCCCCCAGGGAAGAGCCCTACGCCGCTGAAGAGGAATACCGCGCACCCGTGACACCCATCAAGCGAGCGGCCGCCAGCCGCGAAGAGACCACCGGCCTCCGGCAGATCACCACGATCCACCCGCGGTCCTACAACGACGCCAAGCTCATCGGTGAAAGCTTCCGTGACGGCATCCCCGTCATCATGAACGTCACCGACATGGGGGAGGCGGACGCGAAGCGCCTCGTCGATTTCTCCGCAGGTCTGGTGTTCGGCCTGCGCGGCAGCATCGAGCGGGTGACCAACAAGGTGTTCCTGCTCTCGCCGTCGTACGTCGAAGTGATCGGTGACGACAAGAAGGTCAGCGAGACGCAGGCCGCCTTCTTCAACCAGAGCTAGCCCAGGATTCCCGTTCGGATGCCAGGCAGGGGTACCTGCCTGGCATCCGTGCTGAGGTTTCCGTGTTGGAATAGACGTGTTGGAATGGATGCGCAACCACTGTCAGGACACTGCGGTATCCGGAATGATCATGGAGATATGAGTTAACTCATGGGAATTGTTTTCGGACTTGTCTATATCGCACTGCTGCTCTTTTTTGTCGCCCTGATCATCCGCCTGATCTTCGACTGGGTGCAGATGTTCGCCCGCAGTTGGCGTCCGCGCGGCGTGGCGCTCGTCACCGCCCACACTGTGTACTCAATCACAGACAAGCCCCTCAAACTGCTTGGCCGGATCCTCCCGCCGCTGCGGCTCGGCGGAATCTCGCTGGACCTGGCGTTCCTGGTGCTCTTCCTGGCCGTCTCCGTGGCCATGGGCTTCGCCAGGTACTTCACCTACGCGCAGCCGATCGCCACGTAATCCGGCAACGGACCCGGTCCGCTTGCCACAAAAGATAAAAACTCCGGTTTGACACTGCGGTGTTGAATTAGAGGAACCAGACCATATTTAGGTACCGTAGTTTTGACGGCCGGAAGGCCTACTGACTAACTAGACCAACGAGGTGACCAGATGGCTTTGACGCCAGAAGACGTTGTCAACAAGCGCTTTCAGCCGACCAAGTTCCGCGAAGGCTACGACCAGGACGAAGTTGATGACTTCCTGGACGAGATCGTCGTTGAACTGCGACGCCTGAACCAGGAGAACGACGAGCTGCGCAAGAAGCTCGCCGAAGCCGGTTCCGGCACGGCCGCCAGCTCCGCTGCTGGCGCTCCCGTCGTGGAGAAGGTGCCGGCAGCCGTCAAGGCCGAGAAGGAAGACCGCGCCAAGGCAGAAGCCGAGGCAAAGGCCGCCGAAGCCGCCGCCGCCAAGAAGAAGGAAGCCGAGAAGGCTCCCGCTCCGGCAGCAGCCCCGGCCCCCGTCGCCGCCACCGCGTCCGCCGAGTCCGCTGCCGGCCTGCTGGCCATGGCGCAGCAGATGCACGACAAGCACGTCGCCGACGGCGAACAGCAGCGTGACAAGATCATCGCCGAAGCGCAGATCGAAGCCAGCAGCCTCGTCAACGACGCGCAGGAAAAGTCCCGCAAGATCCTGGGTGCCCTCGAGCAGCAGCGCTCCGTGCTGGAGCGCAAGGTCGAGCAGCTCCGCGGCTTCGAGCGCGACTACCGGTCCCGTCTGAAGGCCTACATCGAAGGCCAGCTGCGTGATCTGGACGCCCGTGGTTCGGTTGCGGCCCCCGAGGTCGAAGCCAACTAGGACGTTTTACAAGTATTCTGAAAGCCGGTGGCTGAGGACTCCTCGGCCACCGGCTTTTGGCATTAACCGCCGCCTTCGCGGCCTCCTTCGGGTGCCTGCACGCGCAAGCAGCAAGCCCCCAGCCACCCCCGGCACCGGAACGAAAGCACTATGACTGAAGCACCAACCCCAGACGCCGCCCAGCCCTCGCCGTCCGCGGACGCCGCAGCGGCGCCGGCGCGCAAACCGCGGCGCGCCCTGCTGCTCACCCTTTTCGCCGGATTCGCGGTATTCGCCTACGTGTTCGACCAGCTGACCAAACTCTGGGTCACGTCGACCATGACCGAGGGGGAACGGATCCCGGTGCTGCCGCCTCTGCTGCATTGGTACTACATCCGCAACTCCGGTGCCGCGTTCTCGATCGGTGAGAACGTCACGTGGGTCTTCACGATCATCATGGCGGCGGTGTCCATCGCGATCCTGCTGCAGCTGCGCAAGCTCGGCTCCGCCTGGTGGGCGCTGGCGCTGGGGCTGCTGCTGGGCGGCGCGTTGGGCAACCTCACCGACCGGCTGTTCCGCGAACCTTCGTTCGCGATGGGCCATGTGGTGGACTTCATCCAGCTGCCCAACTTCGCGATCTTCAACATCGCCGATTCCGCCGTGGTGTCCTCGGTCGTCATCATCTGCCTGCTGACGCTGCGCGGCGTGGCGCTTGACGGCTCACGGCTGAACCCGCGCCGGGACAGCAGCGCCGGCCGGCCGGCTGTGCTGGAAGAAAACGGACGGGAACACAATGTCTGAGCCCGGCCCGGCCAATGCGCCGGAACGCCGGCACTTCACCGTCCCGGCGGAGCTGGCCGGCGTCCGGGTGGACGCCGGGCTGGCGAAGCTGATGGAGATCTCCCGGTCGCAGGCGGCCACGCTGATCGCGGAGGGCAACGTCAGCAGCCATGGCAAAGCCGTGGGGAAGTCCCTCAAGCTCAGCGCCGGCGGCGAGCTCGACGTCGTCGTGCCGGAGCGCCGGGACCCGCTGGAAGTTGTGGAGGAAGTTGTGGAAGGCCTAAAAATCCTGCTGGACGACGACGAGTTCGTCGTCGTCGATAAACCCGTTGGTGTGGCAGCGCACCCGTCGCCCGGCTGGGTCGGGCCGACGGTCGTCGGCGGCCTTGCCGGCGCCGGTTATCGGATCTCCACCTCCGGCTCGCCGGAACGCGCCGGGATCGTGCACCGGCTCGACGTCGGCACCTCCGGGGTCATGGTGGTCGCCAAGACCGAGAACGCCTATACGGCGCTCAAGCGGGCCTTCAAGGAGCGCACCGTGGACAAGGTCTACCACGCCGTCGTCCAGGGCCTGCCGGACCCGCTGGCCGGCACCATCGACGCGCCCATCGGCCGCCACCCCGGCCACGACTGGCGCTTCGCCGTGATCGAGGACGGGCGCGACTCGATCACCCACTACGAGGTGCTGGAAGCCTTCGGCAAGGCCTCGCTCGTGGAGGTGCACCTGGAAACCGGCCGCACGCACCAGATCCGGGTGCACTTCGCGGCGCTGCGCCACCCCTGCGCCGGGGACCTGACCTATGGGGCTGACCCCCGGCTCGCGGCCACCCTGGGCCTGACCCGGCAGTGGCTGCATGCCCGGCAGCTGTCCTTCGACCACCCCCGGACCGGGGAGCGGGTCACCGTGACCAGCGAGTACCCGCAGGACCTGAAGTATGCCCTCGAAGTGTTGGAGTCCGGCAACGCCTAGCGGAGGTCCGCACCTACCGCCGCGCCGGGCACGTGGGTGTCGCTGCCCGGCACTAGAATGATTCGGTGACTTCCAGCAACAACTCGTTCGTCCACCTCCACAACCACACCGAGTACTCCATGTTGGACGGCGCGGCGCGCCTCGGGGAACTCTTTGATGAGACCGAGCGGTTGGGCATGCCCGCCCTGGCCACCACCGACCATGGCTACCTCTTCGGGGCGTTCGACTTCTGGAAGCGGGCCACCGACAAGGGCATCAAGCCGATCATCGGTGTCGAGGCCTATGTCACGCCGGGAACCGCGCGCACGGACAAGACCCGAGTGCGCTGGGGTGAAGAAAACCAGCGCAAGGACGACATCTCCGGCGGTGGCGCCTACACGCACATGACGCTGCTGAGCTACAACAACGTCGGCATGCGGAACCTGTTCCGTGCCTCCTCGATCGCCTCCCTGGACTCCGTCTTCGGCAAGTGGCCGCGGCTGGACCGCGAGCTGCTGAATACCTATTCCGAGGGCCTGATCGCGACCACCGGCTGCCCGTCCGGCGAAGTCCAGACGCGGCTCCGGCTCGGGCAGTACCGGGAAGCCCTCGAGGCCGCGGCCGAGTTCCGCGACATCTTCGGCGCCGAGAACTACTTCTGCGAACTCATGGACCACGGCCTGGACATCGAGCGGCGCGTCACCGGGGACCTGCTGCGGCTGGCCAAGGAACTGAACCTCCCGCTGGTGGCCACGAACGACCTGCACTACACGCACGAGCACGACGCCAAGGCGCACGAAGCCCTGCTGGCCATCCAGTCCGGCTCCACCCTGCTGGAGCCCACGTATGACAACGGCGGTTCACGCTTCGCCTTCTCCGGCAGCGGCTACTACCTGAAGTCGCCGCAGGAAATGCGGGAACTGTTCCGCGACCACCCCGACGCCTGCGACAACACGCTGCTGATCGCCGAACGCTGCGAAGTGTCGTTCAATACCGGCGCCAACTACATGCCCCGCTTCCCCTGCCCCGAAGGGGAGGACGAGACGTCCTGGCTGGTCAAGGAAGTGGACAAGGGCCTCCACTACCGCTACCCCCAGGGCATCCCGGACAAGGTCCGCCAGCAGGCCGACTACGAGCTCGAAGTCATCACCTCGATGGGTTTCCCGGGCTACTTCCTGGTGGTGGCCGACTTCATCAACTGGGCCAAGAACAACGGCATCCGGGTGGGCCCCGGCCGTGGCTCCGGTGCCGGCTCCATGGTGGCCTACGCCATGCGCATCACCGACCTGGACCCGCTGCACCACGGCCTGATCTTCGAGCGCTTCCTGAACCCGGACCGCGTCTCCATGCCCGACTTCGACGTCGACTTCGATGACCGGCGCCGCTCCGAAGTGATCGACTATGTAACACGCAAGTACGGCGACGAACGCGTCGCCATGATCGTCACCTACGGCACGATCAAGACCAAACAGGCCCTCAAGGATTCCTCCCGCGTGCTGGGCTACCCGTTCAGCATGGGCGAGCAGCTCACGAAGGCGCTGCCGCCCGCCGTGATGGCCAAGGACATTCCGCTGGCCGACATCCAGAACCCCGAGGCCAAGCGCTACGGTGAGGCCGGGGACTTCCGGCAGCTGATCAGCACGGACCCGGAAGCCGCTAAGGTCTTTGAGACCGCGCTCGGCATCGAGGGCCTGAAGCGGCAGTGGGGTGTCCACGCCGCCGGCGTCATCATGTCCTCGGACCCCATCATCGACGTCATCCCGATCATGCGCCGCTTCCAGGACGGCCAGGTCATCACGCAGTTCGACTACCCGACCTCCGAGGGCCTCGGCCTGATCAAGATGGACTTCCTGGGGCTGCGGAACCTGACGATCATTTCCGACGCACTGGAAAACATTAAGATGAACCGCGGCGTGGACCTGGACCTCGAATCCCTCGCCCTGGACGACGCTGCCTCCTACGAGCTGCTGGCCCGCGGCGACACCCTGGGTGTCTTCCAGCTCGACGGCGGCCCCATGCGCTCCCTGCTCAAGCTGATGAAGCCTGACAACTTCGAAGACATCTCCGCCGTGCTGGCGCTGTACCGCCCGGGACCGATGGGCGCCAACGCGCACACCGACTACGCGCTGCGCAAGAACAAGATCCAGGACGTCATCCCGATCCACCCCGAGCTCGAGGAGCCGCTCGCCGAGATCCTCGGCGGCACCTACGGCCTGATCGTGTACCAGGAGCAGGTCATGGCGGTGGCGCAGAAGCTCGCCGGCTACACCCTGGGCCAGGCCGATATCCTGCGCCGCGCCATGGGCAAGAAGAAGAAATCCGAGCTGGACAAGCAGTTCGCCGGCTTCTCCCAGGGCATGCAGGACAACGGCTACTCGATGGCCGCGGTCAAGACCCTTTGGGACATCCTGCTGCCCTTCTCCGACTACGCCTTCAACAAGGCGCACTCCGCCGCGTACGGCGTGATCTCCTACTGGACCGCGTACCTGAAGGCCCACTACGCGCCGGAATACATGGCGGCCCTGCTCACCTCCGTCGGCGACGACAAGGACAAATCGGCGATCTACCTCAACGAATGCCGCCGCATGGGCATCACCGTGCTGCCGCCGGACGTCAACGAGTCAGCGCTCAACTTCACCCCGGTCGGCAACGACATCCGCTTCGGCATGGGAGCCATCCGCAACGTCGGCGCCAACGCCGTCGACGCGATGGTGGCCGCCCGCGAACGCGAAGGCGCCTATACCTCCTTCAAGGACTACCTGATGAAGGTCCCGGCGGTGGTCTGCAACAAGCGCACCATCGAATCCCTGATCAAGGCCGGCGCCTTCGACTCGCTCGGCCACCACCGCCGTGCCCTGGCCATGATCCACGAAGAAGCCATCGACTCGGTCATCACGCTCAAGCGCAACGAGGCGATCGGACAGTTCGACCTGTTCGCCGGCATCGATGACACCGAGTCGGAGTCCTCGCTGAGCATCGAGATCCCCGAACTGCCCGAGTGGGAGAAGAAGGACAAGCTCTCCTTCGAACGCGACATGCTCGGACTCTACGTCTCGGACCACCCGCTGCAGGGCCTCGAGGGGCTGCTCAGCCAGCACGCGGACCAGTCGATCACCTCGATCATCGCCGAGGACGGGCCGCACGACGGCGCGATCATCACCATCGCGGGCATGATCACCTCGCTCAGCCGCCGGATCGCCAAGGCCAGCGGCAACGCCTACGCGCGCGCCGAGATCGAGGACCTCGGCGGCTCTGTGGAAGTGATGTTCTTCGGCCAGGTCTACGGCCCGATCGCCTCGGTTTTGGCCGAGGACCTGATCGTCGTCGTCAAGGGCCGGCTGCAGCGCCGCGACGACGGCGCGGTGGCCCTGAACTGCATGGAACTCTCGGTGCCGGACCTCAGCGAAGGCCTGGACGGGCCGCTGGTGATCACCATGCCGACGCACAAGGCCACCGAGGCCGTGGTCAACGAACTCGGTGAAGTCCTCAGGACCCACCGGGGCAAATCGGAGGTGCGCCTGCACCTGCACGGCGATTCCCGGGTGGAGGTCATGGGCCTGCCCGTGCATCTGCGCGTCAACCCCAGCCCGTCCCTGTTCGGCGACCTGAAGGTGCTGCTCGGCCCGACCTGCCTGGACAGCTGACGGCCGTTCCCGACCCCCGTTCCGACGGTTCCCTGCTGGCTCGACGCCGCTAAGCGTCCTGGCGGCAGGGAACCGTCGCAACGGCCCGGGCGGCCTAGATTTCGTAGTCGAGCGGCACCGGCTGGCCGTAGCTGCCGCCGTGGTAGAGCAGCGGCGCGCCCTCGCCGCCGATCGCGCCGTCGACCACCTCGACGACCACTACCGCGTTGTTTTCGAAAGAGAGCCGCATCTGGATCTTGCCGATCAGCCAGCCGGAGACATCCTTGAGGATGGGCACCTCATGGGGCCCGAGCTCCCAATGGTCGCCCTCGAAGCGGTCCCGGGAACGGGCGAAGCGGTCGGCGAGCTGCTGGTTGCCCAACCCCAGCATGTGCACGCCGATGTAGCCGGAATTCGCGACGGCGGGCCAGGAGCGGGAGGTCCGCGCCATGTTAAAGGTGAACCGGGGCGGCTTGGCCGACAGGGACGCCACCGAGGTTGCGGTGAAACCGTAAGGGACGCCGTCGTAGTTCACGGTGATGATGGCGACTCCGGCCGCATGGCGGCGGAACATTTCCTTAAACGTTCCTTCGAAGGCTTCTTCGGCTGAGGCCACGGTGGGTCATCTCCCTGCTGTTCTGCGACTGGTGCTCACTGCCAGCGTATTCCTGCGGGCGCCGCCTGCGGTATTCGGCCGGCGCCCGGGAGGGATCCGGGCGTCACGTCCCGTGCGGCGGCGTAATGTCCGGCGCCGCCGGATCCTTTGTTAAGGTTTGTTGCATGACACAACCTGCGGTGCACGTGCCCGTTCACGACCACGACGGCGGACCCTGGCCTGCCGCGCCCGGGCGGCCGGGCGCGTCCGTGCCGTGGACGGGGCTGGCCGTGATCGCCGCTGCAGGTGTTCCGGTGGGACTGTTGTGGTGGCTGCTGGCGCCGACCGGGCTGAACCTCATTACCCGGGACCCGGCATTGGCCGCCGGCAGCAACCCCGAAGCGTGGCTGCCGCGGGACCTTGTCCTGGCCGGGCTGTTCCTGCTGGCCGGCTGCCTGTCCGGGATCTTCATTGCCGGCAACCGGCCCGCCCGGCTGGGAACCGCGACGGTGGTCCTGGCCGTCGCCGCGGGTGCCGTTGGGGCCCTGCTGGCCTGGGGGACCGGCGTGCTCGCCGGAACCTGGTGGAGCGCTCCGGTGGATACTTCGGCCAGCGCCAGCATCGCCTTCTCGCTCCGGGCCTACGCGATGCTGGTCATCTGGCCTGCCGCCATCGCCCTCGCGATCTTCCTCTCCACAGTGTTTGGCTCATCGGAGCCCAAGCCGGCGTCCGGGGGCACCGCGCCGGAGCGTAAAATGGACGAGTGACTCCAACTGCTGACAGCCCTGTGCCCTCCGCTCCCTCCGCCCTCAACTTCCGCACCGTGGACGTGCGCGGGCAGCGGTTGTCCCTCGCCGGGCTCCGCGCCGCCGTTCCGCGGGCGCAGCACGGCACCGTGGCCGACGCGGAGCAAAAGGTCCTGGACATTATTTCGTCGGTCCGGACGCGCGGCTTCGAGGCGCTGAGCGAGCTGGCGCTGAACTTCGACGGCGTCGAACAAGCCCAGCCGCGGGTTCCCGCTGAAGCCCTCAAGGCAGCCCTGGACGGCCTGGACCCCGCAGTGCGCGCCGCCCTGGAGGAGTCCATCCGCCGGGCACGCCGCTTCGCTGACGCTCAGCGTCCGGCCGACACCGACGTCGAACTCGGCGAAGGTGCCGTGGTCAGCCAGAACTGGGTCCCGGTGGCCCGGGTCGGGCTCTACGTCCCCGGCGGTCTGGCGGTCTACCCCTCCTCGGTCATCATGAACGTGGTCCCGGCGCTGGCAGCAGGCGTGGAATCCATTGCCCTGGCCTCGCCGCCGCAAAAGGACTTCGGCGGCCTCCCGCACCCCACGATCCTGGCGGCGGCATGCCTGCTGGGCATTGAGGAGGTCTATGCGATCGGCGGCGCCCAGGCCATTGCAGCGTTCGCCTACGGCATCCCCGGTGGAACCGGGACCGGAGCCGGCGCTGCCGCCGGCATCGACGCCGGTATCGACCCGGTCGATGTCGTCACCGGACCCGGAAACATCTTCGTGGCCACCGCCAAACGGCTCGTGAAGGGTGTGGTGGGAATCGACTCGGAGGCCGGCACCACCGAAATCGCCATCCTGGCCGACGCCACCGCGCGCCCGGGCCTCGTCGCGGCCGACCTGATCAGCCAGGCCGAGCACGACCCGCAGGCCGCTTCCGTGCTGATCACCGACTCCGAGGAACTCGCCGCCGCCGTCCGCCGCGAGCTCGAACTCCAGGCCGCCGCGACCAAGCACAGCGCCCGGGTCCGGCAGGCCCTGTCCGGTCCGCAGTCCGGCGTCGTGCTGGTCGAGGACCTTGAGCAGGGCATCGCTGCCTGCGACGCCTACGCAGCTGAACACCTCGAAATCATGACCGCGGACGCCGCCGGCGTCGCCGCCCGGATCCGCAACGCCGGCGCCATCTTCGTGGGGGACTACAGCCCGGTCAGCCTGGGCGACTACTGCGCCGGTTCCAACCACGTGCTGCCCACCAGCGGAACGGCCGCGTTCTCCTCCGGGCTCAACGTGACCACATTCCTGCGCGCCATCCAGGTGATCAACTACAGCCGGAGCGCGCTGGAGGAGGTCAGCAGGCACATCGTCAGCCTCTCCGGCGCGGAGGACCTGCCTGCTCACGGCGAAGCAGTCACCGCACGGTTCTCGGCCAGCAGTTAGGGCGGCTGGCGGGCAGTCCCGCCGGAACAGCGCCCAACCACAACATGTAGTAATTACAGGCTTGTTATTCAGCAACATCTAGTCGTAAACTGATCCCGGAAGCACCAAACGTGGTGCCTCGGCTCTCTACAGGGATCCAGCTTGCGGCAGGGGAGGAACCGACGTGTATTGCCCGTTCTGTCGTAACCCTGATTCGCGCGTGGTGGACAGCCGCATCGCCGACGACGGCTCCGCCATTAGGCGCCGCCGGCAGTGCCCCGAATGCGGACGCCGGTTCACCACGGTGGAAACCACTAGCCTGACCGTGATCAAGCGCTCCGGCGTCGGCGAGCCGTTCAGCCGCAGCAAGGTCATCAACGGCGTTCGTAAGGCCTGCCAGGGCCGCCCCGTCACCGAAGACGACCTCGCCATGCTGGCCCAGGAAGTCGAGGAGACCATCCGGGCCTCCGGCGCGGCCGAGATCGATGCCCATGAGGTGGGCCTGGCGATCCTCAACCCGCTGCAGCGCCTCGATGAGGTGGCCTACCTGCGCTTTGCGAGCGTGTACCAGGCCTTCGAATCGCTGGAAGACTTCGAGTCCGCCATCGCCCTGCTCCGCCATGAGGCCGAGTCCAAGGGGCTGGAAGGCAAGAGCTCGCAGAAGAGCCCGCTCTAGGCTCAACCAAGTTCCGGTGGTGGCAGCGGAGGGGAAGCCGTGGCCACCACCGGCTCCAACCCAACTGACTCGCAGTTGTTGTCGCTTTGAGCGTTCAAAACGACACCTAGTGCCAGTCAGTTGGGTTGTTGTGCGTCCGGGACTACTTGGCCAGCTTGTGCGTGAGGGCGACCTCGATGGCCGCGCCCACGATGCCGGCGTCGTTCTTCAGCTCGGCCGGAACGATCGGCGTGCGCAACGACATGTGCGGCAGGTATTCGTCGGCCCGCTTGGAGATGCCGCCGCCCACGATGAACAGTTCCGGTGAGAAGAGGAACTCGACGTGGGAGAAGTAGCGCTGCAGCAGCACGCTGTATTCGGCCCAGCTCAGGCCGTCGCGCTCACGGGCGACGGCGGAGGCCTTGCTCTCGGCGTCGAAACCGTCGATTTCCAAGTGGCCCAGTTCGGCGTTGGGGACGAGCTTGCCGTCGAAGATGAAGGCGGAGCCGATGCCGGTGCCGAGGGTGATCACCAGGACGGTGCCGGAGATGCCTTCGCCGGCACCGTAGCGGGCCTCGGCCAGGCCGGCGGCGTCGGCGTCGTTGATGACCTCGACCGGGCGGCCGAGCCGTGCGGTGAGCAGGGCATCGATGTCCAGGTTCAGCCAGGAGTTGTCGACGTTCGCCGTCGAGTGGACCACGCCGTGCTGGATGATGCCAGGGAAGGTCACGCCGACCGGAGAGTCGGCTGCGGGGGCGTCGGGACGCTTGGACAGCTCCGCTACCACCTGCGCCACGACTTCGGCAACGGCCTCCGGAGTGGACGGCTGCGGGGTGGGCACGCGGAGCCGGTCGCCGACGAGCTTGCCCTTCTTCAGATCAACGATTCCGCCCTTGATGCCGGTGCCACCGATGTCGATGCCGATCAGCGGTGCGTTCTTCTTCGACTTCTCGTCCTTCTTGGCCAATGTTGTTCCGTTCGTGGCAGGGGCGGGGTGGGTCTTGTTGTTGATTTTTGAAAGGCGGTGGGATCAGGGGAGGGTCAGGACTTCGGCGCCGGACTCCGTGACCAGCAGGGTGTGCTCGAACTGTGCGGTCCGTTTGTGGTCGCGCGTCACCACCGTCCAGTCATCGGCCCACATGTCCCATTCGACCGTGCCCAGCGTGAGCATCGGCTCGATCGTGAAGACCATGCCGGCCTCCATGACGGTGTTGTAGGCCGGGGCGGCATCGTAGTGCGGGATGATCAGCCCGGTGTGGAAGGCCTCACCGACGCCGTGCCCGGTGAAGTCCCGGACTACGCCGTAGCCGAATCGCTTGGCGTAGGACTCGATGGTCCGGCCGATCACGTTGATTTCGCGGCCCGGGGCCACGGCGCGGATGGCGCGGCGCAGGGACTCTTCGGTGCGTTCGACCAGCAGCCTGGACTCCTCGTCGACGTCGCCCACGAGGAAGGTGTAATTGGTGTCGCCGTGCACGCCGCCGATGAAGGCCGTGATGTCGATGTTCAGGATGTCGCCGTCCTGGACCACGGTGCTGTCCGGGATGCCGTGGCAGATCACTTCGTTGAGCGAGGAGCACAGGGACTTGGGGAAACCACGGTAGCCGAGGGTGGACGGGTAGGCGTTGTGGTCGAGCAGGAATTCGTGCCCCACCTTGTCCAGCTGGTCGGTGGTGACGCCGGGGACGATGTGCTTGCCGACCTCCACGATGGCCTGGGCGGCAATCCGTGAGGCGATCCGGATCTTCTCGATGGTCTCGGCTGACTTGACCTCTGAGCCCGTGAACTTGGCCGGAGCAGGCTTGCCGACGTATTCAGGGCGCGGTATGGACGCCGGCACGGCAAGCTGCGGGCTGACTGTTCCCGGGACAAGGGTGCCGATGGGTGCAGTCGAGGTGAGGGAAGGCATAGATTGATTCTATAAGCCCCCGGGCGCAGCCCGGAAAATACAGCGGAAAATGCATCCGGAAAAACAGCCGGAACCAGGCACACGCAGAAGGAGCCCCGATGACCGAATACTGGTACAACGTCAACACCCACGAGATCGAGGAAGACGCCATGTCCGACTGGAGCCAGCTGATCGGCCCCTACAAGACCCGCGAGGAAGCCGAACACGCCCTCGAAAAGGTCAAGGCCCGCAACGAGGCCTGGGAAAAGGGCGACGACGACGCGTAACGGCGTGCCGGCTCCCGTTGTCCTCCTGGTTCACGGGTTGCCCGGCTCCGGCAAGTCCACGCTCGCGGCGCAGTGGAAGTTGAAGCGCTGTGCCGGCAGCTCCGGCCCCTGCTGGAACCCGTTGCTTTGCAGTTAGAAGGAATGTTCCGGGCCGGGGAAGTGGCCTGAGCGGACGTCGTCGCCGTAGGCCTTCGCGGCGTCGCTGAGGGTGGTCCGCAGATCCGCGTACTGCTTGACGAACTTGGCCATCTTTCCGCCGCGCAGCCCGGCCATGTCCTGCCACACCAGCACCTGGCCGGTGGTCGCGTTGCCGGCGCCGATGCCGATCGTGGGGACCTCGACGGCGGCGTCCACGGCGGCCGCCGTCGGCGCCGGAACCATTTCCATCAGCACACAGAACGCGCCGGCGTCGGCCAGCGCGACGGCGTCGTCGATCAACCGCTGGGCGTCGTCGCCGCGGCCCTGGACCCGGTAGCCGCCGAGGGCGTGCTCGCTTTGCGGCGTGAAGCCGATGTGCGCCATCACCGGGATGCCGGCCTGGACCATGGCCCGGACGGTCTCGGCATAGAACTTGCCGCCCTCGATCTTGACCGCGTGCGCGAGTCCTTCCTTGAGGAAACGCACGCCCGTCGCCACTGCCTGCTGGGCGGAGACCTCGTAGCTGCCGAAAGGCAGGTCGGCCACCACGAGGGCGCGCCGCGCGGAACGGGTTACCGCGCGGCACAGCGGGATCAGCTCGTCCACGGTGACGGGCAGGCTCGTTTCATTGCCGAAGACATTATTGGAGGCCGAATCTCCGACCAGCAGCACCTCGATGCCGGCCGCATCGAAGATCTCGGCGGTGTACTGGTCGTAAGCCGTCAGCATGGCGAAGCGCTCACCGTTGAGCTTGGCCTGGCGCAGGTGGTGCGTGCGGATTCGGCCGGCGGGTTTGGCGGCAGTGTCCTTGGCGGCAGTGTCCTTGGCGGCGCTGTCCGGCGCCGGCTCCTGGCCTGCGCCGGCCGCGCCCGTTGCGGGGCCATTGCCGTAGGGGGCAGTGAGTTCTGCGGACGTGCTGGGTTCGGGGCTGTTGCTGGGGGCCATGCCACGAGCGTAGTGCGATACCCGGCGTCCTAGCTACCGGGCGGCCGCGCCGGCCCGGTGATAGCCGTCACAAACGGCGCCAGCCGGCGGGGCGGGAGGGACACCCAAGCGGCGGTTCGGCGGCCGTTGTGTTAACGGTGTGTTACGCCGGTGCGCTACGCCAGCAATCCCCGGGAATGCTTAGTAGAGTGATTCGAGAGCAGCTGCGGGCGCCAGCCAGGACGAGTAGTCGGGACGGGTCCGGGGCACGGACGTAGACCCGGAAAGAGGCACCATGGACCGCCAGCAAGAGTTTGTCCTGCGGACGATCGAAGAGCGTGACGTGCGCTTTGTGCGCTTGTGGTTCACCGACGTCGTGGGATCGCTGAAGTCTGTGGCCCTCGCCCCGGCCGAAGTTGAAGGCGCCTTCGAAGAGGGCCTGGGCTTCGACGGGTCCTCGATCGAGGGCCTGGCCCGCGTCTTCGAATCCGACATGCTGGCCCAGCCGGACCCCTCCACCTTCCAAATCCTGCCGTGGCGCGGTGAGACGGAAGCGACCTCGCGGATGTTCTGCGACATCCTGACGCCCGACGGCGAGCCCTCGGCGGCGGATCCGCGCAACGTCCTCAAGCGCAACCTCGCGAAGGCCGCGGACATGGGCTTCACCTGCTACACCCACCCCGAAATCGAGTTCTACCTGCTCAAGTCCCAGCAGCCGGGCCCGGACGGCGCGCCGGTTCCGGTGGACGAGGGCGGCTACTTCGACCACGTTCCCGGGGGCGTGGCGCAGGACTTCCGGCGGACCGCCGTGACCATGCTGGAGTCGGTGGGCATCTCGGTCGAGTTCAGCCACCACGAGGCCGGCCCGGGCCAGAACGAGATCGACCTGCGCTACGCGGACGCCCTGCAGACCGCGGACAACATCATGACCTTCCGCACCGTGATCAAGGAGGTCGCGCTGCAGCAGGGGACCTACGCGACCTTCATGCCCAAGCCGTTCACCGCGCACCCGGGCTCCGGCATGCACACGCACTTCTCGTTGTTCGAGGGCGACACCAACGCCTTCTACGAAGCCGGGGCGGAATTCCAGCTCTCCGAAACGGCCCGGCAGTTCATCGCCGGCATCCTCAAGCACGCCCCCGAATTCACCGCCGTGACCAACCAGTTCGTGAACTCCTACAAGCGCCTCTGGGGCGGGGGAGAAGCGCCCAGCTACCTGAGCTGGGGCCACAACAACCGCTCGGCCCTGGTCCGGGTTCCGCTGTACAAGCCCGGCAAGGGCCAGTCCGCGCGGATCGAATACCGCGGCATCGACTCGGCCGCCAACCCTTACCTCGCCTACGCCGTGCTGCTGGGTGCCGGGCTGAAGGGCATCGAAGAGGGCTACCAGCTGCCCGCCGCCGCCGAGGACGACATCTGGTCGCTGAGCTCGGCCGAGCGCCGTGCCATGGGCCACGATCCGCTGCCGGCCAGCCTGCACGACGCGATCCGGACCATGGAGGATTCCGAGCTCATGCCGCAGATCCTGGGCGAGCAGGTCTTCGAGCACTTCCTGCGCAACAAGCGGGCCGAGTGGCAGGACTACCGCCTCCAGGTGACGCCCTACGAGCTGCAGCGCAACCTGGCCATCCTTTAGGCGGCCGCAGTGAGCCTGGCACGGCGCCTCATCGCCGCGGGTTTTAACGACCTGGACAAGGGCGAGCGGTTCCTGGCCGCCCCGGAGCTGGCGGGCCTGGATGAGGATGCCCTGTTTGCCGGGCTGCAGCTGGCCGCCAACCCGGACACGGCGCTGCAGTCCCTGGTCCGGCTGATCGAGAAACACCCGAAGCTGCGGGACTTGGCCGCGGCCGAGCCGGACCGCAGCGAGCCGCTCTACCGGGTGCTCGGCGCTTCCGAGGCGCTGGGCGAGTTCCTCATCCGGCACCCCGAGCACCTGGACGCCTTCGACACGACGGCCAGCCCCGAGCCGCAGGCAGCCGACGCCGCCGGGATGCGCACCCGGCTGCTGCAGTCGGTCCGCGCCGACCCGAAGGCCGCCCGTCCGGTCGCGGCCGTGACCGGGCAGGAAGGGTACGAGGCCCTCCGCACGGCGTACCGGCGGGGGCTCGTGGAGCTCGCCATCAAAGACCTTTGCGCCGCCGATCCGCTGGACTTCATGCCCGCCGTCGGTGCCGAACTGGCTGACCTGGCCGGCGCCGCGATCGAGGCAGCCCTGGCCGTGTCCCGGGCCGAGGCGGCGGAGCAGTTCAGCGCAGCGGACGTGGCCGACATCGGTCTGGCCGTGATCGGGATGGGCAAGTGCGGCGCCCGCGAACTGAACTACATCTCCGACGTCGACGTCATCTATGTGATCGACGCCGGCGCCCTGGAGGACTCGCGGGCGAACACCATCGGCACCGCCCTGGCCTCGGGGATTTCACGGGCCATCATGTCCACCGGCCGGGAGCCGGGGCTCTGGGAGGTCGACGCCAACCTCCGGCCGGAGGGGAAGTCCGGGCCCCTGGTGCGCACCTTGGCCTCGCACGAGAGCTACTACGCGCGCTGGGCCGAAAGCTGGGAATTCCAGGCCCTGCTCAAGGCCCGCACCATCGCCGGCGACGCCGGGCTCGGCGCCCGCTACGAGGCCGCCGTCGCGCCGCTGATCTGGTCCTCCGCGGGCCGCGAAGGGTTCGTCGAGTCGGTCCGTTCGATGCGCCGCCGGGTCACCGAGCACATCCCGGCCGAGGAGGAGCAGCGGCAGATCAAACTGGGCCGCGGCGGGCTGCGCGACGTCGAATTCACCGTCCAGCTGCTCCAGCTGGTGCACGGCAAATCCGACGAAACCCTGCGCTGCCGGGACACCACCTCGGCCATCGCTGCGCTTTCCGCCGGCGGCTACATCGGACGCTCCGACGCCAAGGAATTCGACCGCGACTACCGGTACCTGCGCCTGCTCGAGCACCGGATCCAGCTCTTCCAGCTGCGCCGCACCCACCTGATGCCGGTCAAGGAAGCGTCGCTGCGCTCCCTCGCCAAGGCGGTGCTGGGCCCGTTCTCGAACGAACGTCCGCACCCGGACGCGCTGCTCAAGGCCTGGCGCCAGACCAAGCGTTCCGTGCGGGAACTGCATGAACGCATCTTTTACCGGCCGCTGCTCAACACCGCGGCCGCGCTGAGCAGCGAGGAGGCCAAGCTCACGCCCGAAGCCGCGCAAGGCCGCCTCGCCGCGCTCGGCTACCTCGATCCTCCCGGCGCCATGCGGCACATCGAGGCGCTAACCGGCGGCGTGAGCCGGCGCGCCGCGCTGCAGCGCCAGCTGCTGCCGATCCTGCTCGGCTGGCTCGCCGAGGGCGTGGACCCCGACGGCGGGCTGCTGGCCTTCCGCCGGGTCAGCGAGGCGCTCGGCACCACGCACTGGTACCTCGGCCTGCTGCGCGATTCGACGGCGGCGGCCGAGCGGCTGTGCCATGTGCTCTCCAATTCCCGGCTCATCTCGGACCTGCTGGAGGTCTCGCCAGAGTCCGTGGCCTGGCTCGGCTCGGACAAGGACCTGGCGCCGCTCAGCTACGAGGCGCAGTGGCTGGAGATCACCTCCAAGATGTCCCGGCACTCGGACCCGGAAAGCGCCATGCGCCTGATCCGGCTGATCAGGCGCCGGGAGATCCTGCGCATCGCCATCGCGGACAGCGCCGGACTGCTGGACCAGGACCAGGTGGGCGCGGCCCTGGCCGATACCGACCGGGCCGCCGTCCTCGGCGCCCTGCGGGTGGCCGAGACGGTTGTTGCCGCCGGGGAACCACTCAAAACCCGGGTGCTGGTGGTGGCTATGGGGCGTCAGGGCGGCCGCGAGATCGGCTACGGCTCGGACGCCGACGTCATGTATGTGCACCGCGGCCTGCCCGGCGTGCCGGAGGACGAGGCGCAACAGCAGGCAGCCCGGATTGTCGGCAAGCTCTCCAGCCTGCTGACCCAGCCGCTCAAACCTGCCATCCTGGCCGAACGCGTGCTGATGGTGGACGCGGACCTGCGCCCGGAGGGCAAGAGCGGACCGATGGTGCGTTCGCTGGAGTCCTACGCCGAGTACTACCGCCGCTGGTCCCTCATCTGGGAGGCCCAGGCGCTGCTGCGTGCCCGGCCGATGGCCGGCGACGACGAACTTGCCGCCGATTTCGTAGCGCTGATCGATCCCATCCGCTACCCGGAGACCGTTGCGGAGCAGGATGTCCGTGAGGTCAGGCGGGTCAAGGCCCGCATGGAGTCCGAACGTCTGCCACGCGGCGCGGACCCGGCCCGGCACCTGAAACTGGGCCGCGGCGGCCTGAGCGACGTCGAATGGCTCGCGCAGCTGCTGCAGCTGCGGCATGCCGGCAGGCATCCGGAGCTGCGGACGACTTCCACCGTCCAGGCCCTCGAAGCAGCCGCCAGCCTGGAGCTGCTGGAGGCCGGGGAAGTGGTGCTGCTGCTGCGGGCCTGGCGGCTGGCGAGCCGGATCCGCTCCGCCAACGTGATCTGGACCGGACGCGCCTCGGACGTGCTGCCGTCCTCGCGCCGCGACCTGGAAGCCGTGGCCCGCTGGTGCGGCTACGGCCACGGCAACGCCGCCGAGCTTGAGGAGGACTACCTGCGGCTCAGCCGGCGGGCACGGGCCGTCTTCGAGCGCGTCTTCTACGGCCAGTAGGCGGCCGGGCCGACATCTGCCTCGCCGTCGGTCAAATGCGGGTAGCCTCGAGGGGTACTTTGCCGGTCCTCCGGACCGGCTGCCGCACTTACCTAGGGGTTGTTTAACTTGCCCAGACTCCAGCAGACCGGGGCCGCCCGGCCGCGGACGGCCACGGTCATCGGAGCGTTGCTGGCCTTCGCCGCCATGCTCTTCGGTGCCTCAGGTGCCGCCGCGGCCCCCGCGGCCGCACCCGCAGCGCACCAGTCCGTCGATCGGGCCCAGCCGGCCGCCGCGCCGTCGAGCCTTTCCGGAAAGACCTTCGTCATCGGCACGGACACCACGTTCGCCCCCTTCGAATTCCGTGACGCCGGCGGTGAACTGACCGGAATCGACATGGACATCATCCGTGAGATCGCCAAGAGCCAGGGATTCGCCGTCGAGATCAAGTCGCTCGGCTTCAACGCGGCCCTGCAGGCGCTGTCCTCCAACCAGGTCGACGGCGTGATCGCCGGCATGTCGATCACGGAACCCCGCAAGCAGATCTACGACTTCTCCGACCCGTACTTCGAATCGGGCGTCCAGATGGCCGTCGCCAAGTCCAACAAGGACATCGAGGGCTACGAGGACCTCAAGGGTAAGACGGTCACCGCCAAGACCGGCAGCGAGGGCGAGACGTTCGCCAAGTCGATCGCCGGCAAGTACGGCTTCACGGTCAAGTCCCTGGACCAGTCCGCCACCATGTACGAACTCGTGAAGTCCGGCAACGCCGTCGCAGTCTTCGATGACTACCCGGTGCTGGCCTACGGGATCAGCCAGAACAACGGCCTCAAGGCCGTGTCCGAGAAGGAAAAGGGCGGCTCCTACGGTTTTGCCGTCAACAAGGGCAAGAACCCGGAACTGCTGAAGGCGTTCAACACCGGGTTGGCGGAGCTGAAGTCCAGCGGCAAGTACCAGGAAATCCTGGACAAGTACCTCAAGGACCCCACGCAGGCCGCCCAGTCCAGCTTCTGGGAGCTGCTGGCCAACAGCTTCCCCGCCCTGATGAAGGGCCTCGGGAACACCGTCCTGGTCACCGCGATTTCCTTCGCCCTGGCCATGCTGATCGGCCTTTTCATGGGGTTCATGAAGATCTCCACGAGCGCGCTGCTGCGCGGGATCGCCACCACCTTCGTCAGCATCTTCCGCGGGACCCCGCTGCTGGTCTGGGCCTTCTTTTTCTACTTCGGCATCCCGCAGCTAACCGGCCAGCCGATCGACATCTGGGTGGCTGGCGTGCTGACCCTCAGCCTCAACGCCGGCGCCTACATCACCGAAATCGTCCGGGGCTCCATCCAGTCCGTGGACCCGGGCCAGCTCGAAGCCAGCCGCAGCCTGGGCCTGGGCTACGCGAAATCCATGCAGAAAGTCGTGGTCCCGCAGGCGTTCAAGATCATGACGCCGTCCCTGATCAACCAGCTCATCATCATGCTCAAGGACAGCTCGCTGCTGCTCGCCATCGGCTTCGCCGAACTGCTTTACCAGGGCCAGCAGATCTACGCCGGGAACTTCCGGATCACCGAAACCCTGCTGATCGTCGCGGTCCTGTACTTCGTGGTGATCATGCTGCTGACCAAGCTGGCCAACGTTGCGGATAAGAGGTTCAACAAATGAGCACGGCAGTCACTGCACCCAGCAAGATTTCCGTCCGGGAGCTGAAGAAGTCCTTCGGCGCCAATGAAGTCCTCAAGGGCATTAACGCGGAGGTTGCCGAAGGCGAGGTGGTCTGCGTGATCGGGCCCTCCGGCTCCGGCAAATCCACTTTCCTGCGCTGCCTGAACAAGCTGGAGGACATAACCGCCGGCCACGTCACGGTGGACGGTTTCGACGTGACCGACCCCAAGGTGGACATCAACGAGGTGCGCCGGCACATCGGCATGGTCTTCCAACACTTCAACCTGTTCCCGCACATGTCCGTGATCGAGAACATCATGCTGGCACCGGTGGAGTCGAAGAAACAGGGCAAGGACGAAGCCCGGGCCAACGCCCTGAAACTGCTGGAGCGCGTTGGTCTCGCCGAGAAGGCCGATGCCCGTCCGGCGTCGCTCTCCGGCGGCCAGAAGCAGCGCGTGGCGATCGCCCGGGCGCTGGCGATGAACCCGGACATCATGCTCTTCGACGAGGCCACATCCGCGCTGGACCCGGAAATGGTCGGCGAGGTGCTGCAGGTGATCAAGGACCTTGCCCGTGAGGGCATGACGATGGTGCTGGTCACCCACGAGATGGGCTTCGCCCGTGAAGTGGCCGACCGAGTGCTGTTCATGGCCGACGGCGTCATCTGCGAGCAGGGCGCTCCGGAGGAGTTGTTCGGCAACCCGCAGCAGCCGCGGACCCGGGAATTCCTCTCCAAGGTCCTCTAGGCGTTGTCCGCCGGGCTGCCCGACGGCGGGGCAGCCCGGCTTTGGATACGCTTCTGATATGTCTGAACACGTGTGGCTGATCGCCTTGAAGAACCTCGACGACGACGCCCGGGCCATCAAGCTCGGGGAGGTCGCCGGACTGGAGCTGGGCGAGGGGCAACGGAAGTTCGTCGGGGATCCGCTGCGGATGATGCTTATGGGACTCGAAGAGGGTAGCCGCTTTCCCTATGTCATGGATTCCAACGGCTCGGCCGTCGGCGTGGCAACCCTGCAGGCCGGGGCCGCACGCGCCGCCGGCTGGGCCGACGACGATTCCGCCTGGCTGCTGCGCGGTTTCCTCGTGGACCGGCGGCAGCAGGGCAGGGGATTCGGTGCGGCCGCGGCAGCCGCGGCCGTGCGTGAAGCCGCCAGGCTCACGTCCGCGCTGGGCGGGGAGCAGCGCGGCGTCGTCCTGTCCGTCAACGAGGCCAACCCGGCGGGTCAGGCCGCCTACCGCAAGGCCGGATTCGAGGACCGCGGGCAATACCTGGGCGGCGACGCCGGCCCGCAGCGGATCATGTACCGGGGGTTTTGAACGGCGCACGAGACAGTCCGCCCGGGCTGCTGATTGTGAGGTTACGTGCGGAACGCGCCGCACTCATTCGTGGGTCGCGGCCCACTCCGGGTCGAAATCTGGGTGGTCCTCGTAACCTGCGGCGAGGATGTTGAGCATGGCGCGGCGGGCCATGGCCAGTTCGCCCTGGGCGTCCGTGCTGTCGAAGAGGTCCGCCGAGGCCCGCTTCCAGCGCGCCAGGATCTCCCGCTTCTGGGCACACTCGGCGCGCATTGGCGCGGCGAGCGGGGGAGACGCGGTGTGGTCCGGAACGGGGGCGTGCCGGAGCTCTGCTTCTTCTTCATCGATTCGAGCTTCTAGAAACTCCACAATATCCACACCACGGATTGTGCCACGCCACTACGCCGGGTGGGAGGTTTCGTCGCCCGGGGGACGATTGTCATCCGCTGAGGTGAGGGCTGCCCGGATGAGCCGGGAGTAGTGCCGGTCATGGGGAGCGAGGCGGTCCAGGTGCGCAGCCAGTTCCTCCACCCGCTCAATCACGGTCCGCCGCTCTTCAACGAGGGCTAGCAGGTAGCGCCTGTCCCGGGCGGACTGGTCGGCCACGCCGCCGACAAATTCGTTCTCGTCTGCCGTGAGTCTTTCCTCAATTGCGGCGAGAGCCGCGTCCGGGGAGTCTGCCGGGGCGGGTGCGGGGGTGGGCGCCGTCGGGGATCCTGCTGGCTCGCCCGGCGTTGCCGCAACCGCCGCCGATTCCCCGAGGCCGTCGCGGCGGTCCAGACGGGAGTAGCCGGGTGCCGGGTCGTCGGCCACGAGGTGTTGGCGTATAAAGCTTCGGAACCGGGACATCACCGCTCCTCGATGTAGTTCCTGGGACCAAGCGTAGCCTCGATTTGGCGGAGACGGACGGCTAATTATCTCCGGGTGCGGCACAAAGCGGCTTGGCCCCGGCCTGGACAGCGCGGCTAAGCGGCACATGACACAAAAAGGCCGGCCCAGAGGTTTCGCGAACCTCCGGACCGGCCTTTTGTCTGCGGGCTAGACGCCGTAGTAGAGCTCGAACTCGTACGGGTTCGGGCGCAGCGAGAGCGGGCGGATCTCGTTCTCGTACTTGTACTCGATCCACGTGTCGATCAGGTCCTGGGTGAAGACGCCGCCGGCCTGCAGGAACTCGTTGTCCTCGGCCAGGGCTTCCAGGGCTTCCTCCAGCGTGCCCGGGGCCTTGGGGATGTCCTTGGCTTCCTCGGCGGGGAGCTCGTAGAGGTCCTTGTCGATCGGAGCCGGCGGTTCGATGCGGTTGCGGATGCCGTCAATGCCGGCCATCAGCTGGGCCGCGAAGGCCAGGTACGGGTTGGAGGAGGGGTCCGGAGCGCGGAACTCGATGCGCTTGGCCTTCGGGTTCGAGCCCGTGATCGGGATGCGGATACCGGCGGAGCGGTTGCCCTGCGAGTACACCATGTTGACCGGAGCTTCGAAGCCCTTGACCAGGCGGCGGTAGGAGTTCACCGTCGGGTTGGTGAAGGCCAGGACGGCGGAGGAGTGCTTCAGCAGGCCGCCGATGTACCAGCGGGCGGTGTCGGACAGGCCCGCGTAGCCCTTCTCGTCGTAGAAGAGCGGCTCGCCGCCGTTCCACAGCGACTGGTGGCAGTGCATGCCCGAGCCGTTGTCACCGAAGACCGGCTTCGGCATGAAGGTAACCGACTTGCCCCAGGCATCGGCGGTGTTCTTGATGACGTACTTGAACTTCTGCAGGTCATCGGCCGCGTGGGTCAGGGTGGTGAACTTGTAGTTGATCTCAGCCTGGCCGGCGGAACCGACCTCGTGGTGGCTGCGCTCGACCTCAAGGCCGGCCTCATCCAGCGCGATGCACATGGCGTCGCGCAGGTCGGCCTGCTTGTCGGTCGGGGAGACCGGGAAGTAACCGCCCTTGACGGGGGTCTTGTAACCGAGGTTTCCGCCTTCTTCTTCGCGGCCGGTGTTCCAGTGGGCTTCCTCGGAGTCGATCTTGTAGAAGCTGCCCTGCGGGGAGGACTGGTACTGAACGTTGTCGAAGACGAAGAACTCGGCCTCGGGGGCGAAGAACGCGGTGTCGGCAATGCCGGTGGAGGCCAGGTAGGCCTCGGCCTTCTCGGCCACGCCGCGGGGATCGCGGTGGTACGGGTCGCCCGTGCGCGGGTTCACGATGGAGAAGTTCAGCGCGAGGGTCTTCTCGATGCGGAAGGTGTCAACGAACGCCGTCGTGACGTCCGGGATGAGCTGCATGTCCGACTCGGCGATGCCCTGGAAACCGCGGATCGACGATCCGTCGAAAAGCTGGCCGTTGACGAAGAAGTCCGCGTCAACACTCTTGGCGGGGACGTTGAAGTGCTGCTGAACGCCCGGGAGGTCGGTGAAGCGGATATCAACGAATTTGATGTCTTCGTCTTTGATGAACTTGAGGACTTCGTCCGCAGTCTTGAACATCTATGCTCCTTACGCATATGAAAGATCTGGCCGTGAGGCCGTGTGGTCCAGCGCAGTCCGACGTCGGGGAAAACGCAGTGTTCACCCCGCCTACGGTGCCGCTAGCAACTGTTACCACCCTAAGGACACGGGATTTCCCCGCGGTGTCCGCTTTGTTTCGGGCAGGTTACAGAATGCGCTGACGTGTTAAAGCTAGTCGCTGTCCACAGTGTGGCCTATCCGGGTCCGCTCTGTGACCGCCCAGCGTCCAGATGGTGAACACCCCCGAGGGCCGCCCGGGAGCCGATAGGCTTGGGGGGTGGTTGATCGTAAAGACATAGGCTCGTGGCTCAGCGGACCGGACACGTCCGGCATCTCCAAGTATCCGGGGGAGCGGCTGGGCCTGCCCGAGTCCGGCCCCGGCTCGATTGCCCGCGCGGGCCGGCGGATCCTGGCCATCTGCATCGACTGGGGGATCGCTCTGTTGATCAGCAACTTCGCTTTTGGCGGGAACTCCTGGGCCACGCTGGCGGTGTTCGCCGTCGAACAGGCCCTGCTGGTCGGAACCCTGGGCTACAGCATCGGGCACCGGATCATGGGGATCCACGTCATCCGGCTTGGCGGCGGTCCGGCGGGTCCGCTCCCGGCCCTGGTCCGGAGCGTGCTGCTTTGCCTGGTGATTCCCGCCGTCATCTTCGACCCGGACCACCGCGGCCTGCACGACAAGGCCATGAACACGGTGCTCGTCCGGATGTAGCCGCCGCGGGGTTGGGCTTCGGCGACGAACCGCCGCCGTTCTGTGCCGAAAGCGGCTGCGAATTGCCGAAAATGGCCGCTATGGCACCCGACTAAGCGGCCGTTTGTGGTGAATGGACGGGCGTGGAGCCGCAAGGTGATCCCTCCGGACCATGCTGACTCTAGACCCGGGTTGTTTCCTCGGCCGGGGTCGATGTGACTCCGTGCGGCCCTTCCGCCAGATAGCCGCGCCCTCCGGCCCAGCGTTCGAACCAGATGGTGGTGAACGGCAGGACCGCGGAGAGCCCTGCGAACAGCGCCACCCGGAACGGCCAGCGCTGCAGCCGCCACAGCGCCAGGGCGGACAAGCCGTAGCCGATGAAGAACGCCCCGTGGACCGGCCCCGCCAGTTCGACGCCCAGTTCGGTGGTCCGGAGCACCCACTTGAGGAACATTCCCACCAGCAGTGCTGCCCAGCTGAATGCTTCGGCGACGGCCAGGATCCGGAAGATCCTGATCACGGCGGTCTTGGCGGGAAATTTCATGGGGCAGTCTCCGGATTCGGTCGTGGCGGTGCCGCGCGCTGAGGCCGGCGCCGGCGTCGTACGGTCGGTCGTAAGGGATAACGCAGGGGTTAAAGTGGACCGCCCCGGCTCCCGGCAAGATGCCGGCAACCGGGGCGCCCCCGAAAAGCTGTGGCCAACGGGCGTCCCTAGCGGCCGCGGGCCGCCTTGCGGTCGGGGCGGGCCTTGTAGGGGTCGATTCCCTTGGGGATCGGCAGGCGGTTGCCGAGCGAGGAGATGCGCTTCGAAACGGTGCTGACCTCGGTCTTGGTCAGTTCGTTCTTCATCTTGCCCATCTTCTTGGCGACCTGGCTGATCGGCACCTGGCCCTCGCCCCGGCCGCTCTCGATCACGTGGATGGTGACGTTGGGCAGGATGCGGGCGAGGCGCTTGCGTTCGCCGTCGAGCAGTGGCTTGACCCGGTGGCTGGGGCCCTCGCTGACCAGTACGACGCCGGGGCGTCCGATGGCGCGGAAGACGGCGTCCTGGGTGCGCGGGTTGACGGCGACCGGCTGGTCCTCGGTGATCCAGCCGCGGCGCAGGGTGCCCAGCGCGGCGCCCGAGGCGCCCGGCTGGTTCTCAATCTGGGCGAACGCGGCGCGCTCGGCGCGGCGGGACAGGATCAGGGTGGCGGCCAGGATGCCCAGCGGAATGCCGATGATCAGGCCCGTGATCCAGTTATCCAGCAGGAACCCGACCAGGAAGCTGACCGCGACGACGCCGAGGAACGCCAGCAGCATGAGCCACGGGACCATCGGATCGTGGCGGCGGGTCATCTGGAAGACTTCCCTGATCTGCTTCAGCCGGCTCGGCTTCTTGGCCTTGGCTTCCTTGGGCTTGCGGGAAAAAAGGCCACGCTTCGGCTCATCGGCTGAAGAAGTGGACGTGCTGGAGTCAGGGAAATTCGCCATAGTGCCTTAATTCTACGTGATGCACGGCTCAGGGCCGGACACCGGATTGCTCCGGTGCCGGCCCTGGGCGGCAATGGTGTGCGGTGTCTGTCAGGAGTGCGCCGCGAGCAGCGAACTGGCTTCCTGGCGGGTGCTGCCGGAGCTTTCGATGTGCGCCAGCTCGGCCGGGATTTCCCAGCCCTTCTTGCGCATCGCGGTGGCCCAGAGCCGGCCGGCACGGTAGGAGGAACGCACCAGCGGTCCGCTCATCACGCCGAGGAAACCGATCTCGTCGGCCTCCTGCTGCAGGTCCACAAACTCCTGCGGCTTGACCCAGCGGTCCACCGGAAGGTGGCGTTCGGAAGGGCGCAGGTACTGGGTAATGGTGATCAGGTCGCAGCCGGCCTCGTGCAGGTCGCGCAGTGCCTCGGAGATCTCCTCGCGGGTCTCTCCCATGCCCAGGATCAGGTTGGATTTCGTGACCATGCCCAGCTTGCGGCCCTGCGTGATGACGTCCAGGGACCGCTCGTAACGGAACGCGGGACGGATCCGCTTGAAGATCCGGGGGACAGTCTCGACGTTGTGCGCGAACACCTCGGGCTTGGAGTCGCAGATCGCCTCGATGTGCTCGGGCTTGCCGGAGAAATCGGGGATCAGGAGTTCGACGCCGGTGCCCGGGTTCAGCTCGTGGATCTTGCGGACCGTCTCGGCGTAGAGCCAGACGCCCTCGTCGGCGAGGTCGTCGCGGGCCACTCCGGTGACGGTGGCGTAGCGCAGCTGCATGGACTGGACCGAGCGGGCCACCTTGGTGGGCTCGAACATGTCCACGGGGGAGGGCTTGCCGGTGTCGATCTGGCAGAAGTCGCAGCGCCGGGTGCACTCGGAGCCGCCGATCAGGAAGGTCGCTTCCTTGTCTTCCCAGCATTCGAAGATGTTGGGGCAGCCGGCCTCTTCACAGACGGTGTGGAGGCCTTCCTTCTTGACGAGGTTCTTGAGCTGGACGAACTCCGGGCCCATCTGGACCTTGGCCTTGATCCACTCGGGCTTCCGTTCCACCGGGGTGGCCGCATTGCGCTGCTCAATACGCAGCATCTTCCGGCCTTCTGGTGCCAGTGTCACAGTAGAGCTCCTTCGTGGGTTGCAACTAGGGCTTCTTCATTGTTGCGCAGTTCCTCGGTGATCCGCGACACGAGGTCTGCCGGGGCGACATCCCGGCCGGTCTCCTGCGCGATCGTGGTGACGCCGGCGTCGGTGATGCCGCAGGCGATGATCTGGCCGTAGGGGGCGAGGTCATTGTTGCAGTTGATGGCGAAGCCGTGCATGGTGACGCCCTCGTGGACCCGGATGCCGATCGCGGCAATTTTGCGCGCCGGGCCCTTCTCGTCCTGCTCGATCCAGACGCCGGCACGGCCCTTGATCCGGACGGCGTCGATGCCGTAGTCGGCCAGGACAGCGATGATGACGGCTTCGAGCCGTTCGACGTAGTCACGGATGCCGGCCGGGTTCTTCAGCTTGATGATGGGATAGCCCACCAGCTGGCCCGGGCCATGCCAGGTCAGTTTGCCGCCGCGGTCCACCGGCACCACGGGGGTCCCGTCGAAGGGGCGTTCGTGGTCCTCGGTGCGTTTACCTGCGGTGTAGACCGGGGAATGTTCGAGCAGCAGAACGGTGCTGGGTGCGGTTCCGGCGACGACTTTCTCGTGGAGTTCGCGCTGGATGTCCCAGCCGCGGGTGTAGTCGACGAATTCAGGGGCGAGACCCAGCTGGGAGAACTCAAGAGTCATGGCATCCAGCTTAGTCCTCGGCTGTCGCGCCCACCGATTCTGTGGTGAAGCTCTCATGCCTGTGGATAACTCCTGCAGGGAAATCGAAGATCCGCTATTCCTAAACCATGGATGATTACGAACGGTCCGCGTCCCCTGCTTCCGCTTCCGATCCCGCCCCGGCCCCGGAGGTTTCCGGATACGACGTCGGGCGGCTGCTGGGCCGCGGCGGCAGCGCCGCCGTCTGGCTCGCCACTGACCACGTGACGCGGCGTGACGTGGCGCTGAAGTGCTTCAACGCCGTCGGTCCAGCGGGAGAGCCGCAGCGGGAACGACGACGGGCGGTGGATGCCGAGGAAGCCGTGCGGCGTGAGGTGCGGATCCTCTCCGCCCTTGACCATGAGCACCTCGTCAAGGCGCATGCCGTGGTGCGGGTGGCTTATGGGACCAGCGGCGGCCCCGGGCTGGGGCTTGTGCTCGACTACGCCGCCGGCGGCTCGCTAGCCGAACTCCTTGGGGCCCGGGGCAGCCTGGCGCCGGGGGAGACCGTCACGGTGCTGACCCCGATCGCCCAGGCGCTGGCGTACCTGCACCGGAACGGATTTACCCATGGCGACGTCTCACCGGGCAACGTGCTGTTCACTGCGCAGGGAAAGCCGCTGCTGGCCGACCTCGGGGTGGGGCGGATGCTGGCGGAGCCGCAGGATGCCTCCGGCGCCGGCACGGACGGGTTCCGTGACCCGGCCCCGGTGGATGCCGTCCGGGCCGGGCTCCAGCCTGAAAGGGATGTCTACTCCGTGGCGGCGCTGGGCTGGTTTTGCCTCACCGGCCGGGCGCCGGAGCCGGAACCCCAGCGTCCGCCGCTGCCGCTGCTGGTTCCCGCCGTTCCGGCGGAGCTCGCGGACGCGCTCGAGGCGGGACTGTGCAGTGACCGACGCCGGCGGCCGTCGGCCGCGGAGCTGGCCGAGGCGATTTTCCGCGGCGCCCCGGCGGCGCCCGTGGATCTTTCCGTGTCGGTGCATTCGACCGTGCTGCCGCAACTGCTGACCCGGCGCTCCCTTCCGGCCGGCGCGCGGGAAAGGCGGGCGTCGCGGCTGTGGCGCTGGCGGCGCCGGGTGGCGCTGCGCCCCCCGGTCGGACCAAGTGCGCGGCACGCGTCCATGCCGGTGCGCCGCCAGCCGGGAGCTCGGCCGGGCGTCCGGCCGGGAATTAGGCGCGTGAGCGTTCGGCGTGGCCTGGCGGTCCTCGTGACGGCGGTGCTCTTCACGGCGGCAGGCGTCTTCGGGACGTTGCTGCTCGCCGGGAGGCTGGCGGTGGGGGAATGGGCCCCTGAGGTCCGGCCGCTGTCCGGACCGGCAGCGGTACCGGTGACCGGGGCTGCCACCGATCCGCAGGTCGCGGCGGCCGGAGCCGTGCCGCCCGCTCTGCAGAAGCTGCTCGCCGCGCCACGGCCCGAAGACGCGGTGCGCGGCCTCGCTGGCCTCCGTTCCTACGCCTTGAGCACGGGGAACCTCGGGCTTCTGGAACAGGTCAATGCGCCCGCGTCCCCTGCCGCGGCAGCAGACGCCGGCGTCGGCTCCCGGCTGGCGGTGTCCGGCCACGTCCTCGACGGCTTCGAAGCCCGCCTGAGCCTGGTCAAGCGGCAGCCGGAGAGCACAGCCGCGCGGGCCGTGGTGTCGCTCAGCGTGGCCTCGCCGTCGTACCGGGAGCGCGACGCCGCGGGGACGGTGGTGGCCGAGGCGGCGGCCGTCCCGCAACAGCGGCTTCGCCTGGTGCTGGTGCCGGTGGACGGCAAATGGCGGATCCAGGAGGTCCTCCGCGCCGCCGGGGACTAGGACGGGCGCCTCCGGCGCCGCCCGGTCAGCCGCGGGCCGCCACCCAGGCCGCGGCCTGGGCCAGCGAGGGGTGCTGCCACTGGAACCCGGCGCCGGCCAGGGCAGCCGGTTCCATCCGCTGGCTGGCGAGCAGCAATTCATTGGCCAGTTGGCCCATCACGAGGCGCAGTACGGGCGCCGGCACCCGCAACAGAGCCGGCCGGTGGAGTGATTCGGCCAGCCGGGAGATCAACGAATTCACGTCCGCGCTCTCCGGGGCGCAGACGTTCACCGGTCCGGCCAGCGGCGCGGTGAGCAGGAAGTTGAAAGCGCCGGCCACGTCCGGAAGCGTGATCCACGGCCAGTACTGCCGGCCGTTACCCAGCGGGCCGCCCACGCCCAGGCGCAGCAGCGGCAGGAGCCGGCCGAGGGCGCCGCCGCTGCGGCTCAGGACGACGCCGGTGCGCGCGGTAACAACGCGGACCCCGGCCGGCGCCTCCTGGGCCGCGGCCTCCCAGTCGGCGCAGATCCGGGCCAGCACGCCGCTGCCGGCCGGCGCGTTCTCGCGCAGCACCGCCTGACCGGCATTTCCGTAGTAACCGGAGGCGGACTGGCTCAGGAAGACCGGCGGCGGGTTGTCCATCCGGCCCATCGCCGCGGTCAGGGTCCGCGTCGGGCCCAGCCGCGAGGCGCTGAGCTCGTTGATCCGGCCCCGCGTCCACGGCCGGTCGCCGATCCCGGCACCGGAGAGGTTGATCACCGCGTCCGCACCCTTGAGGGCCGTGTCGTCGATGCGGCCCGCGGCGGGATCCCACTGGAACTCGCCGGGCGAGGCGGGCGGGCGCCGGACCAGGCTCGCGACCTCGTGCCCGCTGTCGCGCAACGTGCTGGAAAGGGCGGTTCCGATCAGCCCGGAGGCGCCTGCTACAAGGATTCGCATGATCCATCTCACCATGCCCGGCACGGCAGGGAAACCTCCCCGGGGCTAGGGGAGGTTTTGACTATGATCGAACGATGACCTCTTCGAGCTACCTCCGTTTCCCGCATCTGCATGGCGATCTGGTCACCTTCGTGGCCGAGGACGACGTCTGGATCGCGCCCCTCGACGGAGGCCGCGCCTGGCGGGTCTCCTCGCTGCAGCTGCCGGCCCGCAACCCGCGGTTCACCCCCGACGGAAAGCGCCTGGTCTGGACGGTCGTCCAGGGGACCGCCCCGGAGGTTGTCACGGCGGACGTCGATGGCGGCGGGTACCGCCAGCTCAGTTACTTCGGCCACAGCTCCACCAAGGTCAAGGGCTTCACCCCGGACGGCGACGTGGTGGTCACGAGCGCCTTCCGGCAGGCGGACAGCCGCCTCACGCACGCCTACAGCCTGCCCGTCGACGGCGGCTGGGCCGAGGAGCTGCCCTACGGACCGGTCGAGTCCGTGGCCTACGGCACCGTCGTCGGGGATGAACGGCCCGTGGTGCTGGCCAGTGTGCTCTCCCGTGAACCGGCCTGGTGGAAGCGGTACCGGGGCGGCGCCGCCGGGAAGTTGTGGATCGACGCGGACGGCAACGGCGAATTCGAGCGGCTCGCGCCCGAACTTGACGGCAACCTCACCGACCCGATGTGGGTCCAGGGCCGGATCGCCTTCCTCTCCGACCACGAGGGCTACGGCAACCTGTATTCCGTGCTGCCCAACGGCACGGACCTCCGCCGCCACACGGACCACGAGGACTTCTACGTGCGGCACGCGGCCACCGACGGTGAACGGGTGGTCTTTGAGTCCGCAGGCGAACTCTGGCTGCTGGCCGGTCTCGACGCCGACGCGGTCAAGCTCGACGTCACGCTCGGCTCCGCTTCGCAGGCCCGGCGCTCGTCGGCGCTGAAGCCCTCCCGCCACCTCGGTGACGTCATCCCGGACCACACCGGCGACTCCAGCGCTGTGGAAGCCCACGGCACCCTGCACTGGCTGCGGCACAAGGACGGTCCGTCGCGCATCCTCGAGGCGACTCCGGGTGTCCGGGCACGACTGCCGCGCCCCTTCGGTGCCGGCCGGATCGCCTACATCGCGGACCACGAGGGCGCCGAGGCGCTCTACCTCAAGCCCATCGCCGCGCCCGTGCACGGCGGCCACGGATCCGGCAACCACGCATCCGGCGGCCAAGCATCCGGCAACCAGGTGCAGGCCCCCGCACCGGCCGCCGCCGCGGAGGCCGGGCAGGACGCCGACGGCGGGACTCCGCTGCCGCGGCCAGTCTCCGCTGCCGCCCTCACCCGCCCCGACGCCGCGCCGGCGACCGCCGTCGTCGCCGCTGCCGAGGCCGTGCCGGTGGTGGTCGCGGATGCCGCCTCCGGCAGCGCCTCTTCGGGTGGCGGCTCCGCGCCGGAGCAAGCCGACAGCGGTCGACCGACCCGGATCGACTTCCCGAAGCCCAGCCGGGCCAGCGCGATGGAGGCAAGCCCGGACGGCAACTGGATCGCCGTCGGCACCTCCTTCGGCGATATCTTCCTCGCAGACACCCGCACCGGCGCCCTGTCGCTGCTGAGCAGCATCGGCGAGGGCAGCATCGACGGCTTCAGCTGGTCTCCGGACTCGGCGTGGCTGGGCTGGGCCGAGCCGGTCACCTCCTTCGGCTCCAGGACCCGGCTGCGGCTGGCCCGGATCGATCGGGCAGGAACGGCAACGCCCGCCGCGGCCGGGGCGGATAAGCCTGCGATCATCGACGTCACCGACGGCCGCTTCCGGGACGAGTCGCCGGCGTTCACCCCGGACGGCAAATTCCTGGCCTTCCTGTCCAACCGCAGCTTCGACCCGGTGTACGACGGGCACTCCTTCGACCTGTCCTTCCCGAGTCCGATCAAGCCCTACCTCGTGGCCCTGGCAGCCGACACACCGTCCCCGTTCGGGCCGAGCGTCGCACTCCCCGAAGACTCGGAGGATTCCCGGGACGGGGCCGCCGCCGAAAGCGGTGCCGGAGACGCAGCCAAAACCGCCGCGCCGGTCAGGGTCGACGCCGAGGGCCTGGCGCACCGCGTCATCAGCGTCCCGGTCCCGCAGGGCAACTACTCGGACCTAGCCGCCACCGCGGGCGCGCTGCTCTGGCTCGACCACGAGCTGGCCGGCGTGACCGGCGACGGCCGGGCCAGCCTGGAGGACAAGAACGCCGCCCCGAGCCTGGTCCGCTTCGACCTCGCCAAGCGCCGAGCCACCACGATCGTCGACGCGCTGGACAGCTACCGGCTCACCGGCGACGGCGAAAAGGTCGTCCTGGTCCAGGACAAGCAGATCCGTGTCTCGCCCGCGGCATCGAAGGCCGACGAGGAATCCGGCCAACTGGTCAAGGTGGATCTGAACCGCATCCGGGTCCGGCTTGACCCGGTCAGTGTGTGGGGCCAGGCCTTCGACGAGGCCTGGCGCCTGCAGCGCGACTTCTTCTGGACCGCGGACATGGCCGGCCAGGACTGGGATTCGGTGCACGCCCGCTACCGGCCGATCGTGGACCGGCTCGGCTCCCACGATGACCTCGTGGACCTGCTCTGGGAACTTCACGGCGAGCTGGGAACCTCCCACGCCTACGTCCGCCCCGCCCTGGTGACGGAGAACGGCAGCAACGGCCAGGGCCGCCTCGGCGCCGACCTCGCGTTCACCGGCGAGGGCTGGGAAATCACCCGCATCCTGGCCGGGGAATCTTCGGACCCGCTGGCCACCTCGCCGCTGACCCGGCCGGGCGTGGACGCGCGGCCCGGGGATGTGTTGCTGGCAATCGACGGCGTCGAACTCTCGGCGTCGCTGACGCCGGCCGTGCAGCTGGCCGGAGCCGCCGGCCGCGCCGTGGAACTGACCCTGCGCAACGGTGCCGGCCACGGCGCCCGGGCAGGGGAGCAGCGCCGCGTCGCCGTCGTGCCGGTCAAGGACGAGGAACGGCTGCGCTACCAGGAATGGGTCGCGTCCAACCGCCGCACCGTGCGGGAAGCCTCGCAGGGCACCTTCGGTTACCTGCACATACCGGACATGATGGCCAACGGCTGGGCGCAGCTGCACCGCGACCTGGATACCGAGACCTCCCTCGACGGCCTGATCGTGGATGTCCGCCGCAACCGCGGTGGCCACACCTCGCAGCTCGTCGCGGAGCTGATCGGCCGCAAGGTGACCGGCTGGAGCATGCCCCGCGGCGAGCGTCCGCGCACCTATCCGCACCACGCACCGCGCGGCCCGGTCATCATCCTCACCGATGAGTTTGCCGGCTCCGACGGCGACATCATCACCCAGGTCTCCAAGCTGCGCGGGATCGGACCGGTCATCGGCACCCGGACCTGGGGCGGCGTCGTCGGTATCGACAACCGGTTCGCCCTGGCGGACGGCACCGGGGTCACCCAGCCGCGCTACGCCACCTGGTTCACCGGCGGCGTGGGCTGGGGCGTAGAAAACTACGGTGTTGCCCCCGACATCGAGGTCTCCTTCCCGCCGCACGCCTATGCGGCCGGCACGGACCCGCAGCTCGAATACGGCATCGGCGCGCTCAAGGAAATGATCCAGGAGCTTCCCACCGACCGCCCGCCGCTCCGCGAGGGCTACCGCACGGTGCGGCCCGCCCCGCTGCCGGCCCGCCGGCAGGGCAACTAGCGCACACGGCGAAGGCCCCCGCTCCGGACAATCCGGGGCGGGGGCCTTCGTGTATCTGCGGTTGCCGGCTGCTAGGCGGCCAGGGTGGCGTCCAGGGTGATCTTGATGCCCGTCAGGGCAGCCGAGACCGGGCAGCCGGTCTTGGCGTCCTCGGCGATGCGCTGGAACTCCTCCTCGGAGATGCCGGGCACCCGGGCGTTCAGGGTGAGGTGGCTGCCGGTGATGCCGGTGCCGGGTTCGAACGTGACGTCGGCCTTGGTGTTGACTTCCTCCGGCGTGTGGCCGGCCTGCGCCAGGGCGTGGCTGAATGCCATCGAGAAGCATGCGGAGTGCGCGGCGGCGATCAGTTCTTCCGGGCTGGTCTTCCCCTCGGCCGCTTCGGCGCGGGCCTTCCAGGTGACGTCGAAGTTGCCGAGCCCGGAGCTGTCGAGGCTGGTGTTGCCCGCCCCCGACATCAGGTCGCCGTTCCATACAGTGTGTGCGGTGCGTGTTGTTGCCATGTCCACTCCTCAGCGTCGTTGAGTCAGCGATCCGGCCAGGTAAGCGGATCCTGCCGTGTCCCATCCTAGGGACTCGGTCCGGTCGCCGCACCCGGTGTCCGCTGTCAGAGAATTGCCTCGACATGGCGGGGCGGCAGGGATAAAGCCCAGCCGCTGTCCCGCCGGGAGGAACGGGTTAACGACGACGGCGGCGCACCCCGGTTGGGGGTACGCCGCCGTCGCTGCGGTCGGGTGCCTACTGCCAGAGGGTGGCGATGGCGACGTTAAGCAGCGCCAGGCCGCCAACGCTGTGGGCGAGGCCCCTGCTGACCGGCTCGTCCTTCTTGTACTTGCGGCTGCCGATGAACGCGAGCACGGCCACGGCGAGGGCGATCACCAGTTTGAGGCCGAGCTTGGCGTAGTTGGCGTCCATGTTCAAGGCCGGGATGAGCCCCATCATGACAATGCCGGTGATGAGCTGGAGGGCGGCGCCGTCGAACTGGCGCGGGTGCACGGTGGGGTTCTTCATCTGGGCGATCCAGATACCCACGATCATGGCGGCGCCGATGATGTGCAGGAAGACCATGATGTTATAGACGATGTTCATGGGACCTAGCTTAGCGACAAAGTGTCCATAAAGAGCGAAGGGCACCTTCCCTTGCGGGGAGGTGCCCTTCTCTCACCCAGATGGATGAGCTGGCTGCTAGAGGCCGAGGTCTGCTTCGAACGCGCCTTCTTCAAGGCGTGCCTTCAGCGTCTGCAGGAAGCGTCCTGCGTCGGCGCCGTCCACCAGGCGGTGGTCGTACGTCAGCGACAGGTACATCATCGAACGGATGGCGATCGAGTCGTCGCCGTTCTCATCGGAGACCACGACGGCGCGCTTGACGATCGCGCCGGTGCCGAGGATGGCCACCTGCGGCTGGTTGATGATCGGGGTGTCGAAGAGGGCGCCCACGGAACCGATGTTGGTGATGCTGAAGGTTCCGCCGGAGAGCTCGTCCGGGCCGATCTTGCCGTTGCGGGTGCGGTCCGCGACGTCGGCGATCTTGCCGGCCAGGCCGGCCAGGTTCAGGTTGCCGGCGTCGGCGATGACCGGAACCAGCAGGCCCTTGTCGGTGTCCACCGCAATCGCCAGGTGCTCGGCGTTGTGGTAGGTGATCTCCTGCTTGTCCTCGTCGTAGGAGGCGTTGACCTTCGGGTGCTGCTTCAGGGCCTCGGCGACGGCCTTGGCAATGAAGGGCAGGAAGGTCAGCTTGGAGCCGTTCTGCGCCTGGAAGGAGTTCTTGGCCTTGGCCCGCAGCTTGGCGACCTTGGTCATGTCCACCTCGTGCACCTGGGTCAGCTGGGTGGAGATGTCCAGCGACTCGCGCATGCGGCGGGCGATGACCTGGCGGATCCGCGGGGCCTTCTGCACGGTGCCGCGCAGCGACGAGGCCTCAGCAGATGCTGCAGGGGACGCTGCTGCCGGGGCTGCGGACGACGCGGCCGGCGCGGAAGCTGCGGCCGCCGGGGCGGCCTTGGCCTCGGCTGCGGCCAGCACGTCCTGCTTGCGGATCCGGCCACCGACGCCGGTGCCGGTCAGCGAGGAGATGTCCACGCCCTGCTGGTTGGCGAGCTTGCGGACCAGGGGAGTGACGTAGCCGGACTCGGCAGGAGTCGCAGCTGCGGCGGGGGCAGCTGCCTGCTTCGGGGCCTCCTGCTTGGGGGCTTCCTGCTGGGGAGCGGCGGCCGGAGCGGGTGCCGCGGGGGCTTCCTGCTTGGGAGCCGCGGCCGGAGCCGGGGCCTCCTGCTTGGGAGCTTCCTGCTTCGGCGCCTCCTGCTTGGGAGCCTCCGGAGCCGGAGCAGCGGCCGGCGCGGCAGCGCCGGAGCCGATCACGGCGAGGACGGAGCCGACCTCGGCCGTTTCATCCTCGGCAACGCGGATTTCCTGCAGCGTGCCGGCGACCGGAGACGGGATCTCGGTGTCGACCTTGTCCGTGGAAACTTCCAGCAGCGGCTCGTCCACTTCGACAGTGTCACCGATGCTCTTGAGCCATCGGGTGACGGTACCTTCGGTGACGCTCTCGCCCAGGGCGGGGAGCGTGACTTCGTGGCCTTCGCCGGCCGGCGCGGCCTCCGCGGCGGGTGCCGGAGCGGCAGCCTCGGCGGCCGGGGCGGGGGTTTCGGCTTCGGGGGCCGGGGCCTCGGCAGCGGACGGCGATTCGGCCGGCGCTTCCTCGGCGGCCGGAGCGGCAGCCTCGGCGGAGCCGGAGCCGTCGCCGATGCGGACCAGAGGTGCTCCGACTTCAGCGGTCTCGTCTTCGGCGACGAGGATTTCCTCGATCACGCCGGCGATCGGAGAGGGGATCTCGGTGTCTACTTTGTCGGTGGAAACTTCGAGCAGGGGCTCGTCCACCTCTACCCGGTCACCGACCTGCTTGAGCCAGCGGGTGACGGTTCCTTCGGTGACGCTCTCACCGAGGGCGGGCAAGTTAACGGATTCAGACATGTCGTCCCCGTTCTCCTTATTGATCTTTAGTGCGGATGGTTGCTGCCTTGTTCGAGCTTAGTGCACCCGGTTTTTCGGGCCGGGTGCACTAAACACGGAGTTCTTGCGGTGCTGCGGGCGGAACTGCTAGCCGTGCAGGGGCTTGCCGGCGAGGGCGAGGTGGGCTTCGCCCAGGGACTCGTTCTGCGTCGGGTGGGCGTGGACCAGCTGGGCCACGTCCTCCGGGTAGGCTTCCCAGTTCACGATCAGCTGGGCCTCGCCGATCTGCTCGCCCATACGGGCGCCGATCATGTGGACGCCGACGACGGGGCCGTCCTTCTGGCGGACCAGCTTGACCAGGCCGGACGTGCCCAGGATGGAGCTCTTGCCGTTGCCGGCGAGGTTGTATTCCTGGGTTTCGACCTGGTCGTCGCCGAACTTGGCCTTGGCGGCCTTCTCGGTGTAGCCGACGGTGGCGATCTCCGGCTCGGAGTAGGTGACCTTGGGGATGTTGACGTCCTCAACGACAACCGGCTTGAGGCCGGCGATTTCCTCGGCCACAAAGATGCCCTGCTGGTAGCCGCGGTGCGCGAGCTGGACGCCCGGGACGATGTCGCCCACGGCGTAGATGTTGCCGACGCCGGTGTGCAGGCGCTCGTTGGTGATGACGAAGCCGCGGTCGATCGTCAGACCGGCTTCTTCGTAACCAAGGTTGGCGGTGACCGGGCCGCGGCCGACGGCGACCAGCATGAGGTCCGCTTCGAAGGTCTTGCCGTCGACGAGGGTGACCTTGACGCCGTCGTCGTTCTGCTCGACGCCCTGGAAGAAGGTGCCGGTGGAGAACTTGATGCCGCGCTTCTTGAACGCACGCTCGAACGCCTTGACGATTGTCGCGTCCTCGTTCGGGACGAGGGAGGGCAGGCCTTCGATGATGGTGACGTCGACCCCGAAGGACTTCCAGACGGAAGCGAACTCGACGCCGATCACGCCGCCGCCGAGGATGATGGCGCTCTTGGGGATGAAGTCCATGGTGAGGGCTTCGTCGGAGGTGATGACCTTGCCGCCGATTTCGAGGCCGGGCAGCGTGCGGGAGTAGGAGCCGGTCGCGAGGACGATGTTCTTGCCCTTGTACGCGGTGCCGTTCACGACGACGGTGTCGGAGCCCTGGAGCTTGCCCTCACCCTCGATGACGGTGATGCCCTTCTTGCCCTTGATGAGGCCCTGGAGACCCTTGAACTTGCCGGCAATGATGCCGTCCTTGTAGGCGTTGACGGCGTTGATGTCGATGCCGTCCAGGGTCACGTTGACACCGTACTTGGCGGAGTCACGGGCGTGGTCGGCCAGTTCCGCGGAGTGCAGCAGGGCCTTGGTGGGGATGCAGCCGTTGTGCAGGCAGGTGCCGCCGAGCTTTCCCTTTTCGATGAGTCCGACGGTAAGGCCGAGCTGGACGGCGCGGAGCGCAGTTGCGTAGCCGCCGCTGCCGCCGCCGAGTACCAGGATGTCGAATTCTTGCGCAGTTGCCTGATCGGCCACTAAAACGCTCCCTCGCGTGAACGATGACACGAGAGTACGCATCATCTGGTCTTGGAACTGTCTGCCGTGATTATGCCAGCAGGCCGGTTCCCTTTCGTTTGGAATTGCTTCTATGAAGCTAATTGCTGTGAAACTACGGTTCACCTTAGCGAACCACTAATACATGCTCCACCTTGCCATGGCGTTTGTGGAGCGCTTGTGTCCAGTGTCACGCGGCCCTGTGGCCGGGGTATCAGCCCCGTGGCCGCAAGGCCGCGTGAACGGACAGTGCTTCAGGACCGGCGGTTCCGGACGCCCGCCGGCGGCCCCGCTCAGACGGCTTGGGCGAGGATGTCCTCGACGTAGGCCACCAAGGTGCGCACGGTACTGCCGGTGCCCTGCTTGTGGTTGTAGCCGTAGGGGCTGCCGTTGTTGAAGGACGGTCCGGCGATGTCGATGTGGGCCCACGGGATCTGCTCGCCGTCCTTGCCCTTGCCGACGAACTCGCGCAGGAACACCGCGGCCGTCATCATGCCGCCGTGGCGTTCGCCGATGTTGGCGATGTCCGCGACCTGCGAGTCCAGGCTGGGGCGCAGCTCTTCGGGCAGCGGCATCGGCCAGACCAGTTCGCCGGCGCGGTCCGCGGCGGCCTTGAGCGCGCCGGTGACGGAGTCCGAGCCCATAACGCCGGCGGTGCGGTCGCCGAGGGCGATCAGCTGGGCGCCGGTGAGGGTCGCGACGTCGATGATCGCGTCCGGGTACTCCTGGCTGGCGGCGACGATGCCGTCGGCCATGACCAGGCGGCCCTCGGCGTCGGTGTTCAGGACCTCGACGGTCTTGCCGCCGAAGATGGTCAGCACGTCGGCGGGACGCTGCGCGGCGCCGGAAGGCATGTTCTCCGCGATGCACAGCCAGGCGGTCGCCTTGACCGGCAGGCCCAGTTCCGCGAGGGCCAGAACGGTGTTCAGCACGACGGCGGCGCCGGCCATGTCGGACTTCATGTCGCCCATGCCGAGGTGCGGCTTGAGCGAGATTCCGCCGGTGTCGAAGGTGATGCCCTTGCCCACCAGCGCGATCTTGGCGGTGGCCTTGGCGGGGGCGTATTCGACCTTGACAAGGCGCGGCTGGCGGGTGGAACCCTTGCCGACGCCGAGGATGCCGCCGAAGCCGTCCTTCTCCAGGCGCTTCTCGTCCCAGACGGTCACCTTGACCGGCAGGCCCTTGGCCAGTTCCTTGGCGGCGTCGGCGAACGTTTCGGGGTAGAGGTGGCTCGGCGGCTGGTTGACCAGCGAGCGGGTGGCGTTGACGGCCTTGCCGATCAGGGCGGCGCGCTCCAGCACCGGTGCCAGCGCCTTGTCCGCGGCGAAGTCGGTGAGGATGCGGACACTCTTGACCGGATCCTTGAGGCCGTCCTTGGTGGAGCGGTACTCGTTGAAGGAGTAGGCGCCCATCGCGGCACCTTCGGCGACAGCCGCGACGGCGGCAAGGTCCGGCGTCGGGAGCGCGAGGGTCACAGTGGCGACGCCGGCGAGCTGGCGGACGGCCGAGCCGGCCGCGCGGCGCAGTGCCTCCTCGGAGAGCGGGGTGCCCGCGGAAACCTTGCCGACGCCCGCGAGGACCAGGACGGAAGCTCCAGCTTCCGGCAGGCCGGGGAGGCGGTGCGCCTGGTCGGCGGCACCGGTAAGGCCAAGAACGCCCAGTGACTCGGCCAGCGCCTCGGCCGCCTTGGCCGTTAGCGGGTTGTCCAGCAGCACGGGGCCGTCGGTGCCCTGTCCCACGCCCACGACTAGGGCGTCGGACGGGGACTTCTTCAAGTCTCCGGCGATCGCACTGAGTTTGACTTCGGTATTCTTGACCACGAGGACAGTCCTCAATTCTCTGTGATTTTTCGGCAGGAACTGCATGTTCGGCGCCCTGCCATGGGTACCTGAGCCACCGTCGGCACTGCACGTAACCGGGTGTCTGCAAGGCCGTCTATAAGGCCAGTTCCGATCGTAGTCTCTCCCCGGCGCCGGAGTTCAATTTAATGAGAGCTGGCACACAGTCAGGGCAGGAATTCCCCCGGCCGACGGCGCGTTGTAGCTGGTATCGGCACTTCGGGAACCGTCTGCGCGCGGGTCTTGTCTGCGCATCGACCCGACGGTCCGCCACGGCGGCTGCTGCCGCCCACCTGCTACTGCGAAAGGAACATGTCGTGATGGAACGGATTTCCGGCTCCTTGCTGGACCCTGAAACGCTCTACGTCCGTGATGACGCGCTGTTCCGCAGCCCCGAACTGCACGGGCTGAACCTGCTTATGGGCTTCACCGGTTTCGCCGACGCCGGGCACGTGGTGAGCCAGATCACCACGGAACTGCTCGACACCCTCGACTCCGAACTCGTAGCCGAGTTCGACGCCGACCAGCTGATCGACTACCGCTCCCGGCGCCCGCAGGTGAGCTTCGTCGAGGACCACCTGCAGGACTACCAGGCCCCGCGCCTGGCCCTGTACCGGCTGATCGACGGGCTGGGCAACCCCTTCCTGCTGCTGGCCGGGTTCGAGCCGGACCTGCAGTGGGAACGGTTCGCCCGCGCCGTCGTGGGGATCGTGGAGGAACTGGACGTCAACCTGGCGGCCTGGATCCACTCCATCCCGATGCCGGTGCCGCACACCCGGCCGGTCGGAGTCACCGTGCACGGCAACCGGCCGGAGCTGATCGAGGGGATCTCGGTCTGGAAGCCCACCATCGAGGTTCCTGCCGCCGTCGGCCACATCCTTGAACTGCGCCTCGTCGAGGCAGGCCGGAACATCGCCGGCTACGTGATCCATGTCCCGCACTACCTGGCCGAGGCCGAATACCCGACGGCCGCCGTCGCGGGACTGGAGTACCTGGGTGCGGCCACCTCGCTGATGCTTCCCACGGACCGCCTCCGCGAGGCGGGCCGGGAAGTCGGCCGGCAGATTGCCGAACAAATCAATGCCTCCGAAGAAGTCCAGCAGGTTGTCTCCCGGCTGGAGACACGGTACGACGAGAAGGCGGAGGGAACCGTGCGCCGGTCGCTGCTGGCCGACGAGAACGACCAGATCCCGAACGCCGACGCGCTGGGCGCCGCCGTCGAGGCCTACCTGGCCCGTAAAGAACCCGGCGAATAAATACTATTTATGACGTCCGGGGCATAATGGGGGAGTGACCTCCCCCCGCGCCTGGCTGATCTGGATTATCGGGATCTTCGCATACCTGGTGGCGGTCAGCCAGCGCACCTCCTTCGGTGTCGTCGGGCTGGAAGCCACGGCCCGTTTCCATGCCAGCGCCGCCGAAATCTCCTTCTTCACCGTGCTGCAGCTGCTGGTCTACGCGGGCCTGCAGATCCCGGTCGGCGTCCTGGTGGACCGCTTCGGCTCCCGGGCCATGATCGCCGGCGGCGCCCTGCTGATGGGCCTGGGCCAGCTCCAGCTCGCGTTCGCGGACAGCATCCCGGGCGGCGTCCTGGGCCGCGTGCTCGTGGGCGCGGGCGATGCCATGACCTTTATCTCCGTGATCCGGCTGATCCCGCTGTGGTTTGCCCCGTCCCGGGTGCCGCTGCTGACCCAGCTGACCGGCATGTCCGGCCAGCTCGGCCAGCTCTTTTCCGTGGTGCCGTTCGCGATGATCCTGCACTCGGCCGGCTGGACCCCGGCGTTCCTGACCCTGGCCGGCATGTCCGGGCTCGCCGTCGTGCTGACGGTGCTGCTGCTGCAGGACCTGCCGCCCGGACACCCCGCGCCGGAGCCGTCGCAGGGCCTGCGCGCCACCGGCGTTTCACTCTCCCGGGCGTGGAAGCAGCCGGGCACCCGGCTGGGGCTGTGGAGCCACTTCACCGTGCAGTTCAGCGGCACCGTTTTCGCAATGACCTGGGGCTACCCGTTCCTGATCTCGGCCCAGGGGCTGGAGGCCGGCACCGTGTCGGCGCTGATGGCCCTCTACGTGGCAGCCGCGATCGCCGCCGGGCCGCTGATGGGCAGCTTCGTGGCCCGCCACCCGCTGCGCCGGTCCACCATGGTGCTGCTGATCTCCGGCGCCACGGCCGCCGCCTGGGCCGCGGTGCTGCTCCAGCCGGGCCGTTCGCCGCTGTGGCTGCTGGCCGGCCTGGTGGTGGTCCTGGCGATCGGCGGGCCCGGTTCGATGATCGGTTTCGACTTTGCCCGGACCTTCAACCCGGCGCACCGGATCGGGACGGCCACCGGAATTGTCAATGTCGGCGGGTTCATCGCCGCTCTGCTGTCCATCTACCTGATCGGGCTGGCCCTGGACGCGCTGCACCTGGCCGGGGCCTCACCGGGCGGGCTGTACAGCCTCGGGGCCTTCCGGATCGCGCTGAGCGTGCAGTTCCTGCTGCTGGCGGTGGGCGCCGCAGCCATCCTCATCACCCGGCGGAAGGTGCGCCGTCAGATGGCCGCGCAGGGCGTCATCGTGCCGCCGCTGCTCAAGGCCCTGGCCCAGCAGCGCCGGCTCGTCGCGGAACGCCGCCGTACGCCCTGACGGACTTGTCCACATAAGGAAACTCCCCGGCTGACGCCCGCCGCGGGCGCGGGCGAAGCTGGACTTATGACAGCTCCCGACCACCTGAAAATCACCGGCCCCGAGGACATCCTCGGGTTCATTCCGCATTCGCTGGGCTACTGGCCAGCCAACAGCCTCGTTGCCATGACCATGCAGGGAAAACGGCTTGGGGCGACGCTGCGAGTCGACCTCCCGGACGCTTCGCGCTGCCGCGGCCCCGGGCTGGCGGCCTTCGCCCGGACCGTCCGGGACTACCTGGAGTCCGACGACGCGGCCGACGGCACGCTGCTTGCCTTTTTCACCGGCGCGCCGGCGGACGCCGAGGCCGGCGATCCAGTCGACGATGCGACCGACAGGGCTGCGGGGGAGCCCGGTGCGGATCCCGCTGTTGATCCCGCCCCGGATCTTGCCTTGGATCCCGCCGTGCTGGCCCGGCTGCTGCGTGAACTGGAGCGTACCCTCGGCAGAGCCGGGCTGCCGGTACGCGACGCGTGGCTGGTCGGGGAGCGGTACTGGCGGAACGCCTTCTGCGCAGACCCCTCGTGCTGCGCCCCGCCCGGCCGGCCGATCGAGGAGATCCGGAACAGCCGACTCAATGCGGAGCTGGTCTTCCGCGGCAGCAGCGTCGGCGCGGCCCCGGGGAGGTCCGCGCCCGCCGCGCTGCCCGAGCTGGGCGAACCGGCCGTGCTGGAAGCCGAGGAGGGCTGGGCGCGGGAGTTCTCGGGCCGGTGGCGGGACCGGGCGCAGTTCGGTGCAGTGCTGGACGTGTGGCAGCGCGTGTTCGACGCCGGCGGCCGCCAGTCAGCGCGGGCGGCCAAGGCCCGCGAGGCCGCCCTGCCGGCCGGGCTCGCCGGCTACCTGCGCGCCTCGCTGCGCGTCGCGGCGTGGCGCGACGCGGTCCTCGTCATGGCCGCCGCCGGGCGCGACGCCGCCGAGGCCGGTGCCGAGGAGTTCGGCATGTTCGACGGCGGCCCGGGCAACCCGGCCGCGCTGCCCGGGCTCGACGGCCTCCCGGTTGCGGAGAGTGCCGGGAATCCAGAGGAAGCCGGTCCGGCCGGGGCAGCAGCCGCCGAGACCCCGGGCTACGGGGACGTCCTCCTTGGCCTCGCGCCGCCGGCGCCCGACTGGGGCCGGCTGGCCGAACTCGACCGGGTCCTCCGTCAGCTCGGCAACTGCGGCGGCGGCGAAGCGCGGGCTGCGGCCCTTACAGCGCGGGGCTGGATCGAATGGTGCCGGGGCCGGGGATCGTTCGCCGATGCGCTCTTCACCGCGGCCGGAGCGGAGCAGCCGGGCTACCGGCTGGCGGAGCTGCTGGCCGAGCTGGGCCGCCGCGGCACGCTGTGCGGCTGGGCCCGCCGGCGGGAGGCGGCCTGGCAGAAGTTCGATCCGGGTGCGGCCTGAGCCTCGGCGCCCGGGCCGCAACATTGGGTCGACGCGTGCGCTCCGAGGTCCCGTTCCGGAAAATCGTGAGACAATGGTTGGCGAGACCCGGTTGGGTCCGTGTATCGAGTGCGTGTAGCGAACCTTGGAAACAGGGAACATTACGGTCGCCCCGGCAGTTCTACTAAGTGGCTCTGCTGGACGTGATTGCGCCTGATGTGAAACACGGACTTGACAGGGTCATAGTGGTGTTGCCCGTATGGTGATTCCACAGACCGCCGCTAGAAAGGTTTTCTGTGACCCCGTCTTCCGCGAAGAAGGAACCCGCCGACCAGGCCGTATTGTCCCCCGAGGATAAGAAGGCGGCGGCAAACGCAAAGCGTGCCGCCACGCGTGCAGCCAACAAGGCCGCAAAAGACGCCGCCTCCGCAGCGGGTGATGACACCGCCTCGGCTGTCGCCAAGCCTGAGCCCAAGAAGCGCGGGCCCAAGCCCGGCGCCAAAGCCGCGGCCGAAGCCGCCAGTAAGTCCCGGGACGAGGACTCCGACGACGTCGAGGTCGAAGAGGACCTGGATGAAGTGACCCCGGATGCCGTCGAGCTCGGTGAAGACGGCGAAGAGGTAGCCGGCAAGGCAGCGGTAGCCGCCACCGGCTCAGGCTTCGTCTACTCCGACGCCGACGACGATGACGCCCCCGTGCAGCAGGTCATGTCAGCGGGCGCCACCGCCGACCCCGTCAAGGACTACCTGAAGCAGATCGGCAAGGTTGCCTTGCTGAACGCCGAGCAGGAAGTCGACCTGGCCCTGCGGATCGAGGCCGGGCTGTTCGCCGAGGAGAAGATCGCGGCGGACGACGGCTCCATGGACCCCAAGCTCAAGCGCGAGCTCGAGTACGTGATCCACGACGGCAAGCGCGCCAAGAACCACCTGTTGGAGGCCAACCTCCGCCTCGTGGTCTCGCTGGCTAAGCGCTACACCGGCCGCGGCATGCTGTTCCTGGACCTGATCCAGGAAGGAAACCTGGGCCTGATCCGTGCGGTCGAGAAGTTCGACTACACCAAGGGCTTCAAGTTCTCCACCTACGCCACCTGGTGGATCCGCCAGGCGATCACCCGCGCCATGGCCGACCAGGCCCGCACCATCCGTATTCCGGTGCACATGGTGGAAGTCATCAACAAGCTGGCCCGCGTCCAGCGCCAGATGCTGCAGGACCTCGGCCGCGAACCCACCCCGGAAGAGCTGGCCCTCGAGCTGGACATGACCCCCGAAAAGGTCGTCGAAGTCCAGAAGTACGGCCGCGAACCGATCTCGCTGCACACCCCGCTTGGCGAGGACGGCGACTCCGAATTCGGCGACCTGATCGAGGACTCCGAAGCCGTGGTTCCGGCCGACGCCGTCAGCTTCACCCTCCTGCAGGAACAGCTGCACTCGGTTCTGGATACCCTCTCCGAGCGTGAGGCCGGGGTCGTGGCGATGCGCTTCGGGCTGACCGACGGACAGCCGAAGACTTTAGACGAAATCGGAAAGGTCTACGGCGTGACGCGCGAACGCATCCGCCAGATCGAATCGAAGACGATGTCCAAGCTGCGCCACCCCTCCCGCTCGCAGGTCCTGCGCGACTACCTGGACTAAGCGGCTCGGAGCAAACGCCGGTTCCGGCAACGCGGGGCCACGTCCCGCCTGTGATCTACGAATCACGGGCGGGACGTGGCCCCGCGTTTCCTGCTTAAACAGCGGCTTGGGCCGTTGTCCCAGTCCAGGAAGTTAAAGCAGAAGGACCCCTCCGCGTGGGAGGGGTCCTTCGGGCGGATCCCAATCGGGATCACTGTGGGACGTCTAGTCGACCGGAACCGGTGCCTTCTCGTGGAGGCGGCCCGTCTCGTCGTGCCAGTCGGAGCTGAGCGGACGAAGGTTCGCTTCCACGGCACGGGCGTGGTGACCGCAGAAGAGCAGTTCACCGCCGGAGGCGCCGAGAACAACCCGGACGTATGCCTGAGCTCCGCAACGGTCACACCGGTCAACGGTGGTGAGTGTGCGGTCCGCTACTGCTGTTGTCATGTTCGGCCTCCTTGGTAGATCGATACATCTATATAACCAGCATTCGCTGCCGTTCCATGGCAAGGATGGGGCACTTTCGCTGTCCGCGTATCACGGCTCAGTAACAGCGGCAGGATCTTGACGGCCGTGTTGTCTCTTCGGGGAGTGGCAACCCGGAGTCCGGCGCCGGGCCGACTAACCTAGGAAGAGCGTCTCTGCGTTCCATCCCTGAAGGAGTTTCCGACCCGTGGCACCAAGTTCTGACTACACCGCCCGGCATCTGTCCGTGCTGGAAGGCCTCGAGGCCGTCCGCAAGCGCCCGGGTATGTACATCGGCTCCACGGACTCCCGCGGTCTCATGCACTGCCTCTGGGAGATCATCGACAACTCCGTCGACGAAGCCCTCGCCGGCTTCGGCCACGACATCAAGATCATCCTGCACGCCGACAACTCGGTGGAGATCCATGACGACGGCCGCGGCATCCCGATCGACGTCGAGCCCAAGACCGGACTCACCGGCGTCGAGGTGGTCTTCACCAAGCTGCACGCCGGCGGCAAGTTCGGCGGCGGTTCCTACACGGCCTCAGGCGGCCTGCACGGCGTCGGCGCCTCGGTCGTGAACGCCCTGTCCTCCCGCCTGGACGTCGAAGTGGACCGCGGCGGCAACACCTACAAAATGTCCTTCCGCCGCGGCGAGCCGGGCCGGTTCAAGGACCCGGGCACCAAGCCGGATCCGGCCGCCGTGTTCGAGCCCTTCGTCGACGGCTCCGTGCTCGACGTCGTTGGCAAGGCCAAACGCGGTGTCACCGGCACCCGGATCCGCTACTGGGCCGACCGCCAGATCTTCACCCCGGACGCGAAGTTCTCCTACGACGAGCTCGCCGCCCGCGCCCGGCAAACGTCCTTCCTGGTGCCCGGGCTGAAGCTCACCGTCCGGGACGAACGCAAGGTCGCCGGCACCCCCGGGGAGTTCGGCCCGCACGAGGAGATCTTCCACCACGACGGCGGCCTCTCCGAGTTCGTCGAATTCCTCGCCGCGGATCCGGCCGTCACCGACGTCTGGCGCCTGCACGGCGCCGGCAAGTTCAAGGAAACAGTCCCCGTCTTGGACGAGCGCGGCCACAGCCAGCTCGCCGAAGTGGAGCGCGACTGTGAGGTTGACGTCGCCCTGCGCTGGGGCATCGGCTACGACAGCACCGTGCGCAGCTTCGTGAACATCATCTCCACCCCCAAGGGCGGAACGCACCAGTCCGGCTTCGAACAGGCTCTGCTCAAGACGTTCCGCAAGGCCGTGGAAAGCAATGCCCGCAAGCTCAAGGCCGGCAACGACAAGATCGAAAAGGACGACATCTTCGCCGGGCTCACGGCCGTGCTGACGGTCCGCCTCGCCGAGCCTCAGTTCGAGGGCCAGACCAAGGAGATCCTCGGCACCTCGGCGGTCCGCGCCATCGTGGCCAAGGTGGTGGAGCAGGAGATCAACGCCAAGCTCACCTCGTCCAACCGCAACGACAAGGCCCAGTCGGCGCTGCTGCTTGAAAAGGTCGTCAGCGAGATGAAGTCGCGCATCTCGGCCCGCGTCCACAAGGAGACGCAGCGGCGCAAGAACGCGCTGGAGACCTCCTCGATGCCCACCAAGCTGGCGGACTGCCGGACGGACGACGTCGGACGCTCCGAACTGTTCATCGTCGAAGGTGACTCCGCCCTTGGCACCGCCAAGCTGGCGCGTTCCTCGGACTTCCAGGCGCTGCTGCCGATCCGCGGCAAGATCCTGAACGTGCAGAAGGCCTCGGTGGGGGACATGCTCTCCAACGCCGAATGCGCCGCCCTGATCCAGGTCGTCGGCGCCGGATCCGGCCGCAGCTTCGATATCGCCGCCGCGCGTTACGGCAAGGTCATCCTGATGACCGATGCCGACGTCGACGGCGCCCACATCCGGACCCTGCTGCTGACGCTGTTCTTCCGCTACATGCGCCCGATGATCGATGAAGGCCGCGTCTTCGCCGCTGTGCCGCCGCTGCACCGGGTGGAAGTCATCAACGCCGGACAGAAGGCCAACGAGATGATCTACACGTACTCGGAGGCGGAGCTGCACGTGCTGCTCGCCCGCCTGGCCAAGGAAGGCAAGCGCTACAAGGAACCGATCCAGCGCTACAAAGGCCTGGGCGAAATGGACGCCGAGCAGCTCGCGGAGACCACGATGGACCCGCGGCACCGCACCCTGCGCAAGGTCGGGATCGAAAACGCGAAGCAGGCCGAGGAGACCTTCGACCTGCTGATGGGCTCGGACGTGGCGCCGCGCAAGGACTTCATCATCGCCGGGGCGGCGAGCCTGGACCGCGAACGCATCGACGCCTGAGCGGGCGCAACCCGTCCCGCGCGCCGGGCAACCCCGCGCCGGCAGGGAATCCGGTTCAGCCGAGCAGGCCCGGCACGATCAGCAGCGCCGTGGGCACCGCCAGCAGCAGCAGGCAGGCGCCCAGCACGGCGTAGCGAAGGACCTCCGGCAGCGGCGGCTGCGGGGAGAGCAGCCGGCTGACCCGCGAGGCCGTGGTCACCGCCGAACCGGCACCTCCGGTGGCTCCGGGCTGGCCGGCGTCGGCCTCGGTGCCGGCGTCGCCGAACGCCATCCGGGCCGCCGGCGCCGCCGTCGCAGCGCCAGGGCCGGCGGAACCGCTCGCCACGATCGCGATCGCCTTGATCAGGGTGGCCTTGCTTTCGGTCTTCAGGGCAACGTCGTCGGCGAGCATCTCGATCAGCGAGTTGACGGCCTCCTGCGCGAGCCGGGTGGTCGGCAGCCAGGGCAGCGCCTGCCGCCAGGCCGCGAACGCCCACAGCAGCAGATGGTGGCGTTGGCTCAGGTGGGCGTTCTCGTGGATCAGGACCGCACGCAGTTCGTCCGGCTCCAGTGCCGCCATCAGTCCATCGGAGAGCACCGTGACGGAGCGGGCGCCGCCCGGCAGGCAGTAGGCCACGGGGGAGTCATGGCTGATCACCATGGTCCGGGCGCCGTCCGTCGAGGGGGAAGCGAGCAGCGCGAGCAGCTCGCGGTGCCGCCGCCGCTGGCGCTGGATCTTGTAATAGGTGAGCAGCAGGGTGAAGACCAGATGGGCGCTCAACAGGGCCGCTGCCGAGAGGGCGAAGATATGCCAGAAGCCCAGCGCCGTGGTCGGCTCGTTGCGCAGGACCATGCCGGCCAGCGAGCGGAGGCCGGCCAGCAGGTTGTCCCCGACCGGCTCCAGGCCGTAGACAAGCATGGCCCCGATCATCGACAGGCCGCCGGCGAGGGCGATTGCCTGCCAGAGCAGCATGGCCGTAAAAGGGGAGCGGGCCGGCCATTGGGCACGCGAAAGCAGGATAGGTACCGGCCACGCCAGAACTATCGCCAGGACCGCCAGAAAGTATGAGGTCCAGAACACCGGTGTTAGCTGTGGTCCAGCAGTTTGCGCAGCGTTTCAGCTTCGGTCGCGGACACGGAACCAATGAAGCGGGCCAGCACGGCCTCCCGGTCGGGGGCGGAGCCGAGCACCTCATGCATCAGTTCCGCGGTGTGGTCCGCGCGGCTGGAGACGGCCTGGTAACGGTGCGGGCGGGTGCCGCGTTCCCGCTCCACCAGGCCCTTCCGCTCAAGCCGGGACAGGACGGTCAACACGGTGGTGACGGCCAGGTCCTTGCCCTCGTGACCGGCAGAGCCGCCCGCCGCCTGCGTGCTCTGCGCGAGCAGGTCCCGCAGGGTGTTCGCGGTCGCAGCCTCCTGGCCTGCCCAGAGCAGGTCCATCACTGCCCGTTCCAGTTCGCCGAGACTTGCCATTCCGTACGTCCTTCTTGAGTGCCGCCTTGGGCGGTGGTCCCGCCCGGGTGGTTTGCCGGATACTTCAGCTTTAAATTTACCGCGTTTTCCGCCCAGTTTCTACATGAGGTAGAACAGGGCCGCCGCGGCGTGTCGCCTGCGGCGCCGGGGCGGGGCGGCCCGGCGCCCGCTGCCCGCGCCGATCCATTGCGGGGCAGGGCACGCCGTGCCACGCTGGGGTGCGGGAGGGTGTGAACTTGTTCTACACTCTGTAGAAGTATCAGTTCTACACGACGTAGAAATCTCTCGGGAACCTAGCCAAAGGGACTGCCTTGGACGCCTTGGAAATCGCACGCTGGCAATTCGGCATCACCACCGTCTACCACTTCATGATGGTGCCGCTCACGATCGGCCTGGGGCTGGTGGTGGCGGTGATCCAGACTCTCTGGTACCGCACCGGCCGGCCCGAGTACCTCCGGATGACCAAGTTCTGGGGCAAACTCTTCCTGATCAACTTCATCATGGGCGTGGCCACCGGCATCGTGCAGGAGTTCCAGTTCGGCATGGCGTGGAGCGAGTACAGCCGCTTCGTCGGGGACGTCTTCGGGGCGCCGCTCGCCATGGAGGCGCTGCTGGCCTTCTTCGTGGAATCCACTTTCCTGGGCCTCTGGATCTTCGGCTGGAAGCAGCTCAAGCGCGGCGTCCACCTCGCCTGCCTCTGGATCGCCGTCATCGGCTCAGTCTTCTCCGCCTACTTCATCATTGTGGCCAACAGCTGGATGCAGCACCCGGTGGGCGTCGAGATGATTGACGGGCGTCCGGTAATGACCGACGCCTGGGCCGTCTTCACCAACAACACGGCGCTCGTGGCCGTGCCGCACACCCTTTTCGGCGCCCTCGCCGTCGCCGGGGCCTTCCTCCTCGGCATCGCGTGGTACCACCTGTGGCGCCGCCGCCACGACGGCATCGACACCGTGGGAGCCGACGGCAAGGTGATCCCCGGGGAGTCGGAGATCCCGGGCCGGGACCGCGCGGACCACGCCGTCTGGATCCGCTCGCTGCGGATCGGCGCCGTCGTCGCGATGATCTCCTTCGCGGGCACCGCCATCACGGGCGACCTGCAGGGCAAGCTCATGTTTGAGCAGCAGCCCATGAAGATGGCCGCTGCCGAGGCGGCCTGCCACGACGGCACCGGCTTCTCCATCCTGAGCGTCGGCAACGTCGGCTCCAAGAACTGCGACGACGTCGTCGCCGTGATCGAGGTCCCCGGCATCCTGTCCTTCCTGGCCAAGGGCGACTTCACCACCGAGGTGAAGGGCGTCAACAGCCTGCTGGAGCAGTACAAGGCCGACTACGGCACACACCTGCCGGACAACCCGATCTACGGTGACCGCGCCGGCCAGGAAATCCAGTACGTCCCGGTCATGGAAGTCACCTACTGGGGGTTCCGGATGATGATCGGCTTCGGCGGCGTCGCAGCCCTCGCAGCCCTCGTGGCACTCTGGATCACCCGCAAGGGCACCGTCCCGGCCTCCCGCGGCCTGATGCGGCTCGCCGTGTTCGGCATCCTGGCCCCCTTCGGCGCCAACGCCGCCGGCTGGATCTTCACCGAAATGGGCCGCCAGCCCTTCGTGGTTGCCCCCAACCCGGATCCCAGCGGGATCGACCAGGTCTTCATGTTCACCGCCGCGGCGGTGTCCCCGGGCGTCTCCGCCGGCGAGCTGCTGACCTCCCTGGTGGTGCTGACGGCCGTGTACGCGGTGCTGCTGGTGGTGGAGGTGAAGCTACTGGTGAAGTACATCCGCGGCGGTGTGGTCTCCGCGATGCCCGAGCTGGCCCACGCCCCGGCGGACGAAAACGAGGACCAGACCCCGCCCGGCGGCACGCCCGGCAAACCCGGGGCCGACGACGTCCTGGCCTTCGCCTACTAACGCCCCCCGAACAAGAAGCAGAGGAAATTCAGCATGGAACTGCTACCCACCATCTGGTTCATTGCCATCGCGCTGCTGTGGACGGGCTATCTATTCCTGGAGGGCTTCGACCTCGGAGTCGGCATGCTCATGAAGGGCTTCGCCCGGAACAACACCGAACGCCGGGTGCTGCTCAACACCATCGGCCCGGTCTGGGACGGCAACGAGGTGTGGCTGCTCACCGCCGGCGGCGCCACCTTCGCGGCCTTCCCGCTCTGGTACGCCTCCCTCTTCTCCGCCCTGTACCTGCCGCTGCTGCTGGTCCTGGTCGCGCTGATCTTCCGCGCCGTGGCCTTCGAATACCGCGGCAAGGTGGACACCCCGCAGTGGCGTGCCCGCTGGGACTGGGCCATCGCGCTGGGCTCCCTGGTCGCCGCCTTCGGGGTCGGCGCGGCTCTGGCGCTGACCACCACGGGACTGCCGCTGAACGCCAACGGTGACCGCGAGGGCGGCCCGTTCGCCTGGTTCAGCGCTTACGCCGTGCTGGGCGGACTCGCCGTCGTCGGCTTCTCCCTGCTGCACGCGCTGGCGTTCCTGGCGTTGAAGACCGACGGCGACGTCCGGCACCGCGCACGGCAATGGTTCGTCCGGCTGCTGCCGGTGCTGCTCCTGCCGATCGCCGGCTGGGCGATCGTGCTGCAGTTCCAAAGCGGCAAGGCCTGGACCGTGGCCGCCGTCGTCGCCGCCGTCGTGGCGGCCGCCCTGGCCTGGAACTTCGCCCGTGGCGGCGCCGAAGGCAGGGCCTTCCTGTCGCTGGGCGTCTTCCTGCTGCTCGGCAGCGCCTCGATTTTCGGCGCGGCCTTCCCGGTGGTGCTGCCCTCGACCCTCAACCCGGACTTCAGCCTGACGGTCGCCAACGCCTCCTCCTCGGACTACACCCTGGGCCTGATGACCATCGTGGCCTGCATCGGGCTGCCGCTCGTCCTCGCCTACCAGGCCTGGACCTACTGGGTGTTCCGGCGCCGGGTGAGCGCCGCCCACATCCCGGAAGCGCACAGTTTCCTGCCCGCGATTGCCGCCAAGGCCCTGGCGCCGAAGGACTAGCCGCCGATGAGACCGCAGTTCCCCGCGGGCCCCGCCACCCGCTCCGCGCTCTACCTGCTGGGGCTGCTGGCTGCCCTCAAGGCCCTGTCCCTCGTGCTGCTGGGCCAGGCGGTCGCCGGCATGCTGTCCGGCCTGATGGCGCACAACCCCGCCTGGGCCGAGCAGGTCGGCTGGGGAATGGCCGGGGTGGTGCTGCGCTCGCTCACCGTGTGGGCGCAGGCGGTGGCAGCCCGCCGCGCCGCACTGGGGGTCAAAGAGGAGCTGCGCTCAGAGCTCCTGGACCGGGCCCTGCATACCGGCATCCGCAGCGCCGGGCCGGCCGACGGAGGACTCGCGGTCCTGGCGACGCGCGGACTGGACGCCCTGGACAACTACTACACCCAGTTCCTGCCCGCCCTGGTGAACTGCGCCGCCATCCCGCTGCTGCTTGGGGCCAGGATCCTCTTCGCGGACTGGATCAGCGCCGTGGTGATCGTCCTGACCGTTCCGCTCGTGCCGCTGTTCATGGTCCTGATCGGCCGCTACACCGAGGACCGGGTGCGGGAAGCGCAGTCGGCCCTGTCCCGGCTCTCCGGGCACATGCTGGAGCTCGCCAAGGGCCTGCCCGTGCTGGTGGGCCTGGGCCGCGCGGCCGCCCAGCGCAAGGCCCTCGAGGACATCTCGGAGGAATACCGCTCCAAGACCATGGGGACCCTGCGCACCGCCTTCCTCTCCGCCCTGGCGCTGGAGCTCATCGCCACGATCTCCGTCGCCGTGGTGGCCGTTTTCATCGGTGTCCGGCTGGTGCACGGGGACATGGCGCTCGAGGCCGGGCTGCTGGCCCTGATCCTGGCCCCCGACTGCTACCTTCCGCTGCGCGAACTCGGCACCGCCCACCACGCCAGCGACGAAGGACGCGCCGCGCTCGCCGACACCACGGAGGTCCTCGACGCCGTCCAGGCCGCACCGCTCGTCCCCGCCGCGGTCCGCCGCGACGGCGGCGCTCCCGTTCCGCCGGCCGTCACGGTCCGCGGGCTGACCGTGCGCTACGCCGGCCGCGCGGAGGCCGCCGTCGGACCGCTGAGCTTCACCGCCGCCCCCGGCGGGATCACGGCCCTGGACGGCCGCAGCGGCGCCGGAAAGAGCACCGTCCTGGGCGTCCTGGCCGGCACCATCGGCTCCGGCACCGGGACTGAGGTCACCGGACGGCTGGAGGGGTTCGCGACGGCGGACCTCGCCTGGGTGCCGCAGCACCCCGTGATGGTGGAACCCACAGTCCTTGCGGAGGTCCTGCTATACCTCGGTGCCGGCCCGGACCGGTCCCCGGCGCAGGCCAGCACCGAGGACATTGCCGAAGCCTGCCGCTGCCTCGCCGCCTGCGCCGCGGAACACCTCGCCGCGAAGCATCCCGCCGAGCTCAGCCCGGGGGAGTTGCGCCGGGTGGCCGTGGCCCGCGGGCTGGCCCGGATCGCGGCCGGCGCCACGGTGCTGCTGCTGGACGAGCCCACCGCGCACCTGGACCGGGCGTCCGCCGATGCGGTCAGCCGCACCATTTCCGGACTGCGCGGGAAGGCCACGGTGCTGCTGGTGGCCCATGACCGGCAGACCCGCGAACTCGCGGACCGGCTGGTGACCGTCGGGGGGCGTGCCGGAGGCGCCGTCGCCGCGGCCGTGGCGCCGCCCTTGGCCAGCCGAGACCGCGCCCCGGACGGGCAAGACCTCCCGCCGGCATTAGCCGACGCGGCCGCCTTCGACGCCGGCAATCCCGGCGACGCCGGCACTCCTGCCGAGGCCGCAACGTCGGCCGCCGGAGCTGCGCGCTTTGGAACTGCTGCCGCCCAGCTGCGCCGGCTGCTTGCGCCGGTGGCCGGGAAGTTTGCCGCCGCCGGCGCGGTCGGGGTCCTGGCCGCGCTGTTCGCCGTCGCCCTGTCCGGGCTCTCCGGCTGGCTCATCATCCGCGCCAGCGAGCAGCCGCCCATCCTGTACCTGCTCACCGCAATCGTGGGGGTGCGCTTCTTCGGCGTCGGCCGAGCCGCCCTGCGGTACACCGAACGGCTGCTCCTGCACGACGCGATCTTCAGGGCGCTGACGCGGCTCCGCGGCCGGCTGTGGGAGTCTCTGAGCCGGCGGGCGCTGTCGCTGCGGCGACTTCTGCAGGGCGGCAACGTCCTGGGGGCCGTGGTGGACGACGTCGACACCGTCCGCGAGCTGCTGCCGCGCGTCGTGCTGCCGCCGCTGACCGCCGTGGCCGTGGGCGCGGCCGCGGTCACGGGCGTCGGGCTGCTGCTCCCGGCAGCGCTCCCGGCCGTGGTTGCCGCCGCCGTCGTCAGTCTCGCGGCCTCGCCGGCCTTGGCACTGCTCGCGGACCGGATGTCCGCCGGAACCGAGCAGCAGCTGCGGTCCGGGGTGCTGCGGCGGGTTGCCGCGGCGCTGGATGCCCGCGCCGAACTCCATGCCAACGGTGTGGGCGCCCCGGTCCTTGCCGATATCCACCGTGCCGACCGGGAGGCGACTGCCGCGTCGCAGCGTTCGGCCCTGGCCGAGGGGCTCGGGCAGGCGCTGACGGTGCTGGCCTGCGGGGCCGCCGCGCTGGCCAGCGCGGTGCTGGCCGCCCCGCTTGCCCTCAGCGGCGCCGCCGAGCCGGCGACCGTTGCCGTCGTCGTGCTGCTGCAGCTGGCCCTCGTGGAACCGTATTCGGCGATCACGACGGCGGTGCGGCAGTATCCGGCGCTGCGCTCGGTGCTGCGGCGCATCGGCGGCTCCGGTGTCCTGGCTGCGGAGCTGCCCGAAGGATCCGGCGGACCAGTGCCGGTACCGGCGCGGCCCGGCGGACGTCCCGGCGTGGAACTCGACCACCTGGTGGCGGCGTGGCCGGGCGGCACGGAGGTCTTCACCGGGCTGACCGCCAGCGCCGAACCGGGCCGCTGGCTCGCCGTGACCGGCGCCTCCGGTTCCGGAAAGTCCACCCTGCTGGCCGTCATGCTCGGCTTCCTCCCGGCATCGGACGGCCAGCTCTTCCTGACCGGACGCGCGGCCTGGTGCCCGCAGGAGGCGCACCTCTTCGACTCGACCATCCGCGGCAACCTGATGCTGGGGCTGCCCGAGGGCGATCGTCCCACGGACGGAGCAACAGGCGCGGCCACCGGGCTCGACCTGCAACTTTCCGCTGCGCTGTCCGCGGTCGGCCTGGAACCGCTGCTGCAGCGGCTCGACCGGGGCCTGGACACGCCCATCGGGCCCGGCGGGGCGTTCCTCAGCGGCGGGGAGCGCCAACGCCTGGCGGTGGCCCGCACACTGCTGACCGGAGCCGATGTGATCCTGCTCGACGAACCCACGGCCCACCTGGACGCGGAAGCCGGCCGCGAAATGCTGGCCGAGCTGCGCCGCGGGCTGGCCGGCCGCACGGTCGTCCTGGTGACGCACAACCCGGAGGACATCAGCCCGGAGGACAACCGGCTGGACCTGGACCGGGATCGGGACCAGAACCTGGACCTGGACCGGGCAGGGTCGCCACAGCCGGAGCGGCTACTGGCGCGGGGGTAGGGCCGCCGTTAGCCTGTAGCCATGACCGGACGCACCGACCCGCAGGCCAGCCTGGATCCCCGACTTTCGTGGCGGCCGGCCGGCGCCGCGGAGCTGGACGACTGGGCCGCCCTGATTGCCCGTACTGCGGCCGTCGAGCGGCCCGTCTGGTTTGAGCGGCGCGAGGACCTGGCGCAGATCCTGGAATCCCGGACAAACCCCGTGCCCGCGAACAGCATTCTCGGCTTCGACAGCCGGGGAGTTGCGCGGGCCTATGCCAGGCTGACGAAAAACCCGGCCGGAGACAAGGCCGTCGGCTTCGGCTGCGTGGACCCCGAGTGGCAGGGCAAAGGGATCGGAACCGGGCTCCTGGGCTGGCTGGAGTCCCGAACGCTGCAGCGGTTCGCCGAGGATGCCGGCGCCGCCGCTCCGAGGCTGCGCCTCTACATGGAGCAACAGCACATCCATCAGGCATCACTCTTCGAGGGCCGCGGCTACCGAATTGTCCGCTACTACAACGAGATGCACCGGCCGCTGGATGCGGACTTCCCGGAGCCGGAGCTCGACGACGCGCTGGAACTCGTGGACTTCGGGCCCGGCCTGCATGAGGCCGTGCGGCTGGCCCACAACGAGGCCTTCCGGGACCACTGGGGCAGCGAGCCCCGCGACGAGGAAGCCTGGGGATTCGTGGTGAACGATCCGCGGGCGCGGCCGGACCTGAGCGGCGTCGTCGTCGAGACGGCCAGCGGCCGCGTGGCCGGCTACCAGATCGCCAGCCACGATGCCGACAGCGCCGCGGACCGGGGCTTCAAGGAGGGCTACACGGACCTGCTTGGGGTGCGCCCGGAGTTCCGGGGCCGGGGGATTGCCCAAGCCCTGCTGGCTGATGCCATGCGCCGCTTCGCCGCAGCAGGAATGGACAAGGCCTCGCTCGACGTCGACGCGGAGAACCCCACCGGGGCACTGGCGCTCTACACGAAGATGGGGTACGTCGCGGTCAACCGCAGCATGGCCTGGGACAAGGAGCTGTAGGCGTTCACGCTGCGCTAGCCATCCCGGCTATCCATCCACGCGCTATCCATCCACATCGTGGAGGTGGTGCACGACGTCGTGCAGGAAGTACTGTGCGAACGTCAGGACCGTGAATTCCGAGCCGTTGCTGCGGGTGCCTTTGCGGTCCCAGTCCCGCTCCGGGACGCGGCCAAAGGACGCAGCGATCTGCTCGCCCTCGGCCGTCAGGGCGGCACTCACCTCGGCCGGATCGGAGTCGGCGTAGTCCTGCTCGACGGCTGTCCGGTCCTGGTCCCAGTCCTCGAAGCGCGCGTCATCCTCAGTGAGCATGAGGTCGAGGCGGTGGTCGAAAAGCGTGAACACGTCCCGGACGTGGCAGGCGTACTCCAACGGAGACCAGGTGTCCTCATCCGGGCGCACTGCGGCGTCCGGGCGCCGCAGCACGGCGCGCCAGCGCGGCAGCATGCTGGCGACCCGTCCCGGCGCCGTGGCGGGGGTGCAGGCGGAGATGTCGAAACCGCACTCGGGGCACGGCCGTGACAGCACCCAGGTCCAGTCTTTTTGATCGGGCACGATAGGCATGTCTGCAGTCTAGGCGAAGGAGTAGGATGCGTTCCGGGGGAAGGGCCTGGAAAGGAACATAGCCATGCTCAAAGACCACCCGGTTGGCGCCGTCCTGCCGGCCGCGGACCTCGCCCGTGCGCGGGGTTTCTACCGCGACAAACTCGGACTCGAACCGGATAACCCGGATGCCGAGGACAACCTGATGTACACGTGCGGCGCCGGCAGCAGATTCCTGGTGTACCAGACGCAAAACGCCGGTTCGGCCAAGAATACCCAGATGGGATGGATGGTCCCCGATGTGCCGGCCACCGTCGCCGAGCTCCGCGCGGCGGGGGTCGTCTTCGAGGACTACGACTTCCCGGGCCTGAAGACCGAAGACGGCATCGCCACGCTGCCGGACGGCAGCACCGCTGCATGGTTCCTGGACAGCGAAGGCAACATTCTAAACATCAACTCGGGGATGTAAGACCCGCCAGATGACCCCGGGCGGCCGCTCATGGCGGCGGCCCGGAGTCAGTCGCGGGGATCAGTCACCCGAACAGGGACACCCTGAGCAGCACAGCTAGCGTCCATTCATGCTCGGAGTTTTTGTCGATGGAGCATTATGCACTTCACTGTGCCTAGATCCGAGCTATGTCTGACTGCCGGCCTGTGCTCTGCGTGGGTGGATGTGAATCCAGACGATTCGAGCGCCCCAGATCAAGGTTGCGGCCCCAGGGATGACCGCAAGAACCATCGGGTAGTACCTGACGTAAAAGGAGTCAGCTATCGTTCCATCGACCATGACGAAAGTGCACTCCACTCCGAGCGGGACGAACTCGTAAGTTCCTCCGGGCGCAGACGGGAATCCCTCGGGGTTGTGCACCGTGTCGGCAGGCAGATGCTCGGAATAGCAGTACTGCGAGAATGTCTGATGATCGTGAGACATGATAAGCCGGTCAAACGCGCCTACAGCTAAGTACCAAGCAACGGAAAGAATCACGCAGGTCAGAAACAAGATCATTTTCCGTGCCATTCGCCCCCCGGAATGTTGTTTTAGGGGAACACTATTGCACACTGCCCACAACTTGCCTCACGGGGTGGACTTGCCACACGCAATCGCCCGCGGGCCCCACGGTCCAGTACGGAATGCAGGGCGCAGCGTTCAATAGGGACATACTGACAAGTTGTCCCGTTGCCTCATCCAGTGTGTCCTTACGGTCGAATCCAGGCGGGGGTAGGATTCACGCAAGTGGAACCTGAAGGATATTAGCCTTCCGTTCCAGCCGTGGGCCAAGCATCGATGGGGGTGTGCACCCTCGAGCCGGGCACGACATAGAGCGTGCCGAGTTCGCCGCAATTCAGGACCTACACCAATGTCCGTTTGCTCGAAAATTCCCTATCCAACACTCTGGTCTGCGGAGCTGGCCCTTCGTGCCATCCAAAGAATCGCTTCGACGCGGGGACGAAAGTCGCCAACCGGTGCCTACTTTTGCAGCCACTGCCGGCAGTGGCACCTCACCTCGAAGTCGAGAACTCGGGTGCCACCATGGTCCCCGCGGGCTGGCTCCGCCACAATGCGGGTTCGCAACTGATTGCGCCCGGCCGTTTGCCAGAAATGGCCGCTAAGCCGGGCAAGTTAGCGGCCATTCGTGGCGAATGGGTGGACCTGGAAGCTTGCGCCGGCCCGCACTGCACCGGATGCCCGGTCTAGCGGCCCGCCTAGGCCTCCGGCGCCGCTTCTTCCCGGGCCCAGGCCATGCTCGGACCGATCGCGTCGACGGCCTGGGACAGCGGAATGCCGGAGCCGTCGCGGCGGCCGTGCTCGCCCGGAAGCGAGCGGGCCACCCCGGCCAGCGAGGATGCCTTCGCCGGGCCGTGACCGGCCCAGGCGAGGAGCAGGGTGTCCTCGCCCTTGAGGAAGCGGTGCGCGCGGACACCGGCCGTGCCGCGGCCCTTGGCCGGGTACTCCGCCAGCGCCGTGACCTTGGCGGCGCCCGGGGCGGTGCCCGGCAGCGCGCCTTCGGTGCCGGCGATGGTGACCACCACGGCGGCGTCGTCGTCTGGGCGCGCCGTGCCGAAGTGCAGCACCCGGTCACCGGCAGCCAGCTTGATCCCGGCCATACCGCCGGCGGTGCGGCCCTGCGGCCGGACCGCGGAGGCGCTGAAGTGCAACAGCTGGGCCTGGCGCGTCACGAAGACCAGCTCGACGTCGTCGGCGGCGGCGGGCTCGACGCCCACCACGGTGTCCTTGTCCTTGAGCGCGATCACTTCCCAGTCCTCGCGGTTCAACGGGTAGTCCGGCTGGACGCGTTTGACCACGCCCTGCGCGGTTCCGATCGCAAGGACCTGATCCAACGGCGCGAAGGCCACGAGGGTTTCGCCCTTGAGCAGCGTGATGAAGTCCTTGGCGGGGACGCCGCCGGCCATGTTGGGGGTGCCCGAGGTGGGCGGCAGCACCGGCATGTCCATCACCTGGAGCCGCAGCATCCGGCCCTGCGACGTGACCGCGGCAATCTCGCCGCGAGCGGAGGTCCTGACCACGGAGCGGAACACGTCGTGCTTGGCCCGCGGGCCCGACTCGGCGAGGCTGTCCTGGTTGGCCGTGCGGGCGATCTGGCCGGAGGCCGTGAGGATGGCCCAGCAGGGGTCGTCCGCGATCTCCAGGGCCAGCGGCGCGGCCTTGCCCTTGGCGCCGGGTGCGGCGGCGAGGGCGGCGGCCACCGCGGGGGAGACGGCCTCGGATTCGAGCAGCACGGTCCGTCGCGGCGTGCCGTACTTGTCGGCGAGTTCGCCGAGCTCGTCGGAAACCAGCCCGCGCAGCAGCTCGGGGGAGTCCAGAATGGCCTGGAGTTCCGCGATCTCGCGGCGCAGCTCCTCCTGTTCCTTCTCCAGCTCGATCCGGGAGTACTTGGTCAGCTGACGGAGCCGCAGCTCCAGGATGTAGTTGGCCTGGATCTCGGAGAGATCGTAGATGGACATCAGCCGGGTGCGGGCCGCGGCGGCCTCGTCCGAGGAGCGGATGATCTGGATGACCTCGTCGATGTCCACGATCGCGATGAGCATGCCCTCGACCAGGTGCAGGCGGTCCTTCTTCTTGCCCAAGCGGAAGGAAGTGCGGCGGCGGACCACGTTGATGCGGTGGTTCACGTAGACGGAGAGCAGCTCCAGCAGGCCCAGGGTCTGCGGCTGGCCGTCGACGAGCGTGACGTTGTTGATGCCGAAGGAATCCTCCATCGGCGTGAAGCGGTAAAGCTGCTGGAGCACCGCGTTCGGGTTGAAGCCGTTCTTCAGCTCGATCACGAGCCGCAGCCCGTGCTTGCGGTCGGTGAGGTCCACGATGTCGCTGATGCCGGTCAGCTTCTTGCCGTTGACCGCGTCCTTGATCTTCTCGATCACCTTCTCCGGGCCCACCATGTACGGCAGCTCCGTGACCACGAGGCCGGTGCGGCGCGCCGAGAGCTGTTCGACGTCGACCTTGGCTCGGGTCTTGAAGGAGCCGCGGCCGGTGGCGTAGGCGTCGCGGATGCCGTCCAGGCCTACGATCCGGCCGCCGGTGGGCAGGTCGGGGCCCGGGACGAACTTCATGATGTCCTCGAGCGAGGCGTCCGGATGCGCGATCAGGTGCCGCGCCGCCGCCACCACTTCACCCAGGTTGTGCGGGGCCATGTTGGTGGCCATGCCGACTGCGATGCCGGTGGCGCCGTTGACCAGAAGGTTCGGGAACGCGGCCGGGAGCACGTCGGGCTGGGTGAGCTGGTTGTCGTAGTTCGGGACGAAGTCCACCACGTCTTCGTCGAGGTGGTCCGTCATGGTCAGCGCCGCCGCCGCCAGCCGGGCCTCGGTGTAGCGCGGGGCGGCCGGACCGTCATCGAGCGAGCCGAAGTTGCCGTGGCCGTCGATCAGGGGCAGCCGCAGGGAGAAGTCCTGCGCCATCCGGACCATGGCGTCGTAGATCGCGGTGTCGCCGTGCGGGTGCAGCTTGCCCATCACTTCGCCTACCACGCGGGCGCTCTTGACGTGTCCGCGGTCGGGGCGCAGGCCCATCTCGCTCATCATGTACAGGATGCGCCGCTGCACGGGTTTGAGGCCGTCGCGGGCGTCGGGCAGGGCCCGGGAGTAGATGACCGAATAGGCGTACTCCAGGAACGAGCCTTCCATTTCGGAAGTGACGTCGATGTCGACGATGTTCTCGATGAAGTCCGGGGATTCCCCTGCCGGGGGCGTGGTTTGGCGGCGTGCCATGAGGCTGGTGGGTCCTTCTACGGGTTACTCAGTTGATGGTGCGTTGGACTTGCGTGGCTGTTGAGGCGCGATGACGGCGGGCAGCTCAAGTTTATGGCTAGGCTAAGCCTATGGTGGATCAGCCCGCGGACGGCGTATATCCGGAACATTGGGAAGCCGATGTCGTGCTGCGCGACGGCGGGACAGCGCACCTGCGCCCCATCCACCCCGCCGACTCCGACGCGGTGCAGGCCTTCCATGTGGGCCAGTCGCAGAAGTCGATCTACATGCGCTTCTTCGCCTTCAAGTCCAAGCTGTCCGCCAAGGAACTCAAGCGCTTCACCGAGGTCGACTACAAGGACCGGGTGGCCCTGGTGATCACCATCGGCGGCGAAATCATGGGCATCGGCCGCTACGACCGGCTCGACGACCCGGAAGAGGCGGAGGTGGCGTTCAACATCGCCGACGCGCACCAGGGCCGCGGGATCGGCTCCATCCTGCTCGAACACCTCGCCGCCGCGGCCCGCGAAAACGGCATCCGCAAGTTCAGCGCCGAGGTGCTGCCGGAGAACCGCAAGATGCTGATGGTCTTCTCCGACGCCGGTTACGACGTCAAACGGCACTTCGACGACGGCGTCGTGAGCCTCGAGTTCAACATCGACCCCACGGACAAGTCCCGGGCCGTGATGGAGTCCCGCGAACACCGCGCCGAGGCCCGCAGCATCCAGGAACTGCTCGCCCCGTCCTCGGTGGCCGTCATCGGTGCCAGCCGCAAATGGGGCACCGTCGGCTACCAGCTGCTGGAACACATCATCGAGGGCGGCTTCACCGGCCCGGTCTACGCGATCAACCCCGAGGCCCTGGAACTGGCCGGCATGCTGTCCTTCGCCAAGCTCTCCGAGGTCCCCGGACCGGTCAAGCTCGCCATCATCGCGGTCCCGTATGACGAGGTGCCCAAGGTGGTCCAGGAGTGCGGGGAAGCCGGGGTCAAGGGGATCGTGGTGGCCACCGCCGGCTACGCGGACGACGGCGAACGCGGCCTCGCCCGGCAGCGCGACCTGGTCCGCCAGGCCCGCGCCAACGGCATGCGCGTGATCGGCCCGGCCTCGCTGGGCATCGTCAACACCAACCCCGCCGTGTCCCTCAACGCCTCGATGGCTCCCTCGCTGGCGCGCCGCGGCGGCCTCGGCCTGTTCAGCCAGTCCGCGGCGATCGGCGTCTCGCTCTACGCCGCCTCCAGCCGCCGCCGGGTGGGCATCTCCACCTTCCTCTCCGCCGGGAACCGCGCCGACGTGTCCGGCAACGACATGATGCAGTTCTGGGAGGACGACGCCGACACCACGGCCGTCGGGCTCTACCTCGAATCGATCGGCAACCCGCGCAAGTTCTCCCGACTGGCCCGGCGGCTCGCGCGGACCAAGCCGGTGATCGTGGCCAAGTCCGATGCGATGGGCCTGAACCTGCCTCCCGGCCACGCCGTGCGCACCACGCAGGCGCCGCCCGAGGCCCTGGACGCCATGATGCGGCAGGCCGGCGTGATCCGGGTGGAGACCATTGAAGAGCTGATGGACGTCGCCCAGATCGTCTCCAGCCAGCCGCTGCCGAAGGGGCCCGGCGTGGCCGTGTTCAGCAACTCAAGCGCGCTCGGCAAGGTGGTGGCCGACCGGGCAACCGCGGCCGGTCTCGGCGTGGAGCGCATCGTGGCCGACGTCGACCTGGACGCCGGCATGTCCAAGTCGCTGCCGGCACTACGCCGCAGCCTGCAGGAGACCCTGACCGTCGACTCGGTGCACGCCGTCGTGGTCGCGCTGTTGCCGGCCCGGGGGCTGACCGTCGAAAAGATCGGCGCGGTGCTGGCCGAGTGCTCGGCGGCCGCAGGGAAGCCTGTGGTTGCCGCGTTCACCGGCCTTCTTGACCCGTCCATCTACGTCGAGGGCATGGTCGGCGCTCCCGCCGAAGCCGGCGCGAAATCCGCGGCCGCGGGAGCCGCCGCGGAAGCCACAGCTGCGGAACCGGCCGCCGGGGTGCCCTGCTACTCCAACCCCGGGGCCGCCGTCGCCGCCCTCGCCGCGGTGGTGCGCTACGCCCACTGGGTGGTCCGCGACCAAGGGCTGTTTGTGGAGCCCGAAGGCTGCGACCCGGAGGGCGCCCACGAGGACCTGGAGGAGCTGCTCCGGCCCGTGAGTGGCGAGCAGCTGGTCCGGTTGGACCCTCCGTCCGCCGCGAAGCTGCTGGGCCGCTACGGCATCCGGGTGCTGCCCTCGGAGGGCTTCGAGTCGGAAGACGACGCCGTCGCCGCGGCGGAGCGGCTCGGCTGGCCGGTGGCGCTGAAGACCACGGACCCGGCTCTGCGGCACCGCCTCGACCTTGGCGGGGTACGCCTGGACATCCAGGACGCCGACTCGCTGCGCCGCAACATCGCCCAGATGCGCAAATCACTGCAGCGCTACGGCTCACCGTCCCTCGAGGTCCAGTCGATGGCCCCGGTGGGGCAGGCCTGCACCTTCCGCGCCATCGAGGACCCGCTGCTGGGCCCGGTGGTGTCCTTCGGGCTGGCCGGCGACGCCGTGAACCTCCTCGATGACTGGGCCCACCGTGTGCCGCCGCTCTCCGGCTCCGACGTGCACGACTTCATCCGCGCGCCCCGCGCGTCGCGCAAACTCTTCGGCTACCAGGGCCTGCCCGCCGTCGACGCTGCCGCGCTCGAGGACCTGGCGGCCCGGCTGACCAGGCTCAAGGACAACCACCCCGAGATCGCCCTGGTGGAGTTCAACCCGGTGCTGGCCGGACCAGACGGCGCCGTGATCCTGGCCGCCGACGTCCGGATTGCCAACGCCGCCCAGCGCACGGACACGGCCAGGCGGGCCATGCGCAGTTAGCATGTCCCCAGCCGATCTGTGAAAATGGGAGCCATGAGTTCCCAGCCTCCAGCATCCCAGCCCCAGGCGTCCGTCTCCGGCCGCCACGGCTCCCCGCACCATGGCCTGCACGACCACAGCGCGCAGGGCCAAAGCCTGGACGGCGCCCTCCAGCAGGCAGGCTTCTACCCCCGCCTGGTCGCCGACGTCGTCGCCGACGCCCTGGACGGCCGCGACTGCGTGGCCCACCTGGTCCACCTCGAGACCCACTTTGACCGTGCCGAAGTGCGCCGGCACATCACCGTGCTCGTGCTGACCGAGGACATGCTGGTGATCACCCATGTGGACGACCAGCAGCTCGACGAGGCCGGCGAGCAAATCGTCGCCCAGGTTTCCACCGAGTCCGTCCCCGTCACGCAGATCCGCTCGGTGGTGCTCAGCTACGTCTACGCCCAGCCGCAGGACTACAAGCCCTCGGACCCGGTCCGTGAGCTGACCCTCTCGATCGCCTGGTCCGGCGGCCAGCGCCTCGACATGGGCCCCGCCAGCTGCGGTGACCCGCAGTGCGAGGCCGACCACGGCTACAGCGGCACCATCGCGCAGGAGGACATCGTGCTGCGGATCAGCGCCGAAGCCGACGGCCTGCAGGCCGTGCAGGACGCGAAGCTCTTCGCCCGCGCACTCCGGGCCGTGAACACCGGCTCCACGGCCCCCGCGCCGCACGGTGTCCCCACGCTTCCGCCGCGCCCGCGTACCGGCGTCTTCGGAAACCGCCTCAGCCGCGGCCACCAGCGCTGAGATGGTGCCGGTCCGCGCCTCCGGGTCCCCGCTGCCTTCGCCGCAGGCGTCCGTCCGTGCTCCCGGCGGCCCCGCCGGGATGCCCGCGCCCCCGGCCTATGGGGAACGTTCCATCGCGGAGGTGCTCAGCAGCGCCGCGGCCAGCCTCGGCGTCCCCGGTTTCCAGAACCGGCTGAACCTCCCTTCGGCAAAGCACGTCTGCGTCGTCCTGGCCGATGGCCTCGGCCGGCAGCTGCTCAAGCAGAAGATCGCCCACACCCCGTTCCTGCGCTCGGTGCTGCAGGCCGGCCAGGGAGCCGTGCCGGTGTGGCTCGATGCGGCCTTCCCCTCCACCACGGCCGCGTCGCTGGCCAGTTTCGGGACCGGGCTGGCCGCCGGGCAGCATGGGATGGTCGGCTACGACGTGCTGGACCCGGACCAGGACCGGGTGGTCAACATGCTGGGCAACTGGGACGACGGCGTCGACCCTCAGCTCTGGCAGCCGCTGCCCACCGTGTTCGAGCGGGCCGCCGGGCACGTCGACGTGAGCACTGTCGCCCTGCCGCGGTTCAGCGACTCCGCCATGACCCAGGCCGCGCTGCGGGGCGGACGCTTCCTGGCCGGAACCACCTCGCACGCCCGGACCGCGGCCGCGGCGGAAGCCATGGCAGGGGCGGACAGCTCGCTGATGTACTTCTACGTCCACGAACTGGACAAGGCCGGGCACCGCTACGGCTGCCAGTCGCCGCAGTGGGAACACCAGCTCGAAGAGCTCGACGCGACCGTCCGCCGGCTCAATGCCACCCTCCCCGTCGGCACCACCGTGCTGGTCACCGGGGACCACGGCATGCTCGACGTGCCTGAATCGCAGCGGATCGACTACTCCGCCGAGCCGGACCTCATCGCAGGCGTCCGGCACACGGCAGGGGAGCCGCGCATGGTCCACCTCTACCTGGGGGATGGAGCCGGCGACGCCGGCCGGCTGCGGCTACTGGAGGCCTGGCAGGCCCGTTTCGGTGACCGGATCTGGGCCTTCACCCGGGAAGAGGCCGTGGCTGCAGGACTCTTCGGCGAGGTCCGGGGCCCGGTCGGGCCGCGGATCGGCGACATCATGATCGCTGCCCGCGACGCGCTGGCGTTCTACGACACCCGCAGGGTCCAGGCCAGGGCGCTGGAGGTGGTGGGGCAGCACGGCTCGCTGACCAAGGCGGAGCGCGAAATACCGCTGCTGTGCTTCGCCGCGGAAGGAAAGCCGGGTGGGCCCAAGGCCGCCGGAAAGGCCGCCAATAAAGCTCCGCGCCGCTGATTTGGTCCCTGGCGGGGCGGAGACCCTAGTCGCTGCGGGTGCCGAAGACGATTTCGTCCCAGCTGGGCACACTGGAGCGCTTGGGCTTGGAGGGCTGGCGCTCCGGCGTTTCGGGCTCACGTTCGTTCCGGGAGGCTTCGTTCCGGGAGGCTTCGGTCCGGGAGGCGTCGCTGCGGGATGCCGCTGATGACTCGTTCTGCGCCCGCCGGGACGGTCCGCCGCCCAGGAGCTCATCCAGTCCGGGGCTGGACGTGGGACCGGTGCGTACCGGGCGCAGCTGCGAGGCCGCGATGGTGATCTCGCGGGTCTCGGTGCTGACCCCGTCGTGAAGCTTCAGCGCGTCGTCTTCGCTATTGTCCTGGTGCCGTGGCGCCAGGCTCAAGCGGGAGAGCATGGACGGCCGGGCGTCCCGGCGTCGGGTCAGGGCGTCGGGGTTGGGAATCGAATGCGGTTCGGCTGACGCCGCGGGCGGGGTTGCTTCCTCTGCCGGCTCGTCCTCCCGGGGCGCCTCAACCTCCACCACGTCGTCTTCGGTCTCGTTCAGCGACGGAACCTCGGACGGCCGCGGGTGGGCGGCGGGAACACCGTTTGTCAGCAGCAGCGCCAGGGCGTCGTCGGCGTCTTCATCCAGGCCGAGACGCTGCCCGCGGCGGGAACGGAGCATGTCCAGCAGCCCGTCGGCGTCCTTCTCCTGCTGAACTCCGTGCTGCTGAACGATGCTGAGCTGCGCCGTGGCACTGCGTGCCGCGGCTTCCGCATCGGTCTCGAAATCAAAGGGCCGGTCCGAAACCGCCGAGAGGCGGCGGGCCGGGACAGGGCCGTCCATCGGCTCGAGTTCGCTGAGCTGCTGGGCCCAGCGGTTGGCGTTCTGCAACGACTTGCGCGCCGGGCTGAACGTCCACATGGCCGGCGGCTCTTCACCGATCGCGGCGTGGGCGCCGGGCTGTGCATCGAAACGGGCCACCACGTTCCAGCTGCCGTCCGGGCGTCGCCAGGAGTCCCATTCCACCGTTGAAGGCTCGATTCCATGGGCCCGCAGCCGGTGCATGACCATGTCGTCCAAGGTCGCTGGCTGGTCGCCGAAGAAGGAACGGTAGCTGTCGTGACCCGCGGAAGGGGAGGCCACTTCGATTTTGCGTGCCTGCTGGGCGACGTACTCGCGTTCGGCCAGCACGGGGCCCTCGTACCGCTGCACCTTGGCCAGCGGAATGCCGGAAAGAGCGGCCACCTCCGCGGCGGTCGCACCGCTGCGGATCCTGGCCTGGATATCGCGGGGGGACATGGCAATGGGATCCGCGCCCCCGCCGGAAGCAGCCCTCGCCGGCGTCCGGCTCGCAGCCGCCCGAAGAGCCTCAGCGATCGGCAGCTGGAACATCTCGCCGCCGGTGCCACTCAACAGGAGATGCTCCCCGTCGTCGTGGACGCCTACAAGCCGTAGATCCTGCATACAAATCCTCCACCCTGGCATTACTAACATTCGAAACTCTGCCACCGTTGGGTCCCAATTCGGGTTAGGAGGGAGGGCGCGCCGTGATTTTCCGCGACTTTCCGCCGGATGGGGGCCGTCCGGAGCGGACGGCGCCGCCGCCGGACCACTGGCCTCTGGCGCTCGGCAGGGGTTTGGGCAAAAATGACCCGACATCGGGCACAAAAAGCGATTGTCCGGCGTTGACATCGGTGAACCGAACCCGGACCGGGGCGGGGGCTACCAGCCCCGCCGGTGCGGCGGAGGCGGACCAACCCAACGAATGCGGAGTGTGAGCAACAACTAATGGCGACAGACTACGATGCGCCGCGCAAGACTGAGGAAGACCTTAACGAGGACTCCATCGAGGAACTGAAGTCGCGGCGTACGGACAAGCCTTCCGCGGTGGTCGATGAAGACGAAACCGACCTCGCCGAAGGCTACGAACTCCCGGGCGCCGACCTGTCCGGCGAGGAGCTGCTGGTCCGGGTGCTGCCCGCCCAGGCAGACGAATTCACCTGTGCCTCCTGCTTCCTGGTCCGCCACCGTTCGCAGATCGCCCGCGAAAAGGACGGCCTGAAGTACTGCAAGGACTGCGAGGGCTAAGGGCCGCCGCCCTCCTGCCGGCCTGGGACCGGCCCGGGCTGTTGTTAGCCGGGGTTGTTAGCGCGACAGCGCCGTGACGAGCTCGTCGGGGTGCCGCGTGGACGCCAGCCAATACGGGGTGCGGTCCGAGGGGTCGGTGATCTCGATGCGGACCACCGGGTCGATCCAGCCGCGGATGCACATGAAGGCGAGGCCGTTGAGCCGGGTGCCGCGCTCGGCCGTCGCCTCCGCGCCGCGGAAGGCCGTGGCCTCGCCGACGAAACGGCGTTCAATCGTCGCCCGGCCCACGCGCAGCGTTGTGGCCGTCACCGTGATGGACGGCGTGGACACGATCAGCAACACCGCCAGGATCGTGAAGAGCACGACGGCGGCGGTGATGCCGGCGGCCATACTGATCGGCGCGAACACCAGGATGCCGGCCGCGGCCAGCCCGGCAGCCACCAGCCAGATCCAGAAATTCGGCCAAAGCTTTTCGCTGAACAGGACGGTGGCGTCGTTGGGGGTGCTGTTGGAGGCCGGCATGGCTGCGCTGGATTCGGGCATGAGCCCAGCTTTCCACTTTTCCCGGGCCATTTCACCTTGGCCGCCAGGCCGCCGCCCGCGGACACCGGGGGCGGCGGCGCGGTAGGTCTATCCTCCCCGCGGGCGTTACAGTGGGGAACTGTGACTGAAGAAACCACTGCCGTGAATACCCCGGCGGCAGACCCCTCGGCCAGCGGCCTTCCGGCCTACGGAGCCCCCACCCTGACGGTGCAGCTGAAGATGCTCGACGACGGCCTGCAGCCGCCGTCGTACGCCCACCCGGGCGACGCCGGCGCGGACCTGCGTGCCCGCGAGGACGTTGTGCTCGGGCCGGGGGAGCGGCGGCTGGTGCCCACCGGGGTGTCCATCGCGCTTCCTGACGGCTTTGTCGCCTTGATCCACCCCCGTTCCGGCCTGGCCACCAAGCACGGCCTGACCGTGGTGAACGCACCCGGCACGGTGGACGCGGGCTACCGCGGGGAGATTGCCGTGACTCTGCTGAATACTGACCGCGACGAGGCGATTGAACTGCGCCGCGGCGATAGAATTGCACAAATGGTCATCCAGCGCGTGGAGTACGCGGAGTTCGTGCCCGTCCAGGAGCTCAGCGATTCGGTCCGCGGCGCCGGCGGCTTCGGCTCCACCGGCGGTTTCGGCGCCCCCGGGGCCTGAGCCCCGCCCGTTTGACGCATCTGTTCCCTGTCCCGAGGCCAAGCGCCTGGCACAGGATCACAACTAAGGAGACAACACCATGGTTTTTGGGCGTGGCAGGAAAGCCAAGCAGGAGCAGTTGACGGACACCGGCGACACCCGGGAGGACGCAGCTGTTGACGCCGGCGCGCCCGCCGACGGCACGGCTGGCGCCCTGCGGAGCGCCGGTCCCCATGACGTCGCGGACATCGACAACCAGGACGGCTACGTCGACCTCGGCGCCCTGTTGATTGCTCCGCGCGAAGGCCTGCAGCTCCGCCTTGAGGTCGAAGAAGCCACCCAGCGCGTCGTGGCCGTCACCATGGACCTGGAAGGTTCGAGCCTGCAGCTGCAGGCCTTCGCCGCGCCCCGCTCCGAAGGCCTCTGGGACGAAATCCGTGAGCAGATCGGCCAGTCCGTGGGCAGCCAGGGCGGCCAGGTTGAGGAGATTGAGGGCCACTTCGGCATCGAGCTCGTCGCCAAGCTGCCTGCCGGCGACGGCAGCGAGGGCTATCGGGTGGCTCGGTTCATCGGCGTCGACGGCCCCCGCTGGTTCCTCCGCGGTGTCCTCGGCGGAGACGCCGCACTGGACCGCGATGCCGCCGCCGGACTCGAGGAACTGTTCCGCCAGATCGTCGTGGTGCGGGGCGAGAGCCCCATGCCGCCGCGCGAGCTGCTTCAGCTCCGCCTTCCCCGGGACTCCGGCGTCGCGGCACCGCAGGGTGCCCCGGAGTTCGAGCAACCCGAGCGCGGACCGGAGACTACCCAGATTGGTTGATGCCGCCGGCAAGAAAGCTGCCGCAGCTGTCCCCGTGCGGGGGCTGCCCGAGCGCGGACGTGTGCTGTGCCGCGGCTTCATTGAATCTGTGACCTATGCCCCGGCCAGCGAGGTGGCAGCTTTCACAGCCATCGTCACCGACCATGACGCCCCGCCGGCCAAGGCGCGGCCGGCCGCTTCTGCGGTCCAGGCCGCCCAAGCCGGCCAGCCCGGCGTCCGGCGCAAGCGGCCTGCCGCGGCCGCCGACCGGCTCCGCGTGATCTGGCTGGGACGGCGCCGCATCCCCGGCGTGAAGGCCGGCCTGGAGCTACGGCTCGAGGGCATGGTCACTGTCCGGGACGGGCTGCCCACCATGTTTAATCCGCGCTACGAAATACTCTCCCGCCTGGAGGAACAATGAGCACGCCCGAAGACCAGCAGCCCTCGGTGGCCCAGCTCGCCGAAGGCTACGCGGCGAAGGCGGGACTGCACCGCACCAGCAACGGCAACATCGACGTGCTCAAGAGCGCCGGCGGTGTCCAGGGCATCGCCGAAAGCATCCTTCCGGGGCTGGTGTTCCTGATCGCCTTCACCGTGACCCGTGAACTTCCGCTGGCCCTGATCGCCGCGCTGGCGGTGGCCGCGGCGTTTACCGTCGCCCGGCTGATCCAGCGCAAGCCGCTGACGCAAGCGCTGGCCGGCATTGTCGGCGTCGGGCTATCAGCCTGGCTCGCGAACTCGACCGGCAAGGCCGAGGACTTCTACGTCCTGGGCTTCTTCACCAACCTCGGCTACATCCTTGCGATGTCGATCTCCATCGCGGTGCGCTGGCCCTTCGCCGGGCTGCTGTTCGGTTTCATCCGGAACGAGGGCCTGGACTGGCGCAAGCATCCGGCCCGGGTGAAGGCCTACCGGATCGGCACCTGGGTGATCATTTCGGTCCTGGCCCTGCGCCTGATCGTGCAGGTCCCGCTGTACCTAATGGGGGAGCAGGGCCTCGCAGGCCTCGCCACCACCAGGCTCATCATGGGCGCGCCGCTGTACATCCTGGGCATGTGGGTCGCCTGGCTGCTCACCCGTCCCGCGCCGGCCCCGGCTGACCAGCCGAGCGAAGCCGACTAACCCGCAGTTGTTGTCGTTTTGAGCGGTCAAAACGACAACAACTGCGAGCCAGTTGGGCGGTTCAGCCGTCGAAGCCGTCGTCGCCGGCGGGCTGGGTCTCGCGGCCATGCAGGTCCGCGTTGACCGGGTGCTGGCCGGCGCTCGAAGGTTCACCGGCTGACTCGACCTCGGACTCCGGGGCCGAGAGCAGGGCCCGCAGCCCGTCCTCGGCAACGATGGTGGTGACGAAGAACAGCTCGTCGCCGCCGTCGATCACGTCGTCCCGGCTCGGCGTGATGGGCGCCTGGTCGCGCAGGATCGCCACCAGGGTCGCGTCCTCGGGCCAGTCGATGTCGCCCACGGTCAGGCCAATCACGTGCGAATCATGCGGCACCGTGAACTCCACCAGCGAGGACACCCCGGTCTGCAGGGTGAGCAGGCGGACCAGGTCGCCGATCTCCACGGCCTCTTCCACGAGGGCTGTCATCAGCTGCGGGGTGTTCACCGCGACGTCGACGCCCCAGGAATCATCGAACATCCAGTCGTTCTTCGGGTTGTTCACCCGGCCGACGGTCCGTCCCACACCGAACTCGGTCTTGGCCAGCAGCGAGACCACAAGGTTCACCTTGTCGTCGCCCGTCGCGGAGACCACGACGTCGGCGTCTTCCAGCCGGGCGTCCTTGAGGGTGCTGAGCTCGCAGGCGTCGCCGACCAGCCAGTGCGCGCCGCGCAGCCCGCTGCGGCCGATCACCTCGGGCTTGAGGTCGATCAGCAGGATCTCGTGCTTGTGGGCCAGCAATTCACGGGCGATCGAGGAACCGACGCTGCCCGCCCCGACGATGACAACTTTCACTTAGGACTCCTTGGCGGGGGACTTGGCAAGAATGTGGGCGACCTCGGAGGTGCGGTCCACGCTGAGCATGGCGTGGACGGTGTCGCCGTCCTGGTACGAGGTTCCGGGCCCGGGGAGGATACCCTCGCCGAAGCGCGTGAGGTAGGCGACGCGGATGTCGGCGGCCTTCTCAAGCGCGGACACCGGGTGGCCGATCCAGCCGGAGTCCACGTCCACCTCGGCCAGCACCAGCCGGCCGGAGGGGTCGCGGAAATCACCGGCGAGGTGCTGTTCCGGAAGGATCCGCCGGAGCACCTGGTCCGCGCTCCAGCGCACCGCCGCGACCGTGGGGATGCCGAGGCGCTGGTAGATCTCCGCGCGGCCCGGATCGTAGATCCGCGCCACGACGTGCGGAACGTGGAACGTCTCGCGGGCCACCCGGGTGGCCAGGATGTTGGAGTTGTCGCCGCTGGACACGGCAGCGAAGGCGTAGGCCTCCTCGACCCCGGCCTGCTTGAGGGTTTCCCGGTCAAAGCCGACGCCGGTGACCTTGCGGCCGGAGAAACCGGTCCGGAGCCGGCGGAACGCACGGTCGTCCTGGTCGATGATCGCGACCGAATGGCCGGCGTCCTCCAGTGTGTGCGCCAGGGTTGCCCCGACACGGCCACAACCCATGATCACGAAGTGCGCCACACGTGCCTCCTCAAGCTTCTGTGTCTGTTGCTGCGTAAAACTCTACCGGCCACCGGGGCCCCGGAGCCGGTCCGACGGCGGTGCGGCCGGGCGCCTGCCCGCAGGCAGGCTTCGCCGTCATGACATCGCGTCCGAATCAGACTAGCTTTGTCTGGTGCTGACAATTTTCAATGCCGTGAAGCGGGTGCTGGTAGGCAGGCCCTTCCGGAACGACCGTCTGGCCCACACCCTGCTGCCGAAGCGGATCGCGCTCCCCATTTTCGCCTCCGACGCCCTGTCTTCGGTGGCCTACGCGCCGGACGAAATCCTGTTGACCCTGGCGCTGGCCGGCGTCAGCGCGGTGGCGTTTTCCCCCTGGGTGGGGCTCGCCGTCATGGTGGTGCTGCTCACAGTGGTGGCCTCCTACCGCCAGAATGTGCACGCTTACCCCTCCGGCGGCGGCGACTACGAGATCGCCAACGAAAACCTGGGCAAGTACGCCGGCCTCACCGTCGCCTCGGCCCTGCTGGTGGACTACGTGCTCACCGTCGCGGTGTCGATGTCCTCGGCCGCCGCCTACCTGACCACTGCCGTCCCCTCGCTGCACGGCCAGCAGGCAGCGATCGCCACGATCGGCGTCGTAATCCTGGCCCTCGTGAACCTGCGCGGCATCCGCGAAGCCGGCAGTGTCTTCGCGGTGCCCACCTACATCTTTATGTTCTCAATCCTCGGCATGACCGCCGTCGGCGTCTTCCAAGCCGCCACCGGCCAGCTCGGCCAGGCGCCGTCGGCCGAGTTCCAGATCGTCCCGGCCCCCGGCTTCGACGAGGGACTGGTCGGACTCACCGGGGCGTTCCTGCTGCTCCGTGCGTTCTCCTCCGGCGCCGCGGCCCTCACCGGCGTGGAGGCCATCAGCAACGGCGTGCCGAACTTCCGGAAGCCCAAGAGCAAGAACGCAGCCACCACGCTGCTGCTGCTCGGCGTGATAGCGGCCTCCATGCTGGCCGGCATCATCTATCTGGCCAACGCCACCAAGGTCCACATCGTGCTGGACCCGGCGAAGGAGTTCCTGCTCAACGGCAAGCCGGTGGACGAGGACTACATCCAGAACCCGGCCATCAGCCAGATCGCTCAGACCGTCTTCGGCGCCGGTTCCATCCCCTTCTACATCGTGGTCGCCGCCACCGGCGTGATCCTGGTGTTCGCCTCCAATACCGCCTTCAATGGCTTCCCGGTCCTTGGCTCGATCCTTGCCCAGGACGGCTACCTGCCCCGCCAGCTCCGCACCCGCGGGGACCGGCTCGCGTTCAGCAACGGTGTGCTGGCGCTGGCCGCCGGCGCGCTGGTGCTGATCATCGCGTTCAACGCCGACGTCACCAAGCTGATCCAGCTCTACATCGTGGGCGTTTTCATCTCCTTCACGCTGAGCCAGCTCGGCATGATCCGGCACTGGGGACGCGAGCTGAAGCTCGCCAAGGACCCGGCCACCAAGCTGCGGATGGTCAAGTCCCGCACCATCAACACGATCGGCTTCGGCATGACCGGCCTGGTCCTGGTGATCGTGCTGATCACCAAGTTCGAGCAGGGCGCCTGGATAGCGCTGCTGGCCATGTTCATCCTGTTCCTGATCATGTGGAGCATCCGGGCCCACTACGACAACGTGGCCAAGGAACTCGCCGTGGACGAGGACTCCTCGCCCCGGGCGCTGCCCACCCGGGTGCATGCCGTGCTGCTCGTCTCGCACGTGCGCAAGCCCGTGCTCCGGGCGCTGGCCTACGCCCGTGCCTCGCGGCCCTCCCGGCTGGACGCCATCACTGTGGACATCAGCCCGGAGGAAACCGAACAGACCCTGGCGGATTGGGAGAAACTGGAAATCCCGGTGCCGCTGACGGTGCTGGCCAGCCCGTTCCGCGAAACGGTCACGCCGATCATGGAGTACATCAAGAACATGCGGCGCGACTCGCCGCGCGACCTGATCGTCGTCTACATCCCCGAATACGTCGTCGGCAAGTGGTGGGAGCAGCTGGTCCACAACCAGACGGCGCTGCGGATCAAGACGCGGCTGCACTTCGAGCCCGGCGTCATGGTTGCGAGCGTGCCGTGGCAGCTGAAATCGTCCGAGGAAGCCAAGAGACTGCAGGATATCCAATGAGCACCGACACCACGACGCCCGCCCGCACCGAGCTCGTCGTCGACGTCGGCCCCGTCGCGCACGGCGGCCACTGCGTGGCCCGGCACGAGGGCCGCGTGATCTTTGTCCGTCACGGCATCCCCGGCGAGAAAGTCCGGATCCGGCTGACCGACGAGGGCGAGTCCGCCAAGTTCTGGCGCGCCGACGTCGTTGAGGTGCTGGAGGCCTCCCCGGACCGGGTGGAGCACTTCTGGCACGCGGCCGACGCGCAGCGGTCCTGGTCCCACGGCCACCCTCCCGTCGGCGGCGCCGAGCTGGGCCACATCTCGCTGGACCGCCAGCGCAGCCTCAAATCCGAGGTGCTGGCCGAGCAGCTGCACCGCCTGGCCGGCGTCGACGTGCCCGTCACGGTCGAGGCCGTGGGGGAGGCAGCCGCCGGCGCGGCGACCGGCCTGGCCTGGCGCACCCGCGCAGGTTTCGCCGTGACGCCGGGTGGCAAGCTCGGCATGCATGCGCACCGCTCCGACGCCGTGTTCCCGGTCCGTGAGATGCCGCTGGCCGTCGAGGGCATCAACGCCCTGAAACTCTGGGACATCGACCTGCAGGGGATTGAACGGATTGACGTCGCAGCTCCTGCCAACGGGTCGCGGCCGCTGGTGCTCCTGGTGCCCTCGGCCGGAACCCGGGCCAAGCGGCTCAGCGCCGTCCTGGCCCAACTGCCGGACGACGTCTCGGTGGCGCGGGTGGACCCGGGCACGGGCGAGGTGACGCAGTTGCGGGGCCGCACCTGGGTGCAGGAAACGGCGGCCGGCCACGAGTACCGGGTCACCGGCGACGGCTTCTGGCAGATCCACCGCGACGCCCCGGACACCCTGGTGGGGGCCGTCACCGGCTTCCTGCACGACGGCGGCTACCTGGCCGCCGGGGCAGTGGTGGCGGACCTTTACGCCGGCGCGGGGCTCTTCACCGCGCCCCTCGCCGACGCCGTCGGCGTCACCGGCTCCGTGCTGTCCGTGGAAGGGGCGCCCGGCACCAGCAGGGATGCCCGCAAGAACCTGCACGGCGCCTCCCAGGTCGAGATCGTGCAGGGGAAAGTGGAGCGGGTGCTGCGGCAGAAGCCGCGCAACTTCGACGCCCTGGTCCTGGACCCGCCCCGGGCCGGCGCCGGCAAAGCCGTGGTCAACCAGCTGGTCGCGGCCGGTCCCCGGGCGATCGCCTACGTCTCCTGCGATCCGGCGTCATTTGCCCGCGACGTGGGCTACTTCCAGCAGGCCGGCTGGGTACTCGGGGAGCTGCGTGCCTTCGACCTGTACCCGCACACCCACCACATGGAGACTGTGGCGTTACTGACTCCCCGGGGCTAAGGCCACTAGGATGGGCGGAGTAGTCCGACCTCGCGCACTGCAGTCCCTGAAATGAGTTTCACTACACATGTCCTAGTTAGGCTGCCCTAACTAGCAAGGGGTCTGCGGCGCGACAAAGATGAAACTGTTGCGAGAGGAGTCCTGCGATGAGCATTGTGGACAGCTTCGGTTCAAAAGGCAAACTTAATGTAGCCGGTACCGAATACGAAATTTTCCGGTTGAACTCCGTTGAAGGTGCAGAAAACCTTCCGTTCAGCCTCAAGGTATTGCTTGAAAACCTGTTGAGGACCGAGGACGGCGCCAACATCACGGCCGATCACGTCCGAGCACTGGCCGGTTGGGACCCCAACGCCGAGCCCGACACTGAAATCCAGTTCACGCCGGCGCGCGTGATCATGCAGGACTTCACTGGCGTGCCCTGCGTTGTCGACCTCGCCACCATGCGCGAGGCCGTGAAGGAACTCGGCGGCGACCCCAAGCGGGTCAACCCGCTGGCGCCGGCGGAAATGGTCATCGACCACTCCGTCCAGATCGACGCCTTCGGCAACTCCGGCGCACTGGAGCGCAATATGGAGATCGAGTACCAGCGCAACGGTGAGCGGTACCAGTTCCTGCGTTGGGGCCAGACCGCGTTCGACGACTTCAAGGTCGTCCCGCCGGGAACCGGCATCGTGCACCAGGTCAACATCGAATACCTGGCCCGCACCGTCATGACCCGCGAAATCGACGGCGTCGTCCGTGCCTACCCGGACACCTGCGTCGGCACCGACTCGCACACCACCATGGTCAACGGCCTGGGCGTGCTCGGCTGGGGCGTCGGCGGCATCGAGGCCGAGGCTGCCATGCTCGGCCAGCCCGTCTCCATGCTGATTCCCCGCGTCGTCGGCTTCAAGCTGACCGGGTCCATCCCGGCCGGCGCCACCGCCACCGACGTCGTGCTCACCATCACCGAGCAGCTGCGCCAGCACGGCGTGGTCGGCAAGTTCGTGGAGTTCTACGGCGAAGGCGTCGCGGCTGTGCCGCTGGCCAACCGCGCCACCATCGGCAACATGAGCCCCGAGTTCGGCTCCACCGCCGCAATGTTCCCGATCGACGACGTCACGCTCGACTACCTGCGCCTCACCGGCCGCTCGGACGAGAACGTGGCCCTCGTGGAGTCCTACGCGAAGGAACAGGGCCTCTGGCACGATCCCTCCCGCGAGATCAAGTTCTCCGAGTACCTTGAGCTGGACCTGTCGACGGTTGTCCCGTCGATCTCCGGCCCGAAGCGCCCGCAGGACCGCATCATCCTCACCGAGTCCAAGGCACAGTTCCGCGAGGACCTGCGCAACTACGTGAAGGAAGAGCTTGTCGACGGCAGCCTGGACGAAGCGATCGACGAAAGCTTCCCGGCTTCCGACTCGCCGTCGTTCACCGCCTCGGCGACCCACCTCACGGACCAGGCGCCGCACGCGCACGGTCCGAAGTCCAACGGCCGCCCTTCCAAGACCGTGGCCGTCAAGACCGCCGACGGCCGCGAGTTCGAGCTGGACCACGGTGCTGTGTCGATCGCCTCGATCACCTCCTGCACCAACACGTCCAACCCGTCCGTGATGCTGGCCGCCGCCCTGCTGGCCCGCAACGCCGTGGACAAGGGCCTCACCTCGAAGCCCTGGGTCAAGACCTCCGTGGCCCCCGGGTCCAAGGTCGTCACCGACTACTACAACAAGTCGGGCCTGACCCCGTACCTGGAGAAGCTGGGCTTCTACATCGTCGGCTACGGCTGCGCGACCTGCATCGGTAACTCCGGTCCGCTCGACGCCGAAATCTCGGAGGCCATCCAGGCCAACGACCTTTCCGTCACCGCAGTCCTCTCCGGTAACCGCAACTTCGAAGGCCGGATCAACCCGGACGTCAAGATGAACTACCTGGCCTCCCCGCCGCTGGTCATCGCGTACGCCCTGGCCGGCACCATGGACTTCGACTTCGAGAACGACGCGCTGGGCCAGGACGAAGCCGGCAACGACATCTTCCTGAAGGACATCTGGCCGAACCCGGTCGAGGTCCAGCAGGTCATCGACTCCTCGATCGACAAGGGCATGTTCGCCCGCGGCTACGAGGGCGTCTTCGACGGCGACGACCGCTGGAAGGCACTCGACACCCCGGCCGGCGACACCTTCGCCTGGGATGAGAAGTCCACCTACGTCCGGAAGCCCCCATACTTCGAGGGCATGAAGGCCAAGCCGGAGCCGGTCCAGGACATCACCGGAGCGCGCGTGCTGCTCAAGCTCGGCGACTCGGTCACCACGGACCACATCTCCCCGGCCGGTTCCTTCAAGTCGGACACCCCGGCCGGCCAGTACCTGCTGGCCAACGGCGTGGAGCGCAAGGACTTCAACTCCTACGGCTCACGCCGTGGCAACCACGAAGTCATGATCCGCGGCACCTTCGCCAACATCCGGATCAAGAACCAGCTCCTCGACGGCGTCGAGGGCGGCTTCACGCGCGACTTCACGCAGGCCGACGCCCCGCAGGCCTACGTCTACGACGCCGCGCAGAACTACCAGGCCGCCGGCACCCCGCTGGTTGTCCTGGCCGGTAAGGAATACGGCTCCGGCTCGTCCCGTGACTGGGCCGCCAAGGGCACCGCACTGCTGGGTGTCAAGGCTGTCATCGCCGAGAGCTACGAGCGCATCCACCGCTCCAACCTGATCGGCATGGGCGTCCTGCCGCTGCAGTACCCGGCCGGCCAGAACGCCGCCAGCCTGGGCCTGACCGGCACGGAGACCTTCGCGGTCTCCGGCGTCACCGCGCTCAACGAAGGCACCACGCCGAAGACCCTCACGGTCACCGCGACGGCCGAAGACGGCTCCACCACCTCCTTCGATGCGGTCCTGCGCATTGATACCCCGGGTGAAGCCGACTACTACCGCAACGGCGGCATCCTGCAGTACGTGCTGCGCCAGATCTCCGCTAGCTAGCGGCAGCCAGGCAGCACCACCCGAAAGCCCCGGCCCGTCCCTGACGGGCCGGGGCTTTCGCGTTCCGGCACCCGGCCCGGTTCCGAGGCGTTAGAGTTAAAAGGCATGTCTACTACCCGGAGGAGGGGCCGTTGGGAATTTTGGAGACCATCCGGAGTCCGCAGGACCTGAGTAAGTTGTCCCAGGCGCAGCTGGACCAACTGGCCGCCGAGGTCAGGGAATTCCTGATCGGCAACGTCTCCCAGACGGGAGGCCACCTCGGGCCGAACCTTGGCGTCGTTGAACTCACCATCGCGGTACACCGGATCTTCGACTCCCCCCGCGACAGCATTGTCTTCGACACCGGCCACCAGTCCTACGTGCACAAGCTCCTCACCGGGCGCCAGGACTTCAGCACACTGCGCCAGCAAGGCGGCCTGTCCGGCTACCCGGACCGGGCAGAATCCGCGCACGACATCGTCGAAAGCTCGCACGCGTCCTCCTCACTCTCCTGGGCCGACGGCATCTCCCGCGCCCGGCAGCTGACCGGCGACGGCGACCGCTACGTGATCGCCGTCGTCGGTGACGGCGCCCTGACCGGCGGCATGGCCTGGGAAGCGATCAACAACATTGCCGCGGACAAGAAGCGCCGCGTTGTGATCGTGGTGAACGACAACGGCCGCTCCTACGCCCCGACCGTCGGCGGCGTCGCCGACTACCTCGCCTCGCTGCGCCCCACCATCGATTCGCTCCGTGCCGCCCCGGCATACGAGGGCGCGCTGGACTGGTGGAAGAAGCGGCTGCAGAACGGCGGCCCGGCGGGCCAGTTCACCTACAAGAGCCTGCACGCCATGAAGAAGGGCATCAAGGACTGGTGGGCGCCGCAGGGCATGTTCGAGGACCTTGGCATGAAGTACATCGGCCCGGTGGACGGCCACAACCTCCAGGCCATGGAAAACGCGCTGTCCACGGCCAAGAACTACGCCGGCCCCGTGATCGTCCACGCCATGACCGAAAAGGGCCACGGCTACGCGCCGGCCCGCGCGCACGAGGCGGACCAGTTCCACGCCGTCGGCATCATTGATCCGGAAACCGGCGAGCCCACCGAGGCCGGCGGGGCCAAGTCCTGGACCTCCGTCTTCGCCGACGAAATCGCCGACATCGCCGACGAACGCAAGGACATCGTCGGCATCACCGGCGCCATGCTGATCCCGGTGGGGCTGCACAAGTTCGCCGCCCGCCACCCGGAGCGCGTGTTCGACGTCGGCATCGCCGAACAGCACGCCCTCACCTCCGCCGCCGGCATGGCATTCGGCGGACTTCACCCCGTGGTGGCGGTCTACGCGACCTTCCTGAACCGCGCCTTCGACCAGCTGCTGATGGATGTCGCCCTGCACAAGGCCGGCGTCACGGTGGTCCTGGACCGGGCCGGCGTCACCGGCCCCGACGGCGCCAGCCACCACGGCATGTGGGACATGGCGATGGTCCAGATCGTCCCCGGCCTGCACCTCGCCGCGCCCCGCGACGCCTCCCGGCTGCGCGAGGAACTGCGCGAGGCCGTCGCCGTCGAAGACGCACCCACCGTCATCCGCTACTCCAAGGGCACCGTCGGCGCGGAAGTCGAAGCCCTCGAACGGCTCAGCGACGGCGTCGACGTGCTGGCCCGCCGCCCGGCCGGATCCAGCGACAACGACGTGCTCATCGTCAGCGTCGGCGCCATGTCCGAACTCGCGCTGGACGTCTCGAACCGGCTCGGCGCCCAGGGCATCAGCTCCACCGTGGTGGACCCGCGCTGGGTCCTCCCGGTGCCGCAGTCCGTCATCGCCCTCGCCTCGCACCACCGCCTCGTGATCTGCATCGAGGACGGTGTCCGGGCCGGCGGCGTCGGCTCCCGGATCCGCCAGGAAATGCGGGCCGCCGGGGTGGACACCGCCCTCAACGAGGTGGGCCTCCCGGTGGAGTTCCTGGACCACGGGAGCCGCAGCCAGGTGCTGGAGCGGGTCGGGCTGACCGCCCAGCAAATCACCCACGACGTCGTCGCGCAGGTCCTTGGGACCAAGGTGCCGTTTGCGCGGCCGCTGCCCGGGCAGCAGCACCCCAGCACCGGCAGCCTGCCGATCCTGTGAGGGATCCGGCGTCGGACCAGCCTTACCCAGCCGTCAAGGCACAGCAATCACCCTTCGACGGCACTGACCGCGGACGGTTTACGAAGGGACAGCCATGAGCGGCATCATCCGGGTCTACAAGCGCGACGAAGAGGGAGTCCTGCACTTCAGGGAAGCCTGGATTGACGAGGAGTACCACGAGTTCGTGATGAACCACGGCGTCGTCGGGCACCAGAGCAAGACCGAGGAGACCGAGGCGGCCGACGCCGCCGCGGGCGAGGGACTCATGGAGGCCTTCGCGGCGCAGTGCGCCGAGGACGGCTACGCGGAGATCCCGGACGAGGAACAGTTCTGGGTGGTGGCGCAGTACGCGCTGAAGACCAAGGACGGCACCAGCCGCGACCGCTACCTCGAGGAAAAAGCCAAAGACGCCCTGATCAGCCACCTCGCCTGGCGCGGCCTCGGCGTCGTGGACCGGTCCGAGTTCTCCGACGCCAAGCTCAACATCTTCTGCCTCACCCCGGACGTCAACAAGACCGTCAACGCGATCAAGGTCTGCATCCGCGGTGAGGACCTGGATTTCACCAAGCTGAGCATCGGCGCCGCCCCGTTCGGCAGCACTGACTTCAAGCTCAAGCACTCGGCCAAACCGGCCAACAGCTTCACGCTCTAGGCACCGCGCCTGGACATCCACCGGTAAGGAGCCGGCACCGGCTCACATCAGTTTTGGGGGCAAGCGATTGGAAGGAAACGCAATGACGCGGAAATCCCCTCGACCAGGCAGCACTCCACTTCCCGCCGGGCTGGCGGCGCCGGCCCGAAAGTCCCTCGCCCATGCGGGGGTGGAAACCCTTGAACACCTGGTGCTGCTGGGCCGGCGCCGGCTGGCAGGGATGCCGGGCGTCTGCCCGCGCACCCTTGCGCAACTACAGGACGCCATGGACGAACAAGGGCTGGAGCTTCCCGCGGGGTAGCACGTCCGGGAGCCTGCCCGGGAGCCCGCCGCGGCCGTTATAGGCTGATTCCCATGACTGAATACCGCCGCGTAGGAAATTCCGGACTAACCGTCTCCGTCGTGGGACTTGGCTGCAACAACCTGGGCCGGGCCAACACCGCCACCGAGTCGCAGGAGGGGACCGACGCCGTCGTGCATGCGGCCCTGGACGCCGGCATCACGTTCTTCGACGTCGCCGACGCCTACGGCCGGGAGCCCGGGCTCAGCGAAACCATGCTGGGCAAGGCCCTCGGTTCGCGCCGCGCCGACGCCGTGATCGGCACCAAGTTCGGCATGGACATGCGCGGGACCAACGGCAACGACTTCGACGCCCGCGGCTCCCGGCGCTACATCATCAAGGCAGCCGAGGCCTCGCTGCGCCGGCTCGGAACGGACTGGATCGACCTCTACCAGTTCCACACGCCGGACCCGCTGACACCCATCGACGAGACCCTCGCCGCCCTCGACGAACTCGTGGCCAGCGGCAAGGTCCGCTACATCGGCCACTCCAACCGGGCCGGCTGGCAGATCGCGGAGGCCGAATTCGTGGCCCGCGGCCGCGGCGGAGCCCGCTTCATCTCCAGCCAGAACCACTACAACCTGCTGGACCGCCGCGCCGAGCTGGAGGTCACCCCGGCCGCCGAGGCCTACGGCCTGGGCGTGCTGCCGTACTTCCCGCTGGCCAATGGCCTGCTGACCGGCAAGTACTCGCAAGGTAAGGCGCCGGAGGGGTCGCGCTTGAGCCACACCCGCACCAACCTCGTCCACGACGCCGACTGGAAACAGCTGGGTGCCTTCTCCGCCTTCGCCGCCGAGCGGGGGCTCAACGAGATCCAGGTGGCGTTCTCCTGGCTCGCCGCCCAACCCTCCGTCAGCAGCGTGATTGCCGGTGCGACCCGGCCCGAACAGGTCCGGCAGAACGCCGCCGCGGTCGCCTGGGTCCCGGACGCCGCCGAGCTGGCAGAACTCGATGAGATCTTCCCGCGCACGCCGAAGGTCGCACTCTTCTGAGCCCGGAAATGCCCCGCGCCCTGGACGCCGACCACCTGGTCCTGATGGACGTCGATACCGGGATCGACGACGCCCTCGCCATCGTGTACCTGCTGTCCCGGCCCGAGGTCCGGCTGCAGGCCATCACCTGCACCGCCGGCAACGTCGGGGCGCGCCAGGTGGCGCTGAACAGCCTGTCCCTGCTGGAGCTGTGCGGGCGGGAAGGGATCGAAGTCGCCGTCGGCGCCGAGGTCCCGCTGGAAATCCCGCTGGTCACCACCGAAGAGACCCACGGGCCGCAGGGGATCGGCTACGCCGAGCTGCCTGCCCCCGCCCAGGCCATTTCGCCGCGGCACGCCGTGGACGTCTGGGTGGAGGAGGCCAGGGCGCATCCGGGGGAGATCACGGGCCTGATCACCGGACCGCTGACCAATTTCGCCCTGGCCCTGCGCCGCGAACCGGAACTGCCGCGGCTGCTCAAGGGCCTGGTGATCATGGGCGGCAGCTTCTATTACCAGGGCAACACGACGCCGACGGCGGAATGGAACACCGCGGTGGACCCGCACGCCGCCAAGGAGGTCTACGCGGCCTACCGCGGGATGCCCGAGGACAAGCTGCCGGTCGTCTGCGCGCTGGAGACCACGGAGCGGATCGAGATGCTGCCGGAGCACCTGCGCCGGCTCGGCGAGGCCGCGGGGGCTGCCGAACCCGAGCTGGTGCTCCCGGAGCAGCCCGAAGGACTGCGCAGCGGCTCCAGCAGCCCGCTGGTGGCGTGCCTGTCGGACGCGATCCGCTTCTACATGGAGTTCCACCGGCTCTATGACCAGGGCTACGTCGCCCACATGCACGACGCGTTCGCCGCCTGCGCCGCCGTCGGACGCACGCCCTTCAGCACGCGGCTGGCGACGGTCGACGTCGAGACGGAGTCCCCGCTGCTGGCCGGCACAACGGTGGCCGACTTCCGCGGCCTGTGGGGGCTGCCGCCGAACGCCAGGATCGTCAGCGGCAACGACCCCGGCCAGTGCTTCGACGAGCTGATTGCCTCCGTGGGCGCGCTGGCACGCTCCCTGGGCGCACGGTAGCCGCGGGCGCCGGCCGGGCCCGCGGCGCCGGTGTTCCCGGGAGGGCCGGCCGATCGCTAAGATGGTAGCTGCGCCGAGGTGACATGAGGCGGTTGTTGCAAACCCCAGCCGAAGGATTTTTCCCATGTCACCGCAGCCCCTGACCCTCCCCGACGCAGGCTCCCGCACCGGAGCCGGCACGGCACCCGGCCGCCGCCGGCTGCTCGAAATCGCAGGCGCCGCGGCCATCGCCGCCACCTACGTCTTTCTCGTCCTCACCCAGCCGGTCGAGATCGCCAACGGACCGGCAAGCTTCTCCGCCCTGGTTGCCCTCGGCGGCTTCCTGCTCGGCGCGGTGCTGCTGCTCGTCGCCGTGCTGCCCGTCCTGCCCACCTCCACCTTGGTCCTGATGCCGGTGGCGATTGTGCTGAACGTGGTCCTCGGCCAGCTGATGGGCAGCACCGGACTGCCGTTCTACCTGGACGCGATCGGCACGGTCCTGATCGCCGTCCTCGCCGGGCCGGCCGCCGGTGCCGCCACCGGAGTGCTCGGCAGCATTGTCTGGTCCTTCTTCAACCCCACCGTGCTGCCCTTCGCCGCCGGCGCGGCCCTGATCGGGTTCCTCGCCGGGCTGGCCGCCCGCGGGGGACTGTTCCGCCGCTTCTATTTCGCGCCCGTGGCCGGCTTCCTTACCGGCATCCTGGCCGGCGTCGTCTCCGCCCCGATCGCAGCCTTTGTCTACGGCGGAACCGCGGGCCTGGGCACCGGCGCCATCGTCAGCGCGTTCCGTGCCATGGGCGACACCCTGCTGGCAGCGATCACCAAGCAGGCACTCATCTCCGACCCGATGGACAAGGCAATTGTCTTCACGATCGCCGCGCTGCTGGCCTACGCCCTGCCGCGGCGCACGACGTTCCAGTTCGCCTTCGTCCGCCGCTTCCGGGTACTCGCGGGTAAGGTCCCGGCGGATCCCGCAGCCTAGGCCATGCGCCTGCACCCGCTCACAGCCCTGACCGCGGCGTGCTGCGCCGCGGTCATTACGACGGCGGCCGGCAGCTGGCGGCTGTCCGTCGCCGTGGCCGTGGCCGCCGTGCTGCTTGCCGCACGCGCGGGCGTCGCAGCGCGGGTGCTGCTGGCTGCCGGGGTCATCCTCGCACCGTTGTTCCTGTCCCTGCTGGTGCTGCACGGCTTGTTCTTCCCGGAGGGGCACACCGTGCTGGCGCAGTGGGGGCCGGCCCGGGTCACCGCCGAAGGACTCAGCTTCGCCCTGGAGCTGGCCTCGCGGACAGCCGCGTGCGTCCTGCTGCTGCTGTTGTTTTCCTTCACCGTCAGCGTCCCGGATCTGCTGACCGCCCTCGCCGCGCGGCGCATCCCTCCGCAGTTCAGCTTCGTGCTCGCGTCCACGCTCACGCTGGTCCCTGCGATGGCCGAAAAGGTGGAGAAGATCCGTCAGGCCCAGGAAGCGCGCGGGCTGGTGGTCGGGCGCGGGCTGCTGTCCCGGCTGGCGGCGGCCAGGCTGCAGGCGGTGCCGCTGGTCCTGGGCCTGGTGGAGGATGCCGGGCTCCGGGCACAGGCCCTGGACGCGCGGGGTTTCGGCACCACCGGACCACGGACCAGCTACCGGCAACTGCAGGACCCTCCTGCGCAACGCATCGTCCGGGCCGCAGCGCTCCTGCTGGCCGCCGCCGCCGTGGTCCTGCGGCTCATCACGGCATGGCCCGCGGCGGTGCACTCGTGAACGGGGACGGACGCGCCAAGCCCGGGCAGCCCGCCACCGGGGCGCTGCCCGCGGCCGCTGCCCGGATCAGGAGCTTCAGCTTCCACGGGGATGCGGGCGATGCGCTGCGGGATGTGCAGCTCTCCGTCCTGCCGGGAACCCTGACCGCCGTGCTGGGAGGTTCCGGCAGTGGCAAGACCACCCTCGGCAAGCTCCTCGCCGGCTGGCTTCGGGGCGGCCATTCCGGTGTCCTGCGCGGCAGTCTGGCGCTGGGCGCGGACCGCCTCGAATTCCACGGCGGCAGCGGCGACCCCCGGATCAACCCCGCTGCCTGGTCCGGCCGGGTGGGTTACGTGCCGCAGGACGCCGCCGCCATGCTGTCCTCGGTGCGCTCTACGGTGGCGGATGAACTGGCCTTCGGCCTGGAAAATCGGGGTGTGCCCCGCCCCGAGATGATCCGGCAGGTGGCCCGAATCGCCGAACAAACCGGCCTGTCCGGGCTGCTGGAGCGGGACCCGGCAGAGCTCTCCGGCGGCGAGCTGCGCCGGCTGGCAGTCGCGTGCGCGGTCATCGCCGACCCGCAAGTGCTGGTGCTGGACGAACCACTCGGGTCCCTCGACGCCGACGGTGCCAGCCGGCTCCGCACCCTGGTGAGCCGGCTGCTCGAAGCCGGCACCGCTGTGGTGCTCCTGAGCCAGACGGCAGACGCACTCGCCCGCAGCGCCGGGCACTGGATCGTCCTGAACGGCGGCACGGTAACGGCGGAAGGCCGGCCGGCCGAGCTGGGGAACGGGGCCGCGCTCCGCGATGCAGGCGTCGTGGCGGAGAGCCTGGACGCCGGGATGCCGAAAGACCTGACCTGGGCCGCCGCGTCGACCCCGGTCCTTGAACTGCGAGGCATCGGCTTCGGCTACGGGCCAGGCAAGACTCGCGCGGGGGGATCCGCGAGGGGACCGGCGGGGAACGTGCCCCGCGCGGCCCTGCTGCGCGACCTGGACCTGACCGTGCGCCCGGGGGAGATTGTCGCTATCACCGGCCCCAACGGCACCGGCAAGTCCACGCTGCTGCGCCACTTCAACGGCCTGCTGCGGCCGCAGGCCGGTGAGGTGCGCGTCGAAGGTCGAGGCATCGACCGGATCCCGACGGGCCGCATCGCCGCTTCGGTCGGGATGTTGTTCCAGCAGCCGCGCGACCAGCTTTTCGAACGGACGGCGCTGCGGGAGGTCGGCTTCGGGCTGCGCCGGCTTGCCGGCGCGGAGGCGGCCGGCCGGGCGCAGGAGGCACTGGCCGCCGTCGGGCTCTCCGGCGCCGCGCAGACCCACCCGGCCGAGCTGCCGTCTTCCAGCCAGCGGTTGCTTGCCCTGGCCACGGTCCTGGCCCGCAGGCCGGCCGTCATCGCGCTGGATGAGCCCACCGTGGGACTGGATCGACAGGGGCTCGAACGGCTGCAGCACACGGTCGCCGCCGCAGCGGCGCGGGGCGCCGGCGTCGTCCTGGTCACGCACGATCTCGCTTACGCCCGGGCCAGCGCCCACCGTGTCCTCGCGCTCGACGGCGGCAGCCTGCGGGACATCTGACGGGCGCCGGTTACGAGCCATCTGCCACCCGGCGCTGTATATTTCTTGGAGTTTTCCCGTGCCGGAGCAGGCACGGGCCATTGACCAGGAGGAACCGTTGAAGAACCCCATCGCCCGCCAGATTGGAACGGTTTTCGTCCCGGTCAGCGACATTGCCAAGGCCCGGGACTGGTATTGCGGCCTGCTCGGAGTCCCGGCCGACGGAGAAATCCTCTTCGACCATCTTTATGTACTGCCGATGGACGGTGCGGGCCTGGTCCTGGACAGCAAGATCTACTCCGCGGACGCGGTCTTCCGCGTCCCCGCGTTCCATCTCAACACGGCAGATATCGAGGCCGCCCACCTGCACCTGCAGGACACCGGGGCCGAGGTCGCGGAGATCCGGGACGGCCAGTGGTTCAACTTCAAGGATCCGGACGGCAATGTGCTGATGATCTGCGAGTGCTAGGAGCGGCCGCCGCGCCCGGGCCGAACGCACGAAGGCGCCGCCGCCCGCGCCGTGATGGCCGGGGCAGCGGCGCCTTCGTCTTTGGTTGCTAGGCTGCCGGTTCGGAGGCCACGCCGGGTGCCAGGAACTTCTTGCCGGTGACACGCTCGGAGGCGCCCACCCGGTCCAGATACGGAGTGATGCCGCCCAGGAACATTGGCCAGCCCGCGCCGAGGATCATGCAGAGGTCGATGTCCTCAGGTCCGGCCACCACGCCTTCGGACAGCATCAGGCCGATCTCCTCCGCGAGGGCGTCCTGCGTGCGGCGCAGCACTTCCTCTGCCGTCGAGGGCGAATCGCCGAAGGTCATCAGGGCCAGGGTCTCGGCCGGGATGACCGGACTGCCGGCCTTCACCGAGGCCGGGTCCCAGATGGACCTGACTCCGTGGTCGATCAGCGCCTGCAGGTTCCGGGACACGGTGAAGCGGTCCCCGAAGGCGTCGTGCAGGGATTCCTGCACGTGCTGGGCGACCGGCAGCCCCACCATGGCGCCGAGCGTGAACGGCGTCATGGGCAGGCCCATCGGGCGCAGTGCGTTGTCCGCCACCTCGGCGGGGGTTCCCTCATCGAAGGCCGCGGTCACTTCGCCCATCAGCCGCAACAGGAGCCGGTTGACCACGAAGGCGGCCGCATCCTTGACCAGCACCGCGGACTTCTTCAGTCCCTTGGCCAGTTCGAACGCGGTGGCCAGCACGGCGTCGTCGGTCTTCGGGGCGCGGACGATCTCCAGCAGCGGCATTACGGCCACCGGGTTGAAGAAGTGGAAGCCCACCAAGCGTTCGGGGTACTGCAAGTCCTCGGCCATGGCCGTGACGGACAGCGAGGAGGTGTTGGTGGCCAGGATGCACTCCGGCGAGATGATCGCCTCGACCTCCTTGAACACCTGCTTCTTGACGCTGAGCTCCTCGAACACTGCCTCGATGACGAAGTCGGCGTCGGCGAAGGCCTCCTTGGAGACCGAGCCGCTGACCAGGGCCTTGGTCCGGTTGGCCGCGTCCGCGCTGATCCGCTTCTTCGCCAGCAGCTTGTCCACCTCGGCGTGCACGTAGTCCACGCCCTTGTCCACGCGCGCCTGGTCGATGTCCGTCATGACCACGGGCACCTTGAGCTGGCGGGCGAACAGCAGTGCGAGCTGGCTGGCCATCAGGCCGGCGCCGACGACGCCGATCTTCGTGACCGGGCGGGCGAGCTTGCGGTCCGGGGCACCCGCAGGGCGCTTGGAACGGCGCTGCACGAGGTCCAGGAAGGCGTACACCGTGGAGCGGAACTCGTCGGTCTGCATGAGGTCCGCGAGGGTCTGGCACTCCAGCTCCGCCGATTCGGCCTGCGTCAGGGTGCGGTTGGCCTCCAGCACGTCCAGCACCTTGGCCGGGGCCGGGGAGGCGTTGGAGGTCTTGGCCTCCACGAACGCGCGGCCCGCCGCGACGGCGCCGGCCCAGCGTTCGGCAATGTCCGGCGCGGAGGGGTCGACGGCGTTGGCGCGTTCCGGTACGACTGCGCCGGCGATCACCTGCGCGGCCCAGGCGACGGACTGTTCGACGAAGTCGGCCGGCTCGAAGATGGCGTCCGCCACGCCGAGGTCGTAAGCCTGCGGACCCGTCAGGGTGCGGTTGTTGCTCAGCGGGTTCTCGATCATCACCTTGACGGCGTTCTCGGGGCCGATCAGCCGCGGCAGGATGTAGACCCCGCCCCATCCCGGGATCAGCCCGATGAACGCTTCCGGCAGGGCCAGCGCACCGGCTCCGGTGGAGACGGTGCGGTAGGTGGACTGCAGGGCGATCTCCAGCCCGCCGCCCAGGGCCAAACCGTTGATGAACGCGAAGCTCGGGACGCCGAGGTTCGCCAGGGTGGCGTAGACGTCGTGGCCGAGCTGGGCCATCCAGAGGCCCTGTTCACGGCCGCTGACCGACTTGACCGTGGACAGGTCCGCGCCGGCGACCAGGAAGTACGGCTTGCCGGTCACGCCGACGCCGACGATCTCACCGCGCGCGGCACGGTCCCGCAGTCCCTCGAGCACCGTGCCGAGCTCGATCAGGGTGTTCGGGCCCAGCGTGGTGGGCTTCGAATGGTCCAGGCCGTTGTCCAGCGTGACCAGGGCGAAGGTGCCGGGGCTCGTGCCGTTGACGGCGGGAAGCTGAATGTCCTGGACGTAGGAATGCGTTACCGTCTCGTTCGGAAACAGCTCGGCAAGCTTGTGGAAATCTGCGGCGCTCATGCTGCGGCTCCAGTCTTGGTCGTGTAGTCGGTGCCGTAGTCGGCGTGGTGCGGGTTCTCCCAGATGACGGTGGCACCCATGCCCAGGCCAATGCACATGGTGGTCATGCCGAAGCGGACCCCGGGATCTTCCTCGAACTGGCGGGCCAGCTGGTTCATCAGCCGGACGCCGGACGAAGCGAGCGGGTGCCCGACGGCGATCGCGCCGCCGTAGCGGTTCACCCGGGGGTCGTCGTCGGCGATGCCGAAGTGGTCCAGGAAGCTGAGGACCTGGACGGCGAAGGCCTCGTTGATTTCGAACAGGCCGATGTCGTCGATGCCGAGCCCGGCGTTCTTCAACGCCTTTTCAGTGGCCGGGACCGGCCCGATGCCCATGACTTCCGGTTCGACGCCGGCGAAGGCGTAGCTGACCAGGCGCATCTTGACCGGCAGCCCAAGCTCCTCGGCGGCGTCGGCGGAGGCCAGCAGCGCCGCGGTCGCGCCGTCGTTGAGGCCGGCGGCGTTGCCGGCGGTGACGCGGCCGTGCGCGCGGAACGGGGTGCGCAGCGCGGCGAGGTCTTCCACCGAGGTGCCCGGGCGCGGCGGTTCGTCCACGGTGTTGACGGTCCAGCCCTGGCCGGGCTTCATGGTGGCCACGGGAACCAGGTCCGGCTGGATCTGTTCCTTGGCGTAGGCCGCGGCCAGCTTGTCCTGGGAGGCCACGGCGTAAGCGTCCGTGCGTTCCTTGGTGATGGCGGGGAAGCGGTCGTGCAGGTTTTCCGCGGTGTTGCCCATGTTCAGGGCGGCGGGGTCGACGATCCGTTCGGACATAAAGCGCGGGTTGGGGTCCGCGCCGGCACCCATCGGGTGGTTGCCCATGTGCTCCACGCCGCCGGCAATGACGACGTCGTAAGCGCCGAAGCCGATGCCGCTGGCGGTCGTCGTCACGGCGGTCATGGCGCCCGCGCACATCCGGTCGATCGCGAAACCGGGAACGGTCCGCGGCAACCCGGCCAGCAGGGCGGCGGTGCGGCCGATGGTCAGTCCCTGGTCACCGGTCTGCGTCGTGGCGGCGATGGCCACCTCGTCGATGCGCTCGGCCGGCAGTGCCGGGTTGCGGCGCATGAGTTCGCGGATGCACTTGACCACGAGGTCATCGGCGCGGGTTCCGGCGTAGATGCCCTTCTCGCCGGCGCGGCCGAACGGGGTGCGGACGCCGTCAACAAAAACGACCTCGCGGATGGTCCTGCTTTGTCCGATTGTCGGCTTTGCGCTGCTGGCTTGGCTCACGTATTACTCCTCATTGAGACATGGGTGCCGGATTTCCGCCCCCGGGCGGTGGGCTCGGGAAGCAGGAGTGATCCTGGCGGCATCCCTAGCTATGTTACTCATGAGTAACATAGCTGGCAAGGAGTGACGGGCAGCCCGTCAGGAAACGGCGTTGGGCGCTGCTTCGGCAGGGGAGGCCACGGAGGCCGCGGCAGGCTTGGCTTCCTTGGGCGGCAGCGGCTGCGGGTTCAGGAAAGCCTCGGCGATCAGCGGAGCAGTGAGCTGGATCTGCCACTGGCGGGCGCCGAGGTTCTGGAGCTCCTCGGCAATGCCTTCCTCGCTGATCTCCGCGGGAGGACGCCATGCCACGCGGCGGAGGTAGTCCGGGGTGAGCAGGTTTTCGACCGGCAGGTTCAGCTCCTCGGCCCGGGCCTGCAGCTTGGGCCGGGCGGTGGCGAGCCGTGCCGCGGCCTCCGGATCCCGGTCGGCCCAGACACGCGGCGGCGGGGGAGCGTTGGTGGGCAGGTGCAGCGGCGGGAGCTCCTCAAGGCTGCGGGCCGTGCTGATGCAGCGCAGCCAGCGCGGAGCCTCGCGCTGCGCGGCCCTGCCGTGGAAGCCCTTGGTGCCGAGCAGTTGCGGCACGGTGCTGGGCATGGCCTTGGCGGCGGCCACGAGGGAGGAATCGGGGATAAGCCGGCCCGGGGCGACGTCGCGCTTCTGCGCCAGCGAGTCGCGCTCCAGCCAGAGTTCGCGCACGGCGGCGAGCTGGCGGCGGTCGCGGATCTGGTGCAGCCCGGAGGTCTTGCGCCACGGGTCGACGCGCGGCGGGGCCTGGCCGGCTTCGAGGATCGCGGCGAATTCCTGCTCGGCGTACTCCAGTTTGCCGTCGGCGGTGAGGAGTTCGATCAGCTCCTCGCGGAGCTCGGTGAGGACTTCGACGTCGAGCGCGGCGTAGCGCAGCCACGGCTCCGGCAGCGGCCGGGTGGACCAGTCGGCCGCCGAGTGTTCCTTGGCCAGGCCGAAGCCCAGCAGCTGTTCGATGACGGCGGCGAGGCCAACCCTCGGCAGTCCGGCCAGCCGTGCGGCGAGTTCGGTGTCAAAGAGTTTGTCCGGCCACATGCCGAGTTCGGACAGGCACGGGAGGTCCTGGCTGGCCGCGTGCAGGATCCACTCGACGCCGCGCAGGGCCTCATTGATGATGCGCAGGTCACCAAAGGGCTCCGGGTCGATTAGCCAGGTGCCTGCGCCCTCGCGGCGGATCTGGACGAGGAAGGCGCGCTGGCCGTACCGGAATCCGGAGGCGCGTTCGGCGTCCACTCCCGCCGGGCCGTGGCCGGCGGCCAGGGCTGCGGCACAGCGTTCCAGTCCTGCTTGGGTCTCGATAACGAGCGGGACGCCGTCGCGGGGAGCGTCGAGGTCGATGACCTCGGGGACCAGGCTGTCGAAGCCTTCCACCGTGATGTGGGCCGGCGCGCCAGCCGCCTCTGCGGTGCTGGAGGCTGTGGTGGCGGCCGTGCTTGGGGCTGTGCCCGCGGTGGTGATTTCCGGATTATGAGGGGTCATGATGACTCCAGTTTACCGACATCGCCGTCGTTGCAGGCCGAGGCCGCGGCCGCCGGGGTCCGGTCATAGCTGCCGTGGGCGTCGGCGCGGCAGTGCGGAGACGCCGTCGGGCAGTGGCGGCAGGCCCGCAAAGGTGCAGACCATGTCCGACCACGCTTCCAGGTGGGCGGTGATGTCCCGGCCGGCCGGTGTCCAGGAAGCGCGGAGTTCAATGTCGATGGTGCCGGGCCGGCCAGCGAGCGTGCCGAAGCTTTCCGAGAGCACCCGGGTGGCGGTGCCCCCGGCCGATCGGTACGCCGCTTGGTGGTTTTCCAGCGCCTCCACGAGCCAGGTCCACGCGACGGAGCCGAGCATCTCGTCGTTGCCCATGTCCGGCTCAAGCTGGGCGCGGATGTAGGTGACGATCCGGAATTCGCCGTCCCAGACCGCGGAGCCGTCCGGGTCATGCAGGAGGATAAAACGGCCGGTGGCGAGTTCGACGTCGTCGCTGCCGGACGCCGGGGCCAGCGCGGCGGCCGCCGGGCCGTGGACCGCACCTGCCGCGGCGTCGCCGGGGACGACGACTTCCGCGCCGAGCGCCACCGCGTAGGGAGCGAGCCGGCCGGGGGCCGGGATCTCATCGAGGCGCAACTCGCTGCGGCACCGTGCTTTTCGAAGCGTCCCCAGGGCGAAGAGGAAATCCGCCGGAACCTGGTCGAGTGGGTTCACAGTGAAAGATTATGCACGGTGCCCGTCCCGGCCCGGCAGGCTCGCCGCCCGGCCGGGACCGGCTTGCACCTAGCCGGCCGCGAGCTCGCGCTTGATCGCGGCGATAAAGGAATCAACGTCTTCCTCGGTGGTGTCGAAGGAGCACATCCAGCGGACCTCGCGGGCCGCCTCGTTCCAGTCATAGAACCGGAAGGACTTCCGCAGCCGGTCCGCCACGCCGGCGGGCAGGACGGCGAAGACGCCGTTGGACTCGGTCTTCTGGCTCAGTTCGACGCCGGGGATCGACTCGACGCCGGCGCGCAGCCGGGCCGCCATCGCGTTGGCGTGCGAGGCCGAGCGCAGCCACAGGTCGCCCTCGAGCAGGGCGATGAACTGCGCGGACATGAACCGCATCTTGGAGGCCAGCTGCATGTTCATTTTGCGCAGGTAGACCAGGCCGTGGGCGGCGTCGGGGTTAAGCGCCACCACCACCTCGCCGAACAGCAGCCCGTTCTTGGTGCCGCCGAAGGAGAGGATGTCCACGCCCGCGTCGCGGGTGAAGGCGCGGAGCGGCACCGCGAGGTGGGCGGCGGCGTTGGCCAGCCGGGCGCCGTCCATGTGCAGCTTCATGCCCTTGGAGTGGACATGCTCAGCGATGGCGCGGACCTCCTCGGGGGTGTAGCAGGTGCCCAGCTCGGTGGTCTGCGTGATCGAGACCGCCAGCGGCTGCGCGCGGTGCTCGTCGCCCCAGCCCCAGGCCTCCTGGTCGATCAGGGCGGGGGTGAGCTTGCCGTCCGGCGTCGGGACCTGCAGGAGCTTGATGCCGCCGATCCGTTCCGGCGCGCCGTTCTCGTCCATGTTGATGTGGGCCGTGGAGGCGCAAATGACGGCGCCCCAGCGCGGCAGCAGGGACTGGAGCGAGAGGACGTTCGCGCCGGTGCCGTTGAAGACGGGGAAGCACTCGATGCCCGAACCAAAGTGCCGCTCCATCAGCTGCTGCAGGCGGGCCGTGTAATCGTCCTCGCCGTAGGATACCTGGTGGCCTTCGTTGGCGGCGGCCAGGGCGGCCAGCACCTCAGGGTGCACACCGGAGTAGTTGTCCGAGGCGAAGCCCCGGACGGAGGGATCATGGAGCCGCAGCGCGGTGCTGGCCGGGGCAGTGTCAATGGTGTTGGTTTCGACCGTGCTGGTCATCTCGTTGCTCACGCTTTCAGTGTAGAGGTGCCGGCTTACTGGCTAAGCGGCAGGCGCCGGCCGTTCAGTTCCGCGGCGGGGGTCCGGAAGAGCCCGACGGCGGCCGCCGCCAGCTCCTCGACGTCGGTGAAGCCCGGGAACTTGCGTTCCGGGGAGGCTGCGCGCATGGCCGCGTCGACGAGGGCCTTCACCACGAAGACGACGGCGGCGCTGCGCTGCTCCACCGGCTCGGCTGCGGTTCCGGAGGCCGCGGAGCTCCCGGAGTTCCCGGACTGGGCGCGCCGGAAGCCGTCGGCCACCGCGAGGGTCCAGGCCTCGGCGGCGGCCTTCGCCGCCGCGTAGCTGGCGCCGGCCGCCGTCGGGCTGGCCACCGCGGTGGACGAGACGATCGCCAGGCGCCCGGCATCCGAGGCGGCCAGGTCGTCGTAGAAGGTCCGGCTGACGTTGCGGAGCGTGGTGACGGCGTTGCGTTCCAGGAAGGCCCAGTCCTCGTCGCTCTGGTCGGTGATGCCCTTGGCGCCGCGCCAGCCGCCCACCAGGTGGATCACGCCGTCGACGCGTCCGGCCCGCTCCGTGAGCGACGCATGGAGATCCCGGACCGCCGCCGGATCGGCCAGGTCGCAGGCCAGCGGCACCACGCCGTCGCCGGCTTCCGCGGCGGCGGCCTCGATCCGGGCGGGATCGGAACCAACGGTGAACACCGTGTGCCCGGCACCCCGGAGGGCGCGGGCCACGGCGATCCCGGACGGGCTGCTGCCGCCGGCTACCAGGACGTTGAGGGCGCGTCCGTCGCTCATCCGGCGTTCATGGCCTGGCTGGTGGAGCCGGCGGCAGCGTTGGTGTCAGCGTTGGCGTCCGTCGACCCCGTGATGCCGGCGGTTGAATCGATCACGTTCCGCATCTTCTTCTCCAGCGCCTCGTAGAACATGGAGAGCGGGAACTCGTCGTCGAGCACCTGGTCGGTCAGGCCGCGCGGCGGCCCGTCCAGCGGCAGGGCGTCCGGTCCCTTGGCCCAGACCGAGGCCGGGTTGGGCGTGACGGTGCCGGAGATCAGCTCATAGGCGGCCAGCCAGTGGGCCATCTTGGGGCGGTCGATCGAGCGCCAGTACAGTTCCTCGATCCGGGCGCCGAGTTCCACTACGACGTCGGCCGCTTCGTCCCAGTCGATGCTGAGCTTGCTGTCGGTCCAGTGCAGCACGTGGTGCTGGTGCATCCAGGCGAAGAGCAGCTGGCCGCCGAGGCCGTCATAGTTGCGGACCCGGCTGCCCGTGATGGCGAAGCGGAAAATGCGGTCGAAGATGACGGCGTACTGGACCAGCTTGGCGTGACGGCGGGCTTCCGGATCCGCCTCCTCGTCCTTTTCGATCTTCACGGACTCGCGGAAGGCGGTGAGGTCGCAGCGGAGTTCCTCAAGTGAGTACAGGAAGAACGGCATGCGCTGCTTGATCATGAACGGGTCGAACGGCAGGTCACCGCGCATGTGGGTGCGGTCGTGGATGAGGTCCCACATGACAAAGGTTTCCTGGGTCAGCTGCTGGTCTTCGAGCAGGCCCGCGGCGTCCTCCGGGAGCTGCAGCGAGGTGATCTCGGCGGCGGCGCGCAGCACGCGGCGGAAGCGGGCGGCCTCGCGGTCGGCGAAGATGGCGCCCCAGGTGAAGGTGGGGGTCTCGCGGACGGCCACGGTCTCGGGGAACAGTACTGCCGAGTTGGTGTCGTAGCCGGGGGTGAAGTCAAGGAAGCGGATCGGCACGAAGAGTTTGTTGGAGTACTCGCCCGCTTCCAGGCCGGCAATGAACTCGGGCCAGATGACCTCGATCAGCACGGCCTCGACCAGGCGGTTGCTGCTGCCGTTCTGGGTGTACATCGGGAAGACCACGAGGTGCTGCAGGCCGTTGACCCGGTGCTGCTGAGGCTGGAAGGCCTGCAGCGAGTCGAGGAAGTCGGGTACGCCGAAGCCGCCGTCGGCCCAGCGCTTGAAGTCTACGGCCAGCAGTTCCAGGTAGCGCGCGTCGTGCGGGAAGGCCGGGGCCAGGGCGGAGACGGCGTCCGTGATGGCGGCGACGTGTCCTGCCGCCGCCTGATGGTCGGCGGCATCGGGCACGGAGCCGTCCTGGCTCTGGAGGGCCTGCAGGGCGGTGGCGGCAGCCTTGAGCCGCTGCCATTCCGGGGAGCCGGCAGTGATCGGGGCAGGGGCGGTGAGGGCGGTCGTGGTCATCGTCAGTCGCCTTTCTGGTTGCTGGGAACGTCTACGGCGAGCGTAGCAAGCAAACAGAAGCTCTAACTCAAAATTGGGCTGAGCATAAGGAACTCTGAGGCATGGTGGTTGCGCCCAGCGTTCCAGCTCCAGCGGGACCGGGGCTGGCTCAGGCGTCCGTGCCGGAGGCGGGGGACTCTGCCGCGGGGACGAGCTTCAGGGAGACCGAGTTGATGCAGTAGCGCTGGTCCGTGGGCGTGCCGTAGCCCTCGCCCTCGAACACGTGGCCCAGGTGCGAATCGCAGGCGGCGCACCGCACCTCGATCCGCTCCATCCCCAGGGTCCGGTCGTGGATGTAGCGCACCGTGCCATCCGCAAGCGGGGCCCAGAAGGACGGCCAGCCGCAGTGCGAATCGAACTTTTCCCGGCTGGTGAAGAGTTCGGTGCCGCACGCCCGGCACTGGTACACGCCCGCGGTGTGGGTGTCCCAGTACTCTCCGGTGTAGGGCCGCTCCGTTCCGGCCTGGCGGAGGACCCGGTATTCCTCAGGGCTCAGTTCCTCGCGCCACTGCTGGTCGGACTTTTCCACCGGCGCCTGGCCGGCCCGCACCTGTTCCGCCGGCGCGCCGGCGGAACCGGCGTCGTCATGGGCGGGGGAGGACGCGGGGGAGGTGACGGGCGCGACTTTGGGCTTGCTGCTGAAGATGCTCATGACCTCAATAACGCTCAGGAGTCCCCGATAAATCCCGATCCGGCGTACAAATGCAGCACCGGCAGGCCGAGCTTGTCCTGCGCCTCGTTGGCCCAGTCGGTGTGGAAGGTGTCCGCGACGGCGTGCGGCCTGGTGATCACCACGGCCTGCCCGGCGTTCAGCTCCTTGACCTTGGCGACCAGGGCGTCAACGGCCCGGCCCTCGACGACTTCGCCGGTCACGCCTCCGCCGATTCCGCCCAGCGCGGCGAGCGACGCGGCGAGCGTTTCGGCCGCCGCCGTCCGTTCCACGGCCGGATCGGGATGCTTGGCAGTCAACTCCCGGAACGCCTTGGCGACCTCCAGCATGGAGAGGTTCTCCAGGAAGTCCACCAGCAGGTGGCGCTCCGTGTTCGCCGGGACCAGGACGACCAGCGGCGAATCACCGTCCGCCACGAGGGTTTCGATGTTGACGCGGTCGTCCGCGCCGAGGGGCTCTTCTGTCAGGATGACGATTGGGTCGCTCATGCCCCCAGCCTAGCCGTATTGCGCCGGGGCCGGCCCCCGCACCGGCGGCGGTATTGGTGCGCCGGATGCCGGGGTTGGCCCGGAGTTCGGTAAGAATGGTGCCATGGCATCCACCCCGCGCCTCGCCCCGCCAACGCCCCGGACCCTGATTGCCCGATCCAGTTCCCGCGCTCTGCCCGCGGGAAACCCGGACACCGGCGTGCTGGACACCGGGCTGAAGGGGAACGCCAGGTGGGCGGTGGGCGGCATCATCGGCGGAAGCGCCGCAGCCGGACTGCTCGCCGCCGGGTCCTCGGCGCTGGCCCTTTACTTCGCCCGGCGTGTCATCACCCCGGTCCGGGTTCGCGAGGAGGACCAGGAGGTGCTGGCCGTAATCCGAGAGGGCCGAGGCCTGCAGGTCATCCTCAAGGCGACCCCCGATTCCACCGTGGAGGGCGTCTACGGTTTCTTTTTCGACGGTGGCCGCGGCCATGCCCGCCTCGGCCGCATCCTGTCCTACTCGCCCGCGGAGCAGACCGTGCTGCGCGAAGTCGAGGCGGTCTATAGCGGGGACCTGACCGCGGCGCGGCGCGGCTACTGGAGCGGTGCCGTGCACCCCGACCCCGCGGCGATCGGACTGCCGTTCGAAGAGGTGCAGATTGCGGTCGACGGCGGGACGGCACCAGCGTGGCAGGTCAGGGCCGCCCCGGCGGCCGGGACGCCGACGTCGGATACCTGGGCGATCATGGTGCACGGGCGCGGCGCCTCGCGGCAGGAGGGCCTGCGCGCCGTCCGGGTGGCCCGCGAGCTGGGCCTCTCCAGCCTGCTGATCTCCTACCGCAATGACGGCCTGGCCCCGTCGGCCGCGGATGGCCGTTACGGCCTGGGCTCCACCGAGTGGCGGGACGTCGAAGCCGCGATCGGATATGCGCTGGAGCAGGGGGCGCACGAGGTGGTGCTCTTCGGCTGGTCCATGGGCGGCGCGATTTGCCTGCAGACCGCGGATTTGTCCCGGTACCACCACCTGATCCGGGCCATGGTGCTGGACGCCCCGGTGATTAACTGGGTGAATGTCCTGGCGCACCATGCCGAGCTGAACCGGATCCCCTCCGCCGTCGGACGCTACGGGCAGTTAATGATGAGCCACCGGCTGGGCCGCCGCCTGACCGGCCTGGCCGCCCCCGTGGACCTCAAGGCGATGGACTGGGTCTCCCGTGCCGTGGAGCTACGGACACCGACGCTGATCCTGCACTCCGTCGACGACGAATACGTTCCCTACGGCCCGTCCGCGGACCTGGCGGAGAAGAATCCGGAGATGGTGACCTTCGAAGCGTTCAGCACGGCACGGCACACGAAGGAATGGAACGTCGACCCGGAGCGCTGGGAGTCGCTGGTCACGGCCTGGCTCCGGCAGCAGCTCGCGCCCCGGCCATCACCCGCGGGCTAAGGCTCCCACCGCCGGAGCCGTTAGCGGTGGTTGGAGGTGCCGATCCGGGCCGTGCTGGCGCCGGTCAGCCGGATCAGTTCGGCCGGGCTGAGCTCCAGGTCCAGGCCGCGGCGGCCGCCCGAGACCAGGATGGTTTCCAGCTCCAACGCGCTCTCGTCGACCACGGTGGGGGAGGGCTGGCGCTGTCCCAGCGGGGAGATGCCGCCGAGGACGTAGCCGGTGCGGCGCTCCGCCGTCGCTGGGTCCGCCATCGCGGCCTTCTTGCTGCCCAGGGCCGCCGCCATCGCCTTCAGGTCCAGGTTGCCGCTGACCGGCACGACGCCGACGGCGAGGCGCCCGTCGACGTCGACCATCAGGGTTTTGAACACCCGGGCGGGGTCGATCCCCAGTACCTCGGCGGCCTCCAGGCCGTAGCTGGCCGCGGCGGGGTCATGGCTGTAGGGGTGCGCAACGAAGGAAACCCCGGCCGCCGCGAGTGCCGCGGTGGCAGGGGTTCCCTGGGATGCCTGTTTGCGGGCCACGGGACCGGCTCAGCCCTGCTGCGGCAGGGCGGCGACTTTGCGCTTGATCCGGCCGAGCATCGCCGTCATACCGCGCATCCGCAGGGGAGTGATGGCGCGCGTGAGTCCGAGGAGTTCGGGCATGTCGTCCGGGACGGCCAGGATCTCCGCCGGGCTAAGCCCGTCGAGGCCCTCGTGCAGCACGCCGGCGAAACCGCGCGTCGTGGGGGCCTCCGGCGGAGCCTTGAAGAACAAGCGCACGCGCTCCGGTGCGCCGCCGGACTGGCCGTCGACGCCGGGTTCCGTCTCGATCGTCAGGAACAGCGGCGACTGGCATTCCACCACCTGCTCCATCAGCTCCGGGTGGTCCTGGAGGCGCGCCGGAGGATCCGGCAGCTCCCGGGAAAACTCGAGCAGCAGCTGGAGCCGCTCGGCTTCTTCGAGGGCTTGGAAGTCGTCAACAATTTCCGCGAGGGCGGCCGGGAGGGCAGAAGTATTCATCAGTCCCAGCTTACGCACGGGCGGCGATTGTGTCCCGGTCGGATCCGGTGACTGCCCCTAGAATCCGGCCGGAACGGTGCCACGGTCGGTGCCCTTGACGATCGGGACACGCACGGCGTTTCCCCACTCGGTCCAGGACCCGTCGTAGTTGCGGACGGTATCAAAGCCCAGGAGGTACTTCAGCGCGAACCAGGTGTGGCTGGAACGCTCACCGATCCGGCAGTAGGCAACGACGTCGTCCCCTTCCTTGAGCCCGGCCTCGCCCAGGTAGAGGGCCTCGAGTTCGGGGCGGCTGCGGTAGGTGCCGTCCTCCGCTGCGGCGCGGGCCCAGGGGATGGACGCGGCGGTGGGGATGTGGCCGCCGCGCAGGGCGCCCTCTTCCGGGTAAGCCGGCATGTGGGTGCGCTGGCCGGTGTACTCCTCGGCCGAGCGGACGTCGATCAGCGGCTTGCCGAAGTGCGCCAGCACGTCCTCCTTGAAGGCGCGGATCGGGGCGTCGTTGCGCTCGACCACGGGGTAGTCGCCCGTCGCGGGCACTGTCCGGTCCGTGGTGATCGGGCGTCCCTCGGCGATCCACTTGTCGCGGCCGCCGTCGAGCAGCCGGACATCCTCGTGGCCGAAGAGGGTGAAGACCCACAGCGCGTAGGCGGCCCACCAGTTGGACTTGTCGCCGTAGATCACCACGGTGCTGTCCCGGGAGATTCCCTTCGCGGCGGCCAGGGCGGCAAAGGCTTCACCGTCCACGTAGTCGCGGGTGACCTCGTCGTTCAGGTCGGTGTGCCAGTCGATCTTGACCGCGCCGGGGATGTGGCCGGTTTCGTACAGCAGCACGTCCTCGTCCGACTCGACGACCACCAGTTTGCCGCCGTCGAGCGCACCGCCTTCAAGTGCCGCCGCGAGCCACTCGGTGGAAACCAGGCGTTCGGGGTGGGCGTAGGCGCTGAATTTCTCGTTCTGCTCAACCGGGTAGGGCATGAAGTGGGCCTTTCACTGGGGCTTTTGGGAGGCCGGGCCAGGGGTGGTACACGGCGCCGGGTCTGCCTCCACACTAACCACGCCCCGGCGGGATTGCTTCCCGGGCCTACATACGCGGAAATATGGCCTTGGTCACGTCCGTTCCCGCGCCCGGAAGGGAACCCGGCCTTTGCCGGTATTCTTTCTGGGGACACGAGACCAGCAGAACGGACCACCTTGGTACAGATCGAACAGCTCGCCGCCAGAACCCCGGCGGTTTCCGTCGATGAACTCCTCAACGGGTTTTATCCGTCGCCGCGCTTCGGCGGGGTGTCCTTCGCCAGCTACCGGCCGGATCCGGCCCAGCCCAGCCAGGCGCACGCGGTGCATGCCCTGCAAAGCTTTGCTGCCGGTGTCGGTTCCCGCGACGGCGACGGCCTGTTCAAGCGGCTCTTCGGCAAGAAGGACACCTCGCGGGCGGGCATCTACCTCGACGGCGGCTTCGGCGTCGGCAAGACCCACCTGCTGGCCTCGCTCTGGCACGCGGCCCCGGGCCCCAAGGCCTTCGGCACCTTCGTGGAGTACACCAACCTGGTGGGGGCGCTGTCGTTCCGCAAGACCGTGGAGGCGCTCAGCCACTACAAGCTGGTCTGCATCGATGAGTTCGAGCTTGATGATCCGGGTGACACGGTGCTGATGTCCCGGCTGATGCGCGAGCTCGCCGACGCCGGAGTCAAGCTCGCCGCAACGTCCAATACCCTGCCCGGCTCCCTCGGTGACGGCCGCTTCGCCGCCGTCGACTTCCAGCGCGAGATCCAAGTCCTGGCGGACCAGTTCGACGTCGTCCGGATCGACGGCGAGGACTACCGCCACCGCGGCCTGCCGAAGGCGCCAGCGCCGCTGCGCAACGACGAGCTTACGCACCATATGCAGGCGGAGTTCGACGGCCAGACGGTGGCCAAGGATGAATTCAGTACCCTGATCAACCACTTGGCCGGGGTGCACCCGAGCCGCTACCGGCAGCTGATCGACGGGATCGACGGCGTGGTGTGGCGCAACGTCGAGACCATCACCGAACAGGCCGTGGCGCTGCGCTTCGTTGTCCTGGCGGACCGGCTGTACGACAAGGACGTGCCGATCCTGGCCAGCGGCGTGCCGTTCGACCAGCTCTTCACCGAGGAAATGATGACCGGCGGGTACATGAAGAAGTACTTCCGTGCCGTGTCCCGGCTCACCGCCCTCGCCCGGGAGGGCCAGAACCACGAGCCGTCCTAGCCCCGGCCGCGGTAGGAACCCAACTAACTCGCAGTAGTTGTCGTTTTGAGGGCTCAAAACGACAACTACTGCGAGCCAGTTGGGGCTGACCCCGCGTCGGTCGTTAAACGACAAAGGTGCCGGCGCCGCCTCGCGGCGGGACCGGCACCTCGCTGACGTACCTGGGTCAGAGGCCCTGCTGCCGGGGTTCCCCGGCGACTGGTGGCTCACCCGCGACGTGCGGCTCTGCGACGGGGGCCGTTGCCGGCCGGCCGTCCGCGTTGTCCACGAAGTCGGAGGCGCCTCGCTGGGCGGAATCTACTTTGTCGGCGTATTTTCCGCCGGTCTTCGAATCGACGAAATCACCCGCCTTTTCGATGCCGTCCTTGATGGCCTGTTCGTTGCCACCAATCAGATGCTGAGCCTTGCCCTTTAGATCGTCAAGTAAACCCACGGGCACCTCCCTTCAGTCGCGGAGCCAGATCGCTCCTAGCGCTTCCGATCCTAACCGCCGGGTGGGGACGTGCCAAGGGTGTACGCCCAGAGGAGAAAGACTCTGTGCGGGGCCGTGGGAAGGGGAACGAAAAAAGCAGCCCCAAGGGAGCTGCTTTTACGGTGGGCGATACTGGGATCTAACCAGTGACCTCTTCCGTGTCAGGGAAGCGCGCTACCGCTGCGCCAATCGCCCGCAACCGGAAGGATCCGGAGTGGAGTTGTGTGAATCTGGTGAAACGACAGAGCGGACGACGAGATTCGAACTCGCGACATCCACCTTGGCAAGGTGGTGCTCTACCAGCTGAGCTACGTCCGCATTTTTAGTCCATTCCGGCAGGCCGGTGGTACTGGATCAAGCAAGTTGCCTTGCTTTGGTGGGCGATACTGGGATCGAACCAGTGACCTCTTCCGTGTCAGGGAAGCGCGCTACCGCTGCGCCAATCGCCCCTTTCGCATCCGGCCGGAACCGGAAACCAGGGTTTTCACCGAGGTGGGTACGGGATTCGAACCCGTGTATACGGCTTTGCAGGCCGCTGCCTCGCCTCTCGGCCAACCCACCGTGTAGACACAGTTCCGAAGAACCGTTGCCGTGACAGTGTCCTGCGAGCGGACGACGAGATTCGAACTCGCGACATCCACCTTGGCAAGGTGGTGCTCTACCAGCTGAGCTACGTCCGCATTGTTGCCTGCGATTCCCTGCCGTATTCGGCATTTCCTCGCGTTCCAACGAGTAAGAACTCTATAGGAGGTTCAGGGAATCTACAAATCGGGCCGCGTCCGGCGTCACCGGACCCCCGTTCTTCCCCGCAATCTAGGGGATTTTGCTAATTACAGGAGTGTAATTCGCCCCCGTTCTCACGTCGCCTGGGCGGGGCGGCGGACGTGGTGTCCGACGACGACGGCGGAGGCAGACGCGGTCAGCGAACGAGCGGTGCCGGGGGAAGGTCTGCGGATCGCTGGGGCGAGCCCGTTCCGCTGATTGCCGCAGACGGCAGCTAAGTCGACCCGTATTGCGGCTATCTTCGTCCAGCGGGGCGCGGTCCGGGCCGGCACCGACCTGCCCTCCGCCCCCGCCCCACCGATTCGCCAATCGTGGCCGCCAAATGACCCCGGAAAGCGGCCATCTTCGTCCAACGGGCGCAGCCAGGCCGGGTCGCCGAGGGGGTCCGCCCGGCATCCGGAGCGCCGATTTCTATATTCCGCCGGGGTGGGCTAGCATTCAATGGCACCGGGGCGATTGGCGCAGTGGTAGCGCGCTTCGTTCACACCGAAGAGGTCACTGGTTCGAACCCAGTATCGCCCACCTGGAAAATGGTCCGTTCCGCTCACAGAGCGGGGCGGGCCATTTTGTTTTCCCTAGAGCGTCCGACCCCTGTGAAAGAGTCTTTTTATGACCGCCCCGCTTCTCGCCCACGCCACCGACTACGGCCGGATGTATGCACGTTCCACGTCCGAGCAGTTCTCCGTACCCTCCATCACCACCGTGATCGGCCAGCAGCCCCACGGCCTGGACGGCTGGTTCGGCTACATGGGTGCGAGCAGCCTCGCGGCGGATCCCTCGCTGCCGGCGATCCTGGGGAGCCCGGCCAAGGTGCGGCAGGCGGTAAGCCGGGCGGCGAAGGCAGCCGAAACGCACCGGGACGACGCCGCCAAGCGTGGCGACCGCGTGCACAACTACTGCGAGCAGGTGGCCCTGCGGGCGCTTGGCCGGCCGCATCAGATGAAGGAAACCCGTGAGGCCCTCGCGGCCAACGGTGAGGAAGCCTTCGCCGCGCGCTTCGACGAGTGGTGGGAACTGTTCCAGGTGGAGCCGATAGCCCCGGAGATCACGGTCTGGAACAAGACCGTGGGCTACGCGGGAACCCTTGACCTGGTGGCCAAGATCAATGGCCGCACCTGCCTCATCGACTACAAGACCAAGGGCACCAGCCGGGACGGCACGGTCAAACCGCTCGACGACAAGGTCGTCATGCAGCTGGTGGCCGGCATGAAGGCGGAGGAAAGCCTCGTGGACCCGGTGGCAGGGGAGTGGGAAGCCTGGCAGCACGGCGATTCCCCGATCCTCCTCGCGGTGGCCATCGGCGAGACCGAGGTCCGGCCGCAGCGGGCCAACCCGGAGGTGCTCAAGCATCACTGGTGGAAGTTCTGCGCGCTGCGCCGCGTCTGGGAGATGTCCGCCGACACCTCGGCCGCCGGAGCAGCCCTGCTGCCGATCGCGCCGCCGGTGGCCCGCTGAGCCGGAAGCCCGAGGCTGCCACTAAACTGGATGGGATCCCAAGCAGCCCACCGTGAGGACAGATTGCCCATGGCCATTTTGAATATCCGCATCATTGGGGACCCGGTGCTGCGCACAGTTGCCGATCCCGTGACGGAATTCGGGCCTGAGCTGGAAAAGCTCGTTGCCGACATGACCGAAACCATGGAGGACGTGGAGGGCGCCGGCCTGGCCGCACCCCAGGTCGGCATCAGCCAGCGGGTCTTCACCTACCGCATCCGCGGGGTGGAGGGCCACATCATCAACCCGGTGCTGGAGAACAGCGAAGACTTCCAGCCGGACGAGGTGGAAGGCTGCCTCTCCATTCCCGGACTGGGGTTCCCGGTCCGCCGGCGCCAAAGCACCCGCGTCACCGGCGTCGACGTGCACGGCAACCCGGTGGTGCTTGAAGGTGAGGGCATGCTCGCGCGGGTCTTCCAGCACGAAACGGACCACCTGGACGGGATCCTCTTCACCGACCGGCTCGAAGGCGAGGACCGCAAAGCGGCCCTGCGCGCCATCCGCAACGCCAACTACGACTCCATCACCGAGCAGACGACGTCGAAGCGCGCCAAGACCGTCGGCTCGAGCTTCGGCGCGGGTTCCTCCTTCGGAACCGGCCAGTGAGGGTCCTCTTCGCGGGAACCCCGGCCGTCGCCGTCCCCTCGCTGGCCGCCCTCGTCGCGGCCGGCTTCGACGTCGTCGCCGTCCTGACCCGGCCGGATGCTCCCTTGGGACGCAAACGCGTCCTGACGCCCTCGCCGGTCGCCGCCCGCGCCGCGGAGCTCGGCATCGAGGTCATCCATGCCGCCAAGGTCGATGCGGCAGTGACGGCCAGGATCGAGGCGGCCGCGCCCGACGTTGCCGCAATCGTCGCCTACGGCGGACTCATTCCGCGGGCGGCCCTGGACGTTCCCCGGCACGGCTGGATCAACCTGCACTTTTCGCTCCTGCCGGCCTGGCGCGGGGCTGCGCCTGTGCAGCGGGCACTCATCGCCGGGGACGACATCACCGGCGCCGTGACTTTCCGGCTCGAAGAGGGCCTGGACACCGGACCCGTGTTTGGCACCCTGACCGAGGCGGTGCGGCCCACGGACACCGCGGGGGAGTTGCTGGACCGACTCTCGCACAGCGGCGCCGTGCTGCTGACCCAGACACTCTCCGCCGTCGACGCCGGCAAGGCCACCGCCGTGCCGCAGCAGGGCGACATCAGCCTGGCCCCGAAACTCACCCTCGAGGACGGCCGGCTCGACTGGCAGCAGCCGGCACTCGCGATCGGACGCCGCGCCCGCGGAGTGACGCCGGAACCCGGGGCCTGGACCACGCTGGACGGACAGCGCATCAAGCTCGAACCGGTACTGCTCCGGCCCGGGGCTCCGGCCCTGCGCCCGGGACACCTGGCCCTCGACGGGAAAGCCGTCCTGGTCGGGACCGGCTCGCACCCCGTTGAGCTCACCCGGGTCCAGCCTGCGGGCAAGAAAATGATGACCGCCGCCGACTGGGCGCGCGGACAGGCAACACTGGAAAGCGTGGTCTTCGAATGAGCGAATCCGGATCAAATGGCAGCGGCCGGGCCAGGGGCCCCCAATCCGGCGGACAAGGGTCCGGCGGCCAGGGGTCCGGCGGCCGCGGCGGCCAGGGCCCCCGGGGCGGCGTGAAGCGGAACGCGCAGGGACGCGAACGGAACCGCGGACCGCAGCGCAGCTACACCGAAAGTGCCCCCTCCCAGCGCAGCCGTCGAGCCGACCCGGCGCGGCTGGTCGCCTTTGAGGTGCTGCGTGCGGTGGCCGCCGAGGACGCCTACGCGAACCTCGTGCTGCCGGCCCGGATCCGGCATCACGGATTGGACAAGCGCGACGCCGGTTTCGCCACCGAGCTCAGCTACGGCGCCCTCCGCGGCCAGGGCACCTATGACGCGATCCTTGCCCGCTGCGTGGACCGCCCGCTGGACCAGCTGGACCCGGCCATCCTCGACGCCCTGCGGATCGGCGCGCACCAGCTGCTGGCCATGCGGGTCCCGGCGCACGCCGCGCTCGACGAGACCGTCGGCCTGGCCCGCGCCGTGATCGGCGCCGGCCCCTCCGGCCTGATCAACGCCGTGCTCCGCAAGGTCTCCGCGCACACGCTGGACGAGTGGCTGGAGCTGCTGCTTCGCGACGAGCCGGACGAGACGAAGGTGGCGTCGGTCCGCTACGCCCACCCCGAGTGGATCGTGCGCGCCTTCCGGCAGTCCCTGGTGGCGCATGGCCGCCCGGTGACCGAAATCAACGACCTCCTTGAGGCAGACAACGCCGCGCCCGTGGTGAACCTCGTGGCGCTGCCCGGTCTCGGCAGCCTCGACGAAGCCCTCGAAAGCGGCGCCACACCCGGCGAGCTCGTGGAAGGTTCGGCGCTCTCCAGCGGCGGCGACCTTGGCCGGCTTGCCTCGGTGCGGGATGGCAGCACCCGGGTCCAGGACGTCGGCTCGCAGCTGGTGGCGCGCGCCCTGGCCTCCGTGGACCTTGCTGCGGGAACCGGCGCGGGCGGCGCCGAAAGCGCCGTCGGCGGCCCTGGCAGCCAGGCCGGCGGCGAACGCTGGCTTGATCTTTGCGCCGGACCCGGCGGCAAGGCAGCCCTGCTCGGCGCCCTGGCCCGGCAGCACGGCGCCACCCTGCTCGCCAACGAGCCGGCGCCGCACCGCGCGAAACTTGTCCGTCAGGCCCTCGCCGCCGTCCCGCACGAGGTCTGGCATGTCCGCACCGGCGACGGCCGCGAGGTCGGGTCCGAGATGGCGGAAAGCTTCGACCGGGTGCTTGTGGACGTACCCTGCACCGGACTGGGCGCGCTGCGCCGCCGCCCGGAATCGCGCTGGCGGCGCACCCCCAAGGACCTTGTCGATCTCGGCCCGCTGCAGCGGGAACTGCTTAAGTCGGCCCTCGATGCGGTCAAGCCCGGCGGTGTGGTGGCCTACGTGACGTGTTCCCCGCACCCGGCCGAGACCACCGCCGTCGTCAGCGACGCGTTGCGCAAGCGCGACGACCTCGAGTTGCTCGACGCCGGCGCGGCCCTCGACGCGGTGAGCCTCACCGGCCACCTCGAGGCCGGCCACGACCTCACGGCCCAGCTCTGGCCGCACCGGCACCGGACGGACGCCATGTTCCTGGCGCTGATCCACAAGAAAGCCTGAGCTTCGGCCATACTGGCACCAGTTACCTGACCTTCCGACCAGCGCAACGACAAGGAAATCCATGGCCCATTGCTGCATCCACCCGAGCATCCTTTCGGCGGACTTCGCGAACCTCCAGTCCGAGCTCCACAAGATCAGGACCGCTGACGCCGTGCACGTGGACGTGATGGACAACCATTTTGTGCCCAATCTCTCGCTCGGGCTTCCGGTGGTCCAGCGGCTGCAGGAAGTCAGCCCGATCCCGTTGGACGCGCACCTCATGATCGAGCACGCCGACCGCTGGGCGCCGGCCTACGCCGACGCCGGGTTGGCTTCCGTGACGTTCCACGCCGAAGCATCCATCGCGCCGGTGAAACTGGCCCGCGAGCTGCGCGCCCGCGGCGCCAAGGCCGGCCTGGCGCTGCGGCCCGGCAGCGGCGTGGAGCCGTTCCTGGACATGCTCGGCGAGCTGGACATGATTCTCATCATGACGGTGGAACCCGGCTTCGGCGGCCAGGAATTCCTGGACCTCACGCTGCCCAAGATCCGCCGGGCCAGGGCGGCAATCGACGCCTCCGGCCTGGATATCAAGATCCAGGTGGACGGCGGAATCACGGAGAAGACCATCTGGCGTGCCGCCGAGGCCGGGGCGGACGTCTTTGTGGCCGGCTCCGCTGTCTACGGCGCAGACGACCCGGCGGATGCGATCGGGCGGTTGCGGGCCGCGGGCAGCCGCTAGCCCGCCGGAACATGACGAAAGTTGTACCGTCCGTTCCGCGGGAATAGCCGGGCCGTCCGCCCGGTTGTGTCAGAATAGCTACACACATACGTGCTCCGGGGTCGGTGTAAGTCCGAACCGGCGGTTATAGTCCGCGACCCGCGAGCCGGCACTCTTCCCTTGGGGAAGGATGACGGCGGACGGTTGAACCGGTGGAACTCCGGTACCGACAGTTAAAGTCTGGATGAGAGAAGCACGTACAGCTGTTACTGCGGAGCCCTCACGGCGCCGCGGAATTGCGCTGTCGTATACCCCCGGAGCCATCGCGGTTCTTGAGGGAAGGAACGACAGACATGAACCCCTTGCGATGGCTCTTCGCCGACTCCGCGGTCCTACGGGACCGGGCGGGCGGCAAATGAGCGTTCAGCAGGCGGCCGCCGGGCCGCAGGAACAGCCGGACAAGGAAGGCTTCGCCGCCGCCGGCTTCAGCGCCGCCGAGACGGCCGCCATGGATGCCGCCCTCGCAGCCGCGGCGCAGGGCCCGCGGGGTGCGAACCCGCTGGTGGGCGCCGTCATTATCGGGCCCGACGGCACACCCCTCGTGACCGGCCACCACCGCGGCGCCGGCACCCCCCACGCCGAGGCCGACGCGATCTCGCAGGCAGTGGCGGCCGGACTGGACCTGACCGGCACCACCATGGTGGTCACGCTCGAGCCGTGCAACCACTGCGGCCGCACCGGCCCCTGCGCCCAGGCCATCATCGACGCCGGCGTGGCCGACGTCGTCTACGCCATCGACGACCCGCATGATCCCGCCGCCGGGGGAGCGGCCACCCTGCGCGCCGCCGGTGTCAGGGTCCGGTCGGGCCTGGGCGCCGTCGCAGCCCTCGAGCTCAACCGACGCTGGTTCGACGCCGTCGCCGCCAAACGGCCCTTCGTCACCTTGCACATCGCCCAGACCCTGGACAGCCGGATCGCGGCCAGCGACGGCACCAGCCAGTGGATCTCCAGCCCCGAGTCGCTCGCCGACAACCACGCGTTGCGGGGCCGGATCGATGCGATCCTGGTCGGCACGCAGACGGTCCTGGTCGACAACCCGCGGCTCACGGCCCGCACCCCCGACGGCGCAGCCGCGGAAAAGCAGCCGCTGCGGGCCGTCATGGGCCTGCGCGGGATTCCCGACGGCGCCGCCGTCAACGGCGGCGACGGCAAGGCGCTGCACCTGCCGACCCGGGACCCCCGCGAGGCCCTGGACCAACTGTTCGACGCCGGCGTCCGGCACCTCATGGTCGAAGGCGGCTCGCGGATCCTGAGCGCTTTCCTCGCCGCGGGCCTCGTCGACGAGCTGATCGTCTATCTGGCCCCGACGCTGCTTGGCTCGGGCACACCTGCCCTGGAGGACCTCGGCATCGGCACCCTCGCCGATGCCCAGCACTGGGACTGGGACCAGGCCTCCGGCGGCGCCGTCCGGATGCTGGGCCGCGACCTGCGGCTGCACCTGCGCCCCGCCACTGACACTTCATCCGATTCCACCCCGCGCACCGACGCGGACACCGCCGCAGGAGGCTACTGATGTTTACCGGAATTATCGCCGAGCAGGGGAAGGTGCTCTCCGTCGAGCGCGACGGCGAAACCAGCGCCACGCTGCGCCTGCACGCCCCCGGCAGCACCGAGGGACTGGCCCACGGCGGCTCGATTGCCGTCAACGGCGTCTGCCTGACCGCCACGGACATCGACGGCGCGGACTTCAGCGTCGACGTCATGGGGGAGACCCTGCTCCGCAGCACCATCGGCGGGCTGGCAGCCGGGGATCCGGTCAACCTCGAGCGCTGCGTCCAGGCCGGCGGCCGGCTCGACGGCCACGTCGTGCAGGGGCACGTCGACGGCGTCGGCGAACTGCTGGAACGCGAGCCGCTCGGCAACTGGGACCGGCTGCGCTTCGGTGTGCCGGCCGGGCTGGCCCGCTACATCGCGGAGAAGGGCTCGATCGCCGTCGACGGCGTCTCCCTGACCGTTACGGCCGTGAGCCCGGCGCCGGAGCCGGCGCCGTGGTTCGAAGTCGGCCTGATCCCGACGACCCTGGCCGAAACGGGCCTGGGCGCCAAGTCCATCGGCGCCCGCGTGAACCTTGAAGTGGACGTGCTGGCCAAGTACACCGAACGGCTGCTCGCCTTCGCCCCCGCCACGCCCCGCCCGGAGGCTGCGCACCGCCAGGCGGCCGCATCATGAGCCGGCTGCAGGAGAACCGCGGACTCGCCGTGGACGCGCCCGCCGCGCTGGACCCGATCGAAGACGCGATCCGCGCCATGGCCGCCGGCCGGCCGGTGCTGGTGGTCGACAACGAGGACCGCGAAAACGAAGGCGACATCATCTTCGCCGCGCAGCACGCGACCCCGGCGCTGATGGGCTGGACCATCCGCTACAGCTCCGGCGTCATCTGCGTACCGCTGACCAGTGAACGGGCGGACGAACTGGCGTTGCCGCCGATGGTGGCGATCAACCAGGACTCCAAAGGCACCGCGTACACGGTTTCGTGCGACGCGGCGGTGGGCGTGAGCACCGGAATCTCGGCCACCGACCGGGCCCTGACGGCCCGGATCCTGGCCGATCCGACCAGCCAGCCAAATTCGCTGACCCGTCCCGGGCATGTTTTCCCGCTCCGCGCCGTTAAGGGGGGTGTGCGGGAGCGTCCCGGCCACACCGAGGCGGCTGTTGAGCTGTGCCGGCTGGCCGGCCTGGAGCCCGTGGGCGTAATTGCAGAGCTGGTGCACGACGACGGAGAAATGATGCGGCTGGACGGACTTCGCGGTTTCGCGATCGAACATGGCTGCCCGCTGATCTCGATTGCCGACCTGGTGGCTTACCTTGAGGCCGGTAACCCCGGCAGCCACGCAGCGGCATCCGCCTGACACCTGGATTGAGGAGAGACAATGACGACTTCTGAAGCGCAGCCGGCCACCCCGGGACAGCAGCCGCATCCGGTCAGCGGCGGGCCAATCGTCCAGCTGCCCACCGCGTACGGCGACTTCGTGGCGCAGGCCTGGACCGATCTGGACACCGGCGCCGAACACCTCGCCGTGAGCTCCCCGCTGCCGGCCACGGACGGCCAGGCCCCCCTGGTCCGGCTGCACTCCGAATGCCTCACCGGGGACGTGTTTGGTTCCTACCGGTGCGACTGCGGCGAACAGCTGGCCTATGCCCTGGAGATGATCCACGAATTCGGTGGCACGCTGCTCTACCTGCGCGGCCAGGAAGGCCGCGGCATCGGCCTGGCCAACAAGATCAAGGCTTATGCCCTGCAGGAGGCCGGCTTCGACACGGTCGAGGCCAACGAGCAGCTGGGCCTGCCGGTGGACGCCCGCTGCTACAAGGCAGCGGCCCAGATCCTCGCCGAGATGGGCCTGCACGAGATCCGCCTGCTGAGCAACAACCCGGACAAGCAGGACAGGCTGGCCCAGGCCGGCGTCCGGGTGGTCGAGATGGTCCCCACAGAGGTGCCCTCCCGGGAACAGAACCTCCGCTACCTGCAGACCAAGAAGGACCGGATGGACCACCGGCTGGTCCTCGACATGGAGCCCGCCGCGCCCGCCGCCGGACAGCTCGGCTTCGAGCACGAACAGGGCTGAGCCCTCCCGCAGCACCCCCAAGCAAGCACCCCCAGACACCTCCCACAGCAAGGAGCTCCCATGAGCGGCCACGGCGCACCCCAGATTGACCTGACCACCTTCCAGCGCGACGAAACCTCACGGCTGAAACTGGCCATCGTGGCCGCCAGCTGGCACACCAAGATCATGGACGGCCTGCTCGACGGCGCGCTGCGCGCCGCCAAGGACGCTGGCATCACCGAACCGACCGTGCTGCGCGTCCCCGGAACCTTTGAACTGCCGGTCGCGGCAGCCCGGCTGGCGCCGCACTTCGACGCCGTAGTGGCGCTCGGCGTCGTGATCCGGGGCGGCACCCCGCACTTCGAGTACGTCTGCGAAGCCGCCACCCTCGGCCTGACCGAGGTCAGCGTCCGCACCGGCGTGCCGGTCGGCTTCGGCGTGCTGACCTGTGACACCGAGCAGCAGGGCATCGACCGCGCCGGCCTCCCCGGCTCCACCGAGGACAAGGGCCACGAGGCCGTCACCGCCGCGCTGGCCACCGCCGTCACGCTCAAGCTGTACTCCTAAGCTGTGTATTCGCTCACATCCGGGCCGTCATGCAAGGGCCCGGCAGGCGTGCTCCGGCCGTGAACAAGTAGGCTGGAGGGTGTGAAGAATTTCGAGTCGCTGTTCGCAGAACTGAGTGAGAAGGCAGCCACCCGCCCGGAGGGCTCCCGCACCGTCGCCGAACTGGAGTCCGGAATCCACGGCATCGGCAAGAAAGTCGTGGAGGAAGCAGCCGAGGTCTGGATGGCTGCCGAGTACGAATCCGATGAGGCCGCCGCGGAAGAAATTTCGCAGCTGCTCTATCACCTGCAGGTTCTGATGCTCGCCAAAGGACTCAGCCTGGAAGACGTCTACAAGCATCTCTAGCCACGTCGCGCCTTCCCCCGGACCTTTGTCCGGGGGGCCGGCGCACCGCGTGGCCCGCTGTGCCTGCACCGATGACTTCCTAACCAGAAAGAACTTCCCATGCTGAGAGTTGCCGTCCCGAACAAGGGATCCCTGTCCGAAGCCGCCTCCGCCATGCTTGCCGAGGCAGGCTACCGCCAGCGCCGCGACAGCCGCGAATTGGTCATGGTGGACCCGGACAACGACATTGAATTCTTCTTCCTCCGCCCCCGTGACATCGCCGTGTACGTCGGCCAAGGCACCCTGGACGTCGGCATCACGGGCCGCGACCTGCTGCTCGACGCCGAGGTTGAAGCCGAAGAGCTGCTGCCGCTGGGCTTCGCGGCCTCCACCTTCCGCTTCGCCGGCCCGGTGGGGGATTTCACCGCCATCGACCAGCTCGAAGGCAAGCGCCTTGCCACCAGCTACGACGGGCTGCTCCGCGGCTACCTCGCCCAGCGCGGCATTAACGCCAAGGTCGTCCGGCTCGACGGCGCCGTCGAATCCTCCGTCCGGCTTGGCGTCGCGGACGCGATCGCCGACGTCGTCGAAACCGGCACCACACTCAAAGCCGCCGGCATGGAAATCTTCGGCGAGCCGATCCTGAACTCCGAGTCGGTCCTGATCGGCCGCAAGGGCGAGCAGAACCCGGCCACCGAAGTGCTGATCCGCCGCCTCCAGGGTGTGCTCGTGGCCCGGCAGTACGTGCTGATGGACTACGACATCCGCAAGGAACTCGTGGAGCAGGCCGCGGCCTTGACGCCCGGACTGGAATCGCCCACCGTCTCGCCGCTGCGCGACTCGGAGTGGGTGGCCGTCCGCTCGATGGTGCCGAAGAAGGACACCAACCGGATCATGGACGAACTCTATGACCTCGGGGCCCGCGCCATCCTGGTCAGCAGCATCCACGCCTGCCGGATCTAGCGCGGCCCGTCCGTGAAGCCATTATCCGTGAGCTCATCGTTTGTGAGCCCAGTTCAGGAGCAGCCATGTCCGTAGCCGTCCGTGTCATCCCGTGCCTGGACGTCGACGCCGGCCGGGTGGTTAAGGGGATCAATTTCGAGGGCCTGCGCGACGCCGGCGACCCGGTGGAGCTCGCGCACCGCTACGACAACGGCGGCGCCGACGAGCTGACCTTCCTGGACGTCACCGCGTCCTCCGGCAACCGCGAAACCACCTTCGACGTCGTCCGGCGCACCGCGGAGGAAGTCTTCATCCCGCTGACCGTAGGCGGCGGCGTCCGCGGCGTGGCCGAGGTGGACAAGTTGCTGCGCTACGGGGCGGACAAGGCGGCCATCAACACCGCGGCCGTGGCCCGGCCCGGGGTGATCGACGAGATTACCCGGCACTTCGGCTCGCAGGTGCTGGTGCTTTCCCTCGATGCGCGGCGCACCCGTCCCGGCTCGCAGCCGACACCGTCCGGGTTCGAGGTCACCACGCACGGCGGCCGCCAGGGCACAGGCATCGACGCCCTCGCCTGGGCCCGCGAGGCCGCCGACCGCGGCGTCGGCGAGATCCTGCTCAACTCGATCGACGCCGACGGCACCAAGGACGGCTTCGACCTGGAACTGATCCGCCTGGCCCGCGCCAGCGTGAAGGTGCCGTTGATCGCCTCGGGCGGCGCCGGCAGGCCCGAGCACTTCCCGCCGGCCGTAGCTGCGGGCGCGGACGCCGTGCTCGCTGCCTCGGTGTTCCACTTCGGGCCGCTCGACATGATCGCCCAGGTCAAAGCCGCCATCCGCGAGGCAGGCTTCGAAGTCCGCTAACCCCCAGCCTGATTAAGGCAACGCGGGGTCACATTGCGCCCATCCCGAAGGGGAATATGGGCGCGATGTGACCCCGCGTTGCTTGGTTAAGCGCGAGCTTAGAGTCCGACTTCGGCGGACTGCAGCAGCGCGACGGCGTCCGGCTGGCCCTCGAAGGTCACCAGCGCGTGCCGGGTCCGGCCATGCGCGTGCATCAGGAGCTCACCCGGTTCGCCCACGATCGCGACCGAGACGGGGGCCCGCTTGGCAACATGCCGCGGCCCGGACGGGCGCACCAGCACGATGCCGAGGTCCACGCCGCGGTACAGGATGGCGGCGCGCTTGATCAGTTCATCCCAGAGTGCGTCCGAGTAAGCCTCGTCCAGGGCCCGGGGCGCCCAGCGGTCCACCGCCCGGCGGACATCCTCCGTGTGCACGAAGTACTCGATCAGGTTGGAGCTTTCGTCCAGGGCCTTGATCCGCATGGGGGAAAGAGCGGGCGGCCCGGCGCGGAAGGTGTTGACCAGCTTCGCGTAGGCTTCCGGGGTCCGTACCGTGGCGGCGAGTTCGGCCGTGGCCTCATCCGAGGCCTTGGACAGCCGTTTGATCAGGAGCCCCAGGCCAACACGGGCTTTGCGCTCCCGCAGGTAGAGGTGGGCTGCAAGATCACGGGTTTGCCAGCCCTTGCAGAGCGTGGGGGAGTCAGGACCGGCCGCCAGCAGGGTTTCGGCCAGAACTTCTCGGGACGGTTCGACGAAATGCATCACTTGTGAAACTAGCACGAGAGGCGCGCCTCTGGGCACAGGAAGCGCCGTGGTTTCGGCCGCAACGCGCTTTCGGCGGCGATGTTAAGCGCGGTGCCCGCAACGCCGGGCAGGGGCGGGCGCGGAGGCACTAGACTTGAGCTGATGTCTGAGCAGCCCGCCCCCGCCCCCGTCCCGGTCGACGACCAGCTAAACGCCCCGGAAAATTCCGTCCCGGTTTCCGCCGCGCCGGGTTCTGCCGTCCCCGATTCGGCGCACGACGCCGGCCCGCTCCCCGCGGGTCTCGCGGCGTCTCTCAAGCGGGACAGCGCCGGCCTGGTGGCCGCGATCGTCCAGCAGTTCGACACCAACGAGGTGCTCATGCTGGGCTGGATGGACGACGAGGCGCTGCACCGCACGATGACCAGCGGGCGGGTCACCTTCTACTCCCGCTCCCGGCAGGAGTACTGGCGCAAGGGCGACACTTCCGGCCACGTGCAGTGGGTCAAGTCGCTCGCTCTGGACTGCGACGGCGACGCCCTGCTGGTCCGGGTCGACCAGGTCGGCGCCGCCTGCCACACCGGGACCCGGACCTGCTTCGACGGACGCGCGCTGGACGCCGTCGTCGGCCAGGCCGACTGACCGGCGCACCGCGGCGCAGGCCGCGGGCACCTCGCAAGCTTTAGACCAAGAGAACAGGCGGAAAAACGCAGCCATGCAGGACCTTGGAATCATCAGCCCCAGCCTGGACGAGTTCCGGGAACTCGCCGGCCACAGCCGTGTCATCCCCGTCCGGCTCAAGGTGCTGGCTGACGCCGAAACGCCGATCGGGCTGTACCGCAAGCTCGCCCAGGGCCAGCCCGGGACGTTCCTGCTGGAGTCCGCCGCAGTGGGCGGCGCCTGGTCCCGTTACTCCTTCATCGGCGCGCGGTCCCGCGCCACGCTGACCACCAAGGACGGGCAGGCGCACTGGCTCGGCGAGCCGCCCGTCGGCGTGCCGCTGGACGGCAGCCCGGTCGATGCCATCCGGGACACCGTCCGTGCCCTGCACACCGAACGTTTCGAAGGACTGCCGCCCTTTACCTCCGGCCTCGTCGGCTTCCTCGGCTGGGAAACCGTCCGGCACTGGGAAAAGCTCACCAGCCCGCCGGAAGACGACCTGCAGCTTCCGGAAATGGCGCTGAACCTCGTGACGGACATGGCCGTGCACGACAACATGGACGGCACGGTGCTGCTGATCGCCAACGCGATCAATTTCGACAACAGCTCCGAACGCGTCGACGAGGCCTGGCACGACGCCGTCGCCCGGGTGAAGGACCTGCTGGCAAAGATCAGCACCCCGACGGAGCAGCCCGTCTCCGTACTCCAGCCCGCAGCCCTGGACTTCGCGTCGAGCGTGCAGGAGCGCTGGGATGAAAACGATTACTTGGCCGCCCTGGACCGTGGCAAGGAAGCGATCGTCGACGGCGAAGTGTTCCAGGTGGTGATCTCGCGCCGCTTCGAAATGGAGTGCGGAGCCGATCCGCTGGACGTCTACCGGGTCCTGCGCAACACCAACCCCAGCCCGTACATGTACATCTTCAGCCTCGAGGACGCCGCCGGCCGCCAGTACTCGATCGTGGGCTCCTCCCCGGAGGCCCTCGTGACAGTCACCGGGGAGGAAGTCATCACGCACCCGATCGCCGGGTCCCGGCCGCGTGGCAAGACGGTTGAAGCGGACAAGGCCTTCGCCGAGGAGCTGCTCGCGGACCAGAAGGAACGCGCCGAACACCTCATGCTGGTGGACCTGTCCCGCAACGACCTCTCCAAGGTCTGCGTGGCCGGAACTGTGGACGTCACGCAGTTCATGGAGGTGGAGCGGTTCAGCCACATCATGCACCTGGTCTCCACGGTGGTGGGCAGGCTCGCCCCGACCGCGACGGCCTACGACGTGCTGAAGGCCACCTTCCCGGCCGGCACCCTGTCCGGAGCGCCCAAACCCCGTGCGCTGCGGCTCCTGGACGAGCTGGAGCCGCACCGCCGCGGCATCTACGGCGGTGTGGTGGGCTACCTCGACTTCGCCGGCGACATGGACATGGCGATCGCCATCCGTTCCGCCCTGCTCCGCGAAGGCCGCGCCTACGTGCAGGCCGGCGGCGGGATCGTGGCCGATTCAGTCAACGCCACCGAGGCGATCGAAACCATCAACAAGGCGGCCGCCCCGATGCGGGCCGTCCACACGGCCCAGTCGCTGCGCAACATCACGGCCGACACCGTGCCCAGTGCCGGGACGGAGCAGCCATGACCGGCCCCGCCATGGTCAAGAGCACCAGCCCGGCCGTCCCGCGCTGGGCCCGGAAATCCACCCTGGTGCTGGTGATTGCCGCGCTTGCGCTGGCGGTCTTCGGCACCACCACGCAGACCTGGCTGACCGTGCAGCTGGACCCCAGCCAGCTGGGTCAGGGCGTTAGCAGCCAGAACGGCCTGCAGGTCCAGGGCAGCAAGGCCGCCACCACGGTGACGGCCCTCGCCCTTGTCGCCCTCGCGGGAGGCCTCGCCGCCTCCATTGCCGGGCGCATCGCCCGCTGGGTCATCACGGCGATCATCCTGCTCGCCTCCGCAGGGATCGTTGCCGCGGCGGCAACCGTGCTGGCCGACCCGCTGGCCGCGGCGCAGGGTTCCATCGCCGCCGCCACCGGCATCAGCGGCAGCAACGTCCAGGTGGCCCTCACCGCATTCCCCGTGCTCGCCGTCGTTGCCGGGTCGCTGCTGGGCCTCGGCGCCCTCGCCATCGTCCCTGCCGGACGGTACTGGAAGAGCCGCACGAAGTACGACGCGGCCGCCAGCGCAGGCGCTTCGGACCCCGCGCAGCCGGCCGATGAGATCGACAGCTGGGACCGGCTCTCCCGCGGCGACGACCCCACCTGAGCCCGCACCCCGCAGCGCGGCCGGTAACGCGGCAAACACCACTGTCAATAAATGGCAGAATGTAAGCAGTATTGATCCTGAGGAGATTTCCATGAGCAAAGCCCCTGTTTCCGCATCCCAGCCCGCTGCCGGCACCGGCATCTACGACGGCGTCGACCACAGCGAGCCGACCGGCCACGGCAACAGCCCGGCGGCCTGGACCACCGTGATCATCATGCTGGTCGGCGCCCTCATCGCGGCCATCGCGTTCGTCGTCGCCAACACCCCGATCTTCGTCGCCGGTGCGGTCGTCATGCTGATCGGCCTCGTGGTGGGCTTCGTGATGCGCAAAGCCGGTTATGGCGTCGGCGGCAGCAAGCTGAAGAACTCCGGCCACTAAGAGTGACTGTTCTCGATGACATCAATGCCGGTGTCAGGGAGGATATGGAGGCCCGCCAGCGCCTCGTCACGCTCGCCGAGCTGAAGGAGCGTGCCGCGGCGGCCGCCCCGGCGCGTGACGCCTGGGCCGCCCTGGGCGGGCCCTCGGACCGGACCCAGCTCAAGGTGATTGCCGAGATCAAGCGGCGCAGCCCCTCCAAGGGCGATCTCGCGAGCATTGCGGACCCGGCCTCGCTCGCCGTGCAGTACGCCGACGGCGGCGCCGCCGTGATCAGCGTCCTCACCGAACAGCGGCGCTTCAACGGCTCCCTCGCCGACCTGGACGCCGTCCGGGCGGCCGTGGACATCCCGTTGCTGCGCAAGGACTTCATGGTCGACGAGTACCAGATCTGGGAGGCCCGTGCCCACGGAGCCGACCTGATCCTGCTGATCGTCGCCTCGCTGACCGATGCGCAGCTGGGCGAGTACAGTGCGCTCAGCCGTGAGCTGGGCATGAACGTGCTCGTGGAGACCCACACGCCCGGCGAAGTTGAACGAGCCGTTGCCGCGGGCGCGAGAATCATCGGAGTCAACGTCCGCAATCTCAAGACGCTCGACGTCGACCGCTCCGTCTTTGCGGATCTCGCCGCCGGCATCCCCGCCGGCGCGCTCGTGGTCGGCGAATCCGGTGTCCGCGGCGTGGATGACGTCCGGCACTACGCGGCAAACGGCGCCAATGCGGTCCTGGTGGGCGAGGCGCTGGTCAGCCATGCGACCCCGCGCGAGCGGATCGCCGAATTCATGGCCGCCGGCGCCGAAGAAATCGCCGCACGCTCCTGACCCGCGGTCCGGCCCGGCCCCCGGCCGGACCCCGCGGTGCTTCCGTGCGGCACCGAAGATCTAGTTAGCAGTGGAACAGGATGGTGAGACTGATGGTCGATGCGCCAACAGCCGGCTCAGATGAAAGCCCCGTGGATGCGTTCCTGGAGGGCAAGCGCCCGGACGAGGACGGACCGCAGGGTGCACCCTCCCTGCGCCACGCCCCCGGACCCTACTTCGGCTCGTACGGCGGCCGCTGGATGCCCGAGTCCCTCATCGCCGCCCTGGACGAACTCGAGGATACCTTCGAGAAGGCCAAGGCTGATCCCGAGTTCACCGCCCAGATCGCGGAGCTGAACAAGAACTACTCCGGCCGTCCCTCGCTGCTCACCGAAGCCAAGCGCTTCGCCGAGCACGCCGGGGGAGTCCGCATCTTCCTCAAGCGCGAGGACCTGAACCATACCGGCTCGCACAAGATCAACAACGTGCTGGGCCAGGCGCTGTTGGCCAAGCGGATGGGCAAGACCCGTGTGATCGCCGAGACCGGAGCCGGCCAGCACGGCGTGGCCAGTGCCACCGCCGCCGCCCTGCTGGGCCTGGAGTGCGTGGTCTACATGGGCGCCGAGGACTGCCGCCGGCAGGCCCTCAACGTGGCCCGGATGGAGCTGCTCGGGGCCACCGTCATCCCGGTGACCAACGGATCGCAGACGCTCAAGGACGCCATCAACGAGGCCCTCCGCGACTGGGTCGCGAACGTGGACAATACGCACTACCTGCTCGGAACCGCGGCCGGGGCGCACCCGTTCCCGGCCATGGTCCGGTACTTCCACGAGGTCATCGGCGAGGAGGCCCGCGCCCAGATCCTGGAACAGACCGGCCGGCTGCCGGACGCCGTCTGCGCCTGCATCGGCGGCGGCTCCAACGCCATCGGCATCTTCCACGGCTTCCTGGATGACCCCTCGGTGAAGATCTACGGCTTCGAAGCCGGCGGCGAAGGCGTCGAAACGGGTCGCCACGCGGCCACCATCACGCTGGGCAAGCCCGGCGTGCTGCATGGCGCCCGGTCCTACCTCATGCAGGACGACGACGGCCAGACGATCGAGTCGCACTCCATCTCGGCTGGCCTGGACTACCCGGGCGTCGGACCCGAGCACTCCTACCTCGCCGACATCGGCCGGGTCAGCTACGAGCCCATCACGGACAGCGAAGCCATGGAGGCCTTCCGGCTGCTTTGCCGGACCGAGGGCATCATCCCGGCCATCGAGTCCGCGCACGCCCTGGCCGGCGCGATCAAGATCGGCCAGCGGCTCGCCGCGGAGGCTGGCGATGCGTCAGAAAAGATCGTCCTCGTGAATCTCTCCGGCCGCGGCGACAAGGACGTGGCCACCGCCGCGGAATGGTTCGACCTGCTGGACAAGGATTCACCCGAACACGAGATCGCCCAGGAGGGGGAGCAGCTGTGAGCACCGCCGAAAACAGAGCAGAAGGCAAGCAGCAGCCCGCCAGCAAGTCCGCGGCGGCCATCGACCGCGCCCGGGCCCAGGGCCGTGCCGCCCTCATCGGCTACCTGCCCGCTGGCTACCCGAGCGTCGAGGACACCATCGCCGCGGGCATCGCCCTGGCCGAAAACGGCGCCGACCTGATCGAAATCGGCATCCCGTATTCGGATCCGGTGATGGACGGCCAGGTCATCCAGGCCGCCACCACGGAGGCCCTCGCCAAGGGCTTCCACGTCGGCCAGGTGTTCGACGTTGTGCGCGGCATCACGAGCAAGACCGACGCGGCCGTCCTGGTCATGACCTACTGGAACCCCGTGGTCCGGATGGGCGTGGACGAGTTCTCCCGCCGCCTGGCGGACGCCGGGGGAGCCGGGCTGATCACGCCGGACCTGATCCCGGACGAGGCGGCGGAATGGATGGCCGCCTCGGACAGGTACGGCCTGGACCGGGTGTTCCTCGTGGCGCCGTCCTCCTCGCCGGAACGGATGAAGCGCACGGTCGACGCAAGCCGCGGCTTCGTCTACGCCGTCTCCATCATGGGCGTCACCGGCGCCCGCACCTCGGTCAGCTCCGCTGCCAAGGACGTCGTGGCCGCAGCGCGCGCGGCGGGCGCCGAGCGCGTCTGCGTCGGCCTGGGCGTCTCCAACGCGGGCCACGTCCGCGAAATCGCCGCCTACGCGGACGGAGTAATCGTCGGCACGGCCCTCGTCGCGGCGATCGGTGAGGGCGGCGTCGATGCTGTAGCGTCCTTGACGAAAGAGCTCAGCACCGGCCTCACCAAGGAAGAAGCGTAAGCAATGCAGTCAGTCCTCCACGCGGCAGCGATGGTTCCCGCGAGCATTCCGAGCCCGGACTGGTCCGGCTTCGATATCCCGCTGCCCTGGGGGTCCCTGCGCATTCACGCCTACGCGCTGTGCATCCTGGCCGGCATCATCGCCGGCCTCTGGCTGACGTCGGTGCGCTGGGCGCGCCGCGGTGCGCCCGAGGGCAGCGTCTGGGACATTGCCATCTGGGCGATCCCCTTCGGCATCATCGGCGGCCGGCTCTATCACGTGGTGTCCTCGCCGGACGCCTATTTCGGCCCGGGCTTCGACGGCACCGGCGACCTGTCCCTGATCCCGCAGATCCAGCGCGGCGGACTCGGCATCTGGGGTGCCGTGGTGCTGGGTGCCGTCGGCGCCTGGATCGGCTGCCGCCGGGCCGGAGTCAAGCTCAGCGCCTTCGTTGACGCCGCGGCGCCCGGCCTGCTGCTCGCCCAGGCGATCGGCCGCTGGGGCAACTACTTCAACCAGGAGCTCTTCGGCGGCCCGACCACCCTGCCGTGGGGCCTCCAGGTCGACGCCGACAGCCCCAACTTCCCGGCCGGGATGCCCGCCGACACGCTGTTCCACCCGACCTTCCTCTACGAATCCGTGTGGAACCTCGTCGGAGTGGCGCTGCTGCTCGCGTTGGACCGCAAGTTCGCGTTCCGCCGCGGCCGGCTGTTCTGGCTCTACGCCATCTACTACACGCTGGGCCGCGTCTGGATCGAGGCCATGCGGATCGACGACGCCGAACAGATCAACCTCTTCGGCATCACCACCCGGCTCAATGTCTGGACCAGCATCTTCGTCCTGCTCGCCGCCCTGGTGGTCTTCATCGTCCTCGGACTGCGCAAGCGCGACGTGCCGGACACCCCGTACCTGCCGGGACGCGAGCCCGAGTCCGCGGCGCTTGCCGGGGACGCCGAGGACGAGACGGCCGGCGTCGAGACGACAGACCACGAGACGACAGACCACGAGACGACAGGCCACGAGAGGGACGCCGCCGACGAAGAAGCCGACAAGACGGCTGACGACGACACCGCCGACGCCGCCGTCGGGCCCGAGCCGGCGGCGGAACCCGGCGAACCCCGGGAGCCGGCGACGGTCCCGGCCGACCGCGGAACCATCCGCCATTCGGACTCTGCTGTCTCAGATACTGAATCGCGTGATAATCTCCGGGAGAACCAGAGCGGTCCGGACCGCGCCTCAGCCTCAGCTGCGGCGGCCGGAGAATCCACCGGCGGCACCATGCCCGCCACCGGAGAACCGGCAACCGGAGTATCCGGCCGCCGGGCCACCGGGACCGCACCGGACGCTGACAGCACCAAGTAACTCAGCTCCGGCAATCGGGCTGCAGGGCGATCGCCGGCTGGGTCCGAGTCCACAGCGTCGTGGCGACAGGGTTTGTACGATTGAGCAGGCAGCAGACAGCTGCGCGCTATGCAAACCCAGGTCGGCGGCCCGCGTAACTGTTCGTACAGCAAGCGGCGCTGGCCTACAATTCGAGTAGGAAAATCACGTTGTTGTGCCCGTCACACCGGCGCACCGATTCGGGCCAATGTTGTCCCTCCCATACGCACGATCAGGAGGAAGGACGTCTCCCATGACCCAAACCCTGCATAGCCCCAGCTGGTCCGGTCCGGAACAGCCCACTACGGCGGTCTCACCGTTCAAGCGTTTTGCGGCGCTGCCCGAAGCTGCCGGGCTTTACAACCCGGAGCAGGAGAAGGACGCCTGCGGGCTGGCCATCATCGCCACCCTGCGCGGCGAGCCTGGCTACGACATCGTCGATGCTGCCCTGACCGCCCTGCGCAACCTTGAGCACCGCGGTGCCGTCGGCGCCGATGAAGGAACCGGCGACGGCGCCGGCCTCCTCATGCAGGTCCCGGACGAGTTCTTCCGTGCAGTTACCGACTTCGAACTCCCCGCCGCCGGGCAGTACGTTGTGGGCACCGCGTTCCTGCCGGCCGAACAGCGCGAATCCGATGCCGCCAAGGCAGGCATTGAGGGTCTCGCGGCCGACGAAGGCCTCACCGTCCTGGGCTGGCGTGAAGTCCCGATCGTGGCCGACCTCGTCGGAGCCATGGCCCGGGCCTGCATGCCGTACTTCGCGCAGCCCTTCTTCGCTTCCAGCACCGGCGAGACGCTCTCCCGCAACGAACTCGACTCCCGGGCCTGGCGGATCCGCAAGCGCGCCCAAAACAAGTACGGCGTGTACTTCCCCTCGCTGTCCTCCCGGACCATCGTCTACAAGGGCATGCTCACCACCGCCCAGCTGGAGCCGTTCTACCCGGACCTCTCGGACAAGCGCTTCAAGACCAAGCTTGCGATCGTCCACTCGCGCTTCTCCACCAACACCTTCCCGTCCTGGCCGCTGGCCCAGCCGTTCCGCACCATCGCCCACAACGGCGAGATCAACACGGTCAAGGGCAACCGGAACTGGATGCGCGCCCGCCAGTCGCAGCTTGCCAATCCGCTGCTGGGGGACAGCCCGGAAGAGCTGTACCCGATCTGCACCCCGGGCGCCTCGGATTCGGCCTCCTTCGACGAGGTCGCCGAACTGCTCTGGCTCTCCGGCCGGCCCATCACGCACTCGATCATGATGATGATCCCCGAGGCCTGGGAAAACCACGCCACGATGGATCCCGCCCGGCGCGCGTTCTACGAGTACCACTCGCTGCTGATGGAGCCGTGGGACGGTCCCGCCGCCGTGTCCTTCACCGACGGCAACCTCGTCGGCGCCACCCTGGACCGCAACGGGCTGCGCCCGGGACGGTACTGGATCACCGAGGACGGCCTCGTCGTCTTCGCCTCCGAGGTCGGCGTGATCGACGTCGAACCCTCCAATGTGGTCAAGAAGGGCCGCGTTTCGCCGGGCAAGATGTTCCTCGTGGACACCGAAGCCGGCCGGATCATCGACGACGCCGAGGTCAAGGCCGAGGTCGCCGCGGCGAACCCCTGGGCCGAGTGGCTCAAGGACAACCTGATCGACCTCAAGGACCTGCCCGAACGCGAGCACGTGGTGCACACCGCCGCCTCGGTCAACATCCGCCAGCGCACCTTCGGCTACACCACCGAGGAACTGAAGATCCTGCTCGGCCCGATGGCCCGGACCGGTGCCGAGCCCCTCGGCGCCATGGGGTCGGACACCCCGGTGGCTGTGCTCTCCAAGCGGCCCCGGCTGCTCTTCGACTACTTCGTGCAGTCCTTCGCGCAGGTCACCAACCCGCCGCTGGATGCCATCCGCGAGGAACTGGTCACGTCCCTGACCTGCGCGATCGGCCCCAACGGCAACCTGCTGGACACCAAGCAGGTCCGCCAGCCGCAGGTCTCGCTGCCGTTCCCCGTGATCAACAACGACCAGCTCGCCAAGATCGCGAACATCGAGAACGCCGACGGCGACCGGGTCGCCATGAAGGTGCGCGGCCTCTACCGCCCCGACGGCGGCGAGAGCGCCCTGCGCGCCCGGCTGACCGAAATCTGCGAGCAGGTCTCCGGCGCCATCAACCGCGGCGTCCAGTACGTCGTGCTCTCGGACCGCGACTCCAACGCCCAGTGGGCGCCGATCCCGTCCCTGCTGCTGGTCAGCGCCGTGCACCACCACTTGCTGCGCAGCGCCAACCGCACCAAGACGGCGCTCGTGGTCGAGGCCGGCGACGTCCGCGAAACGCACCACGTCGCCGTGCTGATCGGCTACGGCGCCTCCGCGGTGAACCCGTACCTGGCGATGGAATCCGTGGAGCAGCTCATCAGTTCCGGAGACGTCACCGGCGTCACCCCGCAGGACGGCGTCTACAACCTGATCAAGGGCCTCGGCAAGGGCGTCCTGAAGATCATGTCCAAGATGGGCATCTCCACGGTCGCGTCCTACACCGGCGCCCAGACCTTTGAAGCCCTCGGCCTCGGCCAGGACCTGGTGGACGAATACTTCTCCGGCACCCACTCCCAGCTCGGCGGCGTCGGCCTCGACGTCATCGCCGCGGAGGTCGCTGCGCGGCACCGGATGGCGTACCCGGAAAACGGCATCGAACAGCCGCACCAGCCCCTGCTGGGCGGCGGCGAGTACCAGTGGCGCCGCGACGGCGAACCGCACCTGTTCAACCCCGAGACGGTGTTCCGGCTGCAGCACGCCACGCGTGAACGCCGCTACGACATCTTCAAGGCCTACACCCGCGGCGTTGACGACCAGTCCGAGAACCTGATGACGCTGCGCGGGCTGCTGAAGTTCAAGGCCGGCCTGCGCCCCGCGGTCCCGCTCGAGGAAGTGGAGTCCGTCTCCAGCATCGTCAAGCGGTTCTCCACCGGCGCCATGAGCTACGGCTCCATCTCGCAGGAAGCCCACGAGACGCTGGCCATCGCGATGAACCGGCTCGGCGGCAAGTCCAACACCGGGGAAGGCGGCGAGGACGTGGACCGGCTCCTGGATCCGACCCGGCGCTCGGCCGTCAAGCAGATCGCCTCGGGCCGCTTCGGCGTCACCAGCCTCTACCTGACTAACGCCGACGACATCCAGATCAAGATGGCACAGGGTGCAAAGCCCGGCGAAGGCGGCCAGCTGATGGCCCAGAAGGTCTACCCCTGGGTGGCCCGGACCCGGCACTCCACACCCGGCGTCGGGCTCATCTCGCCGCCGCCGCACCACGACATCTACTCGATCGAGGACCTCGCGCAGCTGATCTACGATGCCAAGCGCGCCAACCCCTCGGCGCGGGTGCACGTCAAGTTGGTCTCCGAGGTCGGCATCGGCACGGTCGCGGCCGGCGTCACCAAGGCCAAGGCCGACGTCGTGCTGGTTTCCGGCCACGACGGCGGCACCGGCGCCTCGCCGCTGAACTCGCTTAAGCACGCCGGCGTGCCGTGGGAACTCGGCCTCGCCGAGACCCAGCAGACCCTGATGCTCAACGGCCTGCGCGACCGCGTGGTGGTGCAGGTGGACGGTCAGCTCAAGACCGGCCGCGACGTCGTGATCGCCGCGCTGCTCGGCGGCGAGGAGTTCGGTTTCGCCACCGCGCCGCTGGTGGTCTCCGGCTGCATCATGATGCGCGTCTGCCACCTGGACACCTGTCCGGTGGGCGTCGCGACGCAGAACCCCGAGCTGCGCTCACGCTTCACCGGCAAGCCCGAATTCGTGGTCAACTTCTTCGAATTCCTCGCCGAGGAAGTCCGCGAGATTCTGGCCGAACTCGGCTTCCGGAGCCTCGAGGAAGCGATCGGCCACGCCGAAATGCTCGACACCCGCGAGGCGATCAGCCACTGGAAGGCCGAAGGGCTGGACCTGGACCCCATCCTGCACGGACTGGAGTTCGACGACGATGCGCCGCTGCGCAACCTCACGGGCCAGAACCACGAGCTGGACAAGCACTTCGACCAGCGACTGATCGCGATGGCCGCCGAGGCCCTCAGCGACCGGACCCCGGTGAAAATCGCCGTCGACGTGATCAACACGGACCGGTCCGTGGGCACCATGCTCGGCCACGTGGTCACCAAGACCTTCAGCACCGACGTGCTCGCCACCGACACGATCGACATCACGCTGACCGGCACCGCCGGACAGTCGCTCGGCGCGTTCCTGCCGGCCGGCATCACGCTCCGGATGTTCGGCGACTCCAACGACTACGTCGGCAAGGGTCTTTCCGGAGGCCGCATCATCGTCCGCCCGGACCGCACCAACGTGTTCCCGGCGGAGCGGAACGTGATCGCCGGCAACGTGATCGGATACGGCGCCACGAGCGGCGAGTTGTTCCTGCGCGGGCAGGTGGGGGAGCGCTTCATGGTGCGCAACTCCGGCGCCACCGCGGTGGTCGAAGGCATCGGCGACCACGGCTGCGAGTACATGACCGGCGGCCAGGCGCTTATCATCGGCCGCACCGGCCGCAACTTCGGCGCCGGCATGTCCGGCGGCACCGCCTACGTCCTGGACCTGCAGACCGAACGGGTCAACAAGCAGGCCCTCGACGCCGGCGAGCTGCAGCTGCGCGAACTCGACGCCGAAGACCGCGAAATCGTCCACGGACTGCTGGTCAAGCACCTCGAGGAGACCGAGTCGCAGCACGCGGCCCGGCTGCTCGAGAACTTCGACGACACCGCGGCCCGCATCACCAAGGTGCTGCCGCGCGACTACGCGGCCGTGCTGCAAACCCGTCTTGACGCCATCGAAGAGGGCCTGGACCCCGACGGCGAAGAAGTTTGGTCTCGAATCCTGGAGGTGACCGGTGGCTGATCCACGCGGATTTCTGAAAGTACGCCAGCGTGAAACACAGCCGCGCCGTCCCGTCCCGGTCCGCATCATGGACTGGAAAGAGGTTTACGAAGCCCAGGAGAAGGGCGTCCTGAAGAGCCAGGCCGGCCGCTGCATGGACTGCGGTGTCCCGTTCTGCCACCAGGGCTGCCCGCTGGGCAACCTCATCCCGGAGTGGAACGACCTCATCTGGCGGGACAAGGGCGAGGAAGCGATGGAGCGGCTGCACGCCACCAACAACTTCCCCGAGTTCACCGGCCGGCTCTGCCCGGCACCCTGCGAGGCCTCCTGCGTGCTGGGCATCAACCAGCCCGCCGTGACCATCAAGCAGGTCGAGGTTTCCATCGTGGACCAGGCCTTTGACAAGGGCTGGGTCAACCCGCTGCCGCCGGCACGCCTCTCCGGCAAGACGGTCGCCGTCGTCGGTTCCGGCCCCGCCGGGCTCGCCGTCGCGCAGCAGCTGACCCGGGTGGGCCACACCGTCGCCGTTTATGAGCGCGACGACAAGATCGGCGGCCTGCTCCGCTACGGCATCCCCGACTTCAAGATGGAAAAAGAGCACGTGGACCGCCGCCTGGACCAGATGAAGGCCGAAGGCACCCGCTTCCGGACCGGCGTCGCCGTCGGCACCGATGTGACCTGGGAACAGCTGCGCCGGCGCTACGACGCCGTCGTGGTCGCCACCGGGGCGACCGTGCCGCGGGACCTGCCCATCCCGGGCCGGGACCTTGAGGGCGTGCACTTCGCGATGGATTACCTCGTCCCGGCCAACCGCGTGGTGGCCGGCGAGACGGTGGAAAACCAGATCAACGCCGCCGGCAAGCACGTTGTGATCCTCGGCGGCGGCGACACCGGCGCGGACTGCCTCGGCACCGCACACCGGCACCAGGCAGCGTCCGTGACCACGCTGGCGATCGGCAAGCAGCCGTCCGCCGAGCGGGCCGCGCACCAGCCCTGGCCGACGTTCCCCACCCTGTTTGAGGTGGCCAGCGCGCACGAGGAGGGCGGCGAACGTACCTACCTCGCCTCCACCGTGGAATTTGTCGGCGAGAACGGCAAGCTGACCGGCGTGAAGGTTGCCGAGACGGAATTCGTCGGGGGCTTGCGCCTGCCGAAGGCCGGCACCGAACGGATCATCCCGGCGGACCTCGTTTTCCTGTCCCTGGGCTTCACCGGCGCCGAACCCGCCGGGATCACCGAGCAGGTGCACGCCGAGTTCGACGGCCGCGGGAACGTGGCCCGGGACGGTTACTACATGACCAACACGGAAGGGGTCTTCGTCGCCGGAGACGCCGGTCGCGGTCAGTCCCTGATCGTCTGGGCAATCGCCGAGGGCCGCGCCTGCGCCGCCGCGGTGGACAAATTCCTGATGGGCAGCACCATTCTCCCGGCGCCAGTTGCGCCGACCGACCGGGCGATCGCCGTCCTGTAACCCGGTCCGGACCCTGCCGGGTCCGGACCGGGCACCGGCCGTTCATCACCGCAACAACTTAAAACAACCAAGAGACAACTAGGGTAGGTATATGAGACGCGCTAAAATTGTGGCCACCTTCGGACCGGCGATCGCGAGCTTCGAGAACACGCTTGCCGTGCTGGAAGCCGGGGTCGACGTGGCCCGCATGAACATGAGCCACGGAGACTACTCCGTGCACGACAACACCTACGAGAACGTCCGCAAGGCCGCCGGCCAGCTCGGCAAGGCCGTCGCCATCATGGCCGACCTGCAGGGCCCGAAGATCCGCCTCGGCCGCTTCGTTGACGGACCGCACCTGCTGGCCGTCGGTGACACCTTCACGATCACCACCGAGGACGTCCCGGGCACCAAGGACATCTGCTCCACGACGCTGAAGAGCCTCACCGAGGACGTAAACCCCGGCGACTCGCTGCTGATCGACGACGGCAAGGTGGCGCTGCGCGCCATCGAGGTGGACGACGTCAAAGTCGTCGCCCAGGTGGTTGTCGGCGGCTACGTGTCCAACAACAAGGGCATCAACCTGCCCGGCGTGGCCGTCAACGTGCCCGCGCTGAGCGAAAAGGACGAGGACGACCTCCGCTGGGCCATGCGCCGCGGCGTGGACATGGTGGCCCTCTCCTTCGTCCGCGACGCCTCGGACATCAAGCGCGTCCACGAAATCATGGACGAAGAAGGCCGCCGCGTGCCGGTGATCGCCAAGATCGAAAAGCCGCAGGCCGTGGACCAGCTCCCGGAGATCATCGACGCCTTCGATGCCATCATGGTGGCCCGTGGCGACCTCGGTGTGGAGCTGCCGCTCGAGGAGGTGCCGATCGTGCAGAAGCGCGCCGTCGAACTGGCCCGCCGCTGGGCCAAGCCCGTCATCGTGGCCACCCAGGTGCTCGAATCCATGATCGACAACCCGCGCCCGACCCGCGCCGAGGCCTCCGACTGCGCCAACGCCGTGCTCGACGGCGCGGACGCCGTCATGCTCTCGGGCGAGACCAGCGTGGGCAAGTTCCCGATCGAGACCGTCAAGACCATGGCCCGGATCATCGAATCCACCGAGGTCCACGGCCTGGAACGCGTCCCCCCGCTGGGCACCAAGCCCAAGACCCGCGGCGGCGCCATCACCCGTGCCGCCGTCGAGATCGCCGACCAGCTGGAAGCAAAGTACATCTGTACCTTCACCCAGTCCGGCGACTCCGCACGACGCCTGTCGCGGCTACGGCCGATCCGCCCGGTCTTTGCCTTCACCCCGGTGGAGCACGTCTGGAACCAGCTCGCGCTGACCTGGGGCATCCAGCCGGTACTGGTCCCGATGGTGGGCCACACCGACGAGATGACCGCCCAGGTGGACCGCAACCTGCTCGAGATGGATCTCGTCGAGGACGGCGACATGGTGGTCATTGCGGCCGGTTCGCCTCCCGGAAAGGCCGGTTCCACGAACATGCTGAAGGTCCACAAGGTAGGCGACCTGGCCGACGCCGGCAGCCACGGCGAGAACGCCGTCACCAAGGACAAGCTCGGCCCCTGGCCGGAAAAGAAGAAGAAGAACACCAAGATCTAGTTCTTCTCCAGATACACCGAAGGGAGGGCCCCGCCGCTGGCATTCAGCGGCGGGGCCCTCCCTTTGTCTGTCTGTTTGTTAGCGGCTAGTTGACCTGGTTGATGATGGTTTCGGCGACCTCGCGCATGCTGAGGCGGCGGTCCATGGATGTCTTCTGGATCCAGCGGAACGCTTCCGGCTCCGTCAGGCCCATCTTGGTGGTCAGGAGGCTCTTGGCGCGCTCCACGAGCTTGCGGGTGGCGAACTGCTCCTGCAGGTCGCTCACCTCGCTTTCGAGGGCCTTGATTTCCTCGTGCCGGGACAGTGCGATCTCCAGGGCCGGGATCAGGTCGGCCGGGGTGAAGGGCTTCACCACGTAGGCCATGGCGCCGGCGTCGCGGGCGCGCTCGACCAGTTCCTTCTGGCTGAACGCGGTCAGCAGCACCACGGGGGCGATCCGGGCCTTGACGATCTTCTCTGCCGCGGAGATGCCGTCCATGACGGGCATCTTGACGTCCATCAGGACGAGGTCGGGCTTGAGCTCTTCCGCGAGCTGGACGGCCTTCTCGCCGTTGTCCGCCTCGCCTACGACGTCGTAGCCTTCGCCGCGCAGGATCTCGATGATGTCCAGCCGGATGAGGGTCTCATCCTCGGCGACGACGACGCGGCGCGCAGGCTGGGAGGTGGGGGTTGACTCCGTCTGTTCTGACACGGGTACTCCTTGGAAAGGTACGGCGGGAACTGGACCATCTGAGGCACGTCCGCGGGTGTACTGGGGCCGGTAGGGATCGATGCGGCGTCACTGGCGCGATTCTGGAATTCAGCCTATCTGCATGTAGAGTAATTTCGCGCACCGGAACCGATCGCGTTGCTCACAGCACCATGGAGCAAGCGAATGTGACAGCCGGTGTACTCCGCGCCCGAGTGGCGGAATTGGCAGACGCGCCGCACTCAAAATGCGGTATCGAAAGGTGTGTGGGTTCGAGTCCCACCTCGGGCACTTGTTTTCCCTAGGCAGGGGCTGTGGGGCCTCTGCGTGTGGACAAACTGTTGACTTATGGACCCCCTCGGGGGCTTTTTTTGTTGGTGGCTGTGCCTTCTCCTGGGTTTGGGCAGCGGTGTGGCTGGTTATCTGTTCATGGCGGGGAGGGTCTTGAACTGCATGACCTGATGCTGGCTGGGCGAGCGGAGTCGCCTCGGCTCGTTTGCACTAATTCCGGTCACGACTGTTCATGGCAAGATTTCCGGATCTGTCTTTGTCGTACCGGGTTGTGTTGAGAGCGGGCAGATGCGGCTCGAACGGTTTCTTGCCTGTTGTGTCGAATATTTCTGGCCCTGCACGGGAAGCTGAAACTGGCTCCACGCTGTGACGATGGTGAGCGACGAAAACCGAGCCACGGCGTCCGGACCGCACACCCATCTTCAGCCGTGGATAGTCCGAATTGATCCAGCTGTGGGAGCTTAAGAGCGCGCAGACGATCAGAGTCTTTGGGTGTTTTCGTGGCGCCCCGTTGGCGGAGCCTCTCACACACCCGATGCTTGACTTGGGTCGGGTCACAAACCCTGTTGGTCTGTGGGTGGGTGTTCGGCCACGCAGAAGAGGTTCCCCTCCCGGTCAGCAAGAGTGGTCCACCGCACGTGTGGGAATTCGTCAAGGACGTCCCACTGGTAAGTGGCACCGAGGTCGAGGAGGCGTCTGACCTCGGCCTGTCGTGACCCCCAGGGCACGGTCAGATCTAGGTGGAACGTTTGGTGCTCGGGGCGAGGACCGGTCATGGGTTGGAAGAACATTGCGAACCCTCCGGGACCCGCAGATGGCAGGTAGACGCTGTCGCCGCCCGGTGAGGGCAAGGCGCCGGTCACGGACGCCCAAAAATCGGCAAGCGTGGCTGGATTCTGAGCCTCCAGGTTGATCGCACCAAGGGTGATCTGATGTGTCGTCATGGTTGCAACGCTAACAGGATCCTCGGACAGCCTCTCGTTAGTGCACGGCGGCGTCGATGCCTCCCGAGACTGGGGCGTCATCCCCAGCCGTCGCAGGTTCCACCTTTCGGAAGCCAACTCAAACATAATGGCTCCGCCCCGGCGCTCAGCCGCAGCTCAGCCGGTGCTATCGAGGATCAGGCGCGCCGCCTCCGTTGGTTGGTCCCAGTGCGGGAAGTGACCGCAGCTTTCGAACCAGTGGAGCGTTGCATCCGGGAACAGCTCCATGGCCCGCGCCGCCTCACTGGGAGCGGTGACCTTGTCCTTCCGCCCCCATCCAATGACCACTTTGCCCTTGAGTGAACCGGCCGGTGCGCCTTCCTGGCGGGGTCCGTGAATCAGCGCGTTGAGGGCAGGGTCCAGACTGGTCGATGTCTTGAACCCGCGAAGTTCATGCAGGACCAGATCCTGCGGCAGCTTCCATGGGTGGGCGGAGAACTGAGCCAACAGGGCCGTGCGGCCAACGGGGTTGCCCGTGAGGAAGGGGAGCGCCGGTTGGATACGGCGCACCAGTGCGACGGAGGCCTTGATGCTTGCACCAAAGATTGCTGCCTGGCGGTCATTCCAGAATCCCCCGGGGTCCAGTGCGATTGTGGTGCCAGCGTGCCCTCGCCGTGCCATTTCCAACACCATCCGGGCGCCCATGGAGCTGCCTACCAGATCAAGGTCACCCAGTTCCCCGTCGCGGATAAAGGCTTCGACGGCATCGGTCAGCGTGGCAATTGTGGTTTCTCCGGTTAGCGGCGCGGATTCGCCGCAACCGGGGAGGTCGACGGCGATGACATCGCGTTCAGCGGCCAGCGCCGGGATTATCGGGTTCCAGTTACCAATACTGGAACCGAGCCCATGGATCAGGAGGAGTGGCTTACCGGAGCCTTGCCGGGTTGAGTGCAGCATGACTTCACTGTAAGGGGCGGTGCAACATATCTGGCCAGAGGTCATCTGGTGAAAGACTCGACGGCACAGCGATACGCGGTTGGGCAGCGCATCCAACACGCCTCAGGTCGAACACATCACAGGCAGGGGCGAAGAGTTCATGCGCCACGTTGTCGGGGCCCTGAATTCCAGGATGTTACCGGCGCCGATGCCCTTGGACCACCGTGGTGGAGAGCGCCGGATACGACGGCGACAGTGAGAACGTCCGGGTGTCCTCGGGCCAAACCCGCGTAGGTCGTTTTCTGTCCAGTCCGTGCCGGAGCGGGCGGTGATGTCGAAAAGGAGGAACCCGCCGCCGTGATCTTCATTGATTTCCAGCATGAGGGCCGCGCCGTAGTGCTGTGCTTGTTCGAGCCCGGTCCGGTTCCGGTGGCCTACTCTTCAAATCGGAGCGAAATCGCGTTCAAGCCAGAACTGCCCCGCGCGGACTGCCGCTTTAGCAGCCTGGTTGCGCTGAAGTGGGCAAAAGAGGGGGTGTGCACAATGTGCACACCCTGGGCTTCGGATCGGGTCGTACTGCTGCCGGACTGGGCCGAATTGCGGAGGATTTCGGGGCAGCGGCAGAAACTCAGGTGCTGGAACCCGGTTCGAGTCCCACCTCGGGCACAGTGTTTCCTTGTTCAGGGGCTTGTGGGCCGCTGAGTGTGTAAAAATTTCCATTTATGGGCCCGCGCGGGCCCATTTTTGTTGGTCGGCCTGTTGCCGGTTGTGACTCCTCCACTTGATTTCCGGCAGCACTGGCGCTGCTTACCCTTCCATGGCCGGCCACGCCGCAAACGGCATGACTGGACGCTGGCGGGCTGCATTCGGCGTGGGGGCATCCGGCCCGTGGGCTCCGGGTCGGTCAACATGGCGGTGCCGGCGGTGCGGGATCATCAACGTCGGTGCACCCGTTGTGTAACGGGTTGGTGTCGGTTCGGTGGGGACCCATCCGGGAGGGCGGGTGTTGCCGAAGTACTCCTGACAGACCAAGCCGGACCCGCAGGAAAGTGTCAGCCCCTACCAGGGCGGCGGGGACGGGACACCCATTGAGCCAATTCCAAGGAGCACTCCCATGCGTACATCCATCAAGACTTTCCTCGGCGTTGCCGCTGCCGGTTCGCTCATGTTTTCCCTGGCTGCCTGCAGCCCGGCGAACAA
>NZ_JBFTGT010000006.1:0-225762 GCF_056393885.1 Arthrobacter sp. 10T44 | reverse complement strand
ACCGCGCTCAAACTCACCACCGTCGCCGACGACGGCGTCGTCATCTACGTCAACGGCACCGAAGTCGGCCGCACCCGCATGCCCACCGGCACTGTCACCATCAACACCTACGCCACCGCAGCAATCCCCACCTCCAACGCCAACGCCGCCCCGGTCACCTTCAACGTCCCACTCTCCCTGCTGGTCAACGGAACCAACACCATCGCCGCCGAAACCCACCTGAACTACCACGCAACCAAAGACATCAGCTTCGACCTCACCGCAACAACCACCACCAGCGGCTAGCGGAGTGAATGCCGTGCCGGCGGCGGCCTTGCCCGTCGATCGGCCGTCCGTCAGGACTGCGGCGGGGTTGCGGCGGGGGCGCTTCGCGCCTGACCACGCGGCATCGGACCTGGTTACACTGTCTGCCCGGCCCCGGTGACTACTCTCGGAGGCACCGAACTACCTGTTTGTCCGGTGCGTCCTCGGTGGCAGGATCTGGGCCATGGACCTGAACTTGGCGTTGACCGCTTTCGGTGTAGCCATCGTCGTTGGACTGACAGGTATGGGCGGCGGCGCCCTGATGACCCCCGCACTGGTGCTGTTCTTTGGCGTTCCCCCGCTCGCCGCGGTCTCCAGCGACCTCGTCGCCAGCGCCGTCATGAAGCCGGTGGGCTCCCTGGTACACCTGCGGCGCCGGACGGTGAACTTGGACGTGGTCAAGTGGCTGGCAGTGGGTTCGGTGCCCTCAGCCTTCTGCGGCGTGCTGGTCCTCAAATGGCTGGGCCCCGGCGAGGACGTCCAGCAGAGCGTCAAAACGGCGCTCGGCTTCGCTCTGCTCTTGAGCGCCATCCTGTTGGTGGTGCGGGCCTACCTCCGGCTTGCCGAGCGCGCACGCAGCGCGGACGGACGCGGAGCCGAGCTGCCCACAGAGCGGCCGCAGGTGGCGGTCCGGGTTCTGCCCACCGTCCTTTTGGGCATTCTGGGCGGCATTGTGGTGGGCATGACGTCCGTCGGAAGCGGATCCTTGATCATCATCGGGCTCATGCTCATCTACCCAGGGCTCAAGGCCAACCAGCTGGTCGGCACCGATCTCTTGCAGGCCGTTCCCCTGGTCTTCGCTGCGGCCGTGGGGCACACGCTCTTCGGCGATCTGAACCTCGGCCTGACCCTGCCCTTAGTGTTGGGCAGCATCCCCGGCGTCTACCTCGGGGCCATGCTGTCCTCCCGTCTCTCGGGCGGCTTCGTGCGCCGGGCGTTGGCCTTTGTGCTGCTGGCCTCGGCGCTAAAGATGCTCTCCGTCCCGGACCCGGTAACAGCAGGGATTCTGGTGGCCGCCTTGCTGGTGGCGCCCCTGGCATGGATGTATCTGCGCCGGCAGAAGGGTTTCCCGGCGCTGGCCACCGTGGAAAGCAAACGTCGGCGCGAGGCAGCCGCCTTGTTAAACTCAACGAGCGGAATCAGGGGGACACTGTGAGCTTGCTCTTCGGTTCTGAACCATCACACGTTCTGACCGGCGCCCGGCTCGATGAGCTGGAACTCCTGCTGGGCGGCCTGTACGGCCCGGCGGACGGCTATGCCCTGCCCTCCAACATTCCACCGGAATGGCCCTGGCCGTTTACGCTCTCGGTGCCCGCCGCCGTCGGCCAACAGGCGGTGGACTGCAGCGCCCTGCTGATCACGGATCCGGATGGCACACCGCTGGCCAGATTGACCGTATCCGCCGGCCAGGGCGCGGGAAACGGCACCATGCACCTTGCCGGCCGGCTGGAAGCCCTTCAGCCCGCCGAGCACCCGCCCATGCGCCGGCTGCGTCTGACGCGGCCCCTCACCGGACCGGGACAGGACACGGATCCGAGCCTGGTGGCGGCGTTCGACCGGCTGCCGGAGCCTGCCCAGCTCGCCGAAGCGATGGGTATGGCAATCCGCCATCACGCCAGGTTGTGGCTTGTCGCGGTTGCCGGCTGCCAGGAGCACGGAAACTATACGGTCCTGGAACTGCTTTCCGTCCTTGAACGCTGCACGGAGCAGCTGGTTGGAGCCCGGACCGGACTGCTGGTCCTGCCCGCGTTCGAGGGTGCGTCCGGCGCCCGGGACCGGACCCTGCGCGACTACGTGCTGCTCCGGCTGGGCGCCTCCATCCTGCTCAACTACACCTCCGATGCGGGGGCCGCGGCCAGTGCAGCGCCGAGGCGGCGTGCCGCCGCCGCTCCCGAACCGCTGGCAGCAGGCACCCCACCGCTGGGTGCTGTCGTTTTCCTGACGGGCCTGTCCGGTTCCGGGAAATCTACAATCGCCCGCGCACTGGCGGAACGGCTGCAGCGGGCAGACTCCCGCCCCGTCACGCTGCTGGACGGCGACGACGTGCGCAGGCTCCTGTCTTCGGGTCTTGGCTTCAGCCGGCAGGACCGGGATCTCAACGTCCGCCGGCTCGGGTGGGTCGCCTCCCTGGTTTCCAAGTCCGGCGGAGTTGCCGTCTGCGCTCCGATCGCGCCGTTCGAGTCGACCCGTCAGGAGGTCCGGGCGATGGCCGAGACTGTCGGCTCGTTTGTCTTGGTGCACGTGGCCACGTCGCTGGAGGTATGCGAAGCGCGGGACCGAAAGGGACTGTACGCACGGGCCCGGGCCGGTGACATACCGGACTTCACCGGGATCGGCTCTCCGTATGAACCGCCGCTCGACGCCGATCTGGTGCTTGATACCGGCACCACCTCGGTGGACGAGGCGGTCGATGTGATTTTGGCAGCGATGGGCGTCGGGGCCAGGGAACTGGTGGAACTCAGCCAGTGAAGACGGCGCGTGGCGGTTGAGCGAGGAAATCTGCCGTAAGCCAGGACATTCCTGTTGGCCTGGTCATGGAGGCAGGTCAGTAGCCCAACCACCGTTCCTGTTCTCCCCGGTCCTCAGCGGGGACTGAGCGCGTCGCTTCGCACAGCCATCAAGTCACAACTCGTCAGGTCTTCGCGGCGGTTGATGCCGAGCTTGCTGAAGATCCGGTAGAGGTGTCCTTCAACAGTGCGGACCGACAGTGAGGCGAGCTGGGCAATTTCGCGGTTGCTGTTGCCGTTGATCACCATCGTGACTACTTCGCGTTCCCTGGGCGTCAGGGAGGTGGCGTCATCGGTGCCGAACAAGGACAGGGTGCTGATTCCCGCCAGCTCCCTGCGCCTGAGCTGAAGCAACTGGGCCACGGCGCGAACGCGCTTGCGGTCCCCGCTGCCGTTCAGGAACCAGACGGCCTTGCCAAGGCATTCCGCCGCCAGCAGGTGGTACCGCAGTTCCTGTGCCCTTTCGCTGGCCGCGATCAGCTGCTCAGCGTCACGCTGAAGAAGGGCCCGCGCGTAGGCATTGAGGCACTCGGCCTCCGGGCCTTCGCCGTGATCCGTCAGTTCCACCAGCCGCGGCAAGTGGCCGCTGTCGCCGAGCCGAAGCGCCAGTTCTCGGGCATCCCGCTCCGCCGCGAGCAGTCCCATGCCTCGGGCCCGATCAGCCAGCACTGACAGCTCCCGGACGCCGTTAGCTGCTCCATGCAGACCCGCCCGCGCTGCCGCGACGTGGGCCTGCCCCATCAGCTGGAAGTGTGCGGACCCTCGATACGGGACCCGGTTGAAAGCCTCGCAGTAGCGGTCCACCACGTCGTTTTGCCCGAGCAGGGAAGCTGCATAGGCCGCCAAACCCAAGGCATACGGCAGGAGGTGGTCGAAGTCTGATTCAAAGAAGGCCTCAATGGTGACCGAAAGCCTGCCCAATGCGGTCACCATGTCGCCCTGTCTTAGCGCCGCCAGCCCTTCCACCAAGGACTGTCCCCCGCTGAAGTGCAACCCGCTGCGGAATCCGTGCCAGGGGGCCTCCGTAGGGGGCATGGCGACCAGGTTCCATCGTCCCAGGCGAACCAGTGCCAGCGAATGCTTGAAGCGTGCCAGCTCATACGCCCGGAACTGCGCCGTGGAACTTCCCCCCAGCAGCTGCAGGATTTCGCCGCTCGCCCGGAAGGCACTGTCCGGCCGACCGGTGGCGACCAGCAATTCAGCCCAGAGATAGAGAATCTTGGCGCGGGTAATCGGATCTGATCCGGTGTCGGCCAGCCGTTCGGCCAGCTCATCCTCGATCTCGGCGTAACGTCCCTCCAAGTGGAGCGCATGCAGAATCAGCAGCCGGCTACCGGCTGACTCGGCCGGTCCGGGCGTCAGGCTCCCTGCTCCCAGACGCTGCTCCGACGCGCGCCAGGAGGCGGCGATCTTCCTCAGTTCCAGGGTCTGCCCGCCCATGCCGAGATGCACGCGGGCGGCGAGGATGGATGCTGCCCCCGCCGTCGCGTGGTCCGCGGCGGAGTCGACGCAGTCCTGCAGCAGCGCCGCCGCGCGCGGAAGATCACCAAGATGGAAATGGGCGTCTGCCATTTGGACTTTCGCTGCCGCCCGGAACACTTCGCCATCGATCGCTCCGGCCGTTTGCAGCGCTACCATCGGCTCGAAATGCCGGTTGGCGCTGGCGGCTGCACCCAACAGCTGCTCGTCGGGAACCTCGGCTCCGCAGTCCAGGGACCAGCAGACCAACCGCGTCTGCATCTCCTCCGGCATCGTGCCGTCCACAACATCGAGCACGCGCGAGCGGATCATCATGCTGCGGGCCGGAGGAACAAGGGCGCGCACCACCTTTCCCAGCAGCGGGGAGGCCGACCGCACCAACCTTTGCGGCCCCCGGGCAATGGTGATGAGCCGGTCCTCTATCAGGGTGTCAACGTCCGAATCACTGGCGAGCCGGTGCAGCCAGGCCAGGGGCAGAGGCTCCGCGAGCGCGACCGTCTCAAGGATCTCCGTCTCGGCCGCAGACCTGCAGGCGAGCTGTTCCCGGACCAGATCCCTCAATTGCTGATCGACGCGCAGATGAAAGTTCTTCAGCATCCAGACGTGGTTACGCAGCACCAGTTCACCGGTGCGCTGGGCCTGGCGGATCAACGCGAGCAGAAGCAGGGGGTTTCCGCCTGCAATCCTGCATAAAGCGGTACTGGCGCTGTTGATAACCTCACCACCCAGCACCTGGCTACAGAGCTCGCGGGCCTGCGCATCGGTGAGCGGTGACAGGTCAAAGCGCCGCAGCAGCCCCTCGTTCCAGAGGGAAACAAAAGCTGCTGTCGGTCCCGGCTTTGGTCTGGAGAGCACCAGCAGCTTTACCAGGCCCATCAAGGCCAGTTGCGCCAGCACCCTGGAACTGTCTGCATCCAGGTTCCCGGCGTCTTCCACGATCACAAGCGCTGTGGGTTCCCCGGTTTCGAGCCGCCGGCTAAGCACCTTCTCCATGCGGCGGGGCACTGACGGCCACGGTTCGGACTCCGGCAAGGGGTATGAGCCCAGGTATGGAGCCAGCGCGCCGAAAGGGAGCTTCGTCATCGCCGCTGCGGGAAAGATCCAGAAGGGCTTGACCGCCGCGCCGAGCTGCCGGAGCACCGCCCCGGCCAACGCACTCTTTCCCAAGCCGGCGTCCCCCGCCAGCAGGACTCCTACCCGGTCAGGGTCCTGCAGCGCGGCCACCATTGAAGCTACCAGGTCGGAGCAGCCCACCAGGGCGCGGGGAAAGTCGTCGTTGTCCATGTCCGCCGGCCCCCTAGGCAAAGGTCATCTTCAGGTCGGCACGGCTGGAGACCTGAAGCTTTCCGTAGATCTGGTAAAGATGGCCCTCCACCGTCCGCACGGAAATGCACATTTTCGCGGCGATGGCCTTGTTGCTCTCACCCGCGGCCGCCCGCTGGGCTACCTCCTGTTCGCGCGCTGTGAGCGTCGGTCCGTCCTCCTCCGCCGGCAGGACGCCCATTTTCTGGACACTGCTGCTGATCCGGTGTCTGGCTGCCCGGGCCGCGGCCCGGTCCCCCGCCGCGTCGGCAACCTTCTGGGCCTCCCTGGCGGCGTCCCTGGCGAACAGGTCATCACCCATCCGGGCGGCGGCCTCAGCGGCCTCCAGCAGCACGGCGCTGTCCTGTTCCACAATGCCCGTTCCGAACAGGTGAGTGACGTCCGCGAACTGACCCTGGACGGCAGCTGACGCCGCGACCAGCCGGGGGGCAGCGCCCCGGCAGCCTTGGCGCACGGCAGCGCAGAGGAAGAGCAGTTCAGGGAGTTTCGCGCCGCGTCGGCGTTCCTCCTCGGCGCGTTCCAGCAGTCGCACGCCGGCCTTTTCTTTAGACGCCAGCTCGGCAGAGGCGAGCACCTGAAACAGCGAACGCACGCTCAAGGAGAGCTGAGAGGGGCAACGTCCGTCCAGCTCCACAGAGCGCAGATACTGGAGGGCTTTGTCGTTTTCCCTGAGCAAGGCGTAGCAGTAAGCGATCGTGGCACTGGCCAAAGCCTGCGCTCCGGACGTATCCAGCTGCCCCAGCTGACTATGTGCCGGCAACAGCCTTTCCAGCGCACGCTCCGCCCGGCCGCAGTACGCGTCAAGAGCCCCCTGGGCGAGTTGGTCCAATGCGACGGCGGCGACGGCGGCGATCCCGTCGCCGAACCGTCCCGCATCGGGGCTATGGCAAAGCTGGGGATCTGAGGCCGTCCCGAGGAAGACGCTTAACAGTGCCTGCTCCGCTGACCTGGCATTGACCGCCGCCAGCTCCTCCGCGGTGAAACGCATCTGCATGTCGTGGACAAGGGCCCGGGCCTCCGCATGGCGTCCCACAATCGTCCAGGCTTGCCATAGGAGCGTGGCAGCATGCACCTTATTGCCTTGGGTCGCGCATGCGGGATAGAGCCGGCTCAGCGCATCCGTCGCCTGCCGGTATCTGCCCTCGCCGAGGTCCAGTTCGGCCCTGGCCAGGGCGACGTCCTCCCGCAGCGCGGCGATACCGGCCGCGTCCTGGACAGAGGCGGCAGCGGCTCCGTTCAGCCTGGCTTCCACCCGGTCCAACGCGGCGCGGGCTTCCGGTCCGCGGCCTGGACGGGATGCGAGGACGGAACCGCGCACCAGCATCGCCTCAACCCAACAGCCCAACGCAAGGTCCATGGCGTCAAGGGCATCCGGCGACAAGAGCTGTTCGGCCTTTGCTGCGTCCCCCAAGGCTGCGTACGCCCGGCCCTGTTGGGCCAAAGCGGTGCCGCGTTCCTTCGGAGCCAGGAGCTCCACGAACCTCAGGGCCTGCTGCGGCTGACCTGCGAGATTGGCCAGCCGGGCAGCATGCCTGGCCTCCTGAGGGGACAAGGCCTCCCCACAGTCGAGGGCCCACCGGGCCAGCTCCAGGGTTTCCGTGGCCGACCTGTCAGTTGCTCGTTGGGTCTGTGCAGCGAGCCGTCGCAGCGTCCGGCTGCGGCCGTGGGGGACGCGTTGGCGGATCGCGCGCTCCGCCAACGGGTTCGAGAGTCGGACAAGGGGCCGCCGGTCGGTTGCCAGGTCGAGGCAGCCCCGCCGGGTGAGGGAGTCGAGGGCTTCGGCGCTGCACAGGCGCAGGAGGGTGTTCAATGGCATTCCGCCGCTGAGCGCCAGCAGCTCAAGGACCTGTTGCTCGGCCTCGGACTCCGGGTCGGCCCAGGCGCTGACGGCGTCCCGGGAGCATGCGCCGTACACGAATGTGCGGTTGGTCAGCACCCAGACGCCGGCGTCCTCAATGAAGGTGCCGGCGTCAATCTGATCGCGCAGGATCAGTTCGAGCGCCCGCGGATTGCCGCGGCTGGCCCTCCAGAAAGCCACTGCTGCGGCAGTTGAGACCTCGGCGGCGCAGAAGCTGCGCAGCCACTGGCTTGCCTCGGCGAGGCTGAAAGCGCCCACGTCTGTCCGACCGATGAGCCTGTCCTTCCACAGCGACACCAAGTCGCCCGGAGCCGCCAGCAGATCCTCTCCCGTGGCCAGCAGGCGAACGGTTCCATGGACGGTCAGTCGGTTGATGACGAGCGCGGCGAGCTCGTCCAGGCCTTCGGTGTTGTCCACAAACAGCACGATGTTGCGCCCCTTTGCCCGGTCCCGCAGCAACTGGGCAAGTCCGGCCACCACCTTTAGCGGATGTTCGGCGCATCCTTCGTCGAGGTCGTTGAGCAGCGATCCCAAGGCGCCATAGGGCGTCGACGCCGAGGTGGAACTGCCATTTACTTGCACCACAAGGTAACTGTCGTCCAGCCGCTCCAGCGCCTGGCGGGCCAGAAAGGTCTTGCCCACTCCCGGCGCCCCGACTACCACCGCGCCGCAGGAGCCGCCGGGTGAGCCGCGGCCGGTCAGGGAGCCCAGGATGTCCTCGACCAGGTCCTGCCGGCACCACGCGGGACGGGAAATCTGTTTAACCCCGTCCGGGGCATCGGAATCACGATTTTTAGGGTTGCCTGCGGCAACAGAAATTAAGACGGCAGCATTTGAATCGAACATGAGGCGAGACCTTCGTATTCAGTTGGAGACCCAGTAGCCCCAACCTACGAACGGCGCTGCGCAGGTACACGAGTAACGTGTACTCGATTTACCTGCCCCGGTCCTGACGGCGGACGGCAACGGTACTCAACCTCTTGGATCTACTACCTACCCGGCTCGTGACCGCCCTTCGGCGACGCCGCAAGTACCGTCACGCCTCTATCTCTGGCGCGCGGGGAGGAGGTGCCGGACATGGTGCTCCAGAATCTCGCCGGAGCCGTGAGCAAAGCGAGCGTCCCCCCGGCCCGGACCTAGACGGCGAGCAGCCCGGCGGGCCTCTGCCCGGACAGGGACGCCAGCGCGCGGGGACGCAGCTCCGGCCACTCCTCGGTCAGCAGCGACAGGATGACGAAGTCGCGCCAGACGCCGTCGGCGTTGCGGGAGGACCGGCGCCGGGTGCCTTCGGCCGTGAAGCCGAACCGGGCCAGCGAGGCCAGCGACCGCTGGTTGCGGCTGTCCACGTCGCATTCAACCCGTCCAGCCCCGCAGGAGAACAACCAGTCGAGCAGGGTGATCTTCACCTCGTGGTTCACCTTCGCTCCCCAGAGGTCCGGGTCCAGCACGGTCCGGCCGATCTTCACGCGCTCCGTCCTCTCGTCGTGTTCGGTGATGCCGGTGGTTCCGACGAAACGGGACTGTCCCAGCGGGAGCTGCTGGTACACCGAAAACACCTGCAGCCCCGCGAAACGGCGGTCCACGAACGCTGACAATTCGGCCTCACCCGCGGGCCGGGCCTCACTGTCACTAAAGCCTTGGGACCAGATCTCGTCGCGGGCCAGAAGGCGCGCCAGCGGCTCGACGTCGAGCGGTGTGAATGGTGCCAGGACGAACCTGCCGGTGGCCGTCTGAAGGGTCGGCAGGGTGTCGGGAAGGAGCAGCGCCATTGCGGCCTTTCTGGTGCGCGGTGAAGCGTGGGGAGTGGGTCGGCGGAAGCCGTATGTGTCCGCAAATTTTCGGCGGCAAGAGAAATTATCACCCCGATGCCTCAGTTCGCAACGACACGCTGGCCGCGGCTGTGCGGCAGCCGATCCGCAGCCGGTTCAGCCAGCTGCCGGCCGGCCACGAACGACTTATCCGCGGCGGTGGAAGGCCTGCTGGACCGTGCCGAGGAGCGAACGGAACCTTGCGTCCTGAGGCAGTTCCTCGATCAGCACGACGCCTTCCGGCCCGGCCAGTGGTATCCGCCAGTTGGGGTACTCCGTGCTGGTGCCGGGCTGGTTCTGCGTGCGGGTCTCCCCCACGGCGTCGACCAGCGCCACACCGAGCAACGACGACGGCGTGAGGGCGGTGAACGCGTACAGCGCCTCCACCGTGGCCTGCTCCCCGGCCTCCGCCGCTGCCGGCAGCAGCCCGCGCTCCCGGACGAGCTCCAGCACGGCTTCCTGCTCTGCGGCGTCGGCGGCGCGTTCTTCCGCGACCGGGCGCCGCAGCAGCCCGAGCGACTCGCGGAGCGTCACGTGCGCGCCGGCCAGGTAGCCTGCGGTAGGAGGCAGGTCGTGCGTGTTGACACTGGTGAGGCACTGCTGCCGGTAGCGTTCCGGCGCCAGCGGCCCGTCGCCGTCGTGCTCGAACCACAGGATCGAGGTGCCGAGGATGCCCCGTTCGGCCAGGTAGTCCCGGACCCAGGGTTCGAAAACGCCGAGGTCCTCGCCGATCACCACTGCCCCCGCGCGTTGGGCCTCGAGGGCCAGGATGCCGATCAGCGCTTCGTGGTCGTAGTACACGTACGTGCCCCCGCCCGGCCCGGCGCCCTCCGGGATCCACCAGAGGCGGAACAGGCCCAGGACATGGTCAACCCGGATCCCGCCGGCGTGGCGCAGCACGGTCCGCAGCATGTCCCGGTAGGGGGCGTAGCCGGCCTCGGCGAGCCGCCCCGGGTGCCACGGCGGCTGGGTCCAGTTCTGGCCCTGCTGGTTGAACATGTCCGGAGGCGCGCCAACCGTCACGCCGTGCGCGAGGACGCCGGACAGGGTCCAGGCGTCGGCGCCGCCGAGCTTCACCCCGACCGCAAGATCATGCACGACGCCGATGTCCATGCCGGCCCGCCGCGCGGCGTCCTGCGCCGATTCCAGTTGCTGGTCGCAAATCCACTGCAGCCAGCGGTGGAATTCGATCCGGTCCGCGAGCGCGGTCCGTTGGGCGGCGCAGTACCCGGTGTCCGGGGAGGCAGCGGCGTCCGCCCACTCGGGCGCCGAGGGGTCGAGGCTCTCTGCCAGGGCGCACCACAGCGCGAAGTCGTCGAGCCCCTGGCCCTGGTCCCGGCAGAAGTCGCTGAACCGGCGTGAACGGGAGGGTCCCCGCCGGACGCGGAACACCCGCTCAAGCACCGCCAGCTTTGCCTCGTAGCTGGAGTTGCGGTCCAGCAGGGACGCCTCCCGGTTGGCGGCCCGCAGGCGGGTCGCGAGGCTGTCCGCCTCGGCCAGCGCACCGGGCTCCAAGTAGGCGTATTCAGGGATATCCTCCACCCGGATGTACAGCGGGTTGAAGAAGCGCCGGGTGGCCGGCAGGTACGGCGAGTCCTCCACCGGCGGCCGGGGCTCCGCGGCGTGCAGCGGGTTGACCAGGATGAACCCCGCCCCTTCCGCCCCGGCAACGGCGGCCAGATCGGCCAGGTCCGCGAAGTCGCCGATCCCCCAGGAACGCGCTGATCGCACGGAGTAGAGCTGGGCCGTGAGTCCCCAGTTGCGGCGTGCCGCCAGGGCTGCAGTGGTCCGCAACCGCCCCGGAGTGACCACCAGCGGGCACTCTGCCGCGGTGCCGGCCGCGTCCGCCTGGATGGTGTGCCAGCCGATCGCCAGCCCCTCCGGGATGGCGAAGCTCGCGCGCCCGGTCAGGACGCCGTCGACCTCTTTTGGCTCCTCCCAGTCCTCCAGCTGCCGGACCTCGTGCCGGGCGCCATCCTCGGCGACGACCCGGACATTGACGTCGGTCCCGTGCGGGACGTGGACATCGAAGGATGCCGCTGCTCCCTCCCGCGCCACCACGACCGGCGGCAGGAACCGGCGCCAGGGGGCCAGCTCGGCTGCCTCCAGCGATCGCTTGATCTCCCCCGGACCGGCGGAGGCAACGCCCAGGGCGGTGAGGACCTGGCGAAGGGTGTCCGCGGCAACGGAGCGCTCCACCCCGTCCCAGCCCCAATAGGAGGTTCCCACCCCGTGGGCCGCTGCCAGTTCGCGCAGCAGCGCGTCGGCGTCGTCTGCCGTGGCGGGGTGGTGGTCAGCCGGTTCCGTGCCGTCCCTCATGGGCGCGTCAGCCGTTGTCCGCGCGCGCCGGCGGTTCGGCACCGTGGGCGGCATGGATGTGGGCCTCCCCCACCAGCTCGTGCAGGCCGGCGACGGAGGCGGCGAGGCTGAGACCGGGCGATTCGACAATGAACGGCATCAGCAGCCGGTTTTCTTTCTCCAGGTGCAGGGCGAAGACCTGTCCGATCGTGCCGGCGGCGACGGCGGCGTCCACTCCCTGGGCGGCGCGGAGGCGCTCCACGAGGCCGACTATCGCCTTGTGTTCGGCGAGCATACCTGCCACCAGCAGCCGTCCCTCCGGCATAGCCCCCGGTCCGCCGTACAGCGTGCCCTCCTCGGCAAGCGCATGCGGGACCAGTTCGGTCTCGCACCATTCGACCAGCACCTCGTGGGCCTCGTGCTCGGCTCCGGTGTCGCGGGACTTCACCGCATGGGTCAGGGCGGCAATCAGCGCCTCGAGCCGTTTGAGCATCCCCGCATGGTGCGTCTCCACGGCTGCGAGCGCCCCGGCTTCTTCCTCGGGTTTCTTGGGAACCGGCGTGTCCATGGCGTCTCCCTGGCTGGGCGGAACTCGGGTCCTGCTGAATCTGATCCAACTGTACGGCCGGCCCGGTTCCCGCGAACAGGCCTTTCGGCCCCGCATGCCGCCCGGACCTGCCGGCAGGGTCGGGGCGTTTTGGGGCGGTTTCGACGCTTCCCGGCCGGCCGCGCTAGCCTTGCACCCTATGATCGACGTCGAACGGTTCCGGATCCTACTCAGCCAGGAGCGCGAGCGGAAGCTTGCCCTGTTGCCCGCCCTGCGCAGGGACATCACGTCGGTGAATGCCGCCCGGCAGGATTCCAACGTCGACGACGAACACGATCCGGAGGGGGCGACGATCGCTTTCGAACTCTCCCAGGCCTCCGCGCTGCTGGAACAAAGCAGGGCCGGGCTCGCACAGATTGAAGCTGCGCTGGTCCGGATCGACGCAGGTAGCTACGGCATCTGCGAGGTGTGCGGCGGCCCGATTGCCGAGGGCCGGCTTGAGGCCAGGCCGTGGACGCCCTACTGCATCCGGCACAGCGCCGGCACGGCGTAACAGCGAAGGCGTAACAGTCCCCCATGAGCATTGAGTCAACTGCCCTCGCCACCGACGACCTGGCCGGAACGTGGTGGCACCGCATTGTGGACGGGTTCAGCCACGCACCCGCACCGGTGGTGACCGGAACCGAACTCCTGCTGGTGGTCGCCGTCGCCGTCGCACTCTCCCTGCCGCGCGCCAGCTGGCGGCACTTTGGCCTGCTCGCCACCGTGACGCACGAGCTGGGCCACGCCTTCGCCGCACTCATGACCGGCCAGCGGCTTGGCGGCATCAGGCTGAGCCTGGACCATTCCGGCACGACCACGAGCTACAGCCGCCGGCCCTTGGCCGCCGCCTGGTCGACATTCTGGGGCTATCCGGTCCCCGCCGTCGTCGGCGCCGCGATGGTCTGGTCAGGCTTCAACGGCTGGGGGCCGGCGGCGATGTCGGTCGGCACCCTCGTGTTGCTGCTTTCCTTCCTCTTCCTGCGCAACGGCGTCGGTGTACTGATCACCGCCGCGGCGGTCCTCGCCGCAGTGCTGCTGGTCCTCTTTGTCCCCGCGGTGTTTATTGGCCACGTGATGATCGGCTTGGGGCTGGCACTGCTGGTGGCTGCCGTCCGGGACCTGGGCAAGCTGGTGGCGGTGCATTCGCGGCACCGGAACCGGCTGTCGACGTCGGACGCGTACCTGCTTGCCCGCTCCACGCCCTTGCCGGCGTTTGTCTGGATCGGGCTGTTCGGCGTCGTGGTGGCGGCGGCCTGGTGGGTGGCATGGCAGCCGATGGCGCCGGTCGTCGCCGGCCTGGTCGGCCTCGTGGCCCAGGCTGCCCGGCTGGGCTGATCTGCTGGGCTGACCGGCTGGGCTGACCGGGGCCGGTGCGGCCGGTCAGGTGCGTCCGGCTGGCCTGCTGCGCATAGGCTGGGAGCATGAGTGAGACAACCACGAAATCGGACCAGGCCTTCAGCACGCGGGGCGCCTATGTCACCGGCGGTGCGGAGTTCAACCGGGACACCAACTACATCGAGGACCGGATCACCCGCGACGGCGCGCCCGGGGCCAACGGGGAGCCCGGCTGGCCCGTCGAACCCGGCCGTTACCGGCTGGTCGCGGCGCGCGCCTGCCCGTGGGCGAACCGGACCGTGATCGTGCGGCGCCTCCTCGGCCTCGAAGACGTGATCTCTCTCGGCCAGCCCGGCCCCACCCACGATGCACGCTCCTGGACCTTCGATCTGGATCCCGGCGGCAAGGACCCGGTCCTGGGCATCGAGCGGATCCAGGAGGCCTACTTCCGCCGTTTCCCGGACTATCCCCGCGGCATCACGGTCCCGGCGATCGTCGATGTGCCCAGCGGCGCCGTGGTCACCAACAACTTCCCGCAGATCACCCTGGACTTCTCCACCGAGTGGACGGAATTCCACCGCGACGGCGCCCCGGATCTTTACCCCGAAGCCCTCCGGGAGGAGATCGACGCCGTCAACAAGCGGGTCTTCACCGAGGTCAACAACGGCGTCTACCGCTGCGGTTTTGCCGGCTCCCAGGACGCCTACGACGCGGCCTACGACCGGCTTTGGACGGCGCTGGACTGGCTGGAAGAACGGCTCACCGGGCAGCGGTACCTGGTGGGCGACACGATCACCGAGGCGGACGTCCGGCTGTTCACCACGCTGGCACGCTTCGACGCCGTCTACCACGGGCACTTCAAGTGCAACCGCCAGAAGCTCAGCGAAATGCCGGCGCTGTGGGCCTACGCCCGGGACCTGTTCCAGACCCCCGGCTTCGGTGACACGACCGACTTCGTGCAGATCAAGCAGCACTATTACATCGTCCACGAGGACATCAACCCCACCGGGATCGTCCCGAAGGGTCCGGAGCTGGGCAACTGGCTCTCGGATCACGGCCGCGAGGCCCTCGGCGGCCGCCCCTTCGGCAACGGCACGCCGCCGGGTCCCGTCCGGGCCGGCGAAGAGGTTACCGCCGGACACGGCGCGGGCTAGGCACCGGCCGCGGCGGGCGGTGCAGACGGCGGCGCTAGGGTGGGGCAATGGAACTTTCCACCCAGCCACACTCCGGACCGGCGGCCGGACCGCAGCTTTCCGTCGGGACCGCCGCCCCGGCGTTTGCGGCCGTCCGTGAACTCTTCGACACATTCCTGGCAGAGGATCCTGAGTACAGTGCCCAGTTAGCGGTGTACCGCGGCGGCGTCAAGGTACTGGAGCTCAGCGGCGGTCCCGGGCTGGGCCCGGGCGACATCACAGGTACCTACTCGTGTTCCAAGGGGGCGGCAGCCTTCGTCATCGCCCTGCTGGTACAGGACGGGCTGCTGGACCTGGACGCGGCCGTGGCGTCCTACTGGCCCGAGTTCGCCGCGCACGGCAAGGACCGGCTCACCGTCCGCCAGGCACTCTCGCACCAGGCGGGCCTGCCGGGCATCGCCGGCGGCTTCGCGCTCGAGGAGTTCGCCATGCCGGAAGCCGCCCGCCGTCTGGCCGCCGCCGCCCCGCTGTGGCGCCCGGGACGCACCTTCGGCTATCACGCGCTGACCATCGGCATCCTGATGGAGGAACTGTGCAGGAGGGTCGCCGGAGCCCCGTTGCAGGAACTCTTTGACGAGCGCCTCCGCCGTCCCTTCGACATCGATTTCTTCCTGGGCCTGCCCGCCGAGGAGGAGGAGCGCTTCCGCGAGGTGTTGTACACCGAGGACCCCGATGGCTGGCTGGACCCGCTCAGCCTGGCGGGACTGAACAGCAACGCGCCGGTCAGCGGCATCATGGAGCTGCCCAACCACCGCGTCATCCGCGCAGGCGGCATGAGCAGCGCCGGCGGGATAGGCTCCGCGGAAGGACTCGCCCGGCTCTACGCCGCAGCCACCACCGGAGTCGACGGCGGTCCGGGCTTCCTGGCGCCCCGGACCATCGGACTGATGGCGGAGGAGCAGGTGTGGGGCCTTGACCGTTCCTCCGGACAGGACAACGCCTTCGGCGTGGTCTTCATGAAGCCGCACCCGGGGCGGGACTTCGGCAGCCACCTCGCTTTCGGCCACGAGGGCGCCAACGCGGCCCTGGGCTTCGCCGATCCCGGCTACGGAATCGGCTTCGGCTACGTGCCCAGGCGCAGCGAGGAAGGACGCACCAACGGAAAGGCCCAACGACTCTCGGCCGCGGTGCGGAAGGCCTGCGCGTCGACCCCGCTGGCATCCCCGTAGGGGTTCGTCCAGTTGTAGCAGCAACGCCGCGGCCCTAGGGTGAGCCGGGATGGCAAATGCAAAAGAACACGACGACGGCGGCACCCACCCCTCCTGGGCCCGCAGGCTCGCGCGCACCGTGGCCGGGAGCGTCTCTGCCGCCCTGCTGTGGCCCCGGCTGCAACTGGCCACGAAGGCGGCCATCGCGGCGGGCGTCGCGTTCTTCATCGCCCCGTTTATGCCCGGCTCCGCGGCTGACTACCCGTACTACGCGCCCCTGGGCGCCCTGGTCGCGATGTACGAAAACGTCTCCGGCTCCATGCGCCAGGGAGTCCAGACGCTGGTGGGCCTGGCCCTCGGCATCGGGCTCGCCTTTGCGCTGTTCAGCTTGGGAAACCCGACGCCGCTGTCGGTCGCGATCATGATGGGACTCGGCGTCATCCTCGCCGGCCTGCCGAAGATCGGTTCCGGCAGCGACTGGATCCCGACGGCGGCGCTGCTGGTGCTGCTGGTCGGCGGCCACAACCCGGACAAGTTCTCGTTCGGCTATCTCTTCCAAATGGGCGTCGGCGTCAGCGTCGGCATCGTGGTGAACCTGCTCGTCTTCCCGCCGCTGCACTTCAAAGCCGCCGCCCTCAGCCTGGCCGAGCTGCGGCTGGCCCTGGCCCAACAGCTCTGGGATATGGGCAAGGCGCTCCGCGAGAACTGGCCGCCGGAACACGAGGACTGGTCCCGCCGCTCCGAGGCGCTCGCGGGGCGCGCCCGCTCCGTGCGCGCTGCCGTGCAGAAAGCCGACGCAAGCCGGCAAGCCAATCCCCGCCGCCGGCTGCACCCGCGGGACGTCGAGGAGGACTACCGCAACCTGCGTGACCTGGAGCGGCTGACCTTCCATATCCAGGACGTCACCCAGGTACTCTCGGACGTCATCTGGGCCAAAGACACCCCCTTCGTGATTCCGGACGGGTATGCCGAGCCGCTCGCCGAAGCCATGACCATGGCGGGCGACGTGCTCCGGGCTGCGGAGGAGGAGGAACCGCAGCGGCAGGCCGAACTCGTCGAGGAGGCTGACGCGGCGGTCAAGACCTTCACCGCGCGAGTCGCCGCCGACGACCAGTCCGCCGGCGCCCCGAGCGCCGTCGAGTCAATCCTGCTGAGCCTGCACCGGATGCTGCGGGTAGTGAAGTCGGGTAACGCTGATTCCGGCGCCCCCAAGTCCAGTGACGCGAAGTCCAGCGACAGACATCGGGAACCGGACGCCTCCTCCGCCGGCACCAGCTAGCCGAACGGCACAGCCGCGGTCCCCGCCAGAACGACGACGGCGGCCGCCCCCGAATAGTCGGAGACGGCCGCCGTCGTTGTTTGGTGGCGCGCTATTTCAGCGACGCCACCGACCCGCTGAAGTGCTTGCGCCCCGAATGCGGGCTCCAGGCGACGTAGTCGGAGCGCAACCACGCGCCGTCGTCGCCCTGCACCGTGCTGATGTCTAGCGCGACCCGGGCCGGCAGGAACACCGGCGCCTCGAACGCCACGTCCCAGCTGAAGGCGTCGCCCTTGGCCGCGCCGACGTCGGCCAGCGCCCTGGAGGCAAGGTACATGCCGTGGGCGATGGAACGCCGCATGCCGAGGGCCTTGGCGCTGAGCACGCTGAGGTGGATCGGGTTGAAGTCACCGGAAACGGAGGCGTACGCCCGCCCGGTGTCCACGCCGAGCTGCCAGAGCGCCGTCGGGTTCGGGGCCCTGAAGCCATCGGGCGCGGCGGCCGCGGACGGCTTGTCGATGCCCGGGAGGAACACGCCCTTCGCGAGGTAGGTGGACACGCCGCGCCAACGGACGAAGTCCTCTCCGGCCCCGCGCACTTCAGCCACAAGGTCCAGCTGGGTGCCGGCCCGGTGGCCGCGCAGGTTTTCCGCCCAGGCCCGGATGTCCAGGGCTTCGGAGAACAGCACCGGAGCGCTCTGGACCACCTTGTTGGTGAGGTGGATCATCCCCAACAACGGCAACGGAAAGTCGTCCCGGTTCATCACGGACATGGACAGCGGGAACGCCAGGGCATGGATGAACCCGGCCGGCAGCACGTCGCTGGCGGTCTCCCCGATCAGGTGCTGGTAGGCCGTCAGGTTGGCGACCCCGGCCGTCACGCCGCGCACCTCATGGCTGCAGCCGGGCAGTTCCGTGCCCGCGTGCGTTCCCAGCACCCGCCGGCGCGCAGCGGTGGCGGCAGCGTTGACGTACAGCTTGGACAGCGACGGCATCTCGCCCAGGAGGACGGGCTGAGTACCACTCATGCGCCCACCAGGTTCTGCCCGCAGACACGCAGCACTTCGCCGGAAATGCCGCCGGCGGCGTCGCTGGCGAGGAAGGCGATCGCCTCCGCCACGTCCCCGGGCTGGCCGCCCTGCTGCAGCGAATTGAGCCGGCGGGCCACCTCGCGGGTGGCGAACGGGATCCGGGCCGTCATTTCGGTTTCGATGAAACCGGGAGCGACGGCGTTGATGGAGCCGCCGTGTGCTGCGAGCAGCGGCGCCGTGGCACGGACCATGCCCATCACGCCGCCCTTGGACGCTGCGTAGTTGGTCTGCCCGCGGTTGCCGGCGATGCCGCTGGTGGAGGCGACGGAGACGATCCGCGGCGAGTTCCGGAAGTGCTCGGAGGCCAGCAGCGCCTCGTTGATCCTCAGCTGCGCGGCGATGTTCACGGCAATCACCGAGCTCCAGCGGCCCTGGTCCATGTTGGCGAGCAGCTTGTCCCGGGTGATGCCGGCGTTGTGGATCAGGATGTCCAGGCCGCCGTGGCGCTCCACGGCGTGGTCGATGATGCGCTGCCCCGCGTCTTCCCGGCTGATGTCCAGTTGCAGGGCGGTACCGTGCACCTCGTTGGCGACCTTCGCCAGGTGGTCCCCGGCGGCCGGGATGTCGACGACGACGACCGTGGCGCCGTCGCGGTACAGCGTGCGGGCGATGGCCGCGCCGATCCCGCGGGCGGCTCCGGTCACGACCGCGACCTTCCCTGCCAGCGGCTTCTCGGCGTCGGCAGGCAACTGGCCGGCCTCGGAGGAGACCGTCAGGAACTGGCCGTCCACGAAAGCGGAGCGGCCGGAGAGGAAGAACCGGAGGGCCCCGAGGGCGCTGGGGCTCGTGGTCCGTGCGCCGTCGGCGAGCAGGATGCCGTTGCCGGTGGCGCCGGCGCGCAGTTCCTTCGCGAGCGAGCGCAGCAGGCCGTCCACGCCCTGCCGGGCCGCCGCCGTGGCCGGGTCCGTGGTCCCGGCGGCGGCGCGGGAAACGGTCACCACGCGGGCGTTCGCGGCGAGGTCCCGGAGCGAGGCCGCGGCGCTGAGCACGGGCTTTTCAAGGTCCTCGGGCCGCGCGGCCTCGTCCAGCACCAGGATGATCGCGCCGAGTTTTTCGCGCGGCGCGGCGTGGCGGCGGACGTCCAGGTTCCAGGACAACAGCGTAGCGGCGAGTTCGTCCGCCCCGCTGCCGGCTCCCTGGACCAGGACGGGTCCCTGCACCAGCGGCTGGCCCGGCCGGTGGCGGCGGAGCACCACGGGCTGCGGCAGCCCGAGCTTCTTGGCAATGTCCTTGCCCAGGCCCCGGCTCACGAATTGGGTGTATTTGTCAGTCATCCGGTCCCCCTAGTGTGCTTCGAGAATAGCGACGACGCCCTGGCCGCCGGCGGCGCAGATGGAGATGAGCCCGCGCGCCGGGCGGCCGTCGACCTGTCCCTTGTCATGCAGCATCTTCGCCAGCGAGGCGACGATGCGGCCGCCGGTCGCGGCGAACGGGTGCCCGGCGGCGAGCGAGGAACCGTTGACGTTGAGCTTGGCGCGGTCGACGCTGCCCAGGGCGCCGTCGAGGCCGAGCCGGGTGCGGCAGAATTCCTCGTCCTCCCATGCGGCGAGGGTGCTCAGCACAGTGCCGGCGAAGGCCTCGTGGATTTCGAAGAAGTCGATGTCCTCGAAGCCCAGGCCGTGGCGGGCCAGCAGCCGCGGGACAGCGAACGCGGGAGCCATCAGCAGGCCGTCCTTGCCGTGGACGAAGTCGACGGCGGCCGCCTCGCCGTCGAGTACCGTGGCCAGCTTGGGCAGGTCGTGCGCGTCGGCCCATTCCTCCGAGGCGAGCAGCACGGTGGAGGCGCCGTCGGTGAGCGGGGTGGAGTTGCCGGCTGTCATCGTTGCTTCGGCTCCCAGGTTCTTGCCGAAGACCGGCTTGAGACCCGCGAGCTTTTCGAGCGTGGTGTCGGGCCGCAGGTTGGAGTCCTTGCTGAGCCCGCGGTACGGGGTCAGGAGTTCATCGAAGAAGCCGGCGTCGTAAGCGGCGGCCAGGTTGCGGTGGCTGTTGTAGGCCAGCTCGTCCTGGGCTTCGCGGGTGATCTTCCACTGCGCCGTGGTGAGCGCCTGGTGCTCGCCCATGGACAGCCCGGTCCGGGGCTCCCCGGTGTTCGGGGCATCCGGGGCCAGGTCCTTCGGCCGGAGCCGGCTCAGCACCTGCAGCCGCTGCGGCAGGGTCTTGGCGCGGTTCAGGTCGAGCAGGATTTCACGCAGGCCCTCGCTCACGGCGATGGGGGCGTCAGAGGCGGAGTCGACGCCGCCGGCAATGGCGGAGTCGATCTGTCCCAGCTTGATCTTATTGGCGAGACCCAGGACGGTTTCGAGGCCGGTGGCGCACGCCTGCTGCAGGTCGTACGCGGGGGTTTCGGCTGAGAGCGCGGAACCGAGCACCGCTTCGCGGGTGAGGTTGAAGTCGCGGGAGTGCTTGAGCACGGCGCCGGCGGCAACCTCGCCGATCCGCTCGTCCTGCAGGCCGAAACGTGCGATCAGTCCGTCCAGCGCGGCGGTCAGCATGTCCTGGTTGGAGGACTTGGTGTAGGCGCCGCCGGTGCGGGCGAACGGGATGCGGTTGCCGCCGACCACAACGGCTTTGCGGAGTTGCGGCGCTGCGGCTGATCCTGCGCCCGGCGTGGTGTCCTTCGGTCCGGTCGCGGATGTTCCGTTTTCAGGCATGTGCTCTCTCCTTCGATCAAAGCGGATTACTGATACCCAGCGTACCTGATACGCTGGGTATCGTGAACATCCTGCAGGCGGAACCCCCCGGACCGGTCAGTGCCGGCATCAGTGCTGCGCGCAGCAACCCCGGCGACGCCTCGGGGAGCCCAGTCGATGGCCGGGCCTCCCGCTGGCAATCCCACCGGGAGGAACGGCGCCGGGAGCTGATCAAGTCCGCACGGAAGGCGGTCCACGCCCTGGGCAGCGAAGCCTCGATGGAGGACATCGCTGCAGCGGCCGGAACGTCCAAATCCGTCTTCTACCGCTACTTCGGAGACAAGGCCGGCCTCCAGCAGGCCGTGGGCGAAGTGGTCCTGAGCCAGATGCAACGGCGCATCCAGGAGGCCGCGCAGAGCGCCCAGACCCCGCGCGAAGGGCTCTACGCCATGGTGTCCGCCTACTTGCAGATGGCCGAGACCAGCCCGAACGTCTACACCTTCGTCACCCGCTACGCGCCCGGCGAGGCGGAGAGCCACAACGGCTCGATCGCCGCGGCCGGGGCGCTCGGCCACTTCTTCGCATCGATCAGCGAGATGATCGCGTTGCCCATGCGGAGCCAACTGCGTGCCGTCACCGGTAAGGAAGCCGTGATCGGCTACTGGCCCAACGCCGCGATCGGGCTGGTCCGGAACGCCGGGGAGCAGTGGCTGGCCAGCCCGGACTCCCCCGCCAAACCCGGCCAGGAAGCGATGGCCCGCCAGATCACCGACTGGCTCTGCTTCGGCATCGCACCCGAACTCCAAGATCCGCCGGCCCCGTAGCCGCGTACCAGCTCCAACACGACCAACTGCCAGAGCACCAAAGACCAGAACCACCAACGACCAGAACCGCAATGTCAGTGCCAACGAAGGAATCGACATGACTGAACTAGCCGACCGCCCCGCGGGCCACCCCACCTCCCCGGCCCCCGCGCCCCGGACCTGGCCCGCCGCAGCTTCCGCTGCCGGTGCCCCCGCCGTCGACGTCGCCGCCCTCGGCGAACAGCTGCTGGGCAAGTGGGCCGCGGTCCGCCGGCAGGCCCGGGACCTGGCCGGCCGCCCGGACCTGCACAAGACCGAGGGGCTCACCCACACCGAACACCGCCAGCGGGTCTTCGGCCAGCTCAAGATCCTGGTGGAGAACGGCGCCGTGCACCGGGCCTTCCCTGCGGAGGTAGGCGGCGCGGACGAACACGGCGGCAATGTCGCCGGCTTCCAGGAACTCGTCATTGCCGACCCCTCGCTGCAGATCAAGGCCGGCGTGCAGTGGGGCCTCTTCGGCTCCGCGGTGAACCACCTCGGCACCGAGGAACACCACCAGAAGTGGCTGCCGGGCATCATGAGCCTGGACATCCCCGGCTGCTTCGCCATGACCGAGACCGGCCACGGCTCGGACGTCGCCAGCATCGCCACCACCGCCACCTACGACGCCGCCACCGGCGAGTTCGTGGTGCACACGCCCTTCCGCGCGGCCTGGAAGGACTACATCGGCAACGCCGCCATCGACGGCCTGGCCGCCGTCGTCTTCGCACAGCTGATTACCAACGGCGTCAACCACGGCGTGCACGCGTTCTACATGGACCTGCGTGACCCGGAGACCAAGGAGTTCCTGCCCGGCATCGGCGGCGAGGACGACGGTGTCAAGGGCGGCCTGAACGGCATCGACAACGGCCGGCTGCACTTCACCCAGGTCAGGATCCCCCGGACGAACCTGCTCAACCGCTACGGGAACGTCGACGCTGACGGCACCTACACCTCGCCGATCGCCAGCCCTGGCCGCCGCTTCTTCACGATGCTCGGCACCCTGGTCCAGGGCCGCGTCTCCCTCGACGGCGCCGCCGTGACCGCGTCCAAGCTGGCCCTCAAGACCGCCATCCAGTACGCCTCCGAACGGCGCCAGTTCAACGCCTCCTCCGCCACAGACGAGGAGGTCCTGCTGGACTACCAGCGGCACCAGCGACGGCTGTTCACCCGGCTCGCCACCACCTATGCCGCCAGCTTCGCCAGCGAACAGCTGCTGCAGAAGTTCGACGACGTGTTCTCCGGCCGGAACGACACCGACGAGGACCGCCAGGACCTCGAGACCCTGGCCGCCGCGCTCAAGCCGCTCAGCACCTGGCATGCCCTCGACACCCTGCAGGAGTGCCGCGAAGCCTGCGGCGGCGCCGGCTTCCTGATCGAGAACCGGTTCGCTTCGCTGCGCGCCGACCTCGATGTCTACGCCACTTTTGAGGGCGACAACACCGTGCTGCTGCAGCTGGTCGCGAAGCGCCTGCTGGCGGACTACGCCAAGGAATTCCGCAACGTGGACTTCGGCGTGCTGGCGCGCTACGTCGTCGGGCAGGCCACCGGCGCCGCCATCCACCGGACCGGCCTGCGCGGCGTCGCCCAGTTCATGGCGGACTCCGGCTCGGTGCAGAAGGCCGCCAGTGCGATCAAGGACGAGGCAGGCCAGCGGGCCCTGTTGACCGAGCGCGTCCAGGCCATGGTGGCCGAGGTTGGATCGGCGCTCAAGGGCGCGAACAAGCTGCCGCAGCAGCAGGCCGCCGCGCTGTTCAACAGCCACCAGAACGAGCTCATCGAGGCGGCCCAGGCGCACGCCGAACTGCTGCAGTGGGAGGCCTTCACCGAGGCGCTGGGCAAGGTCGCCGACCCCGGCACGAAGGCGGTCCTGACCTGGCTGCGCGACCTCTTCGGACTGTCCCTGATCGAGAAGAACCTGTCCTGGTATCTGATGAACGGCCGTCTCTCGATGCAGCGCGCCCGCACCGTGGGCGAGTACATCAACCGGCTGCTCGTGAAGATCCGCCCGCATGCCCTGGACCTGGTGGACGCTTTCGGTTTCGGCCCGGAGCACCTCCGCGCAGCGATCGCCACCGGGGCGGAGAAGACCCGCCAGGACGAGGCCCGGGAGTTCTTCCGCCAGCAGCGTGCCAGCGGCCACGCCCCGGTTGACGAGAAGATCCTGCTGGCCCGCACGGCGCGCGAGGCGAAGGCCAAATCCGGGAAGGCCGCTTCCGGCAAGGCGCGGCGCGGCTAAGCAACAGCGCCGCTAAAAAGCAGCAGATCTCAAAAACAGCAGAGCTTAAAACAGCACGGCACGACGACGGCGCCGCCCCCTTATCCGGGGCGGCGCCGTCGTCGTGCTGCGTCGCTACTGCGGAAGAACCGAGCGGTAGACCTCAAGGGTGGTTTCGGTGATGGATTCCCAGGAGAAGTGCTCCTCGGCCCGGCGGCGGCCGGCCTGGCCCATCGCGCGGGCGCGCGCCGGGTCGGAGACCACCTCGGTCAGGGCCGCGGCAAACTCCGTAACGAACTTCTCCGGATCGAGCGGAGTGCCGGTGCCGTCGGTGACCTGCTCAAGCTGCACCAAGAGGCCCGTCTCGCCGTGCTGCACAACTTCCGGGATGCCGCCCGTGGCGCTGGCCACCACCGCGGCGCCGCAGGCCATCGCCTCCAGGTTCACGATCCCGAGCGGTTCGTAGATGGACGGGCAGGCGAACGCGGTGGCGTGGCTGAGGACCTGGATCAGCTCGCGGCGCGGAAGCATCCGCTCCACGAGGATCACGCCGCTGCGCTGGCCCTGCAGTTCCTCGATCAGGCGGGCAGTCTCCGCGGCGAGTTCCGGCGTGTCCGCGGCGCCGAGGCACAGCACCAGCTGGACGTCGGCGGGAAGCTTCGCGGCGGCCCGGAGCAGGTACGGGACGCCCTTCTGGCGGGTGTTGCGCCCCACGAAGACGACGCTCGGCCGCTCCGGGTCGATGCCCAGGGCGCGGACCACGTCCTCGTCTTCGTCGCGGTTCCAGAGGCTGACGTCGATGCCGTTGTGGACCACGCGGACCTTCGCCGGGTCCACCTCCGGGTAGCTGCGCAGGATGTCCTGGCGCATCCCTTCGGACACGGCGATGATCGCCGCGGCGGACTCGTAGGCGGTCTTCTCCACCCAGGATGACAGGGCATAGCCGCCGCCGAGCTGTTCGGCTTTCCAGGGCCGCAGCGGCTCCAGGCTGTGGGCGCTGAGCACGTGCGGGATGCCGTGCAGCAGCGAGGCGATGTGCCCGGCCATGTTGGCGTACCAGGTGTGCGAATGCACGAGGTCCGCGCCGGCGATGTCCGGGACGATCCTCAGGTCCACGCCGAGGGTCTGCACCGCGGCGTTGGCGCCGGCCAGGTCCTCCGGCACGGCATAGGACGTTACGGTGGCCCCGTGGTAGTCCGGAGTGCGCGGGGCACCGAAGGCCCGCACCTGCAGATCCACCCTCTGGGCCAGCACACGGCTGAGTTCGGCCACGTGGACGCCGGCGCCCCCATAGATTTCGGGCGGGAATTCCTTGGTCACAATGTCTATTCGCACAAACCCCAAGGTAGTCCTTCCGGCTGATCTGTTCTAGTGTGAAGAGGTCCGGGCACACCGGACGGTTTTTGGGGAGCAACGAAGGCGTTCAGGAGCGATCACATGCCGCAGCAAAAGAAAGTCTTGGCCATTGTCCTCGCAGGTGGCGAGGGAAATAGGCTGATGCCGTTGACGGCCGACCGGGCCAAGCCGGCCGTTCCCTTCGCCGGAAGTTACCGGCTCATTGATTTCGCCCTTTCCAACCTGGTGAATTCCCGGTATTTGCAGATTGTCGTCCTGACGCAATACAAATCCCACAGCCTTGACCGGCATATTTCCGAAACGTGGCGCATGTCCACCCAGCTCGGCAACTACATCGCCTCCGTACCCGCCCAGCAGCGCGTCGGCAAGAGCTGGTTCCTGGGCAGCGCCAACGCCATCTACCAGTCCCTCAACCTGATCCACGACGCCAACCCCGACATCGTCGTCGTGGTCGGCGCGGACCACGTGTACCGCATGGATTTCGCGCAGATGGTCGAGCAGCACGTCGCCAGCGGCGCGAAGGCGACGGTGGCGGCCGTACGGCAGCCGCTGCACATGGCCGACCAGTTCGGCGTGATCGAGGTTGACCAGCAGAACCCGGAGAAGATCGCGGCCTTCGTGGAGAAGCCGTCCTCCACGCCCGGGCTCGCCGCGGACCCCACGCAGTTCCTGGCATCCATGGGCAACTACGTTTTCAACGCCGACGCCCTCGTCGAGGCGCTGCACGTCGACGCCGAGCGGCTCGACACCAAGCACGACATGGGCGGGGACATCATTCCCTACTTCGTCGACCAGGGCGAGGCCGGGGTGTATGACTTCACCCTCAATGACATCCCCGGCTCCACCGAGCGTGACCGCACCTACTGGCGCGACGTCGGCACCATCGATTCGTTCTACGACGCCCACATGGACCTGATCTCCCCCGTGCCGGTGTTCAACTTGTACAACTCGGAATGGCCGATTTACACGCGCCAGAGCATCTCGCCGCCGGCCAAGTTCGTCCGCGGCGAGGGCGGCACCGTGGGCACGGCGTTGGACTCGATCGTGGCCAGCGGCGTCGTTATCTCCGGCGGCATCGTGGAAGGCTCGGTGCTCTCCAACGACGTCTACGTCGGCACGGCCAGCCGGGTCCTTGACTCGGTGCTGATGGACAAGGTCCAGGTCGGGGCGGGCGCAGTGGTCAAGCGTGCCATCGTCGATAAGAACGTCCGGATCCCGGCCGGTGCCGCGATCGGCCTGGATCCCGAACTAGACCGGGCGCGCGGGTTCAAGGTCACCGACTCCGGCATCACGGTCCTGTCCAAGGGCCAGGAAGTTCCCGAGCCCGGCGACGCCGAACGTTCCCTCTCCGCGGCCAACCTGTACCTCGTGCCGGATGCCGTGAAGACCGCCACCGAGAACTGGCCGGCCGGCCGCGAGTCCGTGGAAAAGGTCGGCGAGGTGCACGCCGCCGCCGTCGGCGTCGAGCCTCCCGGGAAGTCCTCCACCAAGGCGTACTAAGCCGCGGGCCTGAGCCGGGCCGCCGGTTGGCGGCCCGGGTTCCGGGCCGGCAATCTGCGGCGTCGGGTCGGGGCCGTTGCAGGCTGTAAAATTAGCCCAATGAGCTCTCCCGATCTGCCCCCCGTGCCGGCCAGCGATTCACCGGCCCCGGCTGAGTTGACCCCCGCGGAAATCGCCGCCTGCCTCAAGGTGCTGAACAGCATCCACGTTTACGACGAGGAACACCCGGACTACGTTTCGATCCGCCGCGCGACCGGGAAGATGTTCAAAGCGGTCAAGCGGCACCGCCGGAGCACGAAGCGGGACCTCATCGCCGAGGCGGACCGTGCCGTCATCGCCCAGACCGCGACCGCCGCACCGGACCGGATCGATGACGAGACCCGCGGCAACAAGCTGGCGACCTCGGCCACCGGCGAGGTTGCGGGCCACCTGATCAGGTCCCGGCCCTGCTACATCTGCAAGCAGCACTACACGCAGGTGGATGCGTTCTACCACCAGCTGTGTCCCGAGTGCGCCCTCTTCAGCCACAGCAAGCGCGATGCCCGGACGGACCTGAGCGGCCGGCGTGCGCTGCTGACCGGAGGACGGGCCAAGATCGGCATGTATATTGCCCTCCGGCTGCTCCGCGACGGCGCCCACACCACCATCACCACGCGCTTCCCGAAGGACGCCGCCCGGCGCTTCGCCGCTATGGAGGACAGCGCCGACTGGCTGCACCGGTTGCGGATCGTCGGCATCGACCTGCGTGATCCCTCGCAGGTGATGGCCCTGACGGACTCCCTCGACGCCGCGGGCCCGCTGGACATCATCATCAACAACGCCGCCCAGACGGTCCGGCGCTCGGGCAACGCATACAAGCCGCTGGTCGACGCCGAGGACGAAGCCCTGCCCGCGGAGCTGCAGGCAGCCAACGGCGGCCCCGAACTGGTCACCTTCGGCCACGCCCACGACAAGCACCCGCTGGCCCTGGCCAGCTCGGTGCTGGACCATCCCGTGCTGGCCGGCGACGCCATCACCTCGCTGGCGCTGTCCACCGGCTCCGCCTCGCTCGAGCGGATCGCCTCCGGCACCGCGATCGACGCCGGCGGCCTGGTTCCGGACCTCGCCAGCGTCAACAGCTGGACCCAGGTGGTGGACGAGGTGGATCCGCTGGAGATGCTTGAAGTGCAGCTCTGCAACGTCACCGCGCCGTTCCTGCTGGTAAGCCGGCTGCGCGGGGCGATGAGGCGCTCCACCGCACGGCGCAAGTACATCGTGAACGTCAGCGCCATGGAGGGCCAGTTCTCACGCGCCTACAAGGGACCCGGGCACCCGCACACCAACATGGCCAAGGCCGCGTTGAACATGATGACGCGGACCAGCGCCAAGGAAATGCTCGACTCCGACGGAATCCTGATGACCGCCGTCGACACAGGCTGGATCACCGACGAGCGGCCGCACTACACGAAGGTCCGGCTGATGGAGGAAGGCTTCCACGCCCCGCTGGACCTCGTCGACGGCGCCGCGCGGGTCTACGACCCGATCGTCATGGGCGAGTCCGGCGAGGACCAGTACGGCGTTTTCCTGAAGGACTACAAGCCCAGCCCCTGGTAGGACCGGGGCCGCCGGGTCCGGTGTGCCGTGGACAAGCGGGCCGTAGTCAAGCGGGCCGTCCGTCCCGGCGCCACGGGCCTTATGGCCCTGATGGGCTGCCCGGCCTGTCCGTAACGTGGAGCTGTGAATACGACGACGCCTCCGCCCAATTTCCAGCTGTCCATCGACCAGTGCTGGGTGCTGCTCGACAGCGAAGTTGTCGGGCGGATTGCCCTGATCGTCGACGGCCACCCGGAGGTCTTTCCGGTGAACTTCGTCCTGCAGCGCCGCTCGATCGTGTTCCGCACGGCCGGTGGCACCAAGCTGTGGGGCGCCATCACGGCCAAACCGGTTGCCTTTGAGATCGACGGCTACGACTCGCACGAGCAGACAGCCTGGAGCGTCGTCGCCCGCGGCGAAGCCGAACTGATCGAAGACCAAGCGGACAAGGACGCGGTGGACGGCTTGCTCCTGGAGCCCTGGCAGCCCGGTGAAAAGAACTACTACGTGCGACTGGCGCCCAAGGCCCTCACCGGACGCCGGTTCAAGGTCAACAACCCGGATGTCTGGCACACCCGGCTGGCAGACCCGCGGCGGGCCTCTTTCGAATAGACCCGGACGGACGCGGCCGCCCCGGGCCCCCCCTGTCAGCCCCGGCTAACGCTTTTCCGGTGTGTGCACCACCAGTACGGGGCAGTGCGCGTGCGCCACGAGGGCGGAGCTCACCGAGCCGAGCAGCAGGCCGCCGAAGCCGCCGTGCCCGCGCCGGCCCAGCACCAGCAGGTCCGCGGCGCGGCTCTCATCGAGGAGCACTTTGCGCGGGTGCCCCTGCACCAGCCGCGTTTCCACATTGGCAGGCGTGGCTTCGCCGAAGGCCTTCACCACGGTCTCCTGCAGGATTTCACCCGCCCGCACGTCGAAATCGTTGATTCCCATGGCGACGTAACCGTCGTAGACCGGCGGAACGTCCCAGCAGGCCAGTGCCACGATGTTGGCCGACAGCGGGACCGCCAGCCGTTGCGCCTGCCGCAGGGCCTCCACCGAAGCGTCCGATCCGTCGACTCCGACCACGATGGTCCGGATGCCCGTAGCCTCGCTCATGACTGGTCCCTTCGTGGTGCCCCCATGGCACGTAGCTCCAAGGATTCCGGCGTCCGGGTCCGCAGGCTAGGGCCGAAAGTCACGGCGGCGGGCCCAGCCGGCCCGGCATCGTGGGCCAAACGGCCCTTGTCCGGGGCAACGCGCCGGCCGCAGACTTTCAGTGCGCGGCGAAGAAATATTCCCGCTTCGCGACCATCGGGGGCGGCTAAAGCCCACAATGGAAGGTACGACTTCACCGCAATTCAGGGATCAGCAAGCAGGGTCCCGCACAAGTTGGACGGGCGCGCTCCGCCACGGACCTGCAACGCGAGCTGGGGAGCTCCGTGGGACCGGTGGCAGCGACAGCGCCCGGACGGGAGAAACATGATTGCCTGGGCAGATGCCGGTCTCACTGCAACCGAGGGCCACCCGGCCGTGATACGCGTGTTCATCCTCGACGACCACGAGCTGGTCCGCCGGGGCCTCCAAGAACTCCTGGAGGGCGAGGGATTCCTGGTCGTCGGCAGTTCGGGATCAGCCGTGGAGGCGACGCGGCGGATTCCAGCGCTGCACCCGGACGTTTGCGTTCTGGATGCCCGGCTGCCCGACGGGACCGGGATCGAGGTCTGCCGCGACGTTCGTTCCGTCGACCCCTCGCTCAACTGCATCATCCTCACAAGCTTCGACGACGAACAGGCCCTTCGCGGCGCCGTCCTCGCCGGAGCCTCAGGCTACGTCCTGAAGGAGATCGGCGGAACCGACCTGATCGGTGCCCTGCGCCGCGCCGCCTCGGGCGAATCCCTCTTCGAGGACGGCGTGGCCGCCGGGATCGTTGAAAGCCTGGTGGAAACCGAAGAAGTTGATCCCCGGACCGCTTCCCTCACGCCGCAGGAACGCAGGGTGCTGGAGTTGGTCGGCGGCGGGCTCACGAACCGCCAGATCGCGGCAGAGATGTTCCTGGCCGAAAAGACCGTCAAGAACTACGTCTCATCCCTGCTGGCCAAACTGGGCTTCGAGCGCCGTACCCAGGCGGCGGTGTTCATCGCCAGCCCGGCCGGCGCGGGAACGCCCCCCAACGGCACCGAGGCCGATGCCGGCCGGCGACACAGCATCCACTGAGGGTGCCTGCCCGACAGGCCCGCCGGGCCGAAGCCGGGCACGCCGGCTAGAGCGGGACGGACCATTCGACGCTGGTTCCGGCGTCCGGCGCCGTCGTGATGGTGCACTGGCCGTCCAGCATCCGCGCCCGATCCTCCAGATTGGCCAGGCCGTTGCGCTCCTGGCTGTCATTGAAGCCGGAACCGTTGTCCGTGATGACCACCGTGACCTGGCCCTTGATGACGGCTACCGACACCGAGATAGCGTCCGCACCGGAATGCCGGATGGCGTTGCTCAGCCCTTCGGAAACCACAGCCACGACGTTGTCCGCCTTGTCCGGCGTGACGGCGTCCACCGGGCCGGTCAGCGTCAGCCGGGGCGTGAAGGGCATGGACTTGGCGGAGCTTCGGGTCACCCGACGGATCCTTCCGCTGAGCAGTTCCGTTTCGCCGCTGCTGCTCTTGAGCGAGTAAATCGTGTCGCGCAGGCTGCGGATCGCTTCGTCCAGTTCGCCGGTGATATTGCGGATCCGCTCGGTTGCGAGTTCGTCCTTGGTGAACCGCGTCAGGCTCTGCACGCTCAGGCCGGCCGCGAAGAGCCGCTGGATCACGAGATCGTGCAGGTCCCGGGCGATCCGGTCCCGGTCCGTAAACACCAGCAGTTCCTCGCGGAGCCGGTGCACGCGGGCGAGTTCGAGGGCGAGTGCCACGTGCGAGCCGAAAACAGCGCCCATCTCGACGTCGGTACGGGCGTAGCGCAGCGACTCCGGGTTGCGGGCCAGCAGCAGGAGGCCGTGGTGGGCGCCCTGCGTGCTGAGGGCCACCGCGAGCAGCGGACCCAGGCCGCCGCCGTCGACCCCGTTAAAAACCCCGCCGGCGTGGTCAAGCATGACCGGCTCGCCGCCGGAGAGCACGTCCTGCAGCTCGGGCGAGTCGAGGCAGAGCGACGTGCCGGAGAAGTCCTTGGCCCGCTCCCCCGCGGCGCCCGCCACGATGAACCCTGGCCCGGACACGGCGGGAGCCACAATCAGCGCCAGCGCCGAATCCGACTCCTGCAGCGCCCGCGCCGCGATCGGGTCGAGGCCGCCCGCGGAGTAGTCCCGGTCGCTGGCGAGCATCAGCCCGGACACATCCATGCACGCTTCCAGCCAGCGGGCACGTCGCCGGGAGTCGTCGTAGAGTTTGGCGTTCTCGATCGCGACGCCCGCTGCAGCGGCCAGCGCCACCGCAAGCGCCTCATCCTCCGCGGTGAAGTCCCCGCCGCCTTCCTTCTCCGTCAGGTAGAGATTGCCGAACACGGTGTCCCGGACCCGGACCGGCACGCCGAGGAAGGACTGCATGGGCGGGTGGTGCTTCGGGAATCCGTAAGCCTCCGGATGTTTGCGCAGGTCCTGCAGCCGTAACGGCCGGGGATCGCTTATCAGTAGGCCCAACACCCCGTGCCCGGTCGGCAAAGGTCCGATCTGCTGGGCGAGCTCGCCGTCGATTCCAACGGTGATGAAGTGGCTCAGGGCGTGGTCATCGCCGATCACGCCCAGGGCGCCGTAGCGGGCGTGCAGGAGGCGGCAGGAGGACTGCACCACGCGTTCCAGGACGGCGTCCAGGCTGAGATCCTCGGCCACGGCGACGACGGCTTCGAGCAGGCCCGCCATGCGCTCCTGGGACTGGAGCAGCTCTCCGGCGCGGGACACGAAGTCCTTGAGCAGGTCCTCGATCCGGGGGTTGCCGGAATTCACAATCTCCGGGCTGTTATTAGGTGAATGCATCTACATTGGCCCCAATCCTCACGACGTACATCCGCGCCGACGACGTGTTGCCAGAATACCCTGATACCTTCCGATCGGACCCTAAAAGCTCGGGGATTATTACGCCGCCGGGCCGTTATGCCCTAGCCCGATTGTCGCCGTCTGACGTAGGCTCGGCGCCATGAGCACCGATCCGAAACCGGCCGCAGGCCAGCCCCATGAAGTCGAAAACCTGGACAACCACGAGTGCTGGCGGCTGCTGCGCAGCGTGACCGTGGGCCGGATGGCCGTGTGGGTGGACGACCATCCGGACATCTTCCCGATCAACTACAAGGTGGACCACGGAACCCTCGTTTTCCGCACCGCGGAGGGCACGAAGCTGCAGGCCGCGACCGGCGACACTCCGGTAGCAGTGGAGGCCGACGGCGTCGATGCGGACAGGGGCATCGCCTGGAGCGTGGTCATCAAGGGCCAGGCCGCCGCGGTGAAGAACACGGAGGAGATCCTGGATACGGTGGGCCTGCTGCTCTTCCCGTGGCAGGCCGGCAAGAAGGACCACTTCGTCCGCATCACTCCGGACTCGATCACCGGCAGGCGTTTCAAGATTGTGCCGCCGCTGACGTGGTGGACGCCGCTGGACGACGCCACCCGCTCGGGCTTCGAATAACCCCACAACCGCGGACGGCTGGAAAGCGGCTTAGGCCAGCCGGGTGATTTCCACCGTCACCGACAGGGCGGACCCTCCGCCGCCGGACAGGATGCCCTTGAGCGGCGGTACGTCGCGGTAGTCGCGGCCGCGCGCCACCGTGACATGGAAGTCCCCGGCAGGTTTGTGGTTTGTCGGGTCCCAGCTGCGCCATTCCCCGTCCCACCATTCCAGCCAGGCATGCGACTGCCCGGCGACCGTCTCGCCGAGATCCGCCGTCGAACGCGGGTGCAGGTAACCGGAGACGTACCGGGCCGGGATTCCGCAGCTGCGCAACGCCCCGATGGCCAGGTGGGCGAGGTCCTGGCAGACGCCCTGGCGCTGGGTCCAGGCCTCCTCAGCGTTCGTGGTGACGCCGGTGGAGCCCTTCATGTAGCTCATCTCGCCGCGCATCCATTCGAACACGGCCATGGCGGCCTCATGCGGGTTGCGCCCCTCGACGACGCCGGGGACGATCGCGAGCACCTCGGCGCCGGGGCCGGTCAGCTGCGACTGCGGGATCCAGTCGCTGAACTGGTTGAGCGTTTCGGGCGAGGACAGCACGTCCCAGCCGACGATGTCCGCCTCGGCCGGGATCCGCTCGACGCGGTGGACCTCCACCGTGGTGGTGGAGAGGACCTCGAGGTGGTCGTGCGGCATCTGCATGTCGAAGGCCGTCACGCGGGTGCCCCAGTAGTCGCGGTAGCTGCTGAGCGCCGCCTGCGACGGCGAGACCTTCATGGAGGACTCCAGCACCACCTGCTGCGGGTCCGTCAGCGGCGTCATCCGGGCCTCGTTGTAGGAGAGCGTGACCCGCTTGTTGTACTTGTACGCGGTCTTGTGCGTGATGCTGAGCCGGGTCATGAAACTTCTCCCACCCAGGCCAGTTCGTCTGCCTGATTGAAGTACTTACGGGAAATGGCGTCCGAGGCCTGCGAGACGGCCTTCTGCACGCGCTCCATGTGCTCCGGCAGCTCTGACATCAGGTCGTCGGTGCGGTGGAACTCAAGGAAGGTCCGGGCCTGGCCCACGATCCGTCGGGCGTCATTGATGAAGCCGACGCGCTGCGCCGAGGGGTCCAGCTTGGCGAGGCAATCGTCGGCGTCGCGCAGGGCGTAAACGATGGACCGCGGGAACAGCCGGTCCAGCAGCAGGAACTCGGCCGCGTGCTGATCGCCGAAGGCGGCCCGGCGGGTCCGCAAAAAGGATTCGTACGCGCCGGCGCAGCGGAGCATGTTGACCCAGGACATCCCGGCCGAGAGCACATCCCGGGTCGAGAGCATCCGCGCGGTCATGTCGGCCCGCTCCAGCGAGCGTCCCAGGACCAGGAACAGCCAGCTTTCGTCGTGGCTGACCGTGGTGTCCGCAAGGCCGCTGACCATCGCGGTGCGTTCCAACACCCAGTTGCAGAAGCGGTAGGTGCCCACCACGTCCTTGCGGTGCTGGTTCAGCCCGTAGTAGGTGGTGTTCAGGCTCTCCCACAGACCGGAGGACACGGTTTCCCGGGCGCGCCGGGCGTTCTCACGCGCGGCCCCCAGGGAACCGGCGATCGAGGTGGCGCTGTGCTTGTCGTAGGCCAAAGCATGCAGCAGCTCGTCCAGGCCGAAGTCCTCGGACTGCGGCCGGGCGCCCATGACGGCGAGGAGTTCCTGCGCGACGCTGCGCTGTTCCTCCATCGGCAGGTGGTTCAGCCGTTCGAGGTGGACGTCCAGGATCCGTGCGGTGCCGTCCGCGCGTTCCACATAGCGGCCGATCCAAAACAGTGACTCGGCAATACGGCTAAGCATTCTCGGCTACCTCCCGCGCGTCGGACATCTGCTGCTGTTGTTGTTCCTTCTGGCTGTCACGCCAGTTGCTCTCCACCGGCCAGACCGAGACCCGCTCGCGGACCGCCATGGCAGGCCGCGGGATGACCTCGACCGGGACCTGCGGGGAGTCCGCCAGCACCCAGGTGTCCTTGGAGCCGCCGCCCTGGCTGGAGTTCACGATCAGGGACCCCTCCTTGAGCGCCACCCGGGTGAGGCCGCCGGGCAGGACCCAGACGTCGTCGCCGTCGTTGACCGCGAAGGGGCGCAGGTCCACGTGCCGCGGGCCGAACTTGTCGCCGCTGAGCGTGGGCACGGTGGAGAGCTGCAGCACCGGCTGCGCGATCCAGCCGCGCGGGTCGGCGATGATGCGCTTGCGCAGGGCCTCGAGCTCGTCCTTGGACGCGTCGGGGCCGATGACCAGGCCCTTGCCGCCAGATCCGTCGACCGGCTTGACCACCAGCTCGTCGAGCCGGTCCAGCACGTGCTCGCGGGCTTCCTTCTCCTCAAGCCGGAAGGTGTCCACGTTGGCGATCACGGGTTCTTCGCTGAGGTAATACCGGATCAGGTCCGGCACGTAGCTGTAGACCAGCTTGTCGTCCGCGACGCCGTTGCCCACCGCGTTGGCGATCGTGACGCCGCCGGCGCGGGCGGCATTGACCAGCCCGGGGCAGCCAAGCATGGAGTCGGAGCGGAACTGCAGCGGGTCCAGGAACTCGTCGTCGATCCGCTTGTAGATCACGTCCACCCGTTGTTCGCCGGCGGTGGTGCGCATGTACACCCGGTTGCCGCGGCAGATCAGGTCCCGGCCCTCGACGAGCTCGACGCCCATCAGGCCGGCCAGCAGGGTGTGCTCGAAGTAGGCGCTGTTGAACACACCGGGGGTCAGGACCACGACGGTGGGATCGTCGACGCCGGACGGCGCGGTCTTGCGCAGCGCGGAGAGCAGCCGGCGCGGGTATTCCTCCACCGGGCGGATGAGCTGCTGGCCGAACGCTTCCGGCAGGCCCTTGGCCATGGCGCGGCGGTTCTCCAGGACGTAGCTGACTCCGGACGGGACGCGCACGTTGTCTTCCAGGACGCGGAACGTTCCGGCCGCGTCGCGGACGACGTCGATGCCGGAAATGTGCACGCGCACGCCGCCTGCCGGTTCGAAACCGTGGACCTGGCGGTGGAAGTGGGCGCTGGTGGTGACGAGCTGCCGCGGGATGACGCCGTCGGCGACGACCGTCATTTTGTCGTAGACGTCGTTGAGGAAGGCTTCGAGGGCCCGGACGCGCTGGGCCACCCCGCGTTCCAGGACAGACCACTCGTCGGCCGGGATTACCCGGGGCACGATGTCCAGCGGGAACGGCCGCTCCTCCCCCGCGAAGTCGAAGGTGACGCCGCGGTCCAGGAAGGTCCGTGCCATCGAGTCGGCGCGGGCGGTGACGTCGGCCAGCGAGAGCTCCTGCAGCGCCCCGGCCACCTGCCCGTAGGAGCGCCGGGCCTGCTGGTCCGGGGTAAACATCTCGTCGTAGGCGCCGCTGCGGCCGGCGGCCTCGGAGTAATCCTGGAAAAGGTCAGACATGCCCACTAGCCAACCACCTTTTCGTTACGAAATCATTTCGGCGCATCCGGTGGGGCGTGTTGCGGCTCACACCTGCGTCCGGCTTTGGAGCGGTTCCGTGTCGCGCTTCGATGTTTGTCCGCAAATTACGGCAAGGTTGGGTGCGTGCCACTTATCCGACCCGCCTTCCTGCAGCGGCGCCCGGCCCGGCTGCAGCCGTTGCTGCCGGGCCTGCTCGCCTGCGCCGCCGCCGTCGTCACAGCCCTCGCCGTCCACCTGGCGCTGCCCGCACTGCCGGCCATGACGGTGGCGGTGGTGCTGGGACTGCTGGCCGCGAACCTGCCCGGTGTGTCCGGCTGGAGCGCCGGCTCCGGCCGGCCCGGGCTGGACTTCGCCGGGAAGCACCTGATGCGCAGCGGCATCGTGGTGCTGGGGCTCAAAGTCAGCGTGGTGGATGTCCTGGGCCTGGGCTGGCCCGCGCTGCTGCTGATCACCGGGGTGGTGCTGGCGGCCTTCGCCGGCACCTACGGCATCGGCCGGCTCTTCCGGCTGCCGCCGCCGGTGTCGCTGCTGATCGCGACAGGGTTCGCCATCTGCGGCGCCTCCGCGATCGGTGCGATGGCCGCGGTGCGCCGCATCCGGCAGGCTGACACCGTGCTCCCAATCGCGCTGGTCACGCTTTGCGGCACGCTAGCCATCGGCGTCCTGCCGCTCCTGATCGGCCCGTTGGGACTGGGCCCGGAAGCTTTCGGGGCATGGGCCGGCGCTTCGGTGCACGACGTCGGACAGGTGGTCGCCACCGCGCAGACCGCCGGGGCTTCGGCTCTCGCCGTCGCCGTGATCGTCAAACTCACCCGGGTACTGCTGCTCGCGCCCATGGTCGCCGCGGCGGGCATCCACCACCGGATTGGATCCGACGACGGCGGGAAGCTCCCGCCGGTCGTCCCGCTGTTCGTGGTGGGGTTCATCGCCATGGCGGCCCTGCGGTCCGCCGGCTGGCTCTCCCCCGCGGCGCTCGGGGCGGCCGCCGTGCTGCAGGACCTGCTGCTGGGCATGGCGCTGTTCGGACTTGGTTCGGCCGTGCGGGTGCGGCACCTGCTGCGCACCGGGACCCGTGCCCTGCTGGCCGCCCTGGCCTCGTGGCTGCTGATCGCCGCGCTGGGCCTGGGCGCCGCCGTCGTCCTCATCCCCGGGCACTGATACCGGGCGCTGTTACCGGGCGCTGACCCCGGCTGTGCAGCGGCACCGCTCGTGATTAGATAGCGGAGTGTCGAACCAGAACCTGCGCCGTGACGAAGCGGCCGCCCGCTCAGCCCTGATCACCACCCACAGCTACGACGTGTCCCTTGACGTCCGGCAGGCGGCGGACCCCATGGTCGCGGGCTATACCAGCCGCAGCGTCATCAACTTCTCCGCCAGCGAGCCCGGCGCCTCCACCTTCCTGGACTTCATCAGCAGCAAGGTGCACAGCGTCTTCCTCAACGGCAAGGGCCTGCCGGTGGCGGACGTGGTGGACGGCTCGAGGATCCGGCTGGACAATCTGCAGGCCGAAAACCAGGTCACTGTCACCGGCACCGCCCTGTTCAGCACCTCCGGCGAGGGTATGCACCGTTTCTTCGATCCCGCCGACGGCCAGTGCTACCTCTACACCCAGTACGAGCCCGCGGACGCGCGGCGCGTGTTCGCGAACTTCGAACAGCCCGACCTCAAGGCCGAGTTCACCTTCCACGTGATGGCCCCGTCCGCATGGCAGGTGTCCTCGAACGGCGTCGAAGCCCTACGCACCCAGCTGACCAGTGATCCGGCGACAAGCCGCTGGGACTTCGCCCCCACCAAGCCGATGTCCACCTACATCACCACGGTGCTCGCTGGCCCCTACTTCAAGGCCGAGGACAGCTGGCACGGGACCCTCTCGGACGGCACCGTGCTGGACGTGCCGCTGGCCCTCTACTGCCGGGCCTCCATGGCGCCGTCTTTCGACGCGGCGGAACTGTTCCGGCTGACCAGGAACGGCCTGGACTTCTTCAACGAACTCTTCGACTACCCGTACCCCTGGGGTAAGTACGAGCAGGCCTTCGTGCCCGAGTACAACCTGGGCGCCATGGAGAACCCCGGCCTGGTGACGTTCACGGAAAGCTATGTGTTCACCTCCCGGGCGGCCGACTCACAGTACCAGGGCCGGGCCAACACCCTGCTGCACGAAATGGCGCACATGTGGTTCGGCGACCTGGTCACGATGCAGTGGTGGGACGATCTGTGGCTCAAGGAATCCTTCGCGGACTACATGGGGACCCTCGGCGTGGACCGCACCACGGACTGGGGAACCGCCTGGGTGAACTTCGCCAACAACCGCAAGGCCTGGGCCTACGTCCAGGACCAGCTGCCCACCACGCACCCGATCGTCGCGGACATCCCGGACCTTGAGGCCGCCAAGCAGAACTTCGACGGCATCACCTATGCCAAGGGCGCCTCGGTGCTCAAGCAATTGGTCGCCTACGTGGGCTTCGAGGCGTTCATCGCAGGATCGCGCCAGTACTTCCGCGACCACGCCTACGGCAACACCACGCTGGAGGACCTGCTGGCCGCGCTCAGCGCCGCGTCCGGCCGCGACCTCGCCACCTGGGCCCGGCAGTGGCTGCAGACCTCCGGCATCTCGACCCTCACCTCCGAGATCGAGGAGCACGATGGCGTCCTGGCCACCGTGTCCCTGCACCAGCACGCAGAGGACCCGATCACCGGCCGGCAGGAGCCGCGGCCGCACCGGCTGCGGATCGGCCTCTACAACCCCGATGCCGCCGGCGCCCTGGTGCGCACCGACAGCGTGGAGACCGACGTCGACGGCGAACTCACCCTGGTAAGCCAGCTCGCCGGCAAGGCGCGACCGGCGCTGCTGCTGGTCAACGATGAGGACCTCAGCTACGCCAAGGTCCGGCTGGACCCGCACTCCGAGGCCACCGTGCGCAGTTCCCTGGGGACGATCAGCGATCCGATGGCACGGGCACTGTGCTGGACCGCGTTGTGGGATTCCGCCCGGGACGCCGTCACGCCCGCGGCCCGCTACGTGGAGGCAGTGCAGCGCTTCGGCGCCTTCGAGACCGGCATCGGCGTGCTCCTGAATGTCCTCGGCAACGCCGGAACGGCGATCGAACGCTACGTTCCCGCGGCCGGGCGGAACGCCGTCCGCAGCGCCTTCCTGGACGTCGCCGCCGCCGAACTGGAGAAGGCAGCACCCGGCTCCGACCACCAGCTGGCCTGGGCACGCACGCTCGCCGCCACGAGCCGCTTCGACGCCGGACGGCTGGACCTGGCGAAGGGCTTGCTGGACGGCAGCACTGTCATCGAGGGCCTCTCCGTCGATGCGGAGCTCCGCTGGAACCTCTGGCACGCCCTCGCGGCCAACGGCCAGGCGGACCCGGCGCAGCTGGACGCCGAACTGGCCCGCGACAACACCGCCTCGGGCAAGTCCGGGCACGCCACCGCCCTAGCGGCCCGGCCTGAGCCCTCGGTCAAGGATGCCGCCTGGGACGCCGCCGTGCACGGCACCGCACTGTCCAACCAGTTGCTCAGTGCCACCATCGCGGGCTTCAACACCGCGCCGGCCGGCCTGCTGGCCGGCTACGTCGAACCCTACTTCGAGTGCCTCGAGCGGGTCTGGGCGGACCGCAGCATCGAGATCGCCAGCCGGATCGTTCGCGGCCTCTACCCGGCCGGCCAGGACCTGACCCCGGACCTGCCTCCGGAGGAGCACCCGGTGATCGTCCGGACGGACAAGTGGCTCGCCGAACATACGGACGCACCCCGCGCGTTGCGACGGATCATCATCGAACAGCGCAGTCAGTTGCTGCGGGCCCTCACGGCGCAGGCCGCGGGCTAGGAACCGCCCGGGGCGCCCATCTGACGCGAATGGCCGTTATACGCGTGGGCATAGCGGCCATTGGTGGCGAATCGACGAAGGACGTCGCCCGCCCGGGCGCCCATCGGATGCAAACGGCCGCTGGGGGTGTGTACGGAGGACTGCTGCGGAGCAGCCGGCGCGATAGTGGGAACGCTACGGGACCCGGTGTAGCCACTCCGTGGTGCCGAACTTGGTCTCCACCCGCTGCCGGGCGGCGTCGAGTTCGGCCTCGGTGAGTTCCGCCGGCGTCGCGCCGTACCGCTCGGTGAAAACCTCCATCATGGCGGCGACAATCTCGGCGCGGGCCAGTCCGGTCTGCCGGCGCAGCGGGTCGACGCGTTTCTTTGCGCTCGTCGTGCCCTTGTCCGAGAGTTTCTCCTTGCCGATCCGGAGCACCTCGACCATCTTGTCGGCGTCGATGTCGTAGCTCATGGTGACGTGGTGCAGCATGCCGCCGTTGGCGAGGCGCTTCTGTGCGGCGCCGCCGATCTTGCCCTGCTCGGTGGCGATGTCGTTCAGCGGCACGTAGAACGCGCTGATGCCGACCTTTTCCAGGGCCGCCATGACCCACGCGTCCAGGAAACCGTAGGAGTCGGCGAAGCTGATGCCGTCCACGAGCGTCTGCGGCAGGTAGAGCGAGTAGGTGATGCAGTTACCGGCCTCCATGAACATGGCGCCCCCGCCGCTGATCCGGCGGACCACACTGATGCCGTGCCTGCTCACGCCGTCGGGGTGGACCTCGTTGCGGACGGACTGGAAGCTGCCGATCACCACAGACGGCTCCTCCCAGTCCCAGAACCGCAGCGTCGGGTTGCGGCGGCCGGCGCCGACCTCCTCGGTGAGGACCTCGTCCAGGGCCACGTTCACGTGGGTGGGCAGCACGGACGGGCCGATGATGTTCCAGTGGTGGTCGGCCCAGCCCGTGGCCTTGGCCAGGGCCCGGCGGACCGTAATGGCGATCGCCTCGGCGGAGAAACCGAAGAGCACAGCGTCCTCGGGCAGCGCGGCCTTGACCGCCGCGGCAAGGTCGGCCGCGCTGGCATCCTCGGCCAGGCCGGTGAGGCTGCGGTTGATCTCCAGGAGCGCCTCGTCGGGTTCCAGGAAGAAGTCCCCGCTGATCGAGGCGTGGGCCAGGACCCCGTCGACGACGTTGAGGTCGGCCACCACCAGTTTGCCGCCGGGAACCTTGTACTCGCCGTGGCGGCGGCCGCCGTCGTCCTCGGTGGCGGACGCTGCGGGCGAAGGGAAGGAAGTCATACCCTTAATCCTGCCACGCGGCCAGGGTCGGGGTACGCAAAGCGGCCGGGACGCAAAAAGCCCGCACCGTTGCCGGTGCGGGCTTTTCCAAAAGACTTTGGGGTGAAGAAAGTTACTTCTTGCCGCCGAAGCCCTTGAAGCGAGCGTTGAAGCGCTCGACGCGGCCTGCAGAGTCCATGATGCGCTGCTTGCCCGTGTAGAACGGGTGGGACTCGGAGGAGATTTCGACGTCGATGACCGGGTAGGTGTTTCCGTCTTCCCACTCGATGGTCTTCGAGGAAGACACGGTGGACTTGGTCAGGAACTTGACGCCGGAAGCCAGGTCGTTGAAAACAACAGCTTCGTACTTCGGGTGGATATCAGACTGCATAATTGGACCTTTGTTCACGCAACTGGATTTTGCCAGCTGCCAGGTATGAGTGGGATGGCTGCTCGGCGCCGGAAGGCGCAGCACGGCCAGCTACCAATAATAGCCCAGATCCCCCGACTGGACGAACCGGCCCGCAGGCGGCCGCGGAGGATCTCCGAACCGACCGGCGGGCGGCCGCGGAGTGTCAGTCGCGGGGCCGCAGTTCCCAGAACGCGACGGCGGAGGCCGCGGCGACGTTGAGCGAATCGACGCCGGGGCGCATCGGGATCTTCACGGCCAGATCGACGGCGGCCAGGGTCTCCACACTCATCCCGGCGCCCTCGGTGCCAAGCACCAGGGCCAGCCGTTCGGGGTTCCGGGCCGCAAGGACATCGACGTCCACCGCGTCCGGGGTCAGCTCCATCGCGGCGACCAGGAAGCCGTGTTCCTTGAGCACCTCCAGCTCCCCCGGCCACGTGTCGAGCCGGGCCCACGGGACTTGGAAAACGGTTCCCATGCTCACGCGCACGCTGCGCCGGTAGAGGGGGTCGCCACAGCGCGGGGAGACCAGCACGGCGTCAAGCCCCAGGGCGGCCGCGGACCGGAAGATCGCGCCGACATTCGTGTGGTCCACAATGTCCTCGAGGACCGCGATCCGGCGGGCACCGGCGAGCAGGTGGGGCAGCGGCACGGGCGCCGGACGGTGCATGGCTGCCATCGCGCCCCGGTGCAGGTGGAAGCCGGTGATCTCCTCCAGGAGCGCGGCCGAGCCGATGTAGGCCGGGACGTCCGGATACTCCTCAAAGACATCGGCGAGGTCCTGGATCCACTTCTCCGCAAGGAAGAAAGAACGCGGCCGGTGCCCGGCGGCGAGGGCGCGGCGCAGCACCCGGGAGGACTCCGCAATGTACATGCCCTCGGCGGGTTCGCGGAGCTTACGCAGGTGCACGTCGGTGAGCTGGGTGTAGTCGGCGACCCGGGGGTCGTCGGCGGATTCGAGGTAGTGGAAGCTCATGGGCCGGTCAATTCACCAGTTTGGCGATCATGAAGCCCAGGGCCACGGTTCCCAGGATGAAGATCACGCCGCGCAGCACCGGCGGCGACAGGCGGCGGCCCACCTTGGAACCGACCAGGCCGCCGATCAGCGAACTGACGGCGATCAGCCCGACGGCGGGCCAGCTGATCCGGTCGAAGGCGAAAAGCAGGTAGGACGCCGCGGCGACGAGGTTGACGCCGAGGACCAGGATGTTCTTCATGGCGTTGGCGTTCTGCATGGTTCCGGCCATGAACACCCCGAGGATTCCGACCAGCAGGATGCCCTGCGCCGCCACGAAGTATCCGCCGTAGACACCGGCGAGGTAGACCAGGACCACCAGCAGGATTCCGTGCCGTTTGTCGCGGATGGCGTGCTCCGGGTTTTCTTCCCGGTTCTGCACCCAGCGTTGCAGCCTGGGCTGGAACACCACCATCAGCAGGGCCACCACGATCAGCACGGGCGCGGCGTAGTGGAACACCATTTCCGGCAGGTGCAGCAGCAAGTAGGCGCCGGTGATGCCGCCCAGCAGTGAGGCAGGCAGCAGCCGGAGCAGCTGGTTCCGCCGCCCTGCCAGCTCCTTGCGGTAGCCCCAAGCACCGGCCGCGCTGCCGGCCACAAGGCCCATGGCGTTGCTGATCGAGGCGGTCACCGGGGCGAAGCCGAGGGCGATCAGCACCGGAAAAGTCACCAGGGTGCCCGAGCCCACCACGCTGTTGATGGTTCCGGCCCAGAGGCCGGCGAAGAAGATGAAGACGCTACTGAGGAACTCCACGCGCTGTCAGTGGTTTCTTCAGCGGCGGGCGGTGGCGGTGTACCGGCCGCCGGAAACGTTGACGTCGAGGTCGACGCCGAACGTCTTGCTGAGGTTTTCCGCGGTCAGCACGTCGGCCAGCGGGCCGGAGGCAACGACGCCGCCGTCGCGCAGGAGGAGTGCGTGGGTGAAGCCCGGCGGGACCTCTTCGAGGTGGTGGGTGACCAGCACGATCGCGGGTGCGGCCTCGTCGCGGGCCAGCTCGCTGAGCCGGTGGACGAGGTCCTCGCGGCCGCCCAGGTCCAGGCCGGCGGCGGGCTCGTCGAGCAAGAGCAGTTCAGGATCCGTCATGAGCGCGCGGGCAATCTGCACGCGCTTGCGTTCCCCTTCGGAGAGGGAGGCGAAGGGGCGGTTGAGCAGCGGGCCCATCCCCCACTCATTGAGCAGGGCGAAGGCGCGGCGTTCGTCGTCCTTCTCGTAGCCCTCGCGCCAGCGGCCGGTGACGCCGTACGCGGCGGTCACGACGACGTTGAGGACCTTTTCGTGCTCGGGGATCTGGTTGGCGAGGGCGGCGGAGGACAGGCCGATCCGCGGGCGGAGTTCGAAGACGTCCACGGCGCCGAGGATCTCTTCGAGGATCCCGGCCATGCCGCTGGTGGGATGGAGGCGTGCTGCGGCCACCTGCAACAGAGTGGTCTTGCCAGCGCCGTTGGGACCGAGGATCACCCAACGCTCGCCTTCCTTGACCTGCCAGTCAACCTTGTCCAGGAGCGTTTTCGCCCCACGTACAACGCTGACGGCGGCCATTTCAAGAACATCACTCATAGGAGTAGACACTAGGACAAAAAAGCGGACTACTGATAACCGGGCCGCAGGCCAGAGGGCGGTGTCCCCCGGGCGCGTCACCAGCGCGAAACGATTTCCGGGCGGCTGCGGCGCGGTCGCTAGGATTGAGGCCATGAGTTCGAACGTGACCGCGGTCAGCTACGGCGTGCATTTGTCCCTTCCCGAAGTAGAGCAGCTGCGCCGTTCGCTGTCCGGAGCGGGGCTGTCCGTCGGCGCCGAGAGCACCTCCGGCGACGGCCGCTTCGCGGTCTACTCCGCCGACTGCACGCTGCCGGGAGCCCTGACCGAGGCGGGGCTGGCCGGCCTCCGCCGGAGTGTCGCCGCGGCCGGCGTCGAGGGCGTCGAAACGGCAATCGTTCCCGCTGCCCTGCGGCAGGCAGCGCGGAAGTTCCTGATCATGGACGTCGACTCCACACTGATCCGGCAGGAAGTCATTGAGCTGCTGGCCGCCTATGCGGGCAAGCGGGAGGAAGTGACAGCCGTGACCGAGGCGGCCATGCGCGGCGAACTGGACTTCGCGCAGAGCCTGCACGCCCGGGTGGCGGTGCTCGCCGGGCTGCCGGCCGACGTCGTCGACTCCGTCCGCGCCGAGGTGACTCTGAGCGACGGCGCGGCAGAGCTGGTGGCGGCCTTCAAGGCGGCCGGACACGCCGTCGCCGTCGTCTCGGGCGGCTTCAACCAGATCCTGCGACCGATTGCCGAGGGCCTGGGACTGGACTACTGGATCGCCAACGAACTGGAAATCGTCGACGGCGCGCTGACCGGCAGGGTGCTGGGAGATGTGGTCGACCGCGCCGCCAAGGAAAAGTACCTGCGCGAATGGGCGGCCGCGGAGGGCATCCCGATGGAACACACCATTGCGGTGGGCGACGGGGCCAATGACCTGGACATGCTTGGCGCCGCGGGCATCGGTGTCGCGTTCAATGCCAAACCCGCCGTCCGCGCGGTGGCGGACGCTGCCGTGAACATGCCCTACCTCGACGCCGTCCGGCACATCGCCGGCGTCTGAGCCCGCACCTTGACGCCCGTCCCTTAACGCCAGATGACACTTGGCGGCAGTGTCATTGAAGAACACTGCCGCCAAGTGCCATCCCGGTGGCTGCTAGTTGTTGACCGTGCCGTTTGACTTGTCGAAGTAGTCGGCGCCCCCGACGTATTCGGTGTGGCCGGTTTCGACGTCGGCGGTGGCCATCTTGGCGACCTCGGCGGCGAATTCCTTGACCGAATACAGCTTGCCGGCCTCGGCGCGGCGGGCCTCGATGGCGCCCGGGTTGGAGCGGTCCAAGAGTGTGGCGGTGACGGTGCCTTCAATCATGTCGCCGGAGACAACCACCAGCGAGATGCCCTTCTCCGCCAGGGCCGGAACCAGTTCGCGGAGCGCATCCTCGCCCGCGCGCTTGCTGCCGGCGACGGGCTCATACTCGGGCATGGTGGGCACGGTGTTGATGAAGTGGGCCTGGTGGCTGGTCACGAAGACCACGCGTGAGCCCTCTGCCATCAGCGGCACGGCGGCATTGAGCATGTTGACCTGGGCGTCGCGGTTCAGCTTGAGCGCGTAGCCCTCTTCCATGCCGGACTCCATGCCGCCGGAAGCGTTCAGGACCAGGAGATCCAGTGAGCCGAAGTTCTCCATTGCGGCGCTGGCCAGGGCCTGGACGCCTTCCTGCGTGGTCAGGTCTGCGCCCACGGCTGCAGCCCGGCCGCCCGCGGCCTCGATCTCAGCGACAACCTTGTTGGCGCGCGGCGCCTTCTGGCGGTAGTTCACAACGACGGCGGCACCCTCGGCGGCGAGGAATTTGGCGACCTCTGCGCCGATGCCGCGCGATGAACCGGTAACGATTGCGGTCTTGTTGTCCAGCAGTCCCATTCGAGCTCCTTTGTTCCAAACATCCAAATACTGTGGGGTCTGCTGTCCATCATGCCAGCGGCCCGCAGCATTTCGGTTGTTCGGGATCCACAAAGAAGCCGCGCGGGCCTAGTTCGGGTGGCGGCGCGGATTGGTTTTCGGGTACTGCGCGGGACATGCCCACTCCCGGCGCCCCAGACCACGGGACATGCCCAGATGGCGGGCGCAGCAAGGGACATAATGCCTAAGAGTCCATCGCCCGCAGCCGGGAGTGGGCATGTCCCCCGGAGACTGCAGCCAGGAGTGGACATGTCCCCCGCGCGTGAGGTGCGCGCTCCCCTGGTCTCACCGAGTACAACCTGCGGACCCGGTTCGAGTGGCCCACACGCTTCTGTTTTGGCACCGCGCCGGGGCGTAAGCTCGCGCCCATGGGGAGCCATGGCACCGAATCCACGCCGGAAGAGGTCTTCAGCGGGTCACCGCGCGGCCTGGACCTTTGCCGCGCGGTGGAACGGCTCCTCGCCACGTCGGCTCTGCCGGCAGCCGCGCCGCCCGAAATCAGGGCGACCACCAGCCAGGTGGCCTTCCGCGGACGCCGTCGCGGGTTCGCCTACGTCTGGTGGCCGGGACGCTATGTCCGCTCAGATGTCCCGGCCGTACTGTCCATTGCGCTGCGCAACCGCATCGACTCGCCCCGGTTCAAGTCGGTGGTTAACCCGTCCCCCGGCCTGTGGATGCATCATGTGGAGCTCCGCGCTGACGAGGACCTGGACGCCGAGGTCGCGGGATGGCTGCGGCAGGCAAGGGACGAAGCCGGCTGAGGAAAGCGATCGCCGCTCGTCCCCAGCCGGCGGGGCTTCGCCGCGGGCGGGCGGGCGGCCCGCCATACGGGGGACCGCGTCAGGCGCGGTCCACCCGGATTTTCTTCGTGGGCTCCCCTGGCGCCGCCACGGGGGCCGGCGCGCGCACTTCCAAGACGCCGTCCTTATAGCTGGCCGTGATGTCCTCTTCCTTTGCCCCGGCCGGAAGGGCGATACTGCGCAGGAAGGAGCCGTAGCGGAATTCCGAGCGATAGCCGGTCTTGCTCTTGTGCTCGGTCTTTTCTTCGCGTTCGGCCCGGATGTGCAGCATGCCTTCGCTGACCGACACGTCGACGTCCTTGTCGGGATCGATACCGGGAACCTCCGCCCGCACCACCAGGGTATTGCCGTCCTGGAACTGCTCGACCTTGATGGTCGACGCCATCGTCAGGTCGCCGTCGAGGAACCGACGGACAGGTTCCAACATGTCCGAGGGCGCCCACTTGCTGAGATCAGCCATGATAAATCCTCCTGGGTCCACGCCCCTGCCTTGGCGCGGTCAGGGGCTGTAATCCCATTACACGCCCCCTGCCGCAGCGCCGCCTAGGGCCAAAGGCCCGGCCTCGTGCCGCCGCGGCGGACGACGGCGGCCGCCGTCGTCCGTGGAGCCCAAAGCCGGCCGCAGAGCTATTGCCTAGTGGCCCATACCAAGGCCGCCGTCGACCGGGATAACCGCGCCGGAGATGTAGGCGGCCTCGTCGCTGGCAATCCAGCGGACGACGTCGGCCACTTCCGACGCCTCGGCGAAGCGGCCCGCGGGAACCTTCGACAGGTAGTCCTTCTGCGTGGCTTCCGGCAGCTCGGCGGTCATATCCGTGTTGATGAAGCCCGGCGCCACCACGTTGGCGGTGATTCCGCGACCCCCGAGTTCGCGGGTGAGGGAGCGGGCAATCCCGACGAGGCCGGCCTTGGATGCGGAGTAGTTGATCTGGCCCGGGGCGCCGTAGAGGCCGGAGACGGAGGAAATGAGTACCACGCGGCCCTTGCGTGCGCGGATCATGCCCTTGGAGGCGCGCTTGATCACCCTGAAGGCTCCGGTGAGATTTGTGTCGATGACCGAGGTGAAGTCGTCCTCGCTCATCCGCATCAGGAGCGTGTCTTTGGTGATGCCGGCGTTGGCCACCAGGACCTCGACGGGGCCGTGCGCCGCCTCGACTTCCGTGAACGCCGCGTCCACCGAAGCCTCGTCCGTGACGTCTGCCTTGACGCCGAGGATGCCCTCCGGGAGCGTGGCCGCGCTGCGGTAGGTGACCGCCACCTTGTCGCCGTTGGCGAGGAAGGATTCGGCGATGGCCAGGCCGATGCCGCGGTTGCCGCCGGTGATGAGGACGCTGCGGCCGGTGGAGGTTGCTTCAGACATGTTGGGCTCCGGGATTCTGCGGCTCACTGGCACCGCGTTGGGTGGGCTGGATTTTCCTGCCTCCGATCTTAGCCTCCGGCGCGCTCCACCCCGCTCTGGGCCGCCCGCTGTTTGGGCGGTCCAGCCGATGGTGAGAGAATTGCAGGAAGCCTATGGAGCGTGATCTGAAAGCCGTGACAAACAAGAACCGACCCGGTGAACGGACGTCCGGGGAGGACTCCGGCGACACCGAGGTCCACAGCATTACCGACGCCGCCGCCGCCCACTCGGAAGAGATGCGTCAGCGGATGATCAAGTATGCCGTGGCGATGGGCATCCGCATGGTCTGCCTGATCCTGGTGTTTGTGGTCGACGGCTGGTTCAAGATCCTCCCCGTCATCGGAGCAGTGTTCCTGCCGTGGTTTGCGGTGGTGATCGCCAACGGCAGCGACCACGCCGAAGTGCACAGCGAATCGCTGATCGACTACGTGCCGATGGGCGAATTGGACGCTCCACGCTCCGGGCAAACAACGGGCCAGGAACCACCGGCGGCGGACGATGTCCCCATCACCCTGTTGCAGGGCGAGCTGATTGACGACGACGAAGACCACGGACGGGCAGCTTCATGAACATTTTTGACTTGGCCGGCCCGACGGCCGAGCCCGCCAGCGCGCTGTGCTCCCGCAAGGCGTGCCGTGCGCTCGCCGAGTGGCAACTGCTGTGGAACAACCCCAAGATCCACACGCCGGAGCGGCGCAAGATCTGGCTCGCCTGTCCGGAGCACCGGGCCTGGCTGGAGGATTATCTCCAGACGCGGGGGCTGTGGAAGGAAACCCTTCCGCTGCACAGCACACCCGACGAAGCCGCGGGCGGGGCCGGGAACGACGCTGCCTCGACCATCGCCCCGGGCAGGGCCGGCTGAATGTACCGCTTCCTTTTCTCCAGCAAGTGGCTGGGCTACCTGCTGCTGGCCGCCATTTTCGCCACCGCCTGCGTGCTCCTGGGCCGCTGGCAGATGGACCGCCGGGCGGAAACGCTCGCGGAGATCAACCGCGTCGTCTCGAATTACTCGGCCACCCCGATCCCCTTCGCGGACGCCCGGAACCAGTTCATTAAACTCGACGCCGACCGTGAATGGACACAGGTCGAGCTGCACGGCCGCTACGACGAGGCCGGCCAGCGGATTGTCCGCAACCGCCCGCTCAACGGCCAACCGGGCTACGAGGTGGTGGTCCCCTTCAAGCTGGACTCCGGCGAGACGGTTGTGATCGACCGCGGCTGGCTGCCCATCGGCAACAAGACCCCGGGCAGCCCGGACTCAATTCCTGCCCCGCCCCCGGGCGAGGTCACGGTGGTTGCGCGGCTCAAGCATTCCGAGCCGGAACTGCAGCGCGGCGCCCCGGACGGGCAGCTCGCGTCGATCGACCTCGCCGCCTACTCGGCCCAGCTCGGGTATCCCCTCCTCACCGGGGCCTACGGCCAGCTGGCCTCGGAAACCCCGCCGGCAGCGGACATGCCCGTCGGCTTCCCCAAACCGTCCACCGACGAGGGCACGCACCTGTCCTACTCGCTGCAGTGGTTTGCCTTTGGCGTTCTCATGTTCGTCGGCTTCGGCTACGCAGCACGCCAGCAAGCCCGCAACGCTGAGATTGACGCCGAGGACGCCCAGGATCAGGCCGCGGCCGCCGACGGCTACCTGCACGCCAGCAACCCGGCGCCCCGCCGTCGTCCTGTCCCCCGGAAGCGGAAAACTGCCACCGCGGAGGAAGAGGAAGACGCCATCCTGGACGCCCAGGGATTCTGAAGTTGCACAGCATGGACCCCGACGCCGTAGCGAACGTCCGGCGCGCGCTCCTCGCGGCGGGCGCGGCCGACACCGTAGCCGTCTTTGAGACCCAGGTGCCGACCGCCGCCGCGGCGGCCGCCGCCTTGGGCTGCGACGTCGCGGCGATCACCAACAGCCTCGTGTTCGACGTCGACGGCGCTCCCCTGCTGATCCTGGCCAGCGGCGCGGCCAAGGTCGATCTCCGCCACGTCGCCGCGCGGCTCGGGTCAGGAAAAATCCGCCGCGCGGATCCCGACTTCGTCCTGCTGCACACGGGCCAGCGCGTCGGGGGTGTAGCCCCGGTGGGCCACCCGCAGAAGATCAGGACCCTGCTCGACGAGTCCCTGAAGGACCACGAACTCCTCTGGGCCGGCGCCGGCGACCACCACTCCATGTTCTCGATTACCTACCAAGAACTCCACCGCATCACCAACGCCGAACAGATGCCTATCCGCTAAACACTGGCAGCACGGATGGTGACGTTGCCTCAAGCGCAATGGTGACGTCCAAGTAAGCGCCGAACGCGGGCAATTTGCGTAGCGTGCGTCTAAGCGGGGGCCCACGCCGGCAGGGTTCCCTGGCCGAGCTTGCGAGGTTAGGGCGACGGTGGGGAGGACGAGCGAGCACGCGGCAAATTGCGCGCGCGAGGCGCGAACCCAACCACGGAACGAAGGCGGAGCGGCGAAGGAAGGCGAGGCCTACGCCAGCGTGATCAAGTCCAGGTAGTCCTCATTCCAGAGGTCCTCGACGCCATCAGGAAGCAGCACAACACGCTCCGGGTTGAGGGCTTCGACAGCACCCTCGTCGTGGCTCACCAGCACCACGGCACCGGTGTAGTTACTCAGGGCCCCGAGGATTTCGGCGCGGCTGGCCGGGTCGAGGTTGTTGGTGGGCTCATCAAGGAGCAGCACGTTCGCGCTCGAGGCCACGATGGTGGCCAGCGCCAATCGTGTCTTTTCGCCGCCGGAGAGCACACCGGCGGGCTTGTCGACGTCGTCGCCGGAGAACAGGAACGAGCCCAGGATGTTGCGGACCTCGGCGTCGTTCATGTCAGGGGCCGAGGAGCGCATGTTCTGCAGAACGGTGCGGTCGACGTCGAGCGTCTCATGTTCCTGGGCGTAGTAGCCGACCTTCAGTCCGTGGCCGGGGATCACTTCGCCGGTGTCGGGCTTGTCGACGCCGGCGAGCATGCGCAGCAGTGTGGTCTTGCCGGCACCGTTGAGGCCCAGGATGACCACCTTGGAGCCGCGGTCGATGGCGAGGTCGACGTCGGTGAAGATTTCCAGCGAGCCGTAGGACTTGCTGAGGCCGTCGGCGGTGAGCGGCGTCTTGCCGCAGGGTGAGGGGTCCGGGAAGCGCAGGGCAGCCACGCGGTCGTTCTCGCGGACCGCTTCGAGGCCGCCGAGGAGGCGTTCGGCGCGCTTGGCCATGTTCTGCGCGGCGACGGCCTTGGTGGCCTTGGCGCGCATCTTGTTGGCCTGGTCCATCAGGACCTGGGCCTTCTTTTCGGCGTTGGCGCGTTCGCGCTTGCGGGCACGTTCATCGGTTTCGCGCTGCGTGAGGTAGCGCTTCCAGTCCATGTTGTAGAAGTCGATCTGCGCGCGGTTGGCGTCCAGCAGGAAGACCTTGTTCACCGTGGCCTCAAGCAGTTCCGTGTCGTGGCTGATCACGATCAGGCCGCCCTGGTGGTTCTTCAGGAACTCCCGGAGCCAGGCGATGGAATCGGCGTCGAGGTGGTTCGTGGGCTCATCGAGGAGCATCGTCTCGGCGTCGGAGTACAGGATGCGTGCCAGCTCTACACGGCGGCGCTGGCCGCCGGAAAGGGTCTTGAGCGGCTGGTTCAGCAGCCGGTCCGGCAGGGCGAGGTTTGAGCAGATCGCTGCGGCCTCGGCCTCGGCCGCGTAGCCGCCGGCGGCGAGGAACTCGGATTCCAGCCGGTCATAGCGGTTCATCGCCTTGCGCTGGACGTCGGCGTCCTCGCTGGCCATCTCTTCGTGTGCCACGCGGAGCTTGCCGACCGCGATGTCGAGGCCGCGGGCGGACAGGATGCGGTCCCGGGCCAGCTGCTCCATGTCCGGCGTGCGCGGGTCCTGCGGCAGGTAGCCGATCTCGCCGCTACGGGTGACCTTGCCGGCGGCGGGCAGGCCCTCGCCGGCCAGGACGCGGGTGAGCGTGGTCTTGCCTGCACCGTTACGGCCGACGAGGCCGATCTTGTCTCCCTTGTCGATCCGGAAGCTCACCTGGTCCATAAGCAGACGGGCGCCGGCGCGCAGTTCGAGATCCTGGACGGTAATCAATGCAGCTAAGGCCTTTCACAACAGGGAACGCCGCGGCACAACGGATGGAGTCTGGACGGGGCCGGGGCAGTGTGGCCGAGAGAACGGCCTCTACCAGTCTACCGGCACCTCCCCTGCCGGGTGACATCGGGGAACGCGGCGGACGACGGCGGCCCGCGTCCGCCAGCGCCGGCTCCCTTTGGCGGGGTTGGCCAGCGAGGGGACCGTCGCATAGTGGAAGGCCTACAAAATGGCGGGGTTGCCGCGGCCGTATCGTCGGAAGTAGGACCTCGGCCCCACCACTCGACTCCACCACTCGACAGGAAACAGCATGAGCAACACCGACAATTCCGTCACCAACACCGCCCCGGCGGCAAGCCATGGCAGCACCGCCCCGGCGGCCCCGCGCCAGAGCCGCCGACGCCGCTGGGACGCGACCGACCTCGCACTGATCGCGGTGTTCGCGGCGATCATCGCGGGTTCTGCCCTGATTGCCGCAATCCCAGTGGGCGGGCTTGGTGTGCCGATCACCCTACAGACTCTCGCCGTGATGCTCACCGGACTGGCGCTCGGTCCGGGCCGCGCCTTCGCTGCCGTGGGCCTGTACCTCCTGCTGGGCTTCGCCGGGCTGCCGATCTTCAGCGGCGGGCGCAGCGGACTGGGTGTCCTGGCGGGACCCTCGGCCGGCTACATCTTCGGCTTCCTGTTGGCCGCCACGGCCGTCGGCGCCCTGACCGTCGTCGTGCTGCGCCGCACGGGGGCGCACTCCGCGAAGGTCCGGGCTGTGCTGCTCTTCTGTGCCGCCATGGTCAGTAGCATCGTCTTTGTCCACGGGCTGGGCATCCTCGGCATGATGGTCAATGCCAAGCTCAGTCTCTCCGCGGCCTTCCTCGCCGATCTGGCCTTCTACCCGGGCGACGTCATCAAAAACATCCTCGCCGTGACGGTCGCGTTGACGCTGCATAAGGCGTTCCCTGACCTGCTGATCCGCCGGATCCGCCGCGTGGACTTGGCCGGCGAGGCAGACGGACGCGCATGAGTATTGTCCTGGACGGTGCGGCCGTCCGGGTAGCCGTCGACGGCCGCCCGGAGCCCAAGACCCTGCTTGAGCCGGTGTCCCTGACGCTGGCCGAACGCCGGATCGGCGTCATCGGGGCGAACGGCTCGGGCAAATCCACCCTGCTCCGGATGCTTAACGGCCTCGTCGCACCGAGCTCCGGCGCGGTGGCGGTGTCAGGTTTCGACACGGTCCGGGATGTCCGCGCTGTCCGCCACCGCGTCGGCTTCGTCTTCACCGATCCGCTCTCGCAACTCGTGATGCCGACCGGTCGCGAAGACGTCGAATTATCGCTGCGCCGCTCGGTGCGGAACGCCGGCGAACGGCGTGCCCTCGCGGAGGCCTGCCTCGAACGGTTCAGGCTGCTGGGGCTGGCGGACCAGAGCGTGTACGAGCTCTCCGGCGGCGAACGGCAGCTTGTCGCCCTCGCTGCGGTGCTGGCCGTGAACCCGGACATCCTGGTACTGGATGAGCCTTCCACCCTGCTGGACCTGCGGAACCGGGAACTGCTGCGCCGCACCCTGGCGGGGCTGGACCAGCAGATCATCCTGTCGACCCACGACCTCGACCTCGCGCTCGATCTGGACCGGGTGCTGGTGGTGGACGACGGCAAGATCGTGTTCGACGGCGGGGCGGCCGCCGCCGTCGCGCACTACCGCGTGCTCTGCGCGGCGGAACCCGCCGGGGTGCGGGGTGCCGGCGTGCGGGAAGCCGGCGGGGGGACGGCGCAGCCATGAGGGGGCATGGCTTCCTACTCGCCAACTATGTACCGGGCACCTCGCTGGTGCACCGAACTCCCCTGTGGCTGAAGTTCTTGCTGGTACTGGCGTGCGGGATGGGATCGTTTCTCGTTGCGGACTGGGCCGCGGCGGCAGCTGGACTCGCCTTGCTGTGCGGGGTATTCCTGCTCAGCGGGGCAGGTGCCCGCAGGCTGTTCCGGGCTGTCCGGCCGATCCTGCCCGTGCTGGCTGTGATCGGCCTGTTCCAGTGGTGGCAGCTGGGCGGCCCGGTCGCCGCGCGGATTGTGTTGAACGTTCTGGTCTGCGTGGTGGCGGCGGCAATCCTGACGGCCACCACGCAGGTCCAGTCGCTGTTGGACGGTGTAGCCTCGCTGGCGCGGCCCTTTCGCCGGCTCGGCGCCGATCCCGAGCGGTTCGCCCTGACAATTGCCATCATGCTGCGCAGCATCCCGTTCATCGCCGGCGCCTACGCCGATGTGCGCGATTCGGCACGGGCCCGCGGCCTGGAACGGAACCCGCGTGCATTGGTGCTGCCGGTCTTCATCACTACGGTGGCATTCGCCCGGCAGACCGGCGATGCCCTGGCGGCCCGCGGTTTGGGTGAGGCTGACGATAGGGAGGACCGGGAGGATCTGGCCGGCCTAGCGGGCTGAGACGACCGGGCCGGGGCAGGTTTCGTGCCGGGGCTCGATGCACTGGACATGCCCCCCGCCGCGGCCCGCGACGGCGCATGCCCATTCCTCGTCCTGCGCACTGGACATATGACCACTATGTCCACTCCTCGCAGCCAGGAACGGGCATGCCCGGCAGGGCTGGCGCACCGGGCATGCCCCCTGCCGCGGCCCACCACAGCGCATGCCCATTCCTCGTCCTGTGCAGTGGACATATGACCACTATGTCCACTCCCCGCAGCCAGGAACGGGCATGTCCGGCAGGGCTGGCGCACTGGGCATGCCCCTTGCCGCGGCCCACCACAGCGCATGCCCATTCCTCGTCCTGCGCACTGGACATGTGACCACTATGTCCACTCCTCGCAGCCAGGAACGGGCATGTCCGGCAGGGTTGGTGCACCGGGCATGCCCCCTGCCGAGGCCCACCACGGCGCAGGCCCATTCCTCGTCCTGCGCACTGGACATGTGACCACTATGTCCACTCCCCGCAGCCAGGAACGGGCATGTCCGGCAGGGTTGGCGCGCCGGGCATGCCCCCTGCCGAGGCCCGCGACGGCGCATGCCCATTCCTCGTCCTGCGCAATGGACATATGACCACTATGTCCACTCCTCGCAGCCAGGAACGGGCATGCCCGGCAGGGCGCTACCGGAGCGAGCGGTACTCGAACAGTGCAGCAGTCCCCATCCCGCCAGCGATGCTGATCATGGCCAGGGCCAGTCGGCCATCCACGGCCTCCCGGCGGGCCTGGGCCAGCAACCTGGACACGAGCACCGCGCCGGACGCCCCGTAGGCGTGCCCCAGGGCAAGGGCGCCGCCGTCGAGGTTCGCGCGTTCCGAGTCGATGCCCAGCTGGTCGAGGCATGCCAGGGTCTGGGATGCGAACGCCTCGTTGAACTCGATCAGCCCGAGATCCCCGGCCGCGACGCCGGAAACCGTAAGCAGGCGTTCAGCGGCGGCCGCCGCGCCCATCCCCAGCAGCGCCGGCTCCACGCCCGCGGTGTCCGTCCCGAGGACCAGGAGGCCGTCCCGTGCGCCGAGTTGGCGCGCCCGGGCCAGCGAGGTGATCACGACGGCGGCGGCCCCGTCCGCGTCGAAGCAGGAGTTGCCGGCTGTCACGGTCCCGCCGGGAACGAACGCGGCAGGGAACCGGGCCAGCAACGCCGGGGTCAGCGAGCGGCGTGGGCCGTCATCGCAGCCCACGGGACCATCGGGCCCGGGCAGCGCGACGGTCTCGGTTTCGAAGGTTCCGGCCGCCGCGGCGTCGAGGGCGCGACGGTGGCTGCGCAGCGCGAAGTCGTCCTGCCGTTGCCGCTCAATGCCATGGCGGACGGCGACGTTCTCGGCGGCCACCCCCATGTCCGGGTCGCCGATGCTGCCGGGGGCGAACTGGGCGCGGCTGAAGAACTGCGGCTCGCCGTCGGCGCCGCGCCTGGCCCGCAGTGGTGCGGTGCTGATGCTCTCCACCCCGCCGGCGAGATACACGCTGCCGCCGCCGGAACCCCCGCCGAATTGGCCGCCGGACGCGACGAGCCGGGATGCCAGCACGATCGCGTCGAGGCCGGATCCGCACTGCCGGTCCACGGTCAGTCCCGGAACGCCCACGGCCAGCCCGGCCTCGAGGGCCGCCAGCCGGGCGACATTGCCGCCGCCGCCCACCGCGTTCCCGACCACGACGTCCGTCACCTGGTCCGGTGCAACACCCGAGTCGGCCAGCAGTCGGTGCAGTACCGGCGCCAGCAGTTCGTGGGCGGGCAGCGTCTTCAGGGCTCCGTGGGCGCGGCAGAGCGGGGTCCGCAGCGCAGCGATGATGACGGGCTGCCGGTCCTCCGGCAACAGTCCGCCCCGGCGCGGCGCAGGCGAAGGCGTCCGGGAAGGCAACGGATCCTCAGCCAAGGCGCCGGACACGAGGATCATTCCGGGCGATCCACTCAAGCAGCAGCGGCCGGCTGGGCTTGCCGCGATCGGTGAGGGGCAGCTCGGTCAACGCGTAGTAGTCCAGCGGACGTTTGCTCCGGACCAGGACATCCTCGACGCCGGCCTTCAGCTGCGTGCCCGTCAGGCCGCCGTGGGACGGCAGTACCGCGGCCACGACGCGCTGGCCGCGAAGGTCGTCCGGCTGCCCGGCGGCCATGGCGGCGGCGACACCCGGTACGGACGCGAGGGCGAGTTCAACCTCGTGCGGGTACACGTTGGTCCCCGCCGTGACAATCATGTCCGAACGGCGCCCCAGCAAATGCAGGGTTCCGTCGGACAGGTAGCCCCGGTCCCCCACAGTGTGCCAGCCGTCGAAGCACTGCAGCGCCGTGCCGTCGTCGCCCCACAGGTAGCCCTCGCTGACCATGCCACTGCGCACGCAGACGTTGCCGTCGCATCCGTCAGGAACCGCGGCGCCGCCGTCGTCGAGAATCCTGATCTCGACGCCGGGAAACGGACCGCCGATTCCCGTGCCGTTCGCCGTCCCGCCGAACGCTCTCAAGCTGGACGCCGGGGCCTCGCCCGGCCGGAGTCCTGCGCCGGCGACGAAACTGAGCTCCGCGGCGCCGTAGTACTCGAAGATCGTCGCGTTCGGCGCCCAGCGGCGGGCGGCCTCCAGGGTGCGCGCGTCGAGCTTGGAGCCGGCGCAGATGATGCTCCGCAGGCCGGAGGCATCCACGCCGCCGGCCAGGCCGCGCTCACTGAGCAGCCGCAGCATGGTCGGTACCAGGACCAGCCGGGTGATGCCGTCATGGCTGACCGCGGTGTGTGCGTCGCCGACGTCGAACTGCTCGAGGGTGTGGAATTCAGAGCCGGCATACAGGCATTCGGCAAGCGCATAAAGATTGAGGCTGGCGGCAAGCGGTCCGGGTGCGAGCGTCCGGTCCTCGGGCCCCAGGCCAAAAAACTCGACCGAAGACTCGAAGGACAGCCGCCAGGAGCGCCGCGAGCGGGTGAACGCCTTGGGCAGCGCAGTCGTGCCGGAGGTGAGCCCGATCAGGAAAGGCGACTCAGGTGACCCGTCCTCGAGTTCGCTGCCCAGGCCGGTGCCGTCAGCGGGAACGGCTTCCGCGATCCGGGCCGTGATGGCGTCCAGGAGCTGCTGCGGCCAGGTGGGGTCCAGCACGGCGCAGCGGCGGCCGGCCGCGACGGCCGCCGCGAAGGCGACCGCAAAATCCGTGGAGTTGCGCTCGGCCAGCACCGTGACGGCCGGCGTCACCGGGACGAGCGCAGCCGCCGCGTTCCGCAGTTCGGACCAGCTCAGGCGTTTTCCGGCCACGACGACGGCGGTGCCGTCGGGGCGCTCATCGGCCCAACGCTGGAGTCTGTCAAGAAAAGGCATCGAGTCAACTTTACCGGGCAGCGGGGTCCCGGCCGCCGGGAGAGGATATTGTGACAGCATGAGTTTCAATGACAACGTGCAACTGGACCCGTCGCAGGTCCAGAGCCGCGGCGGCATGGGCCGCGGCACCAAAATCGGCGGCGGGATCGGCGGCGGCATCGTGCTGCTGTTGGCCGCGCTGTTCGGCATCAATCCGCAGCTCCTGGAGGGCCTGGCCGGCACTACCCAGGACCAGACACAGAGCCAAAGCACCGCGCCGGCCTGCAAGACCGGCGCCGACGCCGACGCCCGCCTGGAATGCCGGATCGTGGGCACGGTCAACAGCCTGAATGCCTTCTGGCCGGATTATCTGGCGCAGTACAACAAGAAGTACCCGCAGCCGGAGACGGTCCTGTTCCGCGGCGCCACCAACACCGGCTGCGGCAACGCCACCTCGGAGGTCGGCCCGTTCTACTGCCCCGCCGACCAGACGGCGTACTTCGATCCGGGCTTCTTCCAGGAACTCGTGGACCGCTTCGGATCCTCGGGCGGCCCGCTGGCGCAGGAGTACGTGGTGGCCCACGAGTTCGGCCACCATATCCAGAATGTCCTCGGCACCATCGACCGCGCCCAGCAGGATCCCCAGGGTCCGCAGTCCGGCGCGGTGCGGGTGGAGCTCCAGGCCGACTGCTATGCGGGCCTGTGGGTCCGCTACGCCACCACCACCAAGGACCCGAAGAGCGGTCAGCCGTTCCTGGAACCGCTCAAGACGCAGGACCTGCAGGACGCCCTGTCCGCAGCCTCCTCCGTGGGCGACGACCGGATCCAGAAGGCAGCCACCGGGCGGGTTTCGCCGGAGTCCTGGACCCACGGCTCCAGCGCGCAGCGGCAGAAATGGTTCTACCAGGGTTACAAGACCGGCGACATCAACCAGTGCGACACCTTTAAGGTCGCGACCCCTTAACCCGATCGACCGCTCCGAAACCACCGTTATGGGCCTCCAAAAGGGCCGTTGCGGAGCACTCGATGTCATCGCGGCAGAGAAAACGACGGCGGGCCCACCTCCAAGAGGTGGGCCCGCCGTCGTTGTGGGGATCCTAGATGTTGAAGCCCAGGGCCCGCATCTGGTCGCGGCCGTCTTCGGTGATCCGCTCCGGACCCCATGGCGGCATCCACACCCAGTTCAGCCGCCAGTCGTCGACAATGCCGTCCAGGGCCTTGCCTACCTGCTCCTCGATCACGTCGGTGAGGGGGCAGGCCGCCGTGGTGAGCGTCATGTCGATCAGCAGGGCGCCGTCGTCGTCTGAGTACTTCAGGCCGTAGAGCAGGCCCAGGTCAACGATGTTCACGCCCAGCTCCGGGTCGATCACATCCTTGAGTGCCTCTTCGACATCCTCGAGGCCCGTGCGGGCCATATTGATTTCGGTCATGGCGTAGTCCTAACTAGGCCTGTGCTGCGGCGTCGGCGGCAGCGATGGCGGCGGCTCCGGCGCCCGGGAGGTAGCGGTCGTAGCCTTCTTCTTCAAGGCGGTCGGCCAGCTCCGGGCCGCCCTCTTCGACAACCTTGCCGTCCACGAACACGTGCACGAATTCCGGCTTGATGTAGCGCAGGATCCGGGTGTAGTGGGTGATCAGCAGGGTGCCCATGTTGCCCTCGGCGTGGGCGCGGTTGACGCCCTCGGAGACGACCTTGAGCGCGTCGACATCCAGGCCGGAGTCGGTCTCGTCGAGGATGGCGAACTTCGGCTTGAAGAGCTCCAGCTGGAGGATCTCCACGCGCTTCTTCTCGCCGCCGGAGAAGCCCTCGTTGACGTTGCGCTGGGTGAAGTCGGCGTCGATGCGCAGCTGGGCCATGGCAGCCTTGACGTCCTTAGTCCAAGTGCGGAGCTTCGGGGCTTCGCCGTCAATGGCGGTCTTGGCGGTGCGCAGGAAGTTGGTCATGCTGACGCCGGGAACCTCGACCGGGTACTGCATGGCCAGGAACAGGCCGGCGCGGGCGCGCTCGTCAACGCTCATCGCGAGGACGTCTTCGCCGTCAAGCGTGATGGTGCCGCTCGTGACGTTGTAGCGCGGGTGCCCGGCGATGGTGGAGGCCAGGGTGGACTTGCCCGAGCCGTTGGGACCCATGATGGCGTGCGTCTGGCCGGTCTTGATGGTCAGGCTGACGCCCTTAAGGATTTCCTTGGTGCCCTGCTCGGTGTCAATGCTGACGTGCAGGTCCTTGATCTCAAGAGTAGACATGTGTCTTGTTCTCCTCTGCACCCCCGCCTCGGCGGCGGTGCGTTTTCTCGTCGATAAGTTTTTGTGGTGCTGGTTGCCGGCCCGGCCGGGACAAGCGTGGCTTGCCCCGGCGGTCAGCTGAAGTTCGGAGCTTCGGCGCCGTTCAGGATGGTGCTGACGTCCACGTAGACGTCGTCGCCCTGGATGGTCACGGCGAAGACAGGCACGGGATCGTAGGCGGGCAGCTGGAGCGGCTGGCCGCTGCGCAGGTCGAACTGTGAGCCGTGGCCCCAGCATTCGATCTTGCAGCCTTCCACTTCACCCTCGGAGAGCGAGATGTCTGCATGCGAGCAGGTATCGCCGATGGCGTGGATCTCCCCCATCGAGTCCTTGACGACCGCTACCGGGTAGTCATCGATCAGGATCCGCAGCGCCTGCTTGACCTGGATCTCGCTGGCGTTGCAGACCAGCTCGCCCTTTGGCTGTTCCGTCATGTTCGTTGTCCGTCTTCCCTAGTGCCGTGCACTAGTTTTCCGTGGCGGCGAGCTCGCGCTCGACGGCGGCCGTGAGGCGCTCTTCGATGGCGGGAACCTTGATCTGCTGGATGATCTCGTTCAGGAAGCCGCGGACCACCAGTCGGCGGGCCACCTTTTCCGGAATGCCGCGGGCCATCAGGTAGAACAGGTGCTCGTCGTCGAAGCGGCCGGTGGCGCTGGCATGGCCGGCGCCGGCGATCAGGCCGGTTTCAATCTCAAGGTTCGGCACGGAATCCGCGCGGGCACCGTCGGTGAGGACCAGGTTGCGGTTGGCCTCGTAGGTGTCGGTGCCTTCTGCTTCCTTGCGGATCAGGACGTCGCCCACCCAGACGGTGTGCGCGTTCCGGCCCTGCAGGGCGCCCTTGTAGAGCACGTTGGACTTGCAGTTGGCGACGGCGTGGTCCACGAAGAGGCGCTGCTCGAGGTGCTGGCCGGCGTCCGCGAAGTAGAGGCCGAACATTTCCGCTTCGGCGCCGGGGGCGGTGAAGCGGGTCGACGGCGTGACACGGACCAGGTCGCCGCCGAGGCTGACGACGATGTGCTTGAACTTGGCGTCGCGGCCGAGCTTCGCCTGCTGGGAGGAGGCGTGCACGGCGTCGTCGTTCCATTCCTGGAGGGAGATGACGGTGAGCTGCGCGCCGTCCTCGACCAGGATCTCGACGTTTTCCGCGACGACGGCGGTGCCCTGGTGGTCCAGCACAACAACGGCCTTGGAGAACTTCTCCGCGATGATCACAACGTGCTGCGCGGAGGCCCCGGTGCCCTGGCCGGTCAGGACTACGCTGACCTCGCCCTCGGCCTGGACCTCGGCGGGAACCGTGATGACGGTGGCCTCGGTGAAGTTCTCCCAGGCGTTCGCGGAGACCCGGTCCTCGGGGATGGCGGCGGAGCCGATGCGGGCATCGTCCCGGCCGACGGTCTCGATCCGGACGCTGTCCGGGCCGGTGACGGCCACGGACGGTGCCGCGCCGCTGAGGACGTCGGTGTGCAGGCCGCGGAGGCGCTTGAGCGGGGTGAACCGCCAGTCTTCCTCCATGCCGGTCAGCGGCTTGAAGTCCGCCAGCTTGTACGAGGTCAGGCGGCCGGCGCGTGAGCTGTCCGGGACGCCGACGCCGCCGCCGTGCGAGTGGCGCTTGACGGCTTCGCCGGCCAGCGGCGACTTGGACTCCGCGGCGTTCAGCGGTGAAAGGCTCTCGCCTTCCTCGGTGAAACCGTTGATGAACGGCTGGGCTGAGGGCGCGCCGATGCGGGCCTTTTCAGTAGTGATGTCAGTCATTAACCGACCGATCCTTCCATCTGCAGTTCAATCAGGCGGTTCAGCTCGAGGGCGTATTCCATCGGCAGTTCGCGGGCAATCGGCTCGATGAAGCCGCGGACGATCATCGCCATGGCCTCGTCTTCGCGCATGCCGCGGGACATCAGGTAGAACAGCTGTTCTTCGCTGACCCGCGAGACCGTGGCCTCGTGGCCCATGGTGACGTCGTCCTCGCGGATGTCGATGTACGGGTACGTGTCCGAGCGGCTGATCGTGTCCACCAGCAGCGCGTCACAGCGGACCGTGTTGGCCGAGTGCTTGGCGCCTTCGCGGACCTGGACCAGGCCGCGGTAGGCAGCCCGGCCGCCGCCGCGGGCCACGGACTTGGAGATGATCGAGCTCTTGGTGTTGGGCGCGATGTGGACCATCTTGGAGCCGGTGTCCTGGTGCTGGCCTTCGCCGGCGAACGCGATCGAGAGAGTCTCGCCCTTGGCGCCTTCGCCCACGAGGTAGACGGCCGGGTACTTCATGGTGACCTTGGAGCCGATGTTGCCATCGATCCACTCCATGGTGGCGCCCTCTTCGCAGATGGCGCGCTTGGTGACCAGGTTGTACACGTTGTTGGACCAGTTCTGGATGGTCGTGTAGCGGACGCGGGCGCCCTTCTTCACGATGATCTCCACGACGGCGGAGTGCAGCGAGTCCGAGGTGTAGATCGGCGCGGTGCAGCCCTCGATGTAGTGGACGTAGGAGTCCTCGTCCGCGATGATCAGGGTGCGCTCGAACTGGCCCATGTTTTCCGTGTTGATGCGGAAGTAGGCCTGCAGCGGGATGTCCACGTGGACGCCCTTGGGCACGTAGACGAAGGAGCCGCCGGACCAGACCGCCGTGTTCAGCGAGGCGAACTTGTTATCGCCCACCGGGATGATGGTGCCGAAGTACTCCTGGAAGATTTCCGGGTGCTCGCGCAGCGCGGTGTCCGTGTCCAGGAAGATGACGCCCTGGGCTTCCAGGTCCTCGCGGATCTGGTGGTAGACCACCTCGGACTCGTACTGGGCGGCGACGCCGGAGACGAGGCGGCTGCGCTCGGCTTCCGGGATGCCCAGCTTCTCGTAGGTGTTCCGGATGTCCTCGGGCAGGTCCTCCCAGGTGGCGGCCTGCTTCTCCGTGGAGCGCACGAAGTACTTGATGTTGTCGAAGTCGATGCCGGACAGGTCCGCACCCCAGGTGGGCATGGGCTTGCGGTCGAAGTACTTCAGGCCTTTCAGGCGCAGGTCCAGCATCCATTCCGGCTCGTTCTTCTTGCCGGAGATGTCACGTACGACGTCCTCATCGATACCACGGCGTGCGTTGGCGCCGACGTCGTTCTTGTCGGCCCAGCCGTATTCGTAGGTTCCGATTCCGTGGAGCTCGGGATTCTTTTCCAGAATCTCCGAGATCACAGTGGATTCAGCAACCTTCTTCTCTGATAGTTGGTCCGTCATCACGGCCTTTCTTGCAGATGGTTGGATACTTCGTCCGGGTTGCCCGGGCCCGCGGGGCTGGGAGCCCCGACGGCGGCCGGACGGCCCGTAGGTATGTGGGTGGTGCAGACATGGCCGCCGCGCGCCAGGGTGGAGAGCCTGCGCACATCGACGCCGACCAGCCGGGAGAACAGTTCGGTCTCCACGTCGCAGAACACCGGGAACTGCGCGGCGAGCTGCTGGATGGGGCAGTGGCCCTGGCAGAGCTGGACGCTGGAAAGGGCGGCCGGCAGCGGCGCCTTGGCCTCGATTGACTGCGCCGAGGCGACAAAACCGTCGCGGCTCAGCGCCTCGGACAAGGCCTGCGCGCGGGCCGTGATATCGGTTCCGGCCCGCTCGATTTCCGGCGCGTAGCGGCGTTCCATTTCGGCGAAACGCTCGACGGCGAACTCCCGTACCGCGTCCTCGCCGGCCATTTCGCCGAGCCGCCGCAGCGCGGAGCTGGCGATGTCGAGGTAGTCGTTGCCGAGCGTGGACTGGCCCTGCGAGCTGAGCACGTAGCGGCGCGCCGGGCGCCCCGCGCCGGCGCCTGCACGGGCCGCGCGCTTGACTTCGATCACGCCGTGACGTGAGAGGTGGTCCAGGTGACGTCGAACCGCCGCCGGAGTGAAACCGAGCAGCTCGCCGAGCTCCGCGGCGCTGATCGGACCGTGTTCGAGCACAGCCGCCAAGACTCGGTCCCGGGTGCGTTCCTCCGCGTCGGCAGCCATCGCCGCAGGCATTGCTGCGGGAACAGCCTCGCCTTCGGCAGGCTCGGCCGACTCCGCGCGCACGGCAGGCGCGGCAGAAGTAGTTGGGCTCATGGAATACACAACACAATCATGTCGTAATTTACTCCCCCGATCCAGTAAGGCATGGCTTTCCTGGCGCTGGCTCCGGATCGGGGCCGCGCCTACTACATCGCGTAGAATGCTTTGGTGCGATCTCCCGAATCCCCCGCCCTGACAATCAGCGGGCTCATCAAGGATGTTGGTCCGCTGCCCAGCCTTGACGGCAAAATGCTGCGGGTGGTCAGTGGCGTCTCCCTCGTTGCCGAGCGCGGCCAGGTGACCGCCCTGCTTGGGGCCAACGGGGCTGGTAAGACCACCACCATCGAATGCGCCCAGGGCCTGCAGAAACGGTCCGGCGGCAGCATCAGCCTGCTCGGCCAGGATCCGGACACGGCCGGGGCGGAGCTGCGCGCCCGCGTCGGCGTCATGCTCCAGGACGGCGGCCTGCCGCCGTCGGCCCGCCCGATCCCGCTGCTCAGGCACATCGCCGGGATGTACCAGGACCCGTGGCCGGTGGACGAACTCGTGGCGCGCCTGGGCATCGACGCTTTCAGCCGGACCTCCGTTCGGCGACTCTCCGGCGGCCAAAAACAGCGCCTCGCCCTGGCCGCAGCCCTGGTGGGCCGCCCCGAAGTGCTTTTCCTCGATGAGCCCAGCGCCGGCCTGGACCCGCAGTCCCGCCAGTTGGTCTTTGAGCTAATCGCCGAACTGCGGGACCGCGGCATGGCCATCATCCTCACGACCCACCTCATGGACGACGCCCAGCGCCTGGCCGACTACGTCTACATCATCGACGCCGGCCGGAACGTCGCCGAAGGCACCGTAGCGCAGTTGCTGCGGCACGAACTGGCGGCCGCCGGCGAACAGCACATCCGGACGCTGCATTTCGAAGCGGAGCCCGGACTGGACCTGGCCGGCGTCCTGCCCGCCGACGTCGACATCCGCGAGACGCGTGCCGGAAGCTACAGCGCCACCGGTGCGCTCACGCCCGCCGACCTCGCCGCCGTCACGGCCTGGTGGGCGGACCGCGGCATCATGCCGGCCTCCATGAGCCTGGCCGCCCGCAGCCTCGAGGACGTCTTCCTCGACATCTCCGGAAGGGAGATCCGATGAGCTCCGCCCCCGCCACCGCCGGCACCCCGCTGGGCAGCGCCCCCGCTCCCCTGCTGCGCCGGATCCTGCTGCAGGGCAAGTATGAGACCGTCACCATGATCCGTAACGGCGAACAGCTGATCCTCGCGATCATCCTGCCGTTGCTGGCCCTCGTGGGCCTGACGGTTACTCCCCTGCTGGACGGCCTTGGTTCCAGCAGGATCAATATCGCCGTGCCGGGCATCCTCGCCCTCTGCGCCATGTCCACGGCGTTCACCGGCCAAGGCATCGCCACGGGATTCGACCGCCGTTACGGGGTGCTGCGTTTCCTCTCCACCACACCGCTGGGCCGTGCGGGCCTGATCCTGGGCAAGGTGCTCGCGGTGCTGGCGGTGCTGCTGCTCCAGGTGCTGGTGGTCGCAGCGGTCGCCCTGCCCCTGGGCTGGCGGCCGTCGGCGCCGGGGCTGCTCCCGGGCTTGCTGCTGCTGGTCCTCGGCGCCGCTGCCTTCACCGCCCTGGGCCTGCTGGTGGCCGGCACGGTCCGGCCGGAGGCCACGCTGGCGATCACCAACCTGCTGTGGATCCTGCTGGGCGCCCTCGGCGGCATCGTCATCCCGGCCGAGCGCCTCCCCGCTCTCGCCCAGGCGATTGTGCACTTCCTTCCCTCCGGCGCGCTGGGCCAGGCGCTGCGGGATGCTTTCCTGCACGGCAGCGTCAATCTCGCCGCCGTCTTTGTCCTGCTGCTCTGGACGGCCATTGCCGGCGCCGCAGCAACCCGTTGGTTCAAGTGGAATTGAGAAAACTGTGAGTACGGCATCCCGCCCTTCCCGGATCGTGTCCCGGATTTCCTCCCGGCTGCCCGTCACCGTCGACAGGACCGTCCGCCGGCTGGCCGTGCTGTCCCTGATCGGCCAGACCGTGCTGGTGGTGACCGGCGGCGCCGTCCGCCTCACCGCTTCCGGCCTGGGCTGCCCCACCTGGCCGCGCTGTACCGACAGTTCGCTCGTGAACACCCCGGAGATGGGCATCCACGGCATCATCGAGTTCGGCAACCGGCTCCTGACGTTCGCGCTGGCCGCCGTCGCAGTCGCGATGCTGGTGTACCTGTGGAACCTGCGCAAGGAACGCCGGGACCTTTTCCTGCTGGCCCTCGGCCTGCTGGCCAGCATCCCGGCCCAGGCTGTCATCGGCGGCATCACCGTCCTCACCCAGCTGAATCCGTGGGTGGTGGGCCTGCACTTCCTGGTCTCGATGGCACTCGTGGTTCTCGCGACCCTGCTGGTCAACCGGGCCTACAGCAGGACCGGCAAGTTCCGCACCAGCCAGCTCCCCGCGCTGCCGGGCGCCGCACGCCCCGTGCTGACCGCCGTCGCGCTGATCTCTGCCGTCGCCGTGTGCCTCGGCGTCGTGGTGACCGGTGCGGGCCCGCACGCCGGCGACGCGAACGCGCCGCGCAACAACCTGGACTGGGACCTGTTCTCGCACATCCATGCGGTCCCTGCCTACCTCGTCACCGCGGGGGCCCTGTTCGGCGTCGTCCTGGTGTTCCGCGGCCGCATCACCGGCCCGTTCCGCACGGCGGTGTTCCTGCTCCTGGGCGTCACCGTGCTGCAGGCGGTCATTGGCTTCACGCAGTACTACAACGGCATCCCGGCCCTGCTCGTTGCCGCCCACATGCTCGGCGCGGCCCTGCTGATGAGCGCGTCCACCAACGCCGCCGACATCGCGCGCAGCAGCCCGCTGAAGTAGCACCCACTCCGGCAGCAGCCGCCTAAACCACAAACGCGCCGGTCACCCGCCGCCCATCCGGAAGACCGGAGCGGGCGGCAGGTGACCGGCGCGTTGTTTGTTGCGGGAGACTTCTGCTTAGCCGCCGACGATGGCGGACCCGATGAACGGGTCGACAGCCAGGGCGATGAAAAGCAGGGTGAGGTAGCTGATCGAGCCGTGGAAGACCTTCATGGCGCCCTTGTTGGAGACGTCGCCGCCCTGTGCCCGGTTGTAGAGGGCGTGCGACTCGTACAGGAACCAGGCCCCCGCGGCGACGGCGGTGACGGTGTAGACCCAGCCGGCCCCGCCGACCGGGATCAGCAGCAGCGAGCAGGCCACCATGGCCCACGCGTAGAGCACCACCTGCACGGAGACGACCTTGGCGCCGGCGATCGCGCCAAGCATAGGCACGTTGGCGTTGCGGTAGTCCTCGCCGTAGCGCATGGACAGCGGCCAGTAGTGCGGCGGCGTCCAGAGGAAGATCACCATAAAGAGCACGACGGCGGGCCATTCCACCGTGTTGGTCACGGCGGCCCAAGCGATCAGCACCGGGAAGCAGCCCGCGGCGCCGCCCCAGACGATGTTCTGCGCGGTGCGGCGCTTCAGGATCATGGTGTAGATCACGACGTAGAACACGATGGCGCCGAGGCCCAGCCACGCCGAGAGCGGGTTGGCACCGAACCAGAGGATGGCGATGGCGGCGGCGCCGAGGAGCCAGGAAAACACCAGCGCTTCCCGCGGCGTGACCTCGCCCGTAACCAGCGGCCGGTTCTCCGTCCGGTGCATCAGCTTGTCGATGTCCCGGTCGATGTAGCAGTTGAAGGAGCCCGCGCTGCCGGCAGCAAAGGCGCCGCCCACGAGGGTCGCCAGGATCAGGCCCAGGGACGGGAAGCCGCGCTCGGCGAAGATCATGGTGGGCAGGGTGCTGACCAGCAGGAGTTCGATCACCCGGGGTTTCGTGAGCGCCAGGTAGGCCTTGGCTTTGCGGCCGAAGCCGATTCGACCCGGGGCCGGGGAGGCGTTAAGCGGCGTATCTGTTGTGCTCACGGTGGCAGTCACTCTGTTCTGTCTGGCTGTTCAGTCCGGCTGGTCGCCGCAGTACGTCCTAGATCCGGCGCACTGCGTTCGGAGGGGGTCCACGCGCAGCGCACAGGCATGTCCTCGCCCCCGTTGGTAGCCACGCACCATCATACCGTGGCGGCACCCGCGTCCGGGTCCTCCGGAAACCCGCTGGAATTCCGCCAAGTTAACGCAGCCTCACCGCCGCGGCGGCACACGGTGATTCATATAAGCCGAAAACCGGTCCAATTCGTGAGATGTACGCTACCCGGCAGGTGGAATGGGGCTAAGCTGTCTGACAGATCAGCACGCACGGGCGGCTGCCCCCAACGGCGCTCCCTGCCTCTGCGCATGCGACTAAATGATAGATCAACGTTTCGATGGTGAACGGCTGGTACGAACCGCAGCGGGCACCGAACTGTGCCCCCGGCGGAATGCCCTCAGCGGGAAAGCTCCCAGAGGGAAAACCCGTACCACCGGCCGTCAGCACAGAGAGGGGCCCGGTTTACGTGCCACATTTGGAAGAGCAAGAACTGTCATGGACTCATCTGGACCAGCGTGCCGTGGACACCGTCCGGGTACTCGCGGCGGATGCGGTGGAGAAGGTCGGCAACGGCCACCCCGGCACGGCCATGAGCCTGGCCCCGGCCGCCTACCTGCTCTTCCAGAAATTGATGCGCCACGATCCGGCGAACCCGGACTGGCTGGGACGTGACCGGTTTGTCCTGTCCCCCGGCCACACGTCCCTGACGCTTTACATCCAGCTCTTCCTCTCCGGCTACGGCCTGGAGCTGAAGGACCTCGAGGCGCTGCGGACCTGGGGGTCGCTGACCCCGGGACACCCGGAGTACAAGCACACCGCCGGCGTGGAAATCACCACCGGCCCGCTCGGCCAGGGCCTGGCATCCGCCGTCGGCTTCGCCTACTCCCAGCGCCGGATGCGCGGGCTGTTCGACGCCGACGCCGCCGAGGGCACCAGCCCGTTCGACCACACCATCTGGGTGATCGCTTCCGACGGCGACCTGCAGGAAGGCGTCACGTCCGAGGCCTCCTCGCTCGCCGGCCACCAGGAATTGGGCAATCTCGTGGTGATCTACGACGAGAACCACATCAGCATCGAGGACGACACCGACGTCGCGTTCACCGAGGACGTCCTGGCCCGGTACGAGGCCTACGGCTGGCACACCCAGCGGGTCGACTGGACCCGGACCGGAGAGTACAAGGAGGACGTGCCCGAGCTGCACGCCGCGCTGCTCGCCGCGAAGGCCGAGACGGGCAAACCCTCCATCATCTCGCTGCGCACCATCATCGGGTGGCCGGCGCCGAAGAAGCAGAACACCGGCAAGATCCACGGCTCGGCCCTCGGCGCCGAGGAAGTCGCGGGCCTTAAGAAGGTCCTCGGCTTCGACCCGGAGCGCAGCTTCCAGGTCGACGACGAGGTCCTGGCCCACACCCGCGAGGCGCAGTCCCGCGGGGCCGCGGCAAGGACCGAGTGGCTGGCGTCCTTCGAGGCCTGGCAGTCGGCCAACCCCGAGGCGGCCGTCCTGCTGGAGCGCGTTGATGCCCGGAAGCTTCCGGCCGAACTCGATGCCGCCCTGCCGGTCTTCGAAGCCGGCAAGGACGTCTCCACCCGCGCCGCGTCCGGCAAGGTCTTGAACGCGATCGGCCCGGTCATGCCCGAGCTGTGGGGCGGCTCCGCCGACCTCGCCGAATCCAACAACACCACGATCGAGGGCTCCCCCTCGTTCATCCCCGCCTCCCGGCAGACCGAGGCATGGAAGGGCAACCCCTACGGCCGGGTGCTGCACTTCGGCATCCGCGAACACGCCGCCGCGTCGATCGTGAACGGGATCAGCCTGCACGGGGCGACCCGGGCGTTCTCCGGCACGTTCCTGATCTTCTCGGACTACCAGCGCCCGGCGATCCGGCTCGGCGCCCTGATGGGCGTCCCGTCCCTGTATGTCTGGACGCACGACTCGATCGGCCTCGGCGAGGACGGCCCGACCCACCAGCCGGTGGAGCAGCTCGCCTCGCTCCGGGCGATCCCGGGCCTGGACGTCGTGCGCCCCGGCGACGCGAACGAGGTCGCGGCGGCCTGGAAGGTCATGCTCGAGAACCATGAGAACCCGGCCGGCATTGTGCTGACCCGGCAGAACATCCCCACCTATGCCCGCGGGACTTCCGATGCCGAGGCAGACACCTTCGCCTCGACGGCCGGTGTCGCCAAGGGCGGCTACGTGCTGGCCGAAGCGTCCGCCAACGGCCAGAGCACCGAGGCGCAGGTCATCCTGATCGGCACCGGCTCCGAGGTCCAGCTCGCCGTGGCCGCCCGCGAGGCGCTGCAGGCCGAAGGCATCCCCACCCGGGTCGTCTCCATGCCGTGCGTGGAATGGTTCAACAAGCAGGACGCCGCCTACCGCGAGGCAGTGCTCCCCGCCAACGTCAAGGCACGCGTCTCCGTCGAAGCCGGGCTCGCCCTGGGCTGGAAGGAGTTCGTCGGCGACGCCGGCCGCTCCATCAGCCTCGAGCACTTCGGCGCGTCGGCCGACTACAAGCGCCTGTTCCAGGAATTCGGTATCACCGCCGAGGCCGTGACCGCCGCCGCCAAGGAATCCCTCGCCGGCCTCACGGCCTGATCCCAACTTCACGCTTTCCGGGCCGCCGCCCCACCAACGGCGGCGGCCCCAGACTTCAGGAGTTACACATGAACACCACCCCCACCGCTACCCCCACGCAGCAGCTCTCCGACGCCGGCGTCTCCATCTGGCTCGATGACCTCTCCCGCGGCCGCCTCGCCACCGGCACGCTGCGCAAGCTGATCGAAGAGAAGAACGTCGTCGGTGTCACCACGAACCCGAGCATCTTCCACGCTGCCATCACCGCGGGCACCGACTACGACGCCAAAATCAAGGAAATGGCAGCCGCCGGCGCCAGCGTCGAGGAGACCGTCTTCGCGATCACCACCACCGACGTCGCCGACGCCTGCGATCTGTTCGCCCCCGTGGCCGCCGCGACGAACGGCGTCGACGGCCGCGTCTCGATCGAGGTGGACCCGCGCCTCGCCTGGGACACCGCCGGCACCATCACCGAGGCCAAGGAACTCTACGGCCAGGTCAACAAGGACAACGTCCTGATCAAGATCCCCGCCACGATTGAAGGCCTCGAGGCCATCACCGCCACCCTGGCAAGCGGCATCAGCGTCAACGTGACCCTGATCTTCTCGCTCGAGCGCTACCGCGCCGTGATCAACGCGTTCCAGAGTGGGCTCGAACAGGCCAAGGAGAACGGCCACGACCTGTCCAAGATCCACTCCGTGGCGTCGTTCTTCGTCTCCCGCGTGGACTCCGAAATCGACAAGCGCCTCGACGCGATCGGCACGGACGAAGCCAAAGCCCTCAAGGGCAAGGCCGGCCTGGCCAACGCCCGCCTGGCCTACCAGGTCTACGAGGAGCTCTTCTCCACCGAGCGCTGGGCCCTGCTCGCCGAAGCCGGCGCCCGTCCGCAGCGCCCGCTGTGGGCCTCCACCGGCGTCAAGGATCCGGCCTACCCGGACACCCTGTACGTGACCGAGCTCGTCGCCCCCGGCGTTGTTAACACCATGCCGGAAAAGACCCTCGACGCCACCTACGACCACGGCGCCATCACCGGCGACACGGTCACCCGCGGCTACGACGACGCGAACGCGACTCTCAACGCGCTCGACGCACTGGGCATTTCCTACAACGAAGTCGTCGCCGTGCTCGAGTCCGAAGGCCTCGACAAGTTTGTGGCAAGCTGGAAGGAACTGCTGGCCGACGTCGAGGTCGCCCTCGCCGCTGCACGGAAGGACGCATAGTCCCCCATGACCACTCTCAGCTACGACGCCACGGGCGCCGCCCGCCAGGCGCATGAACAGCACCTGCCCGCCCTGCTGGAGGACCGGGTCGCCACCCGGATCTTCGCCAAGGACGCCACCCTGTGGGGTCCCGACGCCGAAGCCGAGGCCGCGGTCCGGCTCGGCTGGGTGGAGGCCGCCACCGTCTCCCAGCCGCTCGTGGCGGACATCCTGGCCCTCCGCGACGCGCTCCGCGCCGAAGGCGTGACCCGGATTGTCCTGTGCGGCATGGGCGGTTCCTCGCTGGCCCCCGAGGTCATCGCCGGAACCGCCGGCGTCGAGCTGACGGTGCTGGACAGCACCGATCCCGAGCAGGTTGGCGCCGCCCTGGCAGACCGGCTCGAGCAGACCGCCATCGTGGTCTCCTCGAAGTCCGGCTCCACGCTGGAGACCGACTCGCAGCGCCGCGTCTTCGAGCACGCCTTCACCGAGGCCGGGCTCGACGCGAAGAGCCGGATCGTCATCGTCACGGACCCGGGATCGCCGCTGGACAAGGCCTCACGCGAAGCCGGCTACCGCGCCGTCTTCAACGCCGACCCCAACGTCGGCGGCCGGTACTCGGCACTGACTGCCTTCGGGCTGGTGCCGTGCGGACTGGCCGGCGTGGACATCCAGGCCTTCCTGGACGAAGCCGAAGAGACCGCCGAGATCCTCAATGACGACAGCGAGGAGAACATCGGCCTCGCCCTCGGCGCCGCGCTGGGCGGCACTAACCCGCTGCGCGACAAGATCGTGATCGCCGAGGACGGCTCCGGGATCGTAGGGTTCGCCGACTGGGCCGAACAGCTCATCGCCGAGTCCACCGGCAAGCTCGGCACCGGCGTGTTGCCGGTCGTCGCCGGTCCGGACGCGCCGGAGGTCACGGGCGGCGCCGCGGACGTGCTGGTGATCCGGCTGGTGGCAGCCGACGCCGACGTCGAACTGGGCGACAACGAGTCGGCCATCGCCGGCGGCCTCGCCGCGCAGATGATGACGTGGGAGTTCGCCACCGCCGTCGCGGGACGGCTGCTGGGCATCAACCCCTTCGACCAGCCCGACGTCGAGGCCGCCAAGGTCGCAGCACGCGGCCTGCTGGATGCGCAGCCCGAACCGACGCCGGCCAACTTCACCGACGGCGCGATCGAGGTCCGCGGCGGCACCTGGCTGGGCGACGCCGGCACCGCGGCCGAAGCGGTCAGCGCGTTGTTGGGCCAGCTCGGTGCGGACGGCTACCTCAGCGTCCAGGCCTACTTCGACCGGCTCAACTACGCACCACTCGAAGGCATCCGGGACGAACTGGCCGCCCTCAGCGGCCGCCCCGTCACCTTCGGCTGGGGACCGAGGTTCCTGCACTCCACCGGGCAGTTCCACAAGGGCGGCCCGGCGATCGGCGTGTTCCTGCAGGTCACCGCGGCCTCCGCGACGGACCTGGCCATCCCGGAACGCCCGTTCAGCTTTGGAGAGCTGATCTCCGCCCAGGCCGCCGGCGATGCGCAGGTCCTCAGCGAACACGGCCGGCCCGTGCTCCGGCTCCACCTCACGGACCGTGCCTCCGGCGTCCGCCAGTTGCAGCAGCTTGTCTCCTCGCTGGCCGGCACTTCATTTGCTGGCCGCCCAGCGTCCTCCACCGAAAGCTAAGGCACCACAGCAACCATGCCACTCTCGCAAAACGGCAGCCCTAAGTCCGCGGGCCGGGGGCGCAATCCGCTCCGGGACCCGCGGGACCGCCGGCTGAACCGCATCGCCGGCCCCTCCTCCCTGGTTCTCTTCGGCGTTACCGGTGACCTCGCCCGCAAGAAACTCATGCCGGCCGTCTACGACCTCGCCAACCGCGGGCTCCTGCCCCCGAGCTTCGCCCTCGTCGGGTTTGCCCGGCGGCAGTGGGAGAACGAGGACTTCGCCGCCGAGGTGAAGGAATCGGTCAAAAACTACGCCCGCACACCCTTCGACGAAACGGTGTGGAAGCAGCTCTCCGAGGGCATCCGCTTCGTGCAGGGCGAGTTCGACGATGACGACGCCTTCGAGCGGCTTAGCGAAACCATCGACGAACTCGACGAGCAGCGTGGCACCCGCGGCAACCACGCCTTCTACCTCTCCATCCCGCCGAAGGCCTTCGAACTGGTTTGCCGGCAGCTCTCCAAGCACGGCCTCGCCCAGGCCGAGGGCGACAAGTGGCGCCGCGTCGTGATCGAGAAGCCGTTCGGGCACGACCTCGAGTCGGCCCGGCAGCTCAACGACATCGTGGAATCGGTGTTCCCGCCCGATGCGGTCTTCCGGATCGACCACTACCTCGGCAAAGAGACGGTCCAGAACATCCTGGCCCTGCGCTTCGCCAACCAGCTGTTCGAACCGTTGTGGAACGCCAACTACGTGGACCACGTCCAGATCACCATGGCGGAGGACATCGGCACGGGCGGCCGCGCCGGGTACTACGACGGCGTGGGCGCTGCCCGCGACGTCATCCAGAACCACCTGCTGCAGCTGCTTGCCCTGACCGCCATGGAGGAACCGATCTCCTTCAACGCGGACGACCTCCGCGCCGAGAAGGAAAAGGTCCTGGCCGCGGTCCGGCTGCCGGAGGACCTCTCCACGCACTCGGCGCGCGGACAGTTCGCCGGCGGCTGGCAGGGCGGTGAGCAGGTCCAGGGCTACCTGGAGGAGGAAGGCATCCCCGCCGACTCCACGACCGAGACGTTCGCCGCGATCCGGGTGGACATCAACACCCGGCGCTGGAGCGGCGTGCCGTTCTACCTGCGGGCCGGCAAGCGGCTGGGGCGGCGAGTGACGGAGATCGCCGTCGTGTTCAAGCGCGCGCCCAACCTGCTCTTCCGTGACCACGGCGAGGACGACTTCGGCCAGAACGCCGTCGTCATCCGGGTGCAGCCCGATGAGGGCGCCACCATCCGCTTTGGCTCCAAGGTCCCCGGCACCCAGATGGAAGTCCGCGATGTCACGATGGACTTCGGGTACGGCCATTCCTTCACCGAGTCCAGTCCCGAGGCCTACGAACGGCTCATCCTGGACGTGCTCCTTGGCGAGCCGCCGCTGTTCCCGCGGCACCAGGAGGTGGAGCTGTCCTGGAAGATCCTGGACCCGTTCGAGGACTACTGGGCCAGCCTGAACGAACAGCCGGAGCCCTACGCCCCCGGAAGCTGGGGTCCCGCCTCCGCCGATGAACTGCTCGCCCGCGACGGACGGACCTGGAGAAGGCCATGATCGTAGATCTTCCCGACACAACAACCTCCAAGATCTCCAAGAAGATCATGGCGCTGCGCGAACAGGGCGGCGTGATCGCCCTGGGCCGCGTGCTGACCCTCGTGGTGGTGACCAAGTCCGGCCTCGAAGAGGAAGCCATCGAGGCCGCCAACGAAGCCAGCCGGGAACACCCCTGCCGGATCATCGTCCTCGCCGACGCCGGCGCCTCGGCGCCCACCCGGCTGGACGCGCAGATCCGGGTGGGCGGCGACGCCGGCGCCTCCGAGGTCATCCTGCTCCGCGGCTACGGCGAACTCGCGGAGGAAAGCGAATCCCTCGTGGCCGCGCTGCTCCTTCCGGATGCCCCGATCGTGGCCTGGTGGCCGCACGGTGCGCCCCGGAATGCCTGCGAGACGTCGATCGGCCGGATCGCGCACCGCCGCATCACCGACTCCGCAAACGAGCCGGACCCGCTGGCGGCGCTGGACAATCTCCGCAGCACCTACAAGGCCGGCGACACCGACCTGGCCTGGACCCGCCTGACCAACTGGCGGATCCAGCTGGCGGCAGTCCTGGACCAAGTGGACTCCTCGCCGGTCACCGCCGTCGCTGTCGAAGGCGCCTCGGACTCCCCCAGCACCCTGCTGCTCGCGGCATGGCTCACGCTGGCGCTGGACGCCCCGGTGACCATCGTCGCCGATCCGGCCGGCACCGGGATCCGGCGCGTGCGGCTGACCCGCACCGGCGGCGACGTGCAGCTGTTCCGGCCCGGACTCACCGTGGCGGAATTGACCCAGCCGGGCCAGCCTGCCCAGCGCATCTCCTTGCCGCGCCGCAGCCTCAAGGACTGCCTGGCTGAGGAGCTCCGGCGCCTGGACCCGGACGAAGTCTTCGGTGAAGTGATTACTATTGGACTGCCACGTACCAACCTAAGGAGTGTCCGTCCCAGTGAGCGCTGACCCCAGAGTAAGCATCCATCCTGACTCGACCGTCCTGATGGCGGCGATCGCGGCACGCCTGATCACCAAGCTTGTGGACATCCAGGACAAGCACGGCGAGGCAACGGTGGTGCTTACCGGCGGCACGATGGGGATCGGCTCGCTCAAGGCGGTCGCCGAGTCGCCGGCCGCACCGGCGGTGGACTGGTCCAAGGTCAACTTCTGGTGGGGCGACGAACGCTTCGTCGGCTCGGACGACGCCGACCGCAACGCCCGCCAGGCGCACGAGGCACTGCTCTCGCACATCAACGTGGACCCCTCGCGCGTCCACGTCCCGGGCTCGACGGACGACTTCGGAACCCCTGAAGAAGCAGCGGCGGACTACGCGCGGCGGCTTGCCGAGGCGGCTGCGGCCGAGCACGCCGCCGATATGTCCGATGACCGTCCGGAGGAGCCCGGCGCCTTGCCGCGGCTGGACATCGTGCTGCTGGGCGTCGGCCCGGACGCGCACGTGGCGTCCTTGTTCCCGGAGCAGGCCGGCATCCGGGAGAAGGAGTTGACCGTCGTTGGGGTCCGCAACTCCCCCAAGCCGCCGCCGGCCCGGCTCTCCCTCACGCTGCCGACGATCAACACCGCGAACGAGGTGTGGATGGTGGTGGCCGGCGATGACAAGGCCGGCGCCGTGGGCTTGGCCCTGGCCGGAGCCAACCCGGTGCAGGTGCCGGCGGCAGGGCCCCGTGGCCGGTTCCAGACGCTGTGGCTGATCGACGAGAACGCAGCCTCACGCGTCCCCGAGCAGCTCGTCCGGAAGGGCGCGTCGGGCGCGTAGCCGTTCAAGCGCTCCAGCCAGCACGTCTTCGGCGTCCTGGCTGGAGCGCCTTTCTTTAACGTACTCGAGGTGGCTCTTGAAACCCTCGGCGGGTTCGTCCTCCAGCGCGAAGCGGGACTCGTCCCGGGTGGCTGCTCCGCCGCAGCGGCGGCAGTCCCACACCCCGGGGATTTGCTCCTCAGGGAGCTTGGCGAACACGAGGGCTGTCTCATGGCCTTTCGCGCACCGGTAGGTGACGCAGATCCGGGGTTGCGCCGCGCCCCCGTCGAGGGGCTCATGGCGGGCCGGGGCTCCGGCGATGGCACCTACGCGGATGCCCCTGAATCCGGAAGCAGAATGCAGCATCGGGAACTCCTGGCTACTCGGCTGGTGGATTGGCTTGCCAGCGACAGTGTAGTTCGGAGTTCCCGATGCGGGGAGGGCCGCAAGGCCCATATGAAGTTTTAGAAAACGGGGGTACTAGGAGTCGGCGCCGGTGCTGAAGCGCATCAGCAGGCCGAGGGCGATGATGACGACGCCCCAGGTGACTCCGAGGATGACCGTGAAGCGGTTGAGGTTCCGCTCGGCTACGCCCGAGGAGCTGAGCCCGGAACTCATGCCGCCGCCGAACATGTCGGACAGACCGCCGCCGCGCCCCTTGTGAAGCAGGATGAGCAAGGTCAGCAGGAGGCTGGTGATGCCCAGCAGCACCTGGAGAATGACATGAAGAACGTCCACGACGGCCTTTCAGAAGATGGGGATTGCGGGGGCCAAAGCTGTGTCCGGACTAATCCGTCAGCAGGTGACTCTCGAACCTGACAATATTAGCAAACTCGGCGGCATCCAGGCTGGCACCGCCGACCAGCAATCCGTCCACGTCGCGTTCCTTGAGGATCGAGGCGGCGTTGTTCGCCTTCACCGAGCCGCCGTAGAGCAGGCGCGTCTTGGCGGCGACCGAGGCGTCGAAGAGCGTGGCGAGTTCGGCGCGGATCGCGGCGCACATCTCCTGGGCATCCTCCGGCCCGGCGACTTCGCCGGTGCCGATGGCCCAGACGGGCTCGTACGCGACCACCAGTTCGGCGGCCTGCTCCGCGGTAAGGCCTTCGACGCCGGCCCGCAGCTGGGCAAGCGTGTGGTCCACGTGCGTGCCGGCCTGGCGGACTTCGAGCCCCTCGCCGACGCACAGCACGGGGGTCATGCCGTGGCGGAAGGCCGCCTTGGTCTTGGCGTTGAGGACCTCGTCGGACTCGTTGTGAATGGTGCGGCGTTCGCTGTGGCCCACCAGGACGTAGCGGCAGCCGAGCTTCGCGAGGAACTGTCCGGAAATGTCCCCGGTGTAGGCGCCGGAGTCGAACTGCGAGAGGTCCTGGCCGCCGTAGACGACGTCCAGCTCGTCGCCCTGGACGAGGGTCTGCACGCCGCGGAGATCGGTGAACGGCGGGAACACGGCGACCTCCACCCGGCTGTAGTCGTGTTTGGCGTCGGACAGGGTCCAGGCCAGCTTCTGCAGGAGGGTGATGCCCTGGACGTGGTCCATGTTCATCTTCCAGTTGCCCGCGATGAAGGGCTTGCGGTCGAACTTGCCGTGGGTTGACGTTGTCACGTGATCTCCAAAAGATTCGTAGCAGTGAAAGAGCCGGCAGGGTGCCCGCCTTGCGGGCCGGGCACCCTGCCGGCTGGAGGTTCTAGCGGTCCAGCACGCTCAGGCCGGGAAGTTCCTTGCCTTCAAGGTATTCCAGGCTCGCGCCGCCGCCGGTCGAGATGTGCCCGAACTGGTCATCGGCGAAGCCCAGGGTCCGCACCGCGGCGGCGGAGTCCCCGCCGCCCACGACTGTAAATGCCGCGGTTTCCGTGAGGGCCTTGGCAACGGCCCGCGTGCCGCCGGCGAAGGCCGGGAACTCGAAGACGCCCATGGGCCCGTTCCAGAACACCGTCTTGGCTCCGTTGATCCGCTCTGCGAAGGCGGCTGCCGAATCCGGGCCGATGTCCAGGCCGATGCCGGAGGCACCAAAGCTGCTGGACTCGATGGCGTCGGCTGACACCGTTTCGTGGTCGGCGTCGGCGGCGAACTTGCTGGCCACCACGACGTCGGTGGGGACAACGAACTCGGTGCCGGCGTCGGCGGCGCGCTTGAGGTAATCCTGGACGACCGGGATCTGGTCCTCTTCGAGCAGGCTGCCGGCGACCTTGTGGCCGGCGGCGGCAAGGAAGGTGAACAGCATGCCGCCGCCCACCAGGATGGTGTCCGCCTTGCCGATCAGGTTGGCAATCACGGCGAGCTTGTCCGAGACCTTCGAACCGCCCAGCACGACGACGTAGGGCCGCTGGGTGTCGGTGGTCAGCTTGCGCAGCACCTCCACCTCGGTGCGGACCAGGTCGCCCTGGTAGGACGGCAGCCGGGTGGCGACGTCGTACACGCTGGCGTGCTTGCGGTGCACGGCACCGAAGGCATCGTCAACGAAGGCGCCGTTGTCACCGGTGAGGGCGACCAGCTCGTCCGCGAAGGCGCCGCGTTCGGCGTCGTCCTTGGACGTCTCGCGGGCGTCGAAGCGGACGTTTTCGAGCACGAGGGCTTCGCCGTCCTGCAGTGCGGCGGCGGCCGCCTTGGCGGATTCACCGACCGTGTCGTCAGCGAGCGAGACCTTGAAGGACGCCAGCTCTGCCAGGCGCGCCACGGCGGGCTTGAGCGAGTACTTCTCCTCCGGGGCGCCCTTGGGGCGGCCGAGGTGTGCCGTGACCAGCACGCGGGCACCGGCGTCCGTTAGCTTCGACAGCACTGGCAGGGAGGCCTTGATCCGGCCGTCGTCAGTGACTGCAGAGCCGTCGAGCGGCACGTTCAGGTCACTTCTGACCAGAACGTACCGCCCGCGGACACCATCAGCGATCAGTTCGTCGAGGGTGTGGAATGTCATGGGTCTTACCCTAGCCCAGCTTCGACGCGACGAGCTCCGTAAGGTCGACGAGGCGGTTGGAGTAGCCCCACTCGTTGTCATACCAGGAAACAACCTTGACCTGGTTGCCGATCACCTTGGTCAGGCCGGAGTCGAAGATGGACGACGCCGGGTCCCCGACGATGTCCGAGGAGACGATCGGCTCATCGGTGTAGGTCAGCAGGCCCTTGAGCTCTTCGGTCTCGGACGCGGCCTTGAGTGCGGCGTTGACTTCCTCGACGGTGGTCTCGCGGGAGACGGTCACGGTGAGGTCGGTGGCGGAGCCGGTGGGGACCGGGACGCGGATGGCGTAGCCGTCCAGCTTGCCCTTGAGCTCCGGCAGCACCAGGCCGATCGCCTTGGCTGCGCCGGTGGAGGTGGGAACCATGTTGATGGCGGCGGCGCGGGCGCGGCGGAGGTCCTTGTGCGGGCCGTCCTGCAGGTTCTGGTCAGCGGTGTAGGCGTGGATGGTGGTCATCAGGCCGCGCTCGATGCCGAAGGAGTCGTTGATGACCTTGGCCAGCGGGCCGAGGCAGTTGGTGGTGCAGGAGGCGTTGGAGATGATGTTGTGCGCGGCGGGGTCGTAGAGGCCGTCGTTCACGCCCATCACGATCGTGATGTCCTCGTCCGAGGCGGGGGCGGAGATCAGGACCTTCTTGGCGCCGGCGTCGATGTGCTTCTGCGCATCGGCGGCCTTGGTGAAGAAGCCGGTGGACTCGATCACGATGTCCACGCCCAGCTCGCCCCAGGGGAGCTTGGCCGGGTCACGCTCGGCAAGGACCTTCACGGTCTTGCCGTCGACGACGATGTTGCCGTCCTTGACCTCGATGGTTTCGGCCAGGCGGCCGCCGACGGAGTCGTACTTGAAGAGGTGTGCGAGGGCTTCCGGGCTGGTGAGGTCGTTGACTGCAACGATCTCGAGGTCTGCTCCCTGGGCCAGGGCGGCGCGGAAGTAGTTGCGGCCGATGCGGCCGAAGCCGTTGATACCAATACGTGTCGTCACGTTTTCAGTCTCCTTGGTGCTCTATCAAGCACGATTAGTTGAGTAGGCGTTCAAGCCAACTAACAGATCCCGCACGCCATTGGGCAGAGATGATTACCAGATCGGAGGGCGACCAGCCACGTTGCTGAAGGCTAACCGCCTTCCGTGATCCATCTTACGTTTAAGTGGAGCCGCCCCCGCAAGTGCGGGGGCGGGCAGTCCACGTTTCGGGCCGAACGGCTCGAAATGTGAGCTTTGTTACAGCCTGGTTTCGGCTAAGCGCCGGTTTGCACTGTCCTAGAGGGTGATCAGGCCGGTGGCGTTCTTCCGGGCGGCGTCGAAACGCTTGGCGACGTCGGCCCAGTTCACGATGTTCCAGAAAGCCTTGACGTAGTCGGCCTTGACGTTGACGTAGTCCAGGTAGAAGGCGTGCTCCCACATGTCCAGCATCAGCAGCGGCGTGGTGCCCAGCGCGACGTTGCCCTGCTGGTCGTAGAGCTGCTCGATGACAAGGTTGCCGCCGATCGGCTCGTAGGCGAGGAAGCCCCAGCCGGAGCCCTGCAGGCCCAGCGCCGCGGCGCTGAACTGGGCGCGGAAGGCGTCGAAGGAGCCGAAGGCGTCGTCAATCGCGGCCGCGAGCTCGCCCTCGGGCTTGTCGCCGCCGTCCGGGGAAAGGTTCTTCCAGAACACGGAGTGGTTGATGTGGCCGCCGGTGTGGAACGCGAGGTCCTTGGAGAGGCGGTTGATGTTGGCGAAGTCGCCCTTTTCGCGTGCCTCGGCCAGCTGGGCCAGCGCGTTGTTGGCGCCGGCCACGTAGGTGGCGTGGTGCTTGCTGTGATGCAGCTCCATGATCTTCGCAGAGATGTGGGGCTCCAGCGCGGCGTAATCGTAGTCAAGTTCGGGCAGTACGTACTCGGTCACAAAATCCTCCAATGTCGTGGACGTGTTCGTCCGGTTTTGCTAACTCTCGGATTGTGCATCCGGATGGTTGGACACCCGGAAGTCTATGGATGTGGATCCAGTGGGCATAGCCTCCGGTCCTGCTGAGGTATTCCCGGCCGTCGGATCCGATTCTGTCGCTGAATCCCCGCAGTGGCTACTCGTCGAGCATTTCCGGCGTCACGTTCGCCTCGGTGCCGGGAATGCCCAGGTCCTGCGCCCGTTTGTCCGCCATCGCCAGGAGCCGTCGGATCCGGCCGGCGATGGCGTCCTTCGTCATCACCGGGTCGGCGAGCCGGCCCAGTTCGTCCAGGCTGGCCTGCTTGTGGGCCACACGCAGTTCGCCGGCGTATTTCAGGTGGTCCGGGACGTCGTCGCCGAGGATCTCCAGTGCCCGGTCCACGCGGGCCCCCGCGGCGACGGCCGCCTGCGCCGAGCGGCGCAGGTTGGCGTCGTCGAAGTTGGCCAGCCGGTTGGCGGTGGCGCGGACTTCCTTGCGCATCCGCCGCTCCTCCCAGACCATCAGCGCGTCGTGGGCGCCCATCCGGGTCAGCAGCGCCGCGATGGTGTCGCCGTCGCGGATCACGACGCGGTCCACTCCCCTGACCTCCCGTGCCTTGGCCTGGATGCCGAGCCGGCGGGCGGCGCCAACGAGGGCGAGGGCCGATTCCGGCCCGGGGCAGGTGACCTCCATGGCGGAGGAGCGGCCGGGCTCGGTGAGCGAGCCGTGGGCCAGGAACGCGCCGCGCCAGACCGCCTCGGCGTCGGCGGCGGAGCCGTTCACCACCACGGAGGGCAGGCCGCGGACGGGCCGGCCGCGGGCATCCAGCAGGCCGGTCTGGCGGGCGAGGGCCTCGCCGTCGCGCACCACCCGCACCACGTAGCGGCTGCCGCGGCGCAGGCCGCCGCCGGAGACGACGATGATTTCGCTCTGGTGCCCGTAAACCTCGGCAATCGCGGCACGGAGCCGGCGGGCGGTCGAGGCCAAGTCCACCTCGGCCTCAATCACAATCCGGCCGGAGATGATGTGCAGGCCCCCGGCGAAGCGGAGCATGGCGGACACTTCAGCCTTGCGGACCGAGGACTTCTTGATGTCCAGCCGGGAAAGTTCTTCCTTGACTGATGCTGTCAGTGCCATGGCACCTTTCCTACCTGTTCCCGAAAATGTCGTGGTACGCCGTTGCCAGGCGCAGCGGGTCGTGGATCGGCCGGCGGCTCGACGCCCCTACTTTACCCAAGACCACCTCTGCTCCGAGCATCCCGGCCGCCCGCTCGAACTCCGGGAGGTCCGGCACCGACGCGGGGTCCGCCAGCACGACGTCGACACTGAAGTCCGGTGCGTAGTCGCGCAGCACGCGCAGGTGGTCCGCTGCGGACATTCCGAGGGTCTCCTTGGTGTCCGTGGCGAGGTTCATCGTGAGGCAGCGCCGCGCCTCGGTCTTGCACAGCGCATCGCGCATCTCCGGCAGCAGCAGGTGCGGCAGCACCGAGGTGTACCAGGAGCCGGGGCCCAGGACCACCCAGTCGGCGAGTTCGATCGCGGTCAGCGCCTCGACGCAGGCCGGGGCCGACTCGGGCAGCAGCCGGACGGCTTCCAGCGAACCCGCGACGGCGCACTTGGCCTGTCCGCGGACGGTCTGCAGCCCCGACGTGCCGTCGGGCTTCCCCACCCGCACCTCGCCTTCGATGGTGAGCGGGGTGGTGGACATCGGCAGGACCTGGCCCCGGGCGCCGAGCAGCGCCCCGGCCCATTGCAGCCCGACGACGGCATCCCCGAGCAGTTCCCAGAGGGTGACGATCAGCAGGTTGCCCATCGCGTGTTCGTCGAGCGAACCGCCGCGGCCCTTGCCGGGTTTGAACCGGTGCTGCATGACATCGCGCCAGGTCCGACCCCAGTCGGTGTCGTCGCAGAGTGCGGACAGGGCCATCCGCAGGTCACCGGGCGGCAGGACGCCGTACTCGTCACGCAACCGGCCGGAGGAACCGCCGTCGTCGGCGACCGTTACGATCGCGGTCAGTTCCGAGGTGAGCAGCCGCAGGGCGGAAAGTGAAGCGGAAAGGCCGTGGCCTCCGCCGAGGGCGACCACGGAGGGGCCTTTGTCCTGCTGGCCGGCGGAGGCCGCACTGGCGGCCGGCACCAGGGGCAGCGGCCCGGTCAGGAGCGCCATTACTCGCGGCCCAGATCCCGGTGCGTAGTGGTGACCGTGACACGCGGGTACTGGGCAAGCCGCCGCGAGAGTTCAACCGCCACGGCGACGGAACGGTGCTTGCCGCCGGTGCAGCCGACGGCGATGGTCGCGTAGTGCTTGTTTTCGCGCCGGTAGCCGTCCAGGACTGGTTCGAGGGCCAGCACGTAGCGCTCCACGAAGTTGTTGACGCCCTCCGCCTCGAGCACGTAGTCGCTGACGTCCTTGTCGAGCCCGGTGTGCGGGCGCAGTTGCGGAACCCAGTGCGGGTTGGGGATGAAGCGGGCGTCGGCGACGAAGTTGGCGTCCACCGGCAGCCCGTACTTGAAGCCGAAGCTCATGACGTTCAGGCGCAGCGCCACCGGACCGGTTTCGCTGAACAGTTCGGTGATGGCGGTCGCGAGGCCGTGGACGTTGAGTGTCGAGGTGTCCAGCACAATGTCCGAGGATTCGCGCAGCTCATGCAGCAGCTCGCGTTCCGCGGCGATGCCGTCGAGGATCCGGCCGCCGCCCTGCAGCGGGTGCGGCCGCCGGCCCTGTTCGAAGCGCCGGACCAGGACGTCGTCGCTGGCGTCGAGGAACAGCACCCGGAAGGTGACACCGCTGGCTTCGAGGTTGCGCAGCGCGGCGCGGATGTCCGCGAAGAGGTCCTTGCTGCGGACGTCGACGACGACGGCGAGTTTGGAGATGGAGCCCGGGGCGTGGGAGACCAGCTCGGCGAGCGTGCCGAGCATCTGGGGCGGCAGGTTGTCCACCACGTACCAGCCGTGGTCCTCGAGGGCGTCCGAGGCGGTGCTCCGACCGGCCCCTGACATCCCGGTCACCACGAGCAGTTCCGCCTCGATCGGCTTGACGGGGGTCAACCCGTCCGCCTCCATGCCGGATCCTGCCGTTGACTCTGTCATCAGTCGTGCCCCATCTCTGCTGTCTGCTCTGCCGTGAGGCCGGCGCACGCGGCAGTTGCCTGCCCGCCGTGCGCCGTACCTCAGCTCCTTACCCTAGCTAAGATTGCCGGAGCTAGCTAAGTTTCGAGGATTTCGCCGGTTGTCATGTTGACGGCCGGCGCGGCGGGCCCTTCCGTGTCCTCCGCCGCGTTGAAATGCCGCACGATTGCCCCGGCGAGGGCTGGTCCGACCCCCTTGGCGGCCGTCAGCTCCTCGACCGTGGCGGCCTTGATGCTTTTCACCGAGCCGAACTGGTTCAGGAGCGCCTTGCGCTTGGAGTCGCCGAGGCCGGGCACGCCGTCCAGCGCGGAGACTGTCATGGCCTTGCCGCGCTTTTGCCGGTGGAAGGAGATGGCGAAGCGATGCGCCTCGTCCCGGATCCGCTGCAACAGATAGAGACCGGCCGAGGCGCGCGGCAGGATGACCGGGAAGTCGCTGTCCGGCAGCCAGACCTCCTCGAGCCGCTTGGCGAGTCCGACCACATAGACATCCTCGATGCCGAGCTCTTCGAGGGCCTTCGCTGCCGCGTTCACCTGCGGCTTGCCGCCGTCGACGACGACGAGGTTGGGCGGGTAGGCGAATTTCGTCTTCGGCGCCGGCGTCGTGGTGTCCGCTACCGGGGCCACGGCGGCGGCCTGGGCGACGGCCAGCGGCCCGGAACCGTCGGCCGTTTTATCGGCTTGTTCCTGCAGGTAGTTCCGGAAGCGGCGGGTCAGGACGTCATGCATGGCCGCCGTGTCGTCGTTGGCCGCGGCACCGGTGACCGAGAATTTCCGGTAGTCGGATTTCTTCGGCAGGCCGTCCTCGACCACCACCATGGAGCCGACCACGTTGGTGCCCTGGATGTGCGAGATATCGAAGCATTCAATCCGCATCAACGCGACCGGCAGATCCAGGGCTTCCTGCAGTTCCTGGAGCGCCTGGGAACGCATCGTCAGGTCGCCGGCGCGCCGGGACTTGTGCAGCTTGAGGGCGTGTTCGGCGTTGTCCCGGACGGTGGAGAGCAGCGTGGCCTTGTCGCCGCGCTGCGGGACACGAATGTCCACCCGGGCCCCCCGCAGCCCGCTGAGCCATTGGGCGAGTTCGGCGGCGTTGCTGGGCTCGGCCGGCACTAGAACCTCGCGGGGCATCCGGCCTTGGCTTTCGCCTTCCTCGCCGTAGACCTGTTGGAGCAAGTGCTCGACGAGGTCGGGCGTGGTGGTGTCCTCGACCTTTTCCACCACCCAGCCGCGCTGGCCGCGGATCCGGCCGCCCCGGACGTGGAAGACCTGGACTGCGGCCTCAAGCTCGTCCTCGTGCAGCGCGAACACGTCGGCGTCGGTATCCTCGGCCAGGACCACGGCATTGCGTTCAAAGACCTTTTTCAGCGCGATGATGTCATCGCGCACCCGGGCCGCGCGTTCGTAGTCGAGCTCCGCGACGGCGGCGGCCATGTCCTTCTCGAGCCGGGACACGAAGCGCTTGGCTTCGCCGCCCATGAAGGCGCAGAAATCCTCGGCCAGGGCCCGGTGGTCCTCCGCCGAGATCCGGCCGACGCAGGGCGCCGCGCACTTGTCGATGTAGCCGAGCAGGCAGGGACGGCCGCTGGCTTCTGCGCGTTTCAGGACGCCGGGGCTGCAGCTGCGGACCGGGAAGACCCGCAGCAGGGTGTCCATGGTGTCGCGGATGGCGCCGGCCGTGTAGGGCCCGAAATACCGGGTCCCCTTGCGCCGTTCGCCGCGGAGGACCTGCACCCGGGGGTACTTCTCCCCCATCGTGACGGCGAGGTAGGGGTAGCTCTTGTCATCGCGGAACATGACGTTGAACCGCGGCTTGAATTCTTTGATCCAGGTGTATTCGAGCTGCAGGGATTCCAGTTCGCTGCCGACGACGGTCCATTCCACGCTGCTGGCGGTGTGCACCATGGCATACGTCTTGGGCAGCAGGCCCGCGGGGTTGGCGAAGTAGGAGTTCAGCCGGGACCGGAGGTTCTTGGCCTTGCCGACGTAAATGACCCGGCCATGCGGATCGCGAAAGCGGTACACGCCCGGGTTGGTCGGGATCTCCCCCGTCTGGGGACGGTAACTAGCTGGATTTGCCACTAGTCCATTCTACTAAGCCGGGCGGGACCGCCCCGACCGTCGGCTCCCGTGCGGGTGTGGCGGACGGGTGACCGGACGGGTGTCCGCGGCAGGGAGCAGCGCTAATCGACGCTTTTGCTCTGGTTGTAGGTGGTGGCCCGCTGCTGGCCGCTCAGTTCGGCGATGGCGTCCATGATCCGGTCCGTGACCTGTCGGCGCGCCGGCAGGGAGTGGTCCGGGCCGGTTTTGTCGAAGTACAGGGGCTCGCCCACCTTCATGGTGAAGTGCTGCGGTGTCACCTTGTTGCTGTCCGCCGGCTGCAGGTTTTCGGTGCCGATCAGGCCCACCGGGATGACCGGGGCGCCGGTGGTGAGGGCAAGCCAACCGACGCCGGTGCGTCCGCGGTAGAGAATGCCGTCACGGGAGCGGGTGCCCTCCGGGTAGATTCCAACGCCCTTGCCGGCGTCGAGGATGTCCAGCAGCGTCTTCAGCGCCTGGACGCTGGCGGCCTGTTCACCGCGTTCGACCGGAATGGAACCGACGGCTTCGAAGAAGGACTTCATCAGCTTGCCCTTGGCGCCGCCCGTGGTGAAATATTCCGCTTTGGCGAAAAAAGCCACGGGGCGCGGCATGAGGGCCTGGACGATCACACTGTCGAGGAAGGACAGGTGGTTCGGCGCCACGATGAAGGGACCCTCCTTGGGCACGTTCTCGAGGCCGATCACGGTGGGACGGCAGGTCGAGGAAATGAGCCCGCGGGTCGTCCAGCGGATCGCGTCAAACATTGCCAATGGTGTGCACCTCATTCAGGGCTGTGGTCCCCGGGCATTCGGAGAGTCTGGTGATCGTAGCGTGAAGCGCCGCAGTGGTGTGCACGATCTCGACGGCGCCGGCCGCGTGGAGTTCGCCGTCGGGCGCAAAACCCCAGCCTACGCCGACACAGTCCGATCCGTTCGCAGCCGCCCCGGCCACGTCCTGCGCCCGGTCCCCCACCATGACGGCCTGGCCTGCGGGGACGGGACCCGCCCCCGGCCCGGCGCCGGCCTCGTCAGCGACGGACTTCCCCGGATGCGGGAGGCGAAGTTCGGTGAGGGGCGCTGCGATTCCGTCCGCTGTCCCCCCGGCAGGATCGACAAGAGTGCCGTCGAGGTCGAAGATCACGGGCACGGTTGTAGGCGTCACGGGCCTAGTTTCTCACGAGTGCGCGGCTGCCAGAAATTCACATACTCCTTCGGGAATACATCGTGGGTACTTCGCTTCGCGACGACGCGCAAATGCCCTGCCGCCGCCGGAAGTCCGGTAGCGGCAGGGCATTTGCGCGTCATGGGGCGGGTGTCGCCTCGCAGTCAGCGAACCCCGGTCAGCCCAGGATGTCGGCCAGGAAGGCCGCTGTGTGGCTTTCCTTGGACTTGGCCACCTGCTCCGGTGTTCCGGAGGCAACGATCCGGCCGCCGCCGGAACCGCCGTCGGGTCCCAGGTCCACGATCCAGTCGGCGCTCTTGATGACGTCCAGGTTGTGCTCGATCGTAATCACGGTGTTGCCCTTTTCGACCAGGCCCTGCAGCACCATCAGCAGCTTGCGGATGTCCTCGAAGTGCAGCCCGGTGGTGGGCTCGTCCAGGACGTAGACGCTGCGGCCGTTGGAGCGCTTCTGCAGCTCCGCGGCCAGCTTCACGCGCTGCGCCTCGCCGCCGGAAAGGGTGGTTGCAGGCTGGCCGAGCCGCACGTAGCCGAGGCCGACGTCGACCAGGGTCTTGAGGTGCCGGGCGATCGGCGAGAACGCGGCGAAGAACTCGGCGCCCTCCTCGATCGGCATGTTCAGGACGTCCGCGATGGTCTTGCCCTTGTAGTGCACCTCGAGCGTTTCGCGGTTGTAGCGGGCGCCGTGGCAGACCTCGCAGGGCACATACACGTCCGGCAGGAAGTTCATCTCGATCTTCAGCGTGCCGTCGCCGGAGCAGGCCTCGCAGCGTCCGCCCTTGACGTTGAAGGAGAACCGGCCGGGCTGGTAACCGCGGACCTTGGCCTCGGTGGTCTCGGCAAAGAGCTTCCGGATGTGGTCGAAGACGCCCGTGTAGGTGGCCGGGTTGGACCGCGGGGTGCGGCCGATGGGGCTCTGGTCGACGTGCACCACCTTGTCCAGGTGCTCGAGGCCCTGGACCGTCTTGTGCCGTCCGGCGACCTGCTTGGCGCCGTTGAGCTTGTTGGCGAGCACCTTGTAGAGGATCTCGTTGACAAGGGTGGACTTGCCGGATCCGCTGACGCCGGTGACGGCGGTGAACAGGCCCAGCGGGAAGGCTGCGTCCACGTTCAGCAGGTTGTTTTCCTTGGCGCCGACGACCTTCAGCTCGCGCTTCTTGTCGTACTTGCGCCGCTTCTTCGGCACCTCGATGGACTTACGTCCGGAGAGGTAATCGCCGGTCAGGGACTCGGTGTTCTTCAGCAGGTCCTGGTAGGACCCGGAGTGGACCACCATGCCGCCGTGCTCGCCGGCGCCCGGTCCGATGTCGACCACCCAGTCCGCCTCCTGGATGGTGTCTTCGTCGTGTTCGACCACGATCAGGGTGTTGCCGAGGTCCCGGAGCCGGGTGAGGGTTTCGATCAGACGCCGGTTGTCGCGCTGGTGCAGGCCGATCGAGGGCTCGTCGAGGACGTACAGCACGCCGACCAGGCCGGAACCGATCTGGGTGGCCAGGCGGATGCGCTGGGCCTCGCCGCCGGACAGGGTGCCGGAGGGCCGCTCCAGGTTCAGGTACTCCAGGCCGACGTCGAGCAGGAAGGTCAGGCGGGCCCGGATCTCCTTGAGGACCTGGTGGGCGATCTGGGCCTCCCGGCCGCTGAGGACCAGGGTGTCCAGGAAGTGCGCGCATTCGCGCATCGGCAGCGCGGCGACCTCCGCAATCGACTTGCCGTTGATCAGGACGGAGAGCGACGCCGGGTTCAGCCGGGCGCCGTTGCAGGCCGGGCACGGGACCTGGCGCATGTACTCCTCGTAGCGGTCCCGCGCCGAGTCGGAATCCGTTTCCGTGTGCTTGCGGTGCACGTACTGGACAACGCCCTCGAAGCCGGTGCTGTACTTGCGTTCCCGGCCGAAGCGGTTGCGGTACTGCACCACGACCTTGTGGTCCTTGCCGTGCAGCACGGTCTGCCGCGCCTCAGTGGAGAGCTTCTCCCAAGGCGTGGTCATCTTGAAGCCAATTTCCTTGGCCAGGCCGCCGAGGAGCCGGTTCCAGTACTCGGTGGTGGCGGTGCCGAGCGACCAGGGCGCGATGGCGCCTTCGGCGAGGGACAGCTCCGGGTTGGGGATGAGGAGTTCCTCATCGACCTCGAGCTTGGTGCCGATGCCGCTGCAGGCGGAGCAGGCGCCAAAAGGATTGTTGAAGGAGAACGAGCGGGGTTCGATTTCGTCGATCGCGAGGGGGTGCTCGTTGGGGCAGGCGAGGTGCTCGGAGAAGGCACGGATCCGTTCCGGGTCATCCGCCTCGAGGTCGACGAATTCGGCCAGCACGCGGCCCTCGGCAAGGCCCAGGGCGGTTTCCACCGAGTCGGTGAGGCGCTGGCTGATGCCTTCCTTGACGACGAGGCGGTCCACCACCACCTCAATGGTGTGCTTGAACTGCTTGCCCAGCTTGGGCGGATCGCTGAGCTGGATCAGCTTGTCGTCCACCCGGGCCCTTGAGTAGCCCTTCGCCGTGAGCTCCTTGAACAGTTCGACGAATTCGCCCTTGCGGCCGCGGACCACCGGTGCCAGCACCTGGAACCGGGTGCCCTCGGGCAGTTCCAGGAGCTGGTCGACGATCTGCTGCGGGGTCTGCTTGGTCACCGGCTCGCCGCAGACTGGGCAGTGCGGGCGTCCCACCCGGGCCCAGAGCAGGCGCATGTAGTCGTAGATCTCGGTGATCGTGCCCACGGTGGAACGGGGGTTCTTGCTCGTGGACTTCTGGTCGATCGACACCGCGGGCGACAGGCCTTCGATGAAGTCGACGTCGGGCTTGTCCACCTGGCCCAGGAACTGGCGGGCGTAGGCGGAGAGCGACTCCACGTAGCGCCGCTGTCCCTCGGCGAAGATGGTGTCGAAGGCCAGCGAGGACTTGCCGGAGCCGGAAAGGCCGGTGAAGACGATCATCGCGTCGCGCGGCAGGTCGAGGTCGACGTTGCGCAGGTTGTGTTCGCGCGCGCCCTTCACGACGAGTCGGGACAGGTCCGGGCGGGCCAGCTCTATGCCCGACGAGGCCGGGCTGGACGGCTTGGGGCCTGCCGATTTTCCGGACTTCACCGGTACGGCGGCGGGCTGGACATCAACGGCGGGTTCTTCAGCTACGGCTTTAGGCACGCCTCCAATGCTAATCGAAAACTTCTTCGAATATCCATTCGGAGGGCCGGTGTGCTATTGGCGGTCGTACGCCGCCGCCAGTATTTGAACGGCCTCGGCGAAGCTGGCGCCCTGGGCTTTGGCTGCCGCCGCGAACTCCGAGGCGGCAGCGGTAAGCGAGCCCCAGGCCTCGTCCCGGGCACAGACGACGGTGCCGTTCCGGCCGCGGGTCGCGACCACGCCGGCGGCCTCGAGTTCCTTGTAGGCGCGCGCCACGGTGTGCGGCGCCACCCCCAACTCCCCTGCCAGGCTGCGGACGGCCGGCAGGCGGGTGCCCGGCGCCAGGGTGCCGTTGTCCGCCTGCTCGATGATGTTCAGCCGGAGCTGCTCAAACAGCGGCACCGAGCTGCCCGTGTTTGGCTTCCAGCTGCCTGGAAATTGTGCGGCGGCACGTTCCGCGGAACTCACAGCTCAGGCTCCAGAACGCTCTCGGGCTGTTCGCGGCCGGCGAACTGGGCCCGGTAGAGGGCGGCGTAGAAACCGCCCCCCGCCATCAGTTCCTGGTGGTTTCCCTGTTCAACAATCCGTCCGTGGTCCATGACCAGAATTAGATCAGCGTCCCGGACCGTGGACAAGCGGTGGGCGATCACGAAGCTGGTCCGGCCCTGGCGCAGCCGGGCCATTGCCTGCCGGATCTGGGCTTCGGTGCGGCTGTCCACCGAGCTGGTGGCCTCGTCGAGGATCAGGACGCCGCGGCCGGCCAGCTGCGCCCGGGCGATCGAGATGAGCTGGCGCTGGCCCCGGCTGAGGGAGTCGCCGTCGTTGCCGAGCATGGTGGCATAGCCGGCCGGGAGGGCGCGGACGAACTGGTCCACGTGGCTGGCCTGCGCCGCGGCGATGATCTCGCCGTCGCTGGCGCCGGGCCTGCCGTATTCGATGTTCTCCCGGATGCTGCCGGTGAAGAGCCAGGCGTCCTGCATCACGATGCCGAAGGCGGACCGCAACGCGTCGCGCGGTATTTCGGCGATGTCGATGCCGTCCACGGTGATCCGCCCGCCGTCCAGCTCGTAGAACCGCATCAGGAGGTTGACCACCGTGGTCTTTCCGGCTCCGGTCGGCCCGACGATAGCGACGGTCTGGCCCGGCTCGACTGCGAAGGAGAGGTCCTCCACGACGGGGGCACCGGGACCGTAGCCGAAGGTGACGCTTTCGAAGCTGACCCGCCCCGGAGGTGCGGGCTCCGCGGCGCCGGCACGGGCGGCGGCGGCACGGGCGGCGCCAGCGGCAGAGGGCGCAGCATCCGCGGGGATTTCCGGTGCGTCCAGCAGCGCGAAGACGCGTTCCGCGGAGGCCACGCAGGACTGCATCAGGTTGAGCATTCCGCCGATCTGGCCCATTGGCTGGCTGAAGAGCCGGCTGAACTGGATGAAGGCCTGGACGCCCCCGATCGTCATGGTGCCTGCGGCCACCTGAAGCGCGCCGATGACGGCGACGGCGATGTAGTTGAGGTTGGAGACGAAAATCATCAGGGGCTGCACGACCCCGGACACGTACTGAGCGCTCGAAGCTGCCCGGAACAGCCGCGTATTGCTTTCCCCGAAGGTGGCCGCGGCCGCCCCCTGCCGGCCAAATGCCTTGACCACTTCGTGCCCGGTGAAGAACTCCTCCAAGTGGGCATTAAGTTCACCGGTGCTGGCCCACTGCTCGGTGAAGTGCGCCTGCGACCGCCGCGCCACGAACACGGTGATCAAGGTGGAGACCGGGACCGAGGCCAGCGCAATCACGGCCAGCAGCGGCGAGAGCCATAACATCATGGCCAGGGCGCCGGAGAGCATCAACACCGACATGATCAGCTGGTTGAGCAACTGGTTGAGCGCCTGCGAGACGTTGTCGACGTCGTTTGTGGCCCGGCTGAGTACGTCGCCCCGGTGCTGGTCGTCGAAATGGCTGGAAGGCAGCAGATGGAGCTTTTGTTCGACGGCGGCGCGGAGCCCGTAGCCGAGCCGCTGCACCGCCGTCGCGGTCAGGGCGCCCTGGATCCAGCTGAACAGCGAGGCGCCCAGGTACATCAAGGCGACCGCTAGCAGCAGCCGGCCGAGCCTGCGCTCGTCGAAGGTGCCGCCGACGACGCTTTGGACCACGACGTCGGTGGCGTCGCCAAGGTATTTGGGGGCCGCCACGTTCAGCGCCGCGAAGGCGCAGGTGGCGGCGATGGCACCGGCCATGCGGCGGCGTACCGGCGTCAGGAGTCCCAGCAGCCTTCCGGCCGTCCGCCATTTGCTTGCAGCCGTTCCGCCCCGCGCGGCGACATCCGCGCTCACGGAGTTTCCTCCAGCACCAGCTGGGAGGCGGCGATCTCCTGGTAGGCCCGCGACGACTCCATCAGTTCCTGGTGGGTGCCTTTGGCCACCAGCCGGCCGTCCTCGAGCACGAGGATCAGGTCCGCCTTCTCGATCGTGGACACGCGTTCCGCCACCACCAGGACGGTGGCCGCCCGCAGCGCCGGTTCCAGGGCGGCGCGGAGCCTCTCGTCGGTGCCGTAATCAAGGGCGGAGAAACTGTCGTCGAAGAGGTAGACGGGCGCGGGCCGGAGGAGTGCCCGGGCGATGCACAGGCGCTGGCGCTGCCCGCCGGAAAAGTTTGTGCCGCCCTGGCTGACCGGCGCCTCGAGCCCGCCCGGGAGGTCGCGGACAAAGTCGCCCGCCTGGGCGGTCGCCAGGGCCTGCCACAGTTCCGCATCAGTCGCGTCCGGGCCGCCCACGCGCAGGTTCTCCGCGAGGGTCCCGGAGAAGAGGTAGGAATGCTGCGGCACCATGGAGATCAGTCCGCGCAGCTCAGCAAGCGGCAGCGATCGGGTCCCGCGGCCGCCGATGCTGATGCTGCCCGCCGTCGGGTCAAGGAAGCGCGGCAGCAGATTCAGCAGCGTGGTCTTGCCGCTTCCCGTGGCACCGATGACCGCCGTCGTGGTTCCGGGAGCGGCCGTGAACGTGACCCCGGTGAGGACCGGGGCTTCGGCGCCGGGATAGGCGAATTCGACGTCGTGGAACTCCACGGTGCCTGCGGGGACGGGGCCCCGACCCGAACGGGGCATCCGTTCCGGGGGCAGCAGCTTCGCCGGCGCCGGGTCCGGCTCCGACCCGCCGATGGACGGTTCGGTGTCCAGGACTTCCTGGATGCGCTCCGCGCAGGCAGCGGCCCGCGGGGCCGTCGTGAAGACGTACATGGCCATCATGATGGCGATCAGGATCTGCAGGATGTAGGCGATAAACGCGGTCAGCGCGCCGAGGCGCATCTGTCCGGACTGGATCCGGTGGCCGCCGAACCAGACCACCGCGACGGAGGACAGGTTAACCACCACCATGATCATTGGATTCATGCCGGCAACCAGCAGCGCAGAGTCGAGGTTGTTCCTGGTGAGGTCCCTGTTGGCCGCATCGAAGCGCCGGATTTCATGCTCCTGCCGGACAAAGCCGCGGATAACGTTGGCGCCAATGATCTGTTCGCGCAGGACCCGGCTGATCCGGTCGATGAGTCCCTGGCCGCGCCGGTACAGCGGAATCAGCCGGCGCACAATAAGCAGCATGAGTCCCGCGAGAACCGGGATCACGGCCACCACAATCCCGGACAGCGGCAGGTCCTGGCGCACCGCGAGGACGATGCCGCCGATGAAGCTGGCGGGCGCGGCGACGAGCATGGTGAAGACCAGGACGGTGAGGTTCTGGATCTGCGTGACGTCATTGGTGGCCCTGGTGACCAGGCTGGGCGCCCCGAACACGCCGACCTCCTGCGAGGAAAAGGTCTGCACCTTGGCAAAAAGCTCCTCGCGCAACTCCCGCCCCACGCGCATGGCGACGACGGCGCCGAGGTAGCCTGCGGCGATGGCGGCACCGACCTGGAGGGCAGCAACTACCGCCATCCAGGCTCCCAGGCGCAGGATCACGGGCGTGTCGCCGGCGACAATGCCGTCGTCGATAATGGCAGCGTTGAGCGTCGGAAGCATCAGGTTGGCGGTGGTCTGCACGAGCTGCAGGCAAATGATGGCCAGAACGGTCATCCTGTGGGCGACGAGCAGGCGCCCCATCAGGCTAAATAGCACCGAACCTCCATTACTAGAACAGGGCTCGGAATCGGACCAGACCGCGGCCGCCCCCAGACCGCCTTGTCATTGTAAGCCCCATCACATGCCGCTTGTTGTCACACGGCGTGTCACATTCGTCAAAGAGCCCGGCCGGCGGAAGGGTTCGCACCGTGCACCCCCGGGCGGCGGCATGGGCCCGGCACCCTCTCAGCTCCGCTTGCGGCCCACGGCGAAGACCCTCCGGAAGGGGAAAACCGTTCCGTGGCCGCCCGGCGGGTAAGCCTCGTTCAGCAGCCGCGCGTAGTCCCGCTCGAACCGGGCGGCCTCTTCCGGCGTGAGCGCGGCCAGCACCGGGCGCAGGCCAGTCCCCCGCACCCACTCAAGCACCGGATCGGCGCCCGGCAGGAGCTGGAGGTACGTGGTCTCCCAGGCGTCGGCATCGCAGCTGGCGTCGAGCATCAGTTCGAGGTAATCCGCAGGCTCGCCCACCACGTCGTCATGCCGCAGCACTCCGGCCAGTCGGGCGGACCACTCATCCGAATCGGCGAGGGTCCGCATGAGGGTGTGCGAGGGGGCATTGAAATTGCCCGGCACCTGGAGCGCAAACCATGCTCCCGGACGCAGCGCCCCGAGCCAGCGTGGCAGCAGCTCCCGATGCCCGGGCACCCACTGCAGGGCGGCGTTGGTGACGACGACGTCGGTATCCGGCGCGGGCATCCACGCGGCGATGTCCGCCAGGCCAAAGGAAAGGTTGTCCGCCGCGGCTGCGAAGGGGGCTGACTTCGCGAGCATTTCAGCGGAGGAGTCCAGCCCCTGCACCGCGGCGCCGGGCCAGCGCGCCGCCAGCGTGGCGGTCAGGTTTCCCGGTCCGCAGCCAAGGTCGACGACATGCCGCGGAGCCTCGGCGTGGATGCGGGCGGTCAAGTCGAAGAACGGCCGGTCCCGATAGTCGCCGAACTGCACGTACTTGGCTGGATCCCACTTCATGCATTCCTCGCTTCACCGCTCGGGCCGTCAGCCGAAGCCTAACCCGGCAGCGGCCCCGGGGCGCCGCCGCCGCACCGCGGGATGCCGGCCCGGGTTTCCGGCCCGGGTGTCGGCCCGGGTTTCCGGCCCGGGTGTCGGGCCGCGGGATGCCGCCCCGGAGGCAGGCAGCCGGCCGCGCCGCGGGCCACTAAGCTGGAAAGCAATGAAACTTGTTGATCAGCTCCCCGCCCCGGCCGCCCGAGTTCCCGGCAGGAGCGGGCTCGATCCGGATGAGCTCTACACCCGGTTCGTCGAATGGACGGAGAGCCGCGGCCTGGCCCTGTACACCGCCCAGGACGAGGCCATCATGGAGCTGGCCGCAGGCGCCAACGTCATCCTGGCGACCCCCACCGGTTCGGGCAAGTCGCTGGTGGCGATCGCGGCGCACTTCCAGGCCATGGCCCGCGGGGCGCGCAGCTATTACACCGCACCGATCAAGGCCCTCGTCTCGGAGAAATTCTTCGCCCTGTGCGAGATCTTCGGCGCCGAAAACGTCGGCATGATCACCGGCGATTCCGGCGTCAACCAGGACGCGCCCATCATCTGCTGCACCGCGGAAATCCTGGCGAACATCGCCCTGCGCGAGGGATCCGCCGCGGAGCTTGGCGCGGTGATCATGGACGAGTTCCACTTCTACTCCGATCCGCAGCGCGGCTGGGCCTGGCAGGTGCCGCTGCTGGAACTCCCGCAGGCCCAGTTCCTGCTGATGTCCGCCACGCTCGGCGACGTGAGCCGTTTCGAGGAGGGCATCACCGAGCTGACCGGACGCCAGACGACGACCGTCAGCTCCGCGGAACGGCCCATTCCGCTGCACTTCTACTACCAGCAGACCCCCGTGCACGAGACCTTGGAGGAGCTGCTCTCCACCAAGCAGGTGCCGGTTTACGTGGTGCACTTCAGCCAGCTAGAGGCGATCGACCGGGCCCAGAACCTGATGAGCATCAACGTCTGCACCCGCGAGGAAAAGGACAAGATCGCCGAGCTGATCGCCGGCTTCCGCTTCGCCGCGGGCTTCGGCAAGACCCTCAACCGGCTGGTCCGGCACGGCATCGGCGTGCACCACGCCGGCATGCTGCCCAAGTACCGCCGGCTCGTCGAACAGCTGGCCCAGGCCGGTCTGCTCAAGGTCATCTGCGGCACGGACACTCTGGGCGTCGGCATCAACGTTCCCATCCGCACCGTGCTCCTGACCGCGCTGAGCAAGTACGACGGCGTCCGCACCCGCCTGCTGAATTCGCGTGAGTTCCACCAGATCGCGGGCCGGGCGGGCCGGGCCGGCTATGACACCGCCGGGACGGTGGTGGTCCAGGCGCCCGAGCATGTGATCGAGAACGTCAAGGCAATGGCCAAGGCCACGGCGAAGTTCGGCGACGACCAGAAGAAGCTGCGCCAGGTCGTCAAGAAGAAGCCGCCGGAGGGGTTTGTGTCCTGGGGCGAACCCACCTACAAGCGGCTGGTGGATTCCGTGCCGGACCCGCTGGGCTCCAGCTTCGCCGTCACCCACGCGATGCTGATGAACCTGATGGAACGCCCCGGCGACCCGTTCAAGGCCGCGCGCCGCCTGCTGACCGAAAACCACGAGACGCGCGCCGCGCAGCTGCAGCTGATGAAAAGGGCGCTGGGCATCTACCGCGAGCTGCTTGCCGCCGGCGTCGTCGAACGCATCCCGCCCGCGGAACAAGGCCCGGACGGCCGCAGCGTCCGGCTCACGGTCCACCTGCAGGCGAACTTCGCCCTGAACCAGCCGCTCTCCCCCTTCGCCCTGGCGGCCCTGGAGCTGCTGGATCCGGAGTCGCCGTCGTATGCCCTCGACGTCGTCTCGGTGATCGAGTCGACGCTGGAGAAGCCGCGGCAGATCCTGTCCGCGCAGCAGAAGAAGGCCCGCGGGGAGGCGATTGCCGCGATGAAGGCCGACGGGATCGAGTACGACCAGCGCATGGCCATGCTCGAGGAGGTTACCTACCCGCAGCCGCTCGCGGAGATCCTCGGCGAGGCGTTCGACGTGTACCGCAAGGCGGCGCCGTGGATCGGCGACTTCGAACTCGCCCCCAAGTCCGTGATCCGGGACATGTACGAACGGGCAATGAACTTCGGCGAATTCGTGCAGTTCTACGGCCTGGCCCGTTCCGAGGGCATTGTGCTGCGCTACCTGGCTGACGGCTTCAAGGCACTCCGGCAGACGGTGCCGCAGGACGCGCTGCGCGAGGACCTTGAGGACCTGATCGCGTGGCTCGGCGAGCTGGTCCGCCAGGTGGACTCAAGCCTGCTGGACGAATGGGAGGAACTCACCTCCGGCGCCGCCCCGACCCGGCACGATGCCCCGCCGCCCCCGCCGCCGTCGCTGACCTCCAATATCCGCGCCTTCCGGGTGATGGTCCGCAACGAAATGTTCCGCCGGGTGGAACTGTTCGCGGACGAGGCCGCCACCGCGCTGGGCGAACTCGACGCCGGCTCCGGCTGGGATGCGGAGCGCTGGGAGGACGCGCTGGACGACTACTTCGAGGAGCACGAGGACATCGGCACCGGCCCGGACGCACGCGGTCCGGGCCTGCTGATCATCACCGAGGAGCCGGGCGTCTGGAAGGTCCGGCAGATCTTCGACGACCCGGCCCGCAACCATGACTGGGGCATCTCCGCCGAGGTGGACCTGGCCGCCTCGGACGAGACCGGCACCGCCGTCGTGCGCGTGATCGACGTGAACCGCCTGTAGCCGCTAGTAAACTGGCGACCATGAGTGTAATCCGCCCGGCCACCGCCCACGACGTTCCCGCTATCCTGCAGATGATCCATGACCTGGCCATCTACGAAAAGGAGCCGGACGCCGTCCGGAACACCCCCGAGATGCTCACGCAGGTGCTGTTCGGCGAGAACCCGCGCGTGTACGCGACCATGGCCGAGAATGAGGCCGGCGACGTCCAGGGCTTCGCTTTGTGGTTCCTGAACTACTCCACCTGGGAAGGCGTGCACGGGATCTACCTCGAGGATCTCTACGTCATGCCGGAAGCCCGCGGCGCCGGCCACGGCAAGGCACTGCTGCAGCACCTGGCCGCCACCGCCGTGGAGCGCGGCTACGCCCGGGTGGAGTGGAGCGTGCTGGACTGGAACGAGCCCTCGATCGCCTTCTACAAGAACCTCGGCGCGGCCCCGATGGACGAATGGTCCACCTTCCGGCTCACCGGCGACGCCTTGGACGCATTCGCCGGCGCCCGGACGGCTAACGCCCGTGGCTGACACCACGTCGACTCAGACAGTCTCCGTCCCGCACATCGTCAAGGCCAGGCACGACTACCGCGGCATGCGCACCGCGGAGCATTACTTTGAAGTACCGCTGGACCACTTCGGCGCCGACGGCGAAACGATCACCGTCTTCGCCCGGGAATACGTCTCCGCGGACCACAGCGAGGAGGCCGCCGCGGAACTGCCGTGGCTGCTGTACCTGCAGGGCGGTCCCGGCGGCCGCGGCAACCGCTTCCCCGCGCTGGGCGGCTGGAGCAAGGCCGCGGCGAAGGACTTCCGCATCCTGATGCTGGACCAGCGCGGCACCGGGCTCTCCTCCCCCATCGACCGCAAGACCCTCCCGCTGCGGGGGAGCGACCGGGACCAGGCGCAGTACCTCGAGCACTTCCGCGCCGACTCGATTGTGGCGGACGCGGAGGCGATCCGGCGGACCCTCGGCGCCGCGCCCTGGACTATCTACGGGCAGAGCTACGGCGGCTTCTGCGCGCTGAGCTACCTGTCCTTCGCCCCCGAGGGGCTGCGCGAGGCGCTGATCACCGGCGGCCTCGCGCCCCTGACCGGCCCCGCGGACCGGGTCTACCAGGCAACCTTCCGCCGCGTGGCAGCGCGCAACGCCGAATACTTCGGCTGGTACCCGCAGGACCGGGAGTTGGTCAGCCGCATCGCCGGGCACCTCCGCGACTTCGAGGAGTACCTGCCCGACGGCAGCAGGCTCACCGTGGAGCGCTTCCAGATGGTGGGTTCCTACCTGGGCGGCAACACCCGGGTGGACGGGCTGCACCACCTGCTGGAGGATGCCTTCGTCAGCACCCCCGACGGCGACCGGCTCTCCGACGGCTTCCTGGAGCAGGTCCGCGGGCTTGTCTCCCGCGCGTCGAACCCGCTGTACGCCCTCATGCACGAATCCATCTACGGCCAGGGCGAGGCCACCGACTGGGCGGCACTGCGGGTGCTCCAGGACTTCCCGGAGTTCCGCCCGGACGCCGCCGCCCCGCTGCTAACCGGCGAGATGGTCTATCCCTGGTACTTCGAACAGGATCCGGCCCTCCGTCCGCTCCGCACCGTGGCGCAGCTGCTCGCCGAGAAGGACGACTGGAAACCGCTCTACGACCCCGAGCGGCTGGCCCTGAACAACATTCCGGTGGCCGCCGCCGTGTACACGGACGACATCTACGTGGACCGGGACCTGTCGCTGGAGACTGCAGCCGCCGTGCGCGGCCTGCAGGTGTGGGAGTCCGCTGAGTTCCACCACGACGGCATCGCCGACGACGGCGAGGCGATCTTCGGCCGGCTGCTCGGCATGGCCCGCGCGACGCGCGCCTGACGGCGTCCGCGGCTACCCGGCCGGGGGTTCAGGCCCCGGCAGGCTCCGGGTTGCGGCGTGACCGCGCCGCCGCCTGGAAGACCACGGCCAGGACCGCGGCAGCCACGACGGCCGCCACGAGGTTCAATCCCTGGTAGCCGATTCCGCTCATCACGAGACCGGCGAAGCCCGAGCCAACAGCGCCCGCGACGCCCATCAGGGTGTCCGACACGCCCTGCACGAGGACCCGCTCGCCGACCGCGACACTCTCCGCGAGCAGGGTGGAACCGGCGATGGTGGCCGCCGACCAGCCCAGCCCCAGCAGCACCAGTCCGACGGTGACCAGGGCCGGCTGCGCCTGGCCGAAGCCCGCGACGCAGACGGCGAGCAGGATCAGCCCGTGGCCCAGCAGGATGACCGGGAGCCGGCCGACCCGGTCGGTGAGCCAGCCCATCACCGGTGAGAGGGCGTACATGCCGGCGATGTGCAGCGAGATCGTGAAGCCGATCAGCACGAAGACGTCCGTGCCGGCGGTGTGGGCGTGCTCCGCGGCGTGACCGGCCATCGGGCCCTCGGTGAGCAGTTGCAGATGCAGCGGCGTCATGGACATCACGGCGGCCATGCAGCCGTGCGCCGCGACGACGGCGAGCAGCGCCAGCCGGGCGCGCGGGGAGGAACGGACCGCGCGCAGTCCGTTGCGCAGGGCATGCTTGCCCCGGATTGCCGCTGTCCCTTTCGCCGGCTCCTCGTCCACTGTGCGGATCCGGGCAGCCAGCAGCAGCGGATCCGGGCGCAGCCCGATGAACAGCAGCAAGGCGGAGAGGGCCAGTCCGGCGGTCGAGAACACGAACGGCCCGGAAATCGGCGGCAGGCCGAGGGCCTGCCCCACCATCGCGCCGGGCTGGATGAGGTTCGGCCCGGCCACGGCGCCGACGGTCACGGCCCACACCACGATCGCGAGGGACCGTCCGCGGTGTTCCGGCTCTGCGAGGTCGACGGCGGCGAAGCGGGCCTGCAGGTTGGCCGCCGTGCCGAGGCCCAGCATGGCGGCGCCCAGCAGCAGCAACGGGAAGAAGGCGGTGACGGTCGCCAGGATCACCAGCACAGCGCCGCTCATGGCGGACAGGAGCCCGGTCACGAGGGCTGCCCGGCGTCCCCGCCGGCCCGCCAGCCCGGCAAGCGGCAGCGCGGTCAGCGCGGCGGCGAGCGTCATGGTGGTGGTGACCGAGCCCGCCCAGGCGTTCGAGCCGGAGAGCTGGACGGCCAGCAGCGAGCCGACGGAAAGGCTGGCGCCGCCGCCGACGCCGCTGAGCAACTGGGCGGCACTGAGCATCACAACGGTACGGCGCTGCACCCGTTGCGGGTGCAGCGCCGTACCGGCCGCCGTCGCGGCGTCAAAGCTTTTCACGCTCCGAGCTTAGCCCGTGCAGGGCCGCCGGGGGCGCTACTCGGCGTCGGTGAGGCTCTTGCGCGAGTCCTCTTCGAGCCGGGCATCCAGCTTGGCCTTCGACGCCTTGGAGCTGACCAGGCTGGCGACGACCGCGATGATGATGGTGCCGATGATCACCCCGAGCGAAACGTAGGTCGGGATTTCCGGGGCCCATTCGATGTGCTTGCCGCCGTTGATGAAGGGAAGTTCGTTGACGTGCATGGCGTGCAGCACCAGTTTGACGCCGATGAAGGCGAGGATGACCGAGAGCGCGTGCTTGAGGTAGATGAGCCGGTTCATCAGGCCGCCGAGCAGGAAGTAGAGCTGGCGCAGACCCATCAGGGCGAAGATGTTGGCGGTGAAGACGATGAACGCGCTCTGGGTGAGGCCGAAGATGGCCGGGATGGAGTCCACCGCGAAGAGCAGGTCGGTCATGCCGATGGTCACGAAGACGATCAGCATCGGAGTGAAGACCTTCTTGCCGTCGACTTCGGTGCGCAGCTTGCCGCCGTCGAACTTCTCGGACATCGGCAGGATCCGGCGGATCCGGGCGATCAGCGGGTTTTCCTTATCTTCCTCGTCCTCGCCTTCGTCCTGGGCCTGCTTCCAGGCGGTCCACAGCAGGAAGGCGCCGAAGATGTAGAAGACCCAGCTGAACTGCTCGATCACGATCGCGCCGAGCAGGATGAAGATGCCGCGCAGGATCAAGGCGATGATGATGCCGACCATGAGCACTTCCTGCTGGTACTTACGGGGTACCGAGAAGCGCGCCATGATGATGATGAAGACAAACAGGTTGTCGATGCTGAGGCTGTACTCCGTCACCCAGCCGGCGATGAACTGGCCGCCATACTCCGGGCCGGTGAAGAGGAACATGGCTCCGGCGAAGACCAGGGCCAGCGCAATGTAGAAGGAGACCCACAGGCCGGCTTCCTTCATGGAGGGTTCATGCGGCCTCTTCAGCACCAGGAGTAGATCGATGGCGAGGATGATTCCGAGAACGACGAAGGAGCCGATCTCGAACCAGACTGGAAGTTCGGGCACGAAGATACCTTTCGCAGGGTACAACTAAGCGGTGTAAGTCTCTCCGGCTAAGCTGCCGCACCGTGGCTGTCGCCATCAGGTGCCGATTCGCTGCCCGCTACGCCCGGCAGGGCATCTGTGCCGTGCGTGTTGACGATCGTAGCGCTTGGGATACTCCCCTACGTCTGATCCACTTTACCCTAGGCGTGCCCGGCCGACTGCATCTGGCGCAGCTCCTTCTTGAGATCCCCGACCTCGTCGCGCAGCCTGGCGGCGAGCTCAAACTGCAGCTCGCCGGCGGCGGCGTGCATCTGCTCGGTCAGCTGTTCGATCAGGCCCACCAGGTCCTCGGCCGGGGCGGCCGCGAGGCCGTCGGCGCGGACCTTGGAGCCGCCCTTGCCCTTGCCGCGCGCCTTGCCCGCGCTGGCCAGCAGTTCGCGGGTGTCCGCGTCCTCCTTGGCCAGCTGGTCGGTGATGTCGGCGATCTTCTTGCGCAGCGGCTGCGGGTCGATGCCCTTTTCCGTGTTGTAGGCCACCTGGATGGCGCGGCGGCGGTTGGTCTCGTCGATGGCCTGCGCCATCGAATCGGTAATCCGGTCCGCGTACATGTGGACCTGGCCGGACACGTTACGGGCGGCACGGCCGATGGTCTGGATCAGCGAGGTCGCCGAGCGCAGGAAGCCTTCCTTGTCCGCGTCCAGGATGCTCACCAGCGACACCTCGGGCAGGTCCAGGCCCTCCCGGAGCAGGTTGATGCCGACCAGGACGTCGAAGACGCCCATCCGCAGTTCACGGAGCAGCTCCACGCGGCGCAGCGTGTCGACGTCGGAGTGCAGGTACTCGACCTTCACGCCGTGGCCCAGCAGGTAGTCGGTGAGGTCCTCGGCCATCCTTTTGGTCAGCGTGGTGACGAGGACGCGTTCGTTCTTCGCGGTGCGGGTGCGGATTTCGCCCAGCAAGTCATCGATCTGGCCCTTGGTGGGCTTGACGATGACCTCGGGGTCGATCAGGCCGGTGGGTCGGATGATTTGCTGCACGAAGCCGTCTGCCTTGCCGAGCTCGTACTTGCCCGGGGTTGCGGACAGGTAGACGGTCTGGCCCACGCGGTCCTGGAACTCGTCCCACTTGAGCGGGCGGTTGTCCATCGCCGAGGGCAGCCGGAAGCCGTGGTCCACAAGGTTCCGCTTGCGGGACATGTCGCCCTCGTACATGGCGCCGATCTGCGGCACGGTGACGTGGGATTCGTCGATGACCAGCAGAAAGTCGTCCGGGAAGTAGTCGATAAGGCAGTGTGGCGCGGTTCCGCGGGCGCGTCCGTCGATGTGCGAGGAATAGTTCTCGATGCCGTTGCAGAATCCCATCTGCTGCATCATTTCCAGGTCATAGGTGGTGCGCATCCGCAACCGCTGGGCCTCGACCAGCTTGTTCTGGCTCTCCAGGACCTTGAGGCGGTCGGCGAGTTCGTCCTCGATCCGCTTGATCGCCCGGGCCATCCGTTCCGGTCCGGCGACGTAGTGCGAGGCGGGGAAGACGTACATTTCGGTCTCGTCCCGGAGCACTTCTCCGGTCAGCGGATGCAGGGTATAGATGTTCTCGATCTCGTCGCCGAAGAACTCGATCCGGATCGCGAGTTCCTCGTACATCGGGATGATTTCCACGGTGTCGCCCCGGACCCGGAACGTGCCGCGGTGGAAGTCCATGTCATTGCGGGTGTACTGCATGGAGACGAATTTCCGGAGCAGGTCGTCGCGGTTCATCTGGGCGCCCTTGCGCAGGGTCACCATGCCGGCGATGTATTCTTCCGGGGTGCCGAGGCCGTAGATGCAGGAAACGGTGGCAACCACAATCACGTCGCGCCGGGTCAGCAGCGCATTCGTGGCGGAGTGCCGGAGCCGTTCGACTTCCTCGTTGACGGAGGAGTCCTTCTCGATGAAGGTGTCCGTCTGGGCCACGTAGGCTTCCGGCTGGTAGTAGTCGTAGTAGGAAACGAAGTACTCCACCGCGTTGTTCGGCAGCAGTTCGCGGAATTCGTTGGCCAGCTGGGCGGCGAGGGTCTTGTTCTGCACCATCACCAGGGTGGGCCGCTGCACCTGTTCGATCAGCCACGCCGTCGTCGCGCTTTTACCGGTACCGGTGGCGCCGAGGAGCACCACATCCTTCTCGCCGTTCTGGATGCGCTCGGTCAGTTCGGCGATCGCGGCGGGCTGGTCCCCGGCGGGCTTGAACTCGCTGATGACCTCGAAGGGCGCCACGACACGGTTGATTTCCTGGGCAAGGCTCATGTTACTAATCTACCGCCGCCCTCCGACAGGAAACCCTGATTCAGCTTTGGGCTGTACCCGCCGGTCAGGGTGCGTCGTACGACGGCGGCAGCCAGCCGGTGCGCCGGGCCCACTCTTCCATCCGCGGGGCGGCGTAGGCGGTGAACCACTCCTCCTTGTCCGCGGCGTAGGCCGCGGTGGACTTGTCCACGCCGTGCCGCCGGGCCGCGCGGCGCTTCTCCGCAAGGTAGTCGGCGCGCGCCCCGGCGTCGTCGCGCAGCCAATCGCGGAAGCATAGAGCGTACCGCCAGCCGGGCGATCCCGCGGCCCGGATGTGCAGGTTCACGGGCCGGCCGGGGTCCGCGCTGCCGTGCACGCGCTTGTCCCAGTCGGCCGGGTCGGGGTGGGCGGGCTTGGGGTTGTCCGGGCCGATGCCCGGCCAGCGCGGGTAGCCCGCCGCGGCCAGCACCGGCTCCAGTCGGTCCGCCGTCGCCAGGTCCCGGACGGTGAGCTGCAGGTCCAGCACGTCCTTGGCCTCGAGGCCCGGGACCGCGGTGGAACCGATGTGGTCCACGGCGAAGATGTCCTGTGGGGCAACGGCGCGCAGACGGGCGGCGATCCGGGAGGCCTGGGCCGGCCAGTCCGGATTGGCGGGGCTGAGCACCGGGCCGCCGGAGCGCGGGGCCATCCGGTGCTTGGTCAGGTTCTCCGCAAACGGGAGCAGCCGGCGCTCCCAGAGCCGGTCCACCGCGTCCCGGAGTTCCTCCTTGGAGCCTGAGTTGTCCAGGACGACGTCGGCAGCCGCCAACCGGGCCTCCCGCGTGGCCTGGGCGGCCATTCGGGAGCGGGCCTCTTCGACCGTCATCTTCCGGTGTTCAACCATGCGCCGCACCCGGACGTCCTCCGGGGCGTCCACCACCACCACGAGATGGAAGTTGGCGCCCTGGCCGGTCTCGACCAGGAGCGGGATGTCCTGGACCACGACTGCGCCTTTCGGGGCGCCGGCGGCGAGGGCGGCGGCGCGCTCCCTGACGAGGGGGTGGATGATGCCGTTGAGCACTGCCAGGCGTTCGGGGTTGCCGAAGACGAGGGCGCCCAGGCGGGCACGGTCGAGGGCGCCGTCGGGGGCCAGGATGGAGGAACTGAAGGCTTCCACCACCCGCGCCAGCCCGGGCGTCCCCGGCTCGACCACCTCGCGGGCCAGCGCGTCGGCGTCGACCAGCACGGCACCCAGCTCGCGCAGCCGCGACGCGACCACTGACTTCCCTGAGGCGATGCCGCCCGTCAAACCGATCTTCAGCACTCCACCAGACTAAGCTGAAGCAGTGCCAGTCGACGCGGTTTCTCCGGAAAGCAGAGCCACCGTTTACACCACACTGGCGGCCGGCGGCGGCTTCCGCCACGAGCTGGAGATCAAACGCTCCCGCTTCATCACCGTGCTCCAGCGCACCGCCGACGAGGAAAGCGCCCGCGCCCTGGTCACTGGCCTGCGCCGGGAATTCCACGACGCCCGGCACCACTGCTCGGCCTTCATCCTTGGCCCGGACCGCGCGGTGCAGCGCTCCAACGACGACGGCGAACCCTCCGGCACGGCCGGCATCCCGATGCTGGAGGCACTGCTGAAACGCGAAACCGGGCCCGGCATGACGGACCTCAGCGACGTGACCGCCGTCGTCGTCCGCTATTTCGGCGGGATCCTGCTCGGCGCGGGCGGACTGGTCCGGGCCTACTCCGAATCGGTGTCCGCCGCGCTGGAGCTCGCGCCGCTGGTGCGGCGCCAGCGGCTGCGGATCTGTGCCGTGCCGGTGCCACACGCCTCCGCCGGCCGGCTCGAGAATGAGTTGCGCGCGGCCGGGTATGTGATGGCCGGCACCAGCTATGATGCGCAGACGACGGTTCTTCGGCTGGCCCTGCCGGACGAACCCGTTGCGCTGGCGCAGGCCGCTGATCGCCTCGCGGCCCTCTCGGCCGGAAGCGCCGTGCTGCTGCCCGGAGAAACGGAGTGGATCGATGTTGCCATCAACTGAACCGGTGCCCGTGGTGGCGCTCGTGGACGTGACGGACCCGGTGCTGGAGCGGCTATTGGCGGTGGCGCTGCACGACGCCGACGCCGACGAGGTCACCCCGCCGCTGGGGACCGCCGAGGGTTGGAACACCGAACGGATCAGCTGGTTCCGCGACTACCACCACGCCGCCGCGGCAGGGCTCGACGGCCCGGCGCGGCAGAAAACCTGGGCAATCACGGCCGACGGCGAGCTGGCCGGTTCCATCCGGCTGCTGCGGGTTCCGGCTGCCCGGCCCGGGACGTTCCCGCAGGACGGCGGCGCACTGGAGACCGGGATCTGGCTAGGCCGGAGCTTCCGCGGGCGCGGCATCGGCCGGGAGGCATTGCGCCTGGTCAAGGCCGAGGCCGCGGCGGCCGGGGCGGACCTGCTGGAGGCGGAAACGACCCCCGGGAATGTCGCGGCCCAGGCCTTGCTGCGCTCCGCGGGTGCCGAGCTCGCAGCCGACGGCCGGCGGGTCAGCGCGCGTTTCAAGCTGGGGTAGCCGCGGGTGTGGACATGCCCAGCGCCCGGCCCCAAGAATGGACATGCTCCCCCAGAAACCTTGCTCCGCCACGCGGAGGGGACGTGCCCGGGTTCTGCCCCCGCCGAGGGACATGCCCAGCGCCCACACCGGGCAATGGGCATAATGCCGCTGTGCCCACCGCCCGTGCCCAGGAACGGACATGCCCTCCCCCGGGACGCCGGAACAGTGGTTGGATGAGGGAAAGGCCATGTTCCGGCGCGAAAGACCGTTCCGGTTCCGGCGCAGCTACCGGGCTGTGGCAACAGCGAATTAGGAGCATCTACGTGAACGACCCCTTCGACCTCTCACGCTTCGTGGAAGCCCAAGACTCTGCGGGAACCTATGAGGGTGCGCTGTCGGAACTCCGGGCCGGATCCAAGCACGGCCACTGGATGTGGTTCATCTTTCCGCAATTAGCCGGGCTGGGACAAAGCCCGACCGCACGCAAATATGCCGTCTCATCCTTGGACGAAGCACGTGCTTTCCTGGACCACCCGGTCCTGGGTGGCCGCCTGCTGGATTGCGCGCGGGCAATCCTCGCCGTCGACGGCCGAAGCGCGCAGCAGATTTTGGGAGGCATCGACGCCCGGAAACTGCACTCGTCGTCGACCCTGTTCCTCCGGGCCGCGCCCGACGAAGCAGTGTTCCAGCAGATCCTGGACAAGTACTTCGGCGGAGTCCCCGACGAGCCCACGGACCGGATCCTCAGCTCCGCGCCCTGAACAGTCGCGGCCACCCCGACTCCCCGCGTGGCCCGCAAGGTTCAAGGAACATGCCCGGCGCCCGCCCGGGCCACTGGACATATTCGTACTATGTCCACTCCCCGGGCCGAGGACTGGGCATGCCCCCCGCGGCATCCCGTGCCCCCCTCAGTGCAAGGAACATGCCCGGCGCCCGCCCGGGCCACTGGACATATTCGTACTATGTCCATTCCCCGGGCCGAGGACTGGGCATGTCCCCAAGCCCGCGCGGCCCCGCGGGAACCCGCCGCTTAACCCAAAGCGGGCCCCTGCACGTGGCAGGAACCCGCTTTGCTTGGCCCGGGGCAACCCGGGCCGGTGGCAATTAGTTGCCGGTCAGCTTCTCGCGCAGAGCGGCGAGGGCTTCGTCCGATGCAAGCGTGCCTGCACCGGTCTCGCCTGCGGCCGGCTCGGAGGAGTAGCTGGTGGTGCCGGAGTCGCTCTCGCCGGACGTTGCAGCGGCAGCGTCGTCGGCAGCGTGCTGGGCAACCTGCTTCTTGTGGGCTTCCCAGCGGGTCTGGGCGTCAGCGTACTGCTGCTCCCAGGCGGCGCGCTGCGTCTCGTAGCCTTCAAGCCACTCGTTGGACTCCGGATCGAAGCCCTCCGGGTACTTGTAGTTGCCTTCTTCGTCGTACTCAGCGGCCATGCCGTAGAGAGCCGGATCGAATTCGGTGGACTCGGCGTCGACGCCCTCGTTGGCCTGCTTGAGGGACAGCGAGATGCGGCGGCGTTCGAGGTCGATGTCGATGACCTTGACGAAGAGCTCGTCGCCAACGGAGACAACCTGCTCGGCCAGCTCAACGTGGCGCACGGCGAGCTCGGAGATGTGGACCAGGCCTTCGATGCCGTCTTCAACGCGAACGAACGCGCCGAACGGAACCAGCTTGGTGACCTTACCCGGAACAACCTGGCCGAGGGCGTGGGTGCGGGCGAAGGTCTGCCACGGATCTTCCTGCGTAGCCTTGAGCGACAGGGAGACGCGCTCGCGGTCCAGGTCGACCTCGAGAACCTCGACGGTGACTTCCTGGCCAACTTCGACAACCTCGGACGGGTGGTCGATGTGCTTCCAGGACAGCTCGGAAACGTGAACCAGGCCGTCTACGCCGCCCAGGTCCACGAAGGCACCGAAGTTGACGATGGAGGAAACGACGCCGGGACGAACCTGGCCCTTTTCCAGCTTGTTGAGGAACGTGGAGCGGACCTCGGACTGGGTCTGCTCGAGCCAGGCACGGCGGGACAGCACAACGTTGTTGCGGTTCTTGTCCAGCTCGATGATCTTGGCTTCGATCTGCTGACCGATGTACGGAGCAAGGTCGCGCACACGGCGCATCTCGACCAGGGATGCGGGCAGGAAGCCGCGCAGGCCGATGTCGAGGATAAGACCACCCTTGACAACCTCGATGACGGTACCGGTGACGACGCCGTCTTCTTCCTTGACCTTCTCGATGTCGCCCCAGGCACGCTCGTACTGAGCGCGCTTCTTGGAGAGGATCAGACGGCCTTCTTTGTCTTCCTTGGTGAGTACCAGGGCTTCGACCTGATCGCCAACGGAGACGACGTCTCCGGGGTCAACGTCGTGCTTGATGGAAAGCTCGCGGGAGGGAATGACACCTTCGGTCTTGTAACCGATGTCGAGCAGGACTTCGTCGCGGTCGACCTTGACGACGGTACCTTCGACGAGGTCTCCGTCGTTGAAGTACTTGATGGTGGCGTCGACTGCTGCGAGGAAGTCCTCGGCGGTACCGATGTCGTTAATCGCGACTACGGGGGTACCGGACTTCTCGGTTGAGGTGATGGTCATGTAGTAGGGGCTCCGTTGTGGATAGTTAGTCGGTCAGGCAAACCGTCCCACCCTCGTCGGCGACGCGGGTGAAGAACACGGCAAATCAAAGGCGATCCGCCGGGTCATCCTGATTTTGTGGATTAGATTGCGCACACGTAGTACACGCCCGTTTAGTCTAGTCGTATACGTCAACGCCGGTCAAAGCGCAACGGAGCCCGCCGGCGCCCTCCTAGAAGTGCGTGAGGCAGTGCGGTGCGCGTTCGACGGCGAACATCAGCCGCGCAGTCAGCGCGGCCCCCGGGGTGTGTTCGGTAAGCCGGCCGGCCGCCTGCAGGGTCACCGGGCAGACGGCGCCCAGGTAGATGGAGCCGAGGTCCGCGACGTCCAGCGTCAGCTCCGGTTCGGCGTCGGGGGCCGGCGTAACCGTCGCCTCTCCCCCGTCGACCTGCAGGGCGAACGTCCCGGCCGCGAAGCCGAGGCTGTCGGTGACGCGGAGCACGAGGGCTCCGTCGGCGGAATAGCGCCGGGCGGCCAGCGCCTTCTCCACGTCCAGTATCCGCAGCCAGAGCATGTCCCGGGCGTCCGAGGCATCAACACAGCGCGGGTCCGTGAGCGCCCACGGCAGCGGATCGTCAACGGGCGCCTCGTCCCAGGTCACGCGTTCGACGAGGTCGATGGCGCCGAGGTATTGCCACAGCTCCAGGTAGGCGGTGCGGGTGGCGGCCACCAGATCGACGACGTCCATCGTGTACGGGGTGCTGGACCAGCCGCCGAACTTGTAGGACACGTAGCCGTCCACGGCGCCGTCGGCGTCGTAGTGCAGCGCGACCTTGACTTTCGGGTCCTCACCGTCTTCCCGGCTGATGGAACCGGAAGCGAATTGCCGGTAAAACTCGTGCCGGTCCACCGAACCCGGCGTCTGGCGGTGCAAGCGTTCGAAGATCACCGGCGCCAACTCAAGGAGCACCTTGGGATCAGCCACCTCAACGCTCCCAACGGGCGTGTGGTTCAGGACGAAGCGGGCACTCGTGTCGACCTTGATCGACTGTTCCGAGGTCGCAACGCCGAAGCCGAACCGGCCGTAAATGGACGCTTCCGAGGCCGTCAGTGCCGCCATCGCCAGCCCCTCCTGCCGTGCCAGCCCCAGCTCCTCCGCCATCATCCGGCGCAACAGGCCGCGGCGGCGGTGCGAGGTCCGCACGGTGACGGCAGTCACGAGCCGCGTGTCCAGGAGCCGGCCGTAGCCAATGTTCAGCGTCTTGGTCATCGTGCCGAACGTTGCCACCGGTACATCGGTGCCGAGGGCATGCTCGGCCACTGGACCGGTCTGGTAGGCACCGGTCAATACCCGCCCGTCCGCGCGCTGCATCTCAAGGCCTCTGTCGACCCGTTCGTCGCTTCGGCGGGCGTCGTGGAAGCCGAAGGCTACGGCCCGCATCCAGGCGACCGACTCCGGGTATGCCGCGTCGTCCTTGGCCGCCGGTTGGAAACGCCTGATGTCATACTGCTCTGCCACGTGCTTCTCCCCCTGGAAATTTCTGCAACTTTGAAAGAACTGAACGCCCGGCTCCGGGGCCGGGCCTAGTGCCCTGCCTCGAACCAGCTGGAGCCGATGCCGATCTGGACTTCCAGCGGAACCGAGAGCTGCGCCGCGGCCCCCATCTGTTCCGTCACGAGCTTCTCGACGGCCTCGCGTTCGCCCTCGGCGACTTCGAGGACCAGTTCATCATGGACCTGCAGCAGCATCCGTGATTTCAGCCCCTGCTCGGCCAGCGCGCCGGACACGCCCAGCATCGCCCGCTTGATGATGTCGGCCGCGGAGCCCTGAATCGGCGAGTTGAGCGCGATCCGTTCGGCGTTTTCGCGCAGCTGCCGGTCGGTGCTGGTCAGGTCCGGGAGGTACCGGCGGCGGCCCTCGATGGTGGCGGTGTACCCGTCGATCCTGGCCTGGTCGACGACGCCGCGCAGGTAGTCGCGGACGGCGCCGAACCGGTCGAAGTAGTCCTTCATCAACGTCCGGGCCTCGTCAACGGAAATCTCCAGCTGCTTGGACAGGCCGAACGAGGTCAGGCCGTAGGCCAGCCCATAGGACATCGCCTTGACCTTGGAACGCATCGCACTGGTTACCTGGTCAGTGGGCACATGGAAGATGTTGGACCCCACGAACCGGTGCAGGTCCTCGCCGTCCTTGTACGCCTGGATCAGTCCGGCGTCGCCCGAGAGGTGGGCCATGATGCGCATTTCGATCTGCGAATAGTCCGCGGAGAGCAGGCACTCGTAGCCGTCGCTGACCACAAAGATGCCGCGCACACGGCGACCTTCCTCGCTGCGGATCGGGATGTTCTGCAGGTTCGGATTGTTGGACGAGATCCGTCCCGTGGCTGCGACGTTCTGCGCGTAGGTGGTGTGGATCCGGCCGTCTTCCGCGACGGACTTCTTCAGCGACTCCAGCATCTGGCGCAGCTTCGAGGATTCGCGGTGCGCCATCAGCTGGACCAGGAATTCGTGCCCGGTCTTTTCCAGCAGGTTCTTGAGCGAGGCGGCGTCGGTGGTGTAGCCGGACTTGATCTTCTTGGTTTTGGGCAGGCCCAACTCGTCGAACAGGACGGTCTGGAGCTGCTTGGGCGAGCCGAGGTTCACCTCATGGCCGATGGCCGCGAAGGCCTGCTCCTGCGCGTTGTCGATCACCTTGGCGAGGTCCGCCAGCTGCTCATCCATGCGCGGCATGTCGATGGCGATTCCTGCCAGTTCCATGTCGGCGAGGACCCGGCTGACGGGCAGTTCAAGGGTGGTCAGCAGGTCCTGCGCTTTGCGCTCTTTGAGCTCTGATTCGAAGTAGCGGCTCAGGGCCTGGACGACGGCGGCGACGTGCACCAGCGCACCGGCGGCGGCAGCGTCGTCGCCGTCGAACGCCAGCTCAAGCTGGCCTTCCTTCGCGGCTTCCTGCGAAACCGCAACGTTGAGGTGGTGCTGCGCCAGCTCGGCGAGCTCGTAGCTGCGGCGGTCGGGCTGGATGAGGTAGCCGGAGATGGACGTGTCATCCACCACGCCCTCAAGTTCCAGGCCGCGGGCAGTCAGCGCCTTCAGTGCGGCCTTGAACCCGTGCATCACCTTGGCGGCCTGGGGGTCACGCAGCCAGGCGGCCAGGACGTTTTCGGCGTCGGCGTCCTGCCGGGCCAGGTCGATGTACACGGCGGCGTCGTCACGCACGATCGCCAGCGCGGCGGCGTCCTCGCCGATCCGGCCCGGCACGAGGTCGACCGCCATGGCGGACCGCTTCCCGGCGCCGCCCGCGAGGAAGGCGCCCAGCTCGGCGGCGTCCGAGGGGATCGTGAAGTCCGGGGTTTCGATGCTTTCCCGCTCGGCTTCCGTCACGTCACTGCCGTACAGGGCAAAGAGCCGCGTCCGGATGGTCTTGAATTCGAGGGCGTCGAACAGCTCCTCAAGGGCGGCCTGGTCCGGCCGCGGGTCGGCGAGCTCGTCCAGGGTGACGGGCAGCTCCAGATCGGTGCGGAGCCGGTTGAGCCGCCGGTTCCGCTTAACCTCCTCGACGTTTTCGCGGAGGGCGTCCCCCACCTTTCCGCCGATCGCGTCAAGGTTCTCCAGGACGCCCTCAAGGCCGCCGTAGAGGTTGATCCATTTGGCCGCCGTTTTGGGCCCGACGCCGGGAACGCCGGGGAGGTTGTCCGCGCTCTCGCCCACCAGGGCGGCGAGGTCCGAGTACTGGGCCGGGCTGACGAAGTACTTCTCCTGGATGGCGTCCGCGTCCATCCGGGGAATGTCGCTGACACCCTTCTTGGGGTAGAGCACGAACACGTTGTCCGTAATGAGCTGGAAGGCATCCCGGTCGCCCGAGACCAGCAGCACCTCGTAGCCCGCCTTCTCCCCCATCGCGGCGAGCGTGGCCAGGATGTCGTCTGCCTCCCAGCCGGGCATCTTGATGGTCTTGATGCCCCACGCGCCCATGACCTTATCGATCAGGTCGATCTGGCCGCTCATTTCCCGCGGGGTCTCATTGCGTCCGCCCTTGTAGCCGTCGTACTCGGCCTTGCGGTGGGTGGTGTCATCGGAGACGTCGAAAGCCACGGCCACGTGGGTAGGCTTTTGCGCCTTGATCAGGTTGATCAGCATCGACGTAAAGCCATGCACGGCGTTGGTGTGCTGCCCGGTCGAGGTGGAGAACTTGTCCGCGGGCAGGGCGAAGAATGCCCGGAACGCCATGGAGTGTCCGTCCAGTACCAGGAGGCGGGGCTGGTCCGTGATGGGAATGACCGGCGCTTCGGTGGCGGAAACCTCGGGCCTGCTGCGCCGGGGCTTCTTCGCCGCCTCGGCCACGAGCAGGGAACCGCCGGACGCCGCAACGGCATCCGCCAGCGCGTCGGTGGCGGCGGATGTTGTGCTGCCTGCGGCAGCCGTTGCAGTGCCTGCGGCAGAAGGGGAAGGGGCCGGTTTGGTAGTTTCGCTCACAGGTGCCAGCCTAGTTGCCATGATCGACAATTTCACGCCCGCCCCGTTCGCCGCCGAACTGGAAGCCGCCGGCGTTCCCGCGGAACTGCACGACTGGCTGGGCCGGATGGGGGTGGGCGCCCTCGTGGTGAAGATGGGAATCCACTTCCTCGAGTTGAGCCCTGAACGCACCGTCGCCACCATGCCCGTGGAGGGCAACACCCAGGTGGCTGGAATCCTGCACGGCGGCGCGCACGTGGTGCTGGCCGAAACGCTGGGGTCCTTCGCCGCCGGCATGCACGCCGGTCCGGGGCGCCAGGCCCTGGGGATCGACGTCGGCGCGACGCACCACCGCGCGATCTCCTCCGGCACCGTGACCGGGACCTGCACCGCCATCCACCTGGGCCGCACGCTCACGACGCATGAAATCGTGATGACCGACGAGGAGGGCCGCCGGCTGTCCACTGCGCGGATCACCAACCTGCTGCGGGATGTGACCGAGTAGCGTTCCCGCGGTAAGCCTGGTTTCAGTCCCGCGTCAGGAGCCGCCCGGGAGGCGGTAGCGGAGCTCGACGATACCGCGGCCCATGGTCCGCGACGAGAGCAGATCCAGCGGCGCCGTGGGGCGGGCCAGCGGAAGCAGCGGCTTCCCGCCGCCCAGGACGAGCGGGATGATCGAGATGATCAGTTCCGCCAGCAGTCCGGCGTCGGCGAATTGCGCGGCGAGGACACCCCCGCCCACCACCCAGACGTTCTTGCCCGCGGCGGCGTCCATCAGGTCCTCGGCGAATTCGGCGACGGGTCCGCGGACAAAGGTGATGTCCGTGCCTTTCGGGGCCGCCAGTTCGTGGTGCGTGAAGATCCAGCACGGGGTTCCCGGGTAGGGCCAGTTGCCGGGCTCGTGCTCGGTAAGCCAGGCGTAGGTTTCCCCGCCCATCACGATGCAGCCGACGTCAGCCATGAAGGTCTCGTAGCTCTCCTTGCCGCCGGCGAAGCCGTCGAACTGGAGCAGCCAGCCGAGGTCGTCGTCCGCGGTGGCGATGAAGCCGTCCAGGGAGGCCGCTACGAAGTACTGGAAGCCGGGCATGTGCATAGCGTAGCCACCGCCGGGGTCATTTCCCAGAGCACCCGCACCCGGGAGCACCGGCTCCCGGGAGCACCGCTTCCGGAGCGGGGTGCCCGGCCTGCGCCGCCGCCGTCGACTACTTGCTGAAGTACGGAATGATCAGGTACAGCCCGAAGAGCACCGCGATGCCGCAGAGGCCGAAGCAGACGTAGGAAAGCGGCCGGATCCAGCCCGGCTGGCTGGTCCGGACGTCCCCAGCGATAGCGGTGAGACGCACGCCCAGGGCGTAGAGAACGACGACGGTCACTGCGGAAACGAGGGTGGCCCCCGCTACCAGGACGAGTTCAAGCCACTTCATTACCGGCCACCCTTGGAGTTGTTGTTGCGGCTGACCGCAGCCGCCTTCTTCTTGGCGAACCGGATGGCCTGGCCGGCCTCTTCGACCTCGACGGCGTTGTGGTGGCCGACGTGGGACTTCCGGGACGCAACGAACATGTAGACCACGGCTGCCGTGCCGGCGACTGCGGCGATGACGAATCCGACCGTGCCGGTGTGCACCAGCATGGCGGTGAGGGCACCGACGATCCCGGCGGCCGGGAGGGTGAAGAGCCAGCCGACGACGATCTTCCCCGCGGTCCCCCAGCGCACGGTGGTGCCGCGGCGGCCCATCCCAGAGCCGATCACCGAGCCCGAGGCCACGTGCGTGGTGGAGAGGGCGAAGCCGAGGTGGGAGGAGGCGAGGATGGCGGCCGCGGTGCTGGTCTCCGCGGCGAAGCCCTGGGCGGGTTTGACGTCGGTGAGGCCCGAACCCATGGTCCGGATGATCCGCCAGCCGCCGGAGTACGTGCCGATCGCGATGGCCAGGGCGCAGGCCGCAATGACCCAAAGCTGCGGTCCCGAGCCGGGAGCCTGGCTTCCGGCCGAGATGAGCACCAGGGTGATGATGCCCATGGTCTTCTGCGCGTCATTGGTGCCGTGCGCGAGGGCCACCAGGCTGGAGGTGAAGATCTGTCCGGTGCGGAACCCGCCGCGCTTCTGCGTCAGCTTGCTGCCGGTCTCGGGGTCATGGCGGGCCGTCAGCGCGTATGCCAGCCGGGTGCACACGTAGGCCACGGCGGCGGCGATGACGGGGGCGAAAACTGCGGGCAGGAGGACCTTCTGGAGCACCGAGGTGAAGTTCACCGAGTGCAGGCCGATGCCGGCGATGGCCGCACCGATCAGGCCACCGAAGAGGGCGTGCGAGGAGCTGGAGGGCAGACCCTTCAGCCAGGTGATCATGTTCCACAGAATGGCGCCCATCAGGCCGGCGAAGATGATGTCCGGGGTGATCTGGACGCCGTCGGAACCTTCCCGGATGATGCCGCCGGACACCGTCTTGGCCACCTCGGTGGAAAGAAACGCCCCCACCAGGTTCAGCACTGCCGCGAGGGCGACGGCGGTCTTGGGCTTGATGGCACCGGTCGCGATGGGTGTCGCCATCGCGTTCGCGGTGTCGTGAAATCCATTCGTGAAGTCAAAGAAAAGCGCCAGCGCAATAACCAGCGCCACCATTACGGTGATTTCCACCTGTTGCCCAATCTGCAGAGTCGACGGTCAGCAGTTTCATTCCCCGTGGCGGCCTTGCTTCTCACTGTTCACCCGCTGTCAAGCGGCGTGCACCCGCGCAGTTCACCAAAGCTGTCCTGAAACCCTATAGATCGTACGTGCCAATGGGTGCAGGGCAAAACAACGTGCCCGGCCGCGGAGCCGGCGGCGGTCAGCCCTGCGGTGTCCCCAGCGCCGGACCTGCGTCGAGCATGCCGGCAATCTTCTCCTCCAGGGAGGCCACCGTTGCCTCCGGCAGCACGATCAGGCCGTCCAGCTCCCGCCGTGCCCGCTTGTACGCCGTCTGCCGCTCGGCCGGGGTGGCGGCGCCGTCGGAAGCGATCCGCAGCAGTTTCCGGGCCGTGGCGAGCCGCTCGCGTTCCGGTCCGGTGAAGTTGCTGTCCTTGAGCCGGCGGGCTTCGCGCTCGGCGACGTCGAAGGCCAGTTCATAGCCGCGCACGGCGGCGCGGTATTCCGTCAGCCGGGCCGACGTCGTGAGCTGTCCGGGGTCCGCCGGGCGCAGGCCGTCGGCTTCGCGTTTGGCGCGCAGGAAGGCCACGGTGAGGGGCTCCCGCACATCGGTCATCACGGGGAAGTCAATCAGTTTGCCGACGTCCAGTTCGTAGTCCAGCCAGCGCCGGTTGACGGCGTCGTGGGCGTCGATGAGGGCCTGTACCTCGTCGCGGCCGGCCTGTTCCACCTCGGCCTGGTGGTTCTTCAGCCGGTACAGCTCCACCTTCCGGCGGTGCCGGCGTTCGGCGGCCTTGCCCCAGGAACGGGCCCAGTTGGCGAGCAGCGCGCTCAAGGGGAACACCAGCCACCAGTTGTGGCCGATAAAATTGAACAGGGAATCCACGGCAACATCCTCCCACCGGACCCGGGCAGCGGAAAGCCCCCTCCGCGAAGGGGGCCTTCGTGGCAAAACCCGCCAGCTACCGGGTCAGTCCTCGTGCTTGACCTTGTGCAGCCGGGTCACCACCGTGGGGCACGGTACGTTCAGCAACACGGCATGGGCCGTGGACCCGAGCACCAGCCTGGAGAAGCCGCCGCGGCCGCGGCTGCCGACCACCAGCAGCCGCGCCTCCCGGGCAAGGTCAACAAGGGCCTTCGCCGGCTCCGTGTCCGTTTCGAGGCGCTGGTGGACTACCAGGTCCGGGTACTTGTCCCCGAGGCCGGCCACCGATTCGGCCAGCACAATCCGGTCCTCCTCAACGATCGTCTCCGCGAGCCCGCTTTCGGGCAGTTGGTGTTCCACCCAGCGGGCCGGGCTGCGGAAAGCCAGGACCACGGTCAGTTCGTCGCCGCCGCGGTCGGCTTCGGCGGCCGCGAAAGCCACAGCCTGGAGCGACTCCTCCGATCCGTCCACGCCGACCACCACACCGTGGTTGCCCGTGCCGCGCTGGACCGGGACGACCGTGACCGGGCTGTCCGAGGCGCTCACGATCTGGAGGGCGCGGTCCGTCATTGGGCCGCCGTCCATCCAATGTTTGTCGTGGCCGCCGACGACGACCATGGACGCATCCTTGGACGCTTCCCGGAGCGCCGAACCCGGGCTTCCGTGCCGCAACTGGACGTCTACGTCCACGTCGGGGGCCTGGTTCTTCGCGTTGGCCTTGGCCTTCTCCAGCAGTTCCATCCCGGATTCGCGGATCAGCTCGTGGTACTGGAAGTCCGGCGACATCCAGCGGTCGTCCACGGCGTGGACGCATATGACCGGGAGTTTCTGCCGGGCAGCGCGGTCGAGTGCCCACGCCAGCGCGGCTTCGCTGCCCGCCGAACCGTTGATGCCGACGACGATTGGTTTACTCATGCTGAATCCTGCTCTTTTCCATAGCGTGAAGGTGTACGTGACCTCGACGGGATCCCGGCAGCGCACCGTTCTGTGACCACTGCTAAGACCGCGGCGGAGACCGTTGCTGGCGGCCGCTGCACTCCGGCATGACTCTCCGGCAGCTCCGAGGCTCTGCCGACACTTCAGTGTGCCCCGGCCCCCGGTGGCGGGTTAGGGCCTTAAGCCCCGCACAACCGGCTCAGAAGCCGGTCGGTTCGGTCTCGAATTCGGGCTCCCGGGGCGGGCCCTCATGGTGCACCGGGCGGAGCGCGGCCGTGTCCTCGAGCCAGATCAGGGCGTCGTAACGCTCCCCCATCCGGGTCGGGACGTAGTTCCCCTGCTCCCGCTCCGGGTGGTAGACCACCCCGATCGCCCGGTGGCCGAGCCAGGTCGAGAGCCACGGCCCGGTCCGGTCGTCGCCGAACTCCAGCACCGCCGGGACGCCCAGGGCTTCGTGCAGGAAATCCTCGTGGCTGCCGGGCCGCGCCGCGGGCACGGGCAGGATCCGCTCCGGTGTCCCCCAGGAGTCGGCGGCGATGACCGCGCCGCGGTGGGCGGCGAAGCCGACCAGCAGGACGCCGTCCAGGGCGTGCCGCTCCCGCAGCAGCTGGCCGACGTTGACCAGGCCGTCCCGCGCCATGTCGGTGGCACGCGCGTCCCCTACGTGGGTGTTGTGCTCCCAGATGATGCCCTTGGATGCTGCGCCCAGGTGGCGGCTCAGCCGGTCGATCGTGTCCGCCATGTGATGGTCCCGGACGTTCCAGGACTGCCGGTCGCCGCGGACCATGATCCGGTAGTAGTGCTCGGCGTTGGCCGCGACCTCGGCGTTCTGGACGGCGTCGAACGCTTCCTCGTCGTGGTCGCCCGGGGTGAACACACGGCTCCGCACTTCGCTGAGCAGGGCCACGACGTCGGCCTCGCAGGAGTTCGGGACCAGCCGCGTGCTCCAGGCGTACTGGTGCGGGTCCTCGTGGTGCGGCAGGAAGCACTGCCAGGCGCGCATCGCGGCGGGCACGGCGTCGGGCACGTGTTCCTCGAGCCAGGCGATGATCTCGCGTAGCGAGTCCCAGAGCGAATAGACGTCCAGGCCGTAGAAGCCGACCCGTTCCGGCAGCGGCCGGCGGGAGTTCCAGGTGCGCAGCCAGTCCAGGAAGCCGGCCACTTCCTCGTTCGCCCACATCCAGGTGGGCCAGCGCTGGAACCCGGCGAGCAGCGCATGGACGCCCTGGTCCTGCCCGGTTTGGCCCCGGACCCACTGGTTGAGCCGCCAGCAGTCGGGCCAGTCCCCCTCCACGCCGATCCAGGTGTAGCCCTGTTCCTCGATCAGCCGGCGGCTGAGCGTGGCCCGCCAGGTGTAGAACTCGTGGGTGCCGTGCGAGGCCTCCCCGATCGCCGTGAAGCGGCACTCCGCGGCGCGCCGGACCAGTCCGTCCAGATCGCGTTCGGTGCGGAGCGGCCGCGCGAGGGAATGGATCTCGCCCAGGACGGATGCCTTGGTGACGTTGCCCGGGTTCACCGCGGGTCCCCGATGTCGATCCGCTCCAGGTGCTCCGGGACCCTGGCCCGCCAGCCAAGTTCACGCTTGATCCTCACCCGCAGCGCGTCCGAGGATTCCGGCTCGCCGTGCGTGATGTAGGTCATCCGCGGCGCCTCCGGTGCGGCCTGCATCCAGTTGATCAGGCCGTCAGTGTCCGCGTGCGCGGACAGGTTTTCCATCTGGATGACCTCGGCCCGGATCTTGACGTCTTCGCCGTAGATCCGGACCTCACGCTCACCCGCGGCGAGTGAAGCGCCGCGGGTGCCGCCGGCCTGGTAGCCGCTGAGGATGAGGGCGTTTTTGGGGTCGGGGCCGTAGGCGGCGAGGTGGTGCAGGATCCTGCCGCCGGTGAGCATGCCGCTGGCGGAAATGATGATCATTGGCCCGCCGCGCAGGTTCAGCAGCTTGGAGTCGTCCACGCTGCGGGTGAGCTTGGCGAGGCTGTACATGTGCTCGTATTCGTCCCGTTTGAGCCGGTGCTCCTCCGGATGCCGCTGGTACATGTCCGAGGCGTCGATGGCCATCGGGCTGTTGAGGTACACCGGAATGTCCGGGATGGCGTTCTTGCGGCGGAGCCGGGAGAGGTAGAGCATGAGCGTTTCGGCCCGTCCGACGGCGAAGGCGGCGAACATCACCACCCCGCCGCGTTTGGCGACCCGTGTGATGATTTCCCCGAGCTGCTGTTCGGGATCCAGGGTGGAGTGCTTGCGGTTGCCGTAGGTGGACTCCGTGACAAGCACGTCCACGGCGCCCAGCGGCCGGGGCGGGAACATGAACGGATCATCGGAGCGGCCCAGGTCGCCGGTGAAGTGCACCGACTGGGAGCCGAACCTGACGTGCACCTGCGCGGCCCCCAGGATGTGGCCGGCCGGAACGAAAGTCATTTCCATTCCGCCGCCTAGATCCAACGGGTCGTCGAAGTCGCGGATCTTGAAGCTGTTCAGCGACTTGACGGCGTCCGCGGCGGTGTAGAGCGGCAGCGCCGGGCTGTGCCGGGTGGATCCGCGGTGCGTGGCGTAGCGGGCCTCTTCTTCCTGCAGGTAGCCGCTGTCCGGCAGGATCAGCTTGCACAGCTCGGTGGTCCCGTCGGTGGCGTAGACCGGCCCGGCGAAGCCGTCCCGGACCAGCGCCGGGACGTAGCCGGTGTGGTCCAGGTGCGCATGGGTGAGGACGACGGCGTCGAGCGAGCGGGGCGGCACGGGGAAGGGCATACGGTTGCGCTCGCGGCTGCGTTTGTAGCCCTGGAACAGGCCGCAGTCGACCAGCACCCGGCGTCCGCCGGCTTCGAGCAAGTAGCGGGAGCCGGTCACGGTGTCCGTTGCGCCGAAGAACCGGAGGGTCGGCTGCTCGTGTTTCATGGTGCTTCCGTTCCCGAGTCCGTCAACCCCACCTTCCGCGCAATCCGGGCCCCCACCTAGGGCCAAAAGTCACGGGCGGCGGCCGGCTGCAGGCAGGGTACGGGCGGAGCGGCGGGGCCCGCACCGGTAGGCTTTTTCCGGCAGGCTCTCCGGGCAGGCCTTCGGGCGGGAAGGGAAACCGGACGCCGCCATTCCCAGTGGCAAGGACTACGCATGAACAAGAAATCACGCCCAGGCGCCCCGGTTCCCGGCCTCCCCTGGGCGGACCGTCCGTGGACGAAGCATTACAGCCAGGGCGTCCCTGCCGACCTCAAGCTGCCCACGGGTTCCCTCGTGGACCTGGTGGATTCCTCCGTCCGGCGCTTCGGAAGTAAGACGGCACTCGAGTTCTTCGGGGCTACGACCAGCTACCGGGAACTCGGGACGCTAATCAGCCGGGCGGCCGCCGGCCTGAAGAAACTGGGCGTGAAAGCCGGTGACCGGGTCGCCCTGGTGCTGCCGAACTGCCCCCAGCATGTGATCGCCTTCTACGCGGCGCTGCGGCTCGGTGCGGTCGTGGTGGAGCACAACCCGCTGTACACGGACCGGGAACTGCGCCATCAGTTCGAGGACCACGGGGCCGCCGTCGCGATCGTCTGGGACAAGGCGGTGGACCGGGTGCTGCAGCTGCCGGCCGACGTCGGGCTCCGGAGTATCGTCTCGGTCGGGCTGATCCCCGCGATGCCGCTGGCCAAGCGGCTCGCACTGCGGCTGCCGCTGCCGGCGGCCCGGAAGGCGCGGGCCGCGCTGGCCGCCGGAAAGCCCGCCCCCCGTGCCCACACGGGGGGTGCATCTCGCACGGTCCTGCCGTGGCACGACCTTCTTAAGGCGGGCGAACTGAAGAAACGGCATCCGCGCCCGGCGCCGGACGACCTGGCGGTGCTGCAGTACACCAGCGGCACCACCGGGGCGCCGAAGGGCGCCATGCTCACGCACGCGAACCTGCAGGCAAACGCCGCCCAGGGGCGGGCCTGGGTTCCGGGGCTCAAGGACGGCCGCGAAACCGTGTACGCGGTGCTGCCCATGTTCCACGCCTACGGCCTGACGCTCTGCATGACCTTCGCCCTCAGCATTGGTGCGCGGCTGGTGCTTTTCCCCAAGTTCGACGTCGACCTGGTGCTCAAGGCGTACCGGAAGTCTCCGGCGACGTTCCTGCCGGCGGTCCCTCCGATCTACGACCGGATCGCCGCCGCGGCGGCACTGCGGGGCATCAGCCTCAAGGGCATCCGGTTCTCCATTTCCGGGGCCATGAACCTGCCGGCCGCGACCGTGGAAACCTGGGAGAAAGCAACCGGCGGGTACCTGATCGAAGGCTACGGGCTCACCGAGACCTCACCCATCTCGGTCGGCAACCCGTTCGGCCCGAGCCGCAAACCGGGCACGGTGGGTGTCCCGTTCCCGCTCACCGACATCCGCGTCGTGGACCCGCAGAACGTGAAAATCGACCGCGCCCCTGGCGAGGCGGGCGAGCTGCTGATCCGCGGACCCCAGGTCTTCGCCGGCTACTGGAACCGGCCGGAGGAAACCGAGGAGGCCCTGCTGGAGGGCGGCTGGTTCCGCACCGGCGACATCGTCTCGGTGGACAAGGACTACTTCGTCACCATCCGGGACCGGATCAAGGAACTGATCATCACCGGAGGTTTTAACGTCTCACCGACCGAGGTGGAGGACGTCCTCGCCGAATACCCCGGCGTCGCCGAGGTCTCCGTGGTAGGCCTGCCCCGGCCCGGCGGCGGCGAAGATGTCGTGGCCGCCGTCGTACCCGCCCCGGGGGGCACCCTCGATACCGGCGCCCTGCTGGATTTCGCGCGCGGGCAGCTGGCGGCTTATAAGGTTCCCCGCCGCGTCGCGGTCCTGGACTTGCTGCCGCGCTCGCTGATCGGCAAGGTCCTGCGCCGCGAGATCCGGGACATGCTGGTGGCCGGCCGCTGACGGAGGCGGGCCGGCTGCCGGGTCGCTGGGAACCCGGCAGCCGGCGGTCCCATCTCAAGCGTCCCGGACCCGGCCCCTGGCAGTTCTGCCGCGGCTGGACGTCCGCGGTCGGATGCCGCGCTTCTGTCTGCGGACGCTAATGGTGGTGCCAGCATCGGGGACGGACCTTGGGAAAATCTGGAGTCCGGCCGCCGTCGGCGCCTGCCCATTTCCTTACGGCGCTCCGGGCAAGCTGATAGGCCTGTCACAAGAGGGCAGGTAGGGTGCCTAGAGGTAGTTGTGCCGGCCGCCGGGCTACCGGCGGCGTCTGCAGAAGGGAAGTTGTCGTGACTCGTAAGACTCCGCGCGTTGAAGAAGAGAACGAAAAGGACCTGGAGGTCGGCGACGGGCCGAAGCACTGGGCCGCCGGCGTCCCGGGCGTCTACCACTCCATGAAGCCTGCCATTGAGCAGATGGGGCTGAACCGCACGCGCAAGACGGTCATGAAGATGAACCAGAAGGACGGCTTCGACTGCCCGAGCTGCGCCTGGCCGGACCCGCATCACCGGAAGGCCTTCGAATTCTGCGAGAACGGCGCGAAGGCTGTCACCTGGGAGGCGACTCCGGTGGTCATCCCGACGTCGTTCTGGGCGGAGCACTCGGTGAGTGAACTCCGCGACCGCTCGGACTACTGGCTGGGCATGCAGGGCCGGCTGACCGAGCCGGTCTATAAGCCCAGCGGCGAGGACCACTACAAGCCGATCAGCTGGGACGACGCCATCCGGATCATCACGGAGAAGCTCAAGGGCCTGGACTCCCCGGATGAGGCCTCCTTCTACACCAGCGGCCGCACCTCCAACGAAGCTGCCTTCCTGTACCAGTTGCTGGTCCGTGGCTACGGCACCAACAACCTGCCGGACTGCTCCAACATGTGCCACGAGTCCTCGGGCTGGGCGATGGGCCAGACCATCGGCATCGGCAAGGCCACGGTCAACTTCGACGATTACGCCGACGCGGACCTGATCATCATCATGGGCCAGAACCCGGGCACCAACCATCCGCGCATGCTCACCGAGCTGGAGAACTGCAAGGAGAACGGCGGCGAAATCGTCGCTGTCAACCCGCTCCCCGAGGCCGGGCTGCACCGCTACAAGAACCCGCAGAAGGTCAAGGGCATCATCGGCCGCGGCACGTCCATCGCCGACCAGTTCCTGCACATCCGGATCGGCGGGGACATGGCCCTGCTGCAGGCCGTCTCCAAGCGGGTGCTCGACGCCGAAGCGAAGAACCCCGGCACGGTCCTGGACCACGCTTTCCTCGCCGAGCACTGCGAAGGGCTCGAGGAGCTCAAGGAGCACCTGGCCCTGCTGGACGAGCAGGCGGTGCTGGAAGCGACCGGGCTGCGCACCGAGGAGATCGACGAGCTTGCCGCCCGCTACCTGAAGGCCGAGAAGGTCATCATCACCTGGGCCATGGGGATCACGCAGCAGAAGAAGGGCGTGGCCACGATCAAGGAGATCATCAACCTGCTCCTGCTGCGCGGCAACATGGGCAAGCCCGGCGCGGGCGCCTCACCCATCCGCGGCCACAGCAACGTGCAGGGCGACCGCACGATGGGCATCTGGGAACAGATGCCGCAGTCCTTCATGGAAGCCCTCGGCGAGGAATTCGACTTCGAACCGCCCCGCGAGCACGGCGTGGACGCGGTCGAGACCATCAACAAGATGCAGGACGGCGAGATCAAGGTGTTCATGGCCGTCGGCGGCAACTTCGTCGGCGCCATTTCCGACACCAACGCCGCCGAGGACGCGATGGCCGGGACGGAAATGTCCATCCAGGTCTCCACCAAGCTCAACCGCTCGCATGTGGTGACGGGCGCCGAGGCCCTGATCCTGCCCACCATGGGCCGGAGCGAGATCGACATCCAGGAATCCGGCGAGCAGTTCGTCTCGGTCGAGGACACGGTCTGCGCGGTCCACCCCTCCTGGGGCAGCGTGGAGCCCGTTTCACACCACCTGCTCTCCGAACCGGCCATCCTCAGCCGGCTCGGCAAAGCCCTCGTCGGCGACAAGATCAAGGCGGACTGGGATGGTTACGAGAAGAACTACGACCTGATCCGCGACCACATTTCGCGGGTCGTAGGCGGCTGCGAGGACTACAACACCAGGATCCGCCAGGAAGGCGGCTTCATCCTTGAGAACGGACCCCGGGACTCGCGCACCTTCCCGACGCCGACCGGCAAGGCCGTGCTCACGGTGAACGAACTCGAACACGTGGAGCGGCCGGAGGGCACCCTGATCCTGCAGAGCATGCGCTCGCACGACCAGTTCAACACCACCATCTACGGCCACAACGACCGCTACCGGGGCATCAAGAAGGGCCGCCACGTGGTGTTCGTGAATCCGGAGGACCTGACCGAGCTGGGCCTGGCCGACGGGCTGTTTGTGGACATCCACGGCCAGTACCAGGACGGCGTCGAGCGTGTACTGCGCAAGTTCCGCGTGGTCTCCTACCCGACGGCACGGGGCTGCGCCGCCGCCTACTACCCCGAAGCCAACGTGCTGGTGCCACTGAACCACACGGCAGAGGGCAGCAACACGCCGATCTCGAAGGCCGTCATCGTGCGCCTTGAGCCGAGCCTGGACCAGTCGCCGGACAGCCCGGCCCGGCTCCATGCAGCCCCGGGAGTCACCGTGCCGGCCTAGGCCCGCCGGCACCTCCGCCAAACGCAGGCAGGCCGCGCCCCCGGTGGGGACGCGGCCTGCTTTCTTTTCGCTACTGCTCCGGTGTTACTGGGCCCGCTTGGCCCAGCCCTCCTCGTCCGGGCCGCCGGCCTCACCGTTTTCGCACAGCTCGATGACCTTGTTGGACGCGGCGTGTACCGCCTCCTGGGTGCTCTTGCGGCCGTTGGTGGACGCCGTCCCGGCGGCGTAACCGACGATGAAAGCGCTGATGGCGTCCGCGTGCGGCCCGACCGCCTTCAGTGACTCGTCCGCGACTTCGACGATCTTGTCGTGGTCGACTTCCAGATCCAGGATCTGCAGGGCCTGGATCAGTCGGGCGCTCCAGTGCCGCAGCGAGCTGTCTTCATCTCGGGGCAAAGTCATGTGCTACTCCTCATCGTGGGGTGCTTGGGGTCAAGCGGGTGTCCCTCAAGGGGTAGCACCGATTCCGGCCAATGTGCAACGCGACACAGCCGCTCACCGCCAAGTCGCCGGCTCCCCCGGCCGTCAACTCCACAGGGCGACATGGAATTTCGAGCCGCGGCGCTCCAGCCCGCGCGAGCCGCCATGGGCGACCATCGCCGCGGTGGCGTCGGCCGTGCCGACGAAGCGCTGCAGGGTCTGGGCCATGGTGGTGGTCCTGTGCTGGTCCAGCGTGCTGGCCCACCACAGGCCGGCCACCGGGGTTCCGACGACGGGCAGCCGCACCAGCGTCCCGTTGGCGACTTCGGCGTGGACGATGTGCCCCAGGGCCAGCATGGTTCCCTCCCCCGCGCGCACGGCCGCAAGGGCCTCGGTCTCGCTGCTGAGCCTGATGATCTCCGGGGCGATGCCCAGCGACGCGAGCCAGCGGCCTTCCTCCGAACTTTCCAGGATGCCCGCGGGACCGGCGAACCAGGGCCTGCCCAGCAACCGTTCCACCGCGAGCGGGCCGTGCACCCGCCCCAGCGGATCGGCCGGGGCCGCCACGAAGGCCCGCTGGTAGCGGAGGAACGGGACGGACACCAGGCCCGGGACGGACGCGGGGCTGCCGGCGGGCGCGGGCGGCCTGGCGCCCAGGGCGATGTCGTAGGCGCGCTCCAGCAGCAGCCCGGCCAGGTCCTCGGCGGCTTCGGCGACGACGTCCACCGAGGCACCCGGTACCCGCTTGGTGAACAGGTCCAGCAGCCGGCCGGCAGCGTGCTCGGCAAACGGCGCGGTGGCGGCGATCTTCAGCCGGCCGGCGTCGTTCTTGGCATTGCCGACCTCCCAGCGGGCCTGGTCCGCGAGCCCGACAATGTCCTGGGCATAGTCCGCCAGGGCCCGCCCGCCGGGCGTCAGGGTGATCCCGCCCGAGGCCCGGACAAACAAGGGGTCGCCCAGGTCCTGCCGAAGCGCCGCGAGGGCCGCGGACACGGCCGGCTCGCTGACCCCGAGGGCGGCTGCGGCGGCGTGGAGGGAGCCCAGGCGTGCGACCAGCGCGAACGTCCGCAGCTGGCTCAACGTCATCGACACGGCTTCATAACCTTTCGCTTATGACGATGTTGACACCCTCATCGGGGCGGGGCAAGACTTGCGTTAATCGGCGCCGGGCGGCGTTGCCCGTGCCTTGGAGTGAGGTGGGACTATGCAGATTCCGGCTCCATTCGACTACGTTCGGGCCACCACGGTGGAGGACGCACTCGAGCTTCTGGCACGCCACGGTCCCGAGTCGCGGGTCATCGCCGGCGGCCACAGCCTGCTCCCGATGATGAAGCTCCGGCTTTCCCGGCCTGAATGGCTGATCGACATCAACGACCTCTTCGAACTCGACTTCATCCTGCGCGACGGCGCGGAACTACGCATCGGCGCGCTGACCCGCCACACCACGCTGCTGGAATCGGACGAGATCGCCCGGCTCTTCCCGATCGTCCGGGACGCGGAGCTGGTGATCGCGGACCCGGTGGTCCGCAACCGGGGCACCATCGGCGGCTCACTGTGCCAAGCCGACCCCGCCGAGGATCTCTCCACGGTGTGCGACGTCCTCGGCGCCGTCGCCGTGGTCCGCGGCCCCGGCGGCGAGCGCAGCCTGGCCATGCAGGACTTCCACCGCGGCCCGTACCAGACCGCCGTCGGCCAGGACGAGCTGCTGTGCGAGGTCCGCATCCCTATCAAGGCCCGTTCCGGCAGCGCCTACGAGAAGGTGGAGCGGCGCGTGGGCGACTGGGCCGTCGGGGCCGCGGGAGCATCCGTGACCCTCGCGGAGGACGGCAGCATCGCCGATGCCGCCATCGGGCTGACCGCACTGGGCCTGGACCACACCATCGCCGACGCCGCCGGACGGCTGCGAGGCAAGCGCCCCTCGGAAGAGCTGTTCGCCGACGCCGGCCGGCTGGCCGCGGCGGCCTGCGACCCGGTGGCGGACCAGCGCGGACCGGTCGACTACAAACGGCACCTGGCCGACGAACTCACCCGGCGCGTCCTGCGGCAGGCCTGCGCCCGCGCCGGCCAGAACGCCGGCCAGACGGCCCCCCAGACACAGGAAGGCTGAAGCGCATGCAGATCAGCATGAGCGTGAACGGCAACGAAGTTACCTCCGACATCGAACCCCGCGTGCTCCTGGTCCACTACATCCGCGAGGTGCTCGGACTGACCGGCACCCACTGGGGCTGCGACACGAGCAACTGCGGGACCTGCGTGGTCCTGCTGGACGGCCAGCCGGTGAAGTCCTGCACCGTCCTCGCCGCGATGGCCGCCGGGCACGACATCCGCACCGTCGAGGGTCTCGCCGCCGGGAACACTCTCGACCCCGTGCAGCAGGGCTTCATGGAGGAACACGGGCTGCAGTGCGGCTTCTGCACCCCGGGCATGATGCTCACCGCGCGCGCCCTGCTGGATAAGAACCCGCACCCGGACGACGGCGAGATCCGGCAGGCCATCTCCGGTCAGATTTGCCGGTGCACCGGCTATGCGACGATCGTCCGCTCGGTGCAGTGGGCGGCGGCCCATCCCGCGGCCGCGGCCGGCGGGGGCGAAGGGGCCGACGAGGTCCTCGACGGGACCGACACCGTGGTGGCGGACGTCGCCACGGAAACCGAAGACTCAGAGGTGAAGGCATGACCGTCATCCATGAGCGGGAGACCAACCCCGCTGCCGGCGACGCGGACCGGCCAATCGGCTACGGCCGCATCCAGCGCAAGGAGGACCCCCGCTTCGTCCGCGGCAAGGGCCACTACATCGACGACCTCGTGCTGCCCGGAATGCTGCACGGCGCCATCCTGCGCGCCCCCGTGGCGCACGCACGGCTCGTGTCGATCGACACCACCAACGCCCTGGCCCACCCCAAGGTGCTCGCCGTCATCACCGGCAAGGACCTGGAGGGCCTCAAGCTCGCCTGGGCGCCGACCCTCTCCGCCGACGTCCAGGCCGTGCTGGTCACGGATAAGGTCCGGTTCCAGGGCCAGGAGGTCGCGTTCGTGGTGGCCGAGGACCGGTACGCCGCCCGCGACGCGCTGGAACTGATCGACGTCGAATACGATGTGCTGCCGCCCCTGGTCGACGCGCGCAAGGCCCTCGACGCCGACGCCCCGCTCATCCGGGACGAAATTGCCGGCCGGACGGACAACAAGATCTTCGACTGGGAGATGGGCAGCGCTGCCGAGACCGACGCCGTGTTCGCAAGCGCCGACGTCGTCGTGAGCCAGGAGATGGTGTACCCCCGCGTGCACCCGGCCCCGATGGAGACCTGCGGCGCCGTCGCCGACTTCGACCCCGTGGACGGCAAACTGACCCTCTACGAGACCACCCAGGCTCCGCACGCGCACCGCACGCTCTTCGCGATCGTGGCCGGCATCCCGGAGCACAAGATCCGGATCGTGTCCCCGGACATCGGCGGCGGCTTCGGCAACAAGGTCGGCATCTACCCGGGCTACATCCTCGCCGTCGTCGGCTCCATCGTCACCGGGCGGCCGGTGAAGTGGGTGGAGGACCGCTCCGAGAACCTGATGTCCACCTCCTTCGCCCGCGACTACATCATGACGGGCGAGATCGCCGCGACCAAGGACGGGAAGATCCTGGCCCTGCGCACCAACGTGCTGGCCGACCACGGCGCGTTCAACGCCACCGCCCAGCCCACCAAGAACCCGGCCGGCTTCTTCTCCATCTTTACCGGCAGCTACGACCTGCAGGCCGCCCACTGCAAGGTGACCGGCGTCTACACCAACAAGGCGCCCGGCGGGGTTGCCTACGCCTGCTCCTTCCGCGTCACCGAGGCCGTGTACCTCGTGGAGCGGATGGTCGACATCCTCGCCCGGAAGCTGGAGATGGACCCCGCGGAGCTGCGGCTGAAGAACTTCATCAAACCCGAGCAGTTCCCCTACGCGAACAAGACCGGTTGGGTCTACGACTCGGGCAACTACGAGGCGGCCATGCGGCTGTCCATGCAGCTGGCCGGCTACGAGGACCTTCGACGCGAACAACGTGAGAAGCGGGCCAGGGGCGAGCTGATGGGCATCGGACTCTCCTTCTTCACCGAAGTCGTTGGCGCCGGGCCGCGCAAGCACTTCGACATCGTCGGCCTGGGCATGGCCGACGGCGCCGAGCTGCGGGTGCACCCCACCGGCAAGGCCGTCGTGCGGCTGTCGGTGCAAAGCCAGGGCCAAGGCCACGAAACCACCTTTGCCCAGATCGTCGCGGAGGAACTCGGCATCCCGCCGGAGAACATCGACGTCGTCCACGGCGACACCGATCAGACGCCGTTCGGGCTGGGAACCTACGGGAGCCGCTCGACGCCGGTCAGCGGCGGCGCGGTGGCGCTCGTGGCGCGCAAGGTGCGCGAGAAGGCGAAGCTGATTGCCGCGGCCATGCTGGAGACCCGCCCGGAGGACCTCGAATGGGAAAAGGGCCGCTGGTTCGTGAAGGGCGATCCCACCGCCGGGAAGACCATCGAGGACATCGCGATGGCCGCGCACGGGACCATGACGCTGCCCGAAGGCGTCGACGGCAACCTCGACGCGGAAGTCACCTACGACCCGCCCAACCTGACCTTCCCCTTCGGCGCCTACATCTGCGTCGTCGACGTCGACCCCGGCACCGGGCGCGTTGTGGTGCGGCGCTTCATCGCAGTGGACGACTGCGGGACCCGGATCAACCCGATGATCATCGAAGGCCAGGTCCACGGCGGCCTGACCGACGGCGTCGGGATGGCCCTGATGGAGATCATCGAGTTCGACGCGGACGGCAACAACCTGGGCGGCTCCTTCATGGACTACCTGATCCCCACGGCCATGGAAGTGCCGGACTGGGAGACCGGGTTCACGGTCACGCCCTCCCCGCACCACCCCATCGGCGCGAAAGGCATCGGCGAGTCCGCCACGGTCGGCTCGCCGCCGGCGATCGTGAACGCGGTGGTCGACGCGCTGGCGCCGTTCGGGGTCACCCACATGGACATGCCGTGCACACCGGCCAGGGTCTGGGCAGCCATGCAGGGCCGGGCAAGGCCGCCGATCTGAGATGACCACCGCCGCAGAATCCCTTGCCGCCCGGGCCGCCGAACTCACCGCCCGCCGCGAGCCGTTCGTGCACGCCACGGTGGTCCGCGCCCAGCATCCCACCAGCGCCCGCGCCGGGGACACCGCCCTGGTGCTGCCCGGCGGCGAGATCCAGGGCTTCGTCGGCGGGAACTGCGTAGAGTCCTCGGTCCGGGAGTACGGCCTGCAGGTGCTCTCCTCCGGGGAACCCCTGTTGCTGCGCGTCCTGCCCGGGGAGCTGTCCCGCCGGGCCGAGGAAGGCGCCGTCGAGGTGTCCAACCCGTGCCTGAGCGGCGGTGCGATCGAGATCTTCCTCCAGCCGCGCCTCCCTGCGCCCCGGGTTGTGGTGGTCGGGGCCGCGCCGGTGGCGCAGGCCTTGGCCGCGCTGGGGTCCGGGGTGGGTTTCGACGTTGAGCTCGCCGACGGCGGGTCGGCCGAACCCCGCCCGGACGACGCCGCCCTGATCGTCGCTTCGCACGGCAAGGCCGAGGAGGGTGCCCTCGAAGCCGCGCTGCGCGCCGGCGTGCCCTACGTCGCCCTGGTGGCGAGCGCATCACGCGGCGCCGCCGTGCTGGACTCGCTCGACGTGGACGATGCGCTGCGCTCCCGGGTGTACACCCCGGCCGGCCTTCAACTGGGCGCCCGCACCCCCGGCGAAATCGCCCTGTCCATCCTCGCCCAGCTGGTCCAGGAGCGGGCCGCGGCACGGGACGGCGCTCAGCACGGCGCGCAGGCCGGCGGGGTTCCGGCGCCGTCCACCCCGCAACCGGAAACCGCGGTCGACCCCGTCTGCGGCATGTCCGTGCCAGCCGTCGAATCGTCGCTGCAGCTCGAGCACAACGGCGCCACCGTGTACTTCTGTTCCCCCGGCTGCCGCGCGGCCTTCCGCAAGGATCCGGAGCGCTATGCCCTCAGCAGCTGAAGCACCCCGCATGGCCGGCACCGCGGCCGTCATCCTCGCGGCCGGGGCGTCGGCGCGCCTGGGTCGGCCCAAACAGCTGCTGCCCTACGGCGACGGCGTGCTGCTGGACGCCGTGCTTGCGACCGCCCGGCGCTGCGGGTTCGGCCAGACCGTGCTGGCACTGGGCGGAGCGGCCGAGCAGGTCCTCGGGGCCGTGGACACCACGGGCTGCGAGGTGGCGCTCAACCCGGACTACGGCCAGGGATGTTCGTCTTCGATTGCCGCGGCGATGGCCGTGCTGCGGCCTGGCACCGAGGCGGTGGTACTGCTGCTCGGCGACCAGCCCGGCATCCGGGTGGAGAGCGTGCTCCCGTTGCTGCAGGCACTGGCCCGGCCCGACGGTCCCGGAGCGGCGGTGTGCCGCTACGACGACGGCGTCGGCCATCCCCTTGCCTTCGGCCGGCGGCTGCTGCCTGAGCTGGCGTCGCTGCATGGCGACAAGGCCGTGTGGAAACTGCTGGAGCAGCGCGCGGACGTCGTCGTCGAGGTTCCCACGCCGGGCAGCATCCCGCTCGACGTCGACACCGAGGAGGACTACCGGCGGGTGCTGGCCGAGCTGCAGGGGGCCGGGTGAACACGGCGGCCCGGACCGGGGCGGAGGAGGAAGTTCAGCGGCGGATCCCCGACGTCGCCTCGCTGATGGCGGCCCTGGACAAGCACGACTACCTGGCCGACACCGGCCTCGCCACCGCACTGTTCCTCGCGGTGCGGCTCCCCCAACCCATCCTGCTCGAGGGAGAGGCCGGCGTGGGCAAGACGGAGGCCGCGAAGACGCTGGCGCTGCTGCTGGACACCCCGCTGTACCGGCTGCAGTGCTACGAGGGGATCGACGCGGGCGAGGCACTCTACGAGTGGAACCACCAGCGCCAGCTGCTGGGCATCCGGCTGGCCGAGGCGCGCGACGCCGAGGTCAGCGAAGCCGAGCTGTTCGGCCCCCAGTACCTGCTGCGCCGGCCGCTGCTGCAGGCCATCGAACACCCGGGGCCGCGGCCGGCCGTGCTGCTGCTGGACGAGATCGACCGCGCCGACGCCGAGTTCGAGGCGTTCACCTTTGAGCTGCTCGCGGAGGCCTCGGTCACCATCCCGGAGCTGGGCACCATCCGCGCCACGCATCCGCCCATCGTGGTGCTGACCTCCAACCGCACCCGGGACCTGCACGACGCGCTGACCCGCCGCTGTCTCTACCACTGGATCGACTACCCCGGACCGGCCCGGATTGCCGAGATTGTGCGCCGCCGGGTGCCCGCCAGCAGCGGCCCGCTGGCGCTGCAGGCCGCGGCGGTGATCACGCGGCTGCGGACCCTGGACCTGGCCAAGCCGCCCGGGATTTCCGAGGCCATCGACTGGGTCTCGGCGCTCGCGGTGCTGGGCATCGAACGGATCGACGCCGCGACGGCCGAACAGACCTGGGGTTCGATCGTGAAAAACCGCGACGACTTGGAGCTCGTCGGCTCCCGCGGCGCGGCCTGGCTGGTGGACGGCACCGATGGCTGAACCGAGGCAGCCCCTCCCGATGCGCACGACGCCGGCTGCCGGACCGCCGGCCGCCGGCCCGCCGTTCGTCGAGGCCGCCTCCCTGGCTGCGGCCTTCATCACGGCCCTGCGGGGCGCGGGCGTCACGTGCTCGCCGGACCGGGCGGCCCGGCTGGCGGTGGCACTCCGGCTGGTCCCGCCGACGAACCTGGAGCGGTTGTACTGGACGCTGCGGGTGGTGCTGGTCTCCAGCCGTGAGCAGTTGCCGGTGTTCGACGCCGTGTTTGGCGCCGTCTTCCGGGGCGGCTTCGATCCCGCCGCCGCGCTGGACCGCCACGCCGGCGAACCGGTCCCGGTCCCGGCAGCGCCGCCTCCCGCGGACGGTTCGCACACCCGGGCCGCCGCCGACACCGGACGAGAGACCGAGCCGGGCCGCGCCGCCCGGCCGCCGCACCCCGCGGTAGCCGCGGGCCGGGACGACGCCGGAGACCGGCAGGGACCGGAGCGCGAGGCCGTCCTCGCGATGGCGTCCACGGAAGAACACCTGCACGGGATGAACTTTGCCGAACTCACCGAGGCGGAAGCTGCCGAGATCCGCTGGCTGGCCACCCGGATCCTGCTGGCAACACCCGTGCGCCTGAGCCGGCGCACGCGCAAGTCGCCGCACAGCAGCGCACGCCTGGACATCCGGGCCACCGTGCGGGCAGCCCGCCGCTCCGGCTACGACTCCCCCAGGCTCCTGTACGCCCGGCGCCGCGAGCAACGCCGCAAGCTGGTGCTGCTCTGCGATGTCTCCGGCTCGATGGAACCGTACTCCCGGATTTTCCTCTCGCTGCTGCAGGGCGCCGTCGCGAAGGCCGGGGCGGAGGCCTTCGTGTTCTCCACCAGGCTGACGCGCCTGACCCGGCAACTGGCCCAGCGCGACCCGGACCTGGCCCTTGCGCAGGCGGCCGCCACCGCACCCGACTGGGCCAGCGGCACCAGGATCGCCGAGAGCCTCCGGAGATTCGTGGACGAGCACGGCCGCCGCGGCCTGGCCCGGGGTGCCGTGGTGGTGGTCTTCTCCGACGGCTGGGCGCAGGAGGACCCGGCGCAGGTCGGGGCCCAGATGGCCCGGCTGCGCAGGCTCGCGCACCGGGTGGTCTGGGTGAATCCGCGGAAGGCAGCACCGAACTATCAGCCGTTGGCCGGCGGGATCGCCGCCGCGCTGCCCTACTGCGACGCGTTCGTCAGTGGACACAGCTACACGGCCCTGGCGGAGTTGGCGGCGGCAATCCGGGGCGACGACCCGCCCGTGCCGGCAGGACGCACAGGCGGAAGACAAGTGATCGCAAGTCAAGGGAGCAGCTAATGCAGATTGACAGCAGTTTCTCGGTGGTTGCACCGATCGGCAAGGTCTGGGACACGCTGATGGATTTCGAGCGGGTGGCCGGTTGCCTCCCTGGCGCGCAGATCCTGAACAAGCTATCCGACGACGCCTACCAGGTGGGCATGACGGTGAAGCTGGGCCCGGTGAACATGCAGTACAGGGGCCTGCTCAACGTCCTGGAGCGGAACGCCGCCGAGCATCGGGCCGTACTCGGCGGCAAGGCGCAGGAAACCCGCGGCCAGGGCACCGCGGAAGCCAAGGTCACGCTGGCCCTGGCGGAAGAGGGGACCACGACGCGCGGGACGGTCAGTGCCGATCTGGCGCTCTCCGGCAAGGCCGCGGCGATGGGCAAGAGCGTGATCGGCAGCGTCACCGAGCAAATGATGGGGCTCTTCGCGGCCAACCTGCAGGCCATGCTCGCCGAACCGGGTGCCGCGGAGTCCCCGACCGTAGCGGCAGCGTCGACCGCTGCCGCTGCCGCTCCCGCAGGGCCGGGCACCGCTCCGTCGGCGGCTCCCGCTGCCGCAACCGCAGGCACCGCACCGGCGGGGCCCAAAACACCAGGGCCGTCGTCGGGCAGCCTTGACGCCTTCAGCCTCGCGAAGGGCATCGCTGCCGACCAGCTCTCCAGCCCCGGCAAGGTCCTCGGCCTGGTCGCCGCAGTGGCCTGCGTGGCTTACTGGGCCGGCCGGCGCTCGGCCTTCCGGATGCTCCGGCTCTGCGGAAGGCTCTAGGGAGAAGCCCATGCGGGACGTGCTGGAGGCCATCCTGCCGGACTGGCGGCAGGGCAGGACTGCCGGCCTGGCCACCGTCGTGAACACGTTCAAGTCCGCCCCGCGGCTTCCCGGCGCGTCGATGCTGGTCACCGCCGGCGGTGCCGCCGTGGGATCGGTTTCCGGCGGCTGCGTCGAGGGCGCCGTGTACGAGCTGGCCACCCAGGTCAAGGACGACGGCGTCCCGGTGCTGGTGCGGTACGGGATCAGCGACGACGACGCGTTCGCCGTCGGCCTCACCTGCGGCGGCATTATCGACATCTTCGTCGAGCCGGTCTCGCAGCAGCGCTTCGCCGAGCTCGACGGCGTACGGCAGGACATTGAGGATGAAAGGCGGGTGGGCGTTGCCACGGTGATCGAGCACCCGGACAGCAGCTGGCTGGGACGGCACCTGGTAGTGCGACCGGGCGGCTTCGAGGGGAATCTGGGCTCCGAGCGGGCCAACCTCGCCGTCGGCGACGACTGCCAGGGTTACCTGGCTGCGGGGCGTACCGGCATCCTGAGCTACGGTCCCGACGGGGAGCGGCTGGACAGCGGGATGCGGGTCTTCTTCACCAGCTACGCCCCGCCGCCGCGGATGCTCGTTTTCGGGGCCATTGACTTCGCCTCGGCACTCGCGCGGCTCGGGACCTTCCTGGGCTACCGGGTGACGGTTTGCGACGCCCGCGCCGTCTTCGCCACGCCGGCCAGGTTTCCCGAGGCCGCCGAGGTGGTCAACGAATGGCCGCACCGCTACCTCTCCGGCCAGCAGGAGCAGGGACTGGTGGATGAACGGACCGTCATCTGCGTGCTCACCCACGACCCGAAATTCGACATACCGCTCTTGGAGGTGGCCCTGCGCGGACGCCCGGTGGCCTTCGTCGGTGCCATGGGGTCGCGGCGTACCCACGAGGACCGAATGAGGCGCCTGCACGAGGCGGGGCTGGGCGGGGCGGAACTGGCCCGGCTGCACAGCCCCGTGGGCCTGGACCTCGGCGCACGGACCCCGGAAGAGACGGCGGTGTCCATCGCCGCGGAAATCATTGCCAAGCAGTGGAGCGGCAGCGGTGAACCGCTGCGGCAGCTGGACGAGCGGATCCACCACGAGGAACAGAACCGCGAGCAGCAGCAGGCCTAGCGCCGGCCCGGCTACAGGGCTGCCCGCAGCCCTGTAAGCTCACCGCTCAGCGCGCGGCGGCGGGGACGGCCGAGAGCAGCTCCCGGTAGCGCGCGGCGTGCGCGGTCAGTTCCTCCGGCGTCACCCTCGGGGCCGCATGCAGGACCAGAGGTTCTGCCATTTCCAGGCCGCAGAGGTGCGCGGTGGCCTCCAGGGGACGCAGCAGCTCGGCCATGGTGAAGCGGTTGTGCCCCGTCGGCGTATACGAGGATTCGGGGCCGCCGGTGGAGATGACCAGCTGCAGCCGCTTGCCGTGAAGGGCGTCGCCGCCGGCGCCGTAGGCGAAACCGTAGGTGAGCACCTGGTCCATCCACTCCTTCAGCACACCGGGAACGGAGTACCAGTGCCACGGGAACTGCAGGACGATGGTGTCATGCCCGCGCAGGAGTTCCTGCTCCCGGGCGGCGTCCACGCGCCGGTCCGGGTACGCGGAGGCGAGTTCCCTGACGGTCACGCCGTCGAGGTCCCTGATGGCGGCGGCGAGCTGCGCGGTGATCCGGGACGCCGCCAGGTCAGGGTGGGCGACGACGACGAGCGTGCGGTGTGCGGTCATGGAAGGTTTGTGCTTCTTTCAGAATCGGGTTCGAGGCCTACCAGCGCGCTGCTGAGCCGCCAGAGGAGGTCGGCATCGGCCTGGTTGTAACTGCGTTTTGATGATTTCTTGGCTGTGCTGTTGGCAAAGTACTGGCCCGTGACATTGTCAAGCTCGGGCGCCGAGGCGAGGTGTATGGAGGTCCGGGCGCCTTGCTCCGGAGTCTTCATCCAGCGCTGGATCAGCGGCGTCAGGAACGCCTGCACCCGGCCCGGATCTTCCGCGCCGAACGCTGTCGCCACCACCCCGGGGTGCAGCGCGTTTGCCGTCACCCTGGTGCCGGCGAGCCGGGCGGCAAGGCCGTAGGTGAACAGGACATTCGCAAGTTTCGATTGGTTGTACGCGCTCTGGCCCGAGTAGGAGTGTTCGCCCTGCAGATCCGCGATGTCCATGCGGCCCATGGCCTGGGCCCCTGAGGAGACTGTCACGACCCGTGCCGGCCCGCTCTCCTGCAACCGCTCCAGGAGCAGGTTGGTGAGCAGGAAAGGCGCGAGGTGGTTGAGCGCGAAGGTGTGTTCGAGTCCGTCAACGGTGGTGCGGCGGCTGTTCCAGAATCCGCCCACATTGTTGACCAGGACATCGAGGCGGTCCAGGGCCTGCAGCACCTCGCCGGCCAGGCGGCGGACCTCCTGCTGGGACGACAAATCTGCGATGAACACCTCGACGGGGGCCGACGCTACCGTGCGGATCTCCTCCGCTGCCCGCGCCGCCCGGTCAGCGTCGCGTCCCGTGATGGCCACCCGGGCGCCCCGGGCCGCCAGACCCAGCGCTGTGGCCTTCCCGATTCCGCCGGTGCCACCGGTGATCAGGACCGTCTTGCCTGCCATGGATCGCATTCGGGGCTCGCTCTCGCTGCTCGTTCGCCGGTCCACGCTTCCGCCTGCGGACCTAGACAGGGCTGTCTATGCCGAACGAAGCTACCAGACAGAATTGTCTGTGCACAAGCCGGGGCCGTCGACGGCCGGAGCTGCCGCGCCGCGGGCCAGCCGCGGGCGTAAGCTCGTGCCATGGCGAGATATTTCGATGTGCACCCCGACAACCCGCAGCCGCGATCCATCACGCAGGTGGTGGAGATGGTCAAGTCCGGCGGCCTGATCGCCTACCCGACCGACTCCTGCTACGCCCTCGGCGCACAGCTGGGAAACCGGGACGCGCTGGACAGGATCCGCGCCATCCGGCACCTGGACGACAAGCACCACTTCACTCTGGTCTGCAAGGACTTTGCCCAGCTCGGCCAGTTTGTCCAGATCGACAACGACGTGTTCCGCAGCATCAAGGCCGTGACGCCGGGCAGCTACACCTTCATCCTGCCCGCTACCAAGGAAGTGCCGAAGCGGCTGCTGCACCCCAAGAAAAAGACGGTCGGTGTGCGCATTCCGGACAACAAGGTGGTCCAGGCGCTGCTGGCCGAACTCGGCGAGCCATTGCTCTCCAGCACGCTGCTGCTCCCGGACGAGGAAGAGCCGCTGACCCAGGGCTGGGAAATCAAGGAGAGGCTGGACCATGTGGTGGACGCCGTCATTGACTCCGGGGACTGCGGAGCCGAGCCGACGACGGTCATTGATTTCTCCAGCGGCGTCGCCGAGGTCGTCCGCCACGGCATGGGCGATCCGTCGAGGTTCGAATAACGCCGGGAACAGCGACCGCCGGCTTGGCCCGGCGGGTACTTGCCGCGACGCCCCCTGCCCCCTAGTGTTCGGATCATGGCCGCGCCCGGGGGAAACGCACGTTATCGACAAAGCATGACGCCGACGCTGCTGTCCGTGGCGTGTCTCGTCATTGGGGCGGTGACGGCGGGCTGCGGTTCGGCTCCGCCGGCGGAGCCCGCCGGCGAGCCAGCACTGACCAAGCTGCCGGCAGCCTCGGCCGCGGCCGGGACGGGAGCCGGACTGTCGCCGGGCATGACCCTGGCGCCGGCGCCGCCCGTTCCGCCAGCCCCCGCCGGGCACGGTGCAGATGAATGCCTGCCGCAGCGTGCCGGGGTCGCCGCGGCCAACGGGCCCCTTGAGTGCCAGTACTTCACTTCGGGCTCGATGATGCCGGCCTCTGTGCCCCGGGGTCCGGGACTGACTTCCGGCGACTACGCCGTAAGGTTCAGCAGCGTGGGTGGCCACGCACTGATGACAGTGCGGATCCGCTGCGCTTCGTACGTGGTCAGGGTCGGCATTGCCGGCGAAACAATCACACCGGACCCGCGGGCACTGGAAAGCTTTGTGGGCACGTGCAACTTCCCGTGGGACCAGGAACAAGCACGGATGAAGCGCTACCTTCAGGCTCCGCTTCAGTTTGCGCGCCGGGAAAGTGGCATTGTGCTGCACAACCCGGAATGGGGAGTCACTCTGTTCAGCACCCCGTACGAGGCCGCCTGATCCCCCAGACCCCTCCTCCCGGGCCCGGGCCCGTGCCCGCACGTCCGGCCGAAACCTTCAGCAGGGTCGGTCAAATGTCAGCCCCCGGGGCTACACTTTAATTCGAACATATATTCGAAAAAGGGTGTGTTGTGGGCGTAATCATCGGGCCCCGCGTGATAGATGCGGGCACTTCCCTGCTGTCGGTCCTGGTCTCGCCGGTGGCGGTCGCCGCCGGCTATCCGTCGCCGGCGCAGGACTACTTTGACGGCAGGATCGACCTCAACGAGCACCTGATCAAGGACATCACCAGCACCTACGTCGTGCGGGTGTCAGGGGACTCGATGGAGGGCGCCGGCATCAGCGACGGGGACGAGTTGATCGTCAACCGGGCGCTCGAGCCGCGCGACGGGTGCGTCGTCGTCGCCGTCCTCGACGGCGAACTCACCGTCAAGCGCCTCCGCGTCACCCCGTCAGGCGTGGTCCTGCAGGCGGACAACCCGCGCTACCCCGACATCCGGGTCCCCGCCCTCTCCGACCTGGTCATCTGGGGCGTCGCCACCCGGTGCCTGCCCCATGTCTGAGACCAATGTCTGAGCCCCATGCCTGAGGCCCGGCCCGGCGGCAGTATTGCCCTCGTGGATGTGAACTGCTTCTATGCCAGCGCCGAACGCGCGTTTGATCCCTCACTGGAAGGCAAACCGGTGGTCGTGCTGTCCAACAACGATGGTTGCGCCGTCACCCGTTCGCCCGAGGCAAAGGCCCTCGGCATCCCGCTCGGGGAACCGTGGTTCAAACTCGCCCCGCGGGCCAAGGAGTGGGGGCTCGTGGCCAAGTCCAGCAATTACGAGCTCTATGGCGACATCAGCGCGCGGGTGATGGAACTCCTGGGCCGGTATTCGGCCTGGCTGGAGGTCTACAGCATTGACGAGGCCTTCCTGGGCGTGCGCGGAAACCCGGAGGAACTGCTGCTGCTGGGGCAGGCCATGAAGACGGCGGTCCGGCGGAACGTCGGTGTTCCGGTGTGCGTCGGCATTGCCGGGACCAAGACCCTGGCGAAACTGGCCAACAAGTGGGCCAAACACAACCCGGCGTTCGACGGCGTCTGCCACTGGGATTCCGTTCCCGCCGACCGGCAGGAACGTCTCATGGCCGGCCTGTCCGTGATCGAGCTCTGGGGCGTTTCCACGCGCCTGACCAAACGGCTGAACGCGCTGGGGATCCATACCGTGCTTGACCTTGCCAGGGCGGACCCGGTCCGGATCAGGGACCGTTTCTCGGTGGTGCTCATGCGCACGGTCCTGGAACTGCGGGGGACGCCCTGCATCCCGCTCGAAGAGGAACGCATCGGCCGCGACCAGCTGATCTTCAGCAGGTCGTTCGCGACGCCGATCAGCACACCGGCCGGAATGCGCCAGGTCCTCGGGATCTACGCGCAACAGGCCAGCGCCCGGCTCGCCCGGCACGGCCTGCAGGCCAAAGTCCTGACTGCTTTTGCCGCCACATCCCACTACAACCCCCGGGACAGTTCGCACCCCTCGGTGTGCGTTTCGCTGCCGATGCCCACCGCGGACCCGGTGCTGCTGGCCAGGGCTGCCTACGCCCTGCTCCCCCGGATCGACGACGGCGTCAAGTATGCGCGGGCCGGCATCATGGTGACCGACCTGCGCCCGACAGCCAACCAGGCCCCGCTGGCCGTGTTCGAGAACCCGCATGAGGAGCGCGGCATCGGCACGCTGCTGGAGGAGGTCAGCCGGAAGTACGGCCGGGGCTCCATCGGACTGGGCCACGCCGGAATCCGCGGCGGCCCCGACTGGACGATGAAGCGCGACATGCTCTCCCCGCGCTACACAACCCACTGGGACGAACTCCCCGTGGTCAAGGCCGCCTGACGGCGCCGGCACGAAGGTAGGACCGGGGCACCGTGGCACCGGGGCACCGCAGTGCGCCATGCCGCCCGGACTCCGGCGCGCAGCGCCGCCCTGATCGATCAGGCCGTGGTCCGGACCCGCTGCAGGAAGGAATCCAGGATCCGTCCGGCGTTCTCACCTAGCCGGTCATCGACCGCCGGACTCTGCGGTCCCGCCACGTGCAGCCGATCCCACAGCAACAGGAGGGCCGCCAGCACCTCGGAGAGCCCCGTATCCGACTCCGCGCGCCGCCGCAGCAGCCGGAGGTGCGCCGCCTGCAGGGCCGGTCCCGGAGAGCAGGCCAGGTCGCGGCCGAAGAGGCGGCGGCAACGGTCATAGGCGGACAGGCCCTCGACCGGGAGGCCCGCGATTTCATACGCCGCCACCAGGGCCAGCCAGGCCCGTTCATTCAGCGGCTCCAGCCGGACGGCCGACTGCGCCCAGCGGATCCCGTCGTCGTGACGACCCAGGAGCGTTGCCGCCTCGGCGGCGGAGATCATGGCCGCCACGCGTTCGGCGGCGTGACGAGTACGGGCTTCGTCGGCCCAGTCGGCGACGAGTTCAAAACCGAGGAGAGGCTTGGCGGAGAGTTCCAGCGCTTCGACCAGGAACCGATAGGCCCTGGCCGGCGCGGCAAGGTCAGCTGCGCTGAGCAGGCAGCGGAAGCGCGAGAGGTCCAGGTCCACGAGGCCGGGATCGAGCACGTATCCGCTGTTCGCGGTCCGGAGTGGTCCCGTTTTGGTCTGTCCCGGCTGGATTGCCCGGCGGATGCCGCTGACATAGCTCTCCAGCGTGGCCACGGCCCCGTCGCTGGCACTTGGCCCCCAGAGGATTTCGATCAGCCGGGTCTTGGAGACCGGCGTGCCCAGGTTCAGCAGGAGAATTTCCAGAATGTGCCGCGGCTTGCAGCCGCCCAGATCCGCGGCCGTGAGTGCCACACCCTCACGGCGGACTTCCAGTGATCCAAAAAGCTGAACCGATATGGCTGGTGCTGTTGCCGGCAAGTTGTGCATGATGTTCTCCGATTTCCCGGGCCCCGTTGCAATCGCGTTGGTCAAAGACATGCCGCCTCCCGGAGCCACCGTGACACGGTGGCCCGGAGGCAGCAAGCGTAGGAAACTACCCGATTTTCGGGAGGCCAAAAGTCGGGTAGGGGCATCCGTGCGTTGAGTACGCACCCCCGAGGAAATACAGGTAGCCGGCAGCCTGGCCAAGTAGCTTCCGGGGGCAAGCAGGGCTCCTTCAAGTAGCCCTGCACCCTCACCGGGTCTGTCGCGCCGGGCCGTCGTTCGCTCCACGCCCCCCTCGGAGCGCCCGGGAATTTCGGCTGAAGACCCCGCCGGCGCACCGGCGCCATGTGCCCGTAACGGGAGCAGAATTGAAGCAGGCAACTTCACGTCCACAGCCGCGTCAAGGTCTAAGAGGGTGCGCTATGAACACCGGGAATGTTCGCGTCACGCTGCTGCTCGCGGCGGTCCTGCTGGGTGCCGCGGGATGCGCCCCGGGAGGCGGGAGCACGGCTCCGGCGAGCGCATCCGCGACAGAGGGCATGCAGATGGGCTCCGGAGCCTCCGGCGGCCCGCCCGGCAGTTCGTCCGCGGCGGCGTCGACGGCGGCGATCACCGTGCGCGACTTTGCGTACACGCCGCTGGTCGTCGCCGCCGGGGCGCAGGTCACCGTGACGAACATGGACAGCGCCGAGCACACGGTCACCGCGGACGACGGCCCGGCGTTCGACGTCGACGTCAAGGGCAGCGGCGGCACCGCCACCTTCACCGCGCCGTCAAAGCCGGGAACGTACGCCTATCACTGCACCTTCCACCCCGGCATGCACGGAACGCTGACGGTCAAGTGAACGTCCCGATCCGCAGTGGGACGCGGGGGCGGGACCTGGCCCTGCGGTCGCTGACGGCCGTGGCCCTGCTGATCGACGCCGGGGTCCACCTCCATCTCGCACCCGGCTACCAGGCCGGATCCCCGCAGGGTATCGGCCAGGGCACCCTCTTCCTGCTCGAATCCGCGGCGGCGGCGCTCGCCGCCCTGGCGGTCCTCCTGCGCGGCAGCAGGACCGCCTATGCGTTCGCCTTGCTCGTGGCGTTGAGCGCCTTCGCTGCCGTCGTGTTCTACCGCTACGTGGACCTGCCCGCATTCGGCCCGTTTCCGGCCATGTACGAGCCCGTCTGGTACCCGGAGAAGACGGTCAGCGCCATTGCGGAGGGTGCCGGAGTTGCGCTGGCGGGCATCGGCCTGGCTTGGACCCGGCACGCCGGCCAGCCCTCGCCGGCCGGCCCGCCAGTCCGCCGCCGCCCTGACCGACCCCCGAGCTGAGAAGTGCGTTGTTCGCATTGGGGGCGAGGTGACCATGCCCCACCGATTCCCGCGCCGTGCGGCGGCCGACGTGACCGCCGCCGTGGCTGCCTACCTCGGGGCCGGCAGCTGGCTCGCATCCCTTGGCTCCCCCGGCGTCACAGCCGGTGTCCTGGCCGTCGGGGCCGGCGCCGCCGTGCTCGTCCGTACGGCCGGGTCCATCCTGCTGCGGGAGCCCCGCGTGTGCACGCCGGCCGACCGCGTCACCTTGGTCCGCGCCGTGCTGGTGGCGTGTTGCGCTGCCCTCACGGTCGCCGGCATCCTTGGCCGGCAACCGCCCGCCGCGGTCCTCGTCTTCCTGGGCGCCGCAGCCTTCGCGCTCGACGCCCTGGACGGTCCTGTGGCGAGGCGGACCGGGACCGCGTCCGCGGCGGGAGCGCGCCTGGACACCGAGACCGATGCGGCGCTCACCCTGGTGCTGTCCTGCGCCGCCGCGGTGTCCACCGGGGCGTGGGTCCTCCTGATCGGACTCATGTACTACGCGTTTGCCGTCGCGGGCAGGTTCCGTCCGGGCCTGCAGAAGACTCTTCCCCCGTCGCCCCTCCGCAAGGCCATCGGTGCACTTCAGCCCTTTGCCCTGCTGCTGGCCCTGACGCCGGGTGTCCCGTCCGCGGCGGGCACGACGGCGCTCCTCGTGGCGCTTGCGCTCCTGCTCTTCTCGTTTGGCCGTGACACCGCGGCGCTGGAGCGGCTGCACCGCTCCGGCCCCGTTGCTGCCGCCACTCCGGGCACCTTCAATAGCTGAAGTACCGGTGCTACCTTGCAGTGATGGACACTCGAACCGAATCAATCCCGGTGTTGGACCTGGGTGCGGCGAGAAACGACGACGGTTCATTCAACCCCGCCTTTGTTGCCGAGCTCCGCGACGCCAGCCACCGGGTGGGCTTCTTCCAGTTGATCGGCTATGGCGCCACCGGCGCGCAAGTCGATGAGCTCTTCGACGTCACGCGCCGGTTTTTCAATCTTCCGGAAGCGGACCGGCTGGCGCTGGACAACCGCAAGTCGCCGCATTTCCGCGGCTATACGCGGCTCGGCCACGAAGTGACGCAGGGACGGCCGGACGCACGGGAACAGCTGGACTTCGGTCCCGAGCGCCCCGCCCTGCGCGACTACCCGGCCGAGCAGCCGTACTGGCTGATCCAGGGGCCCAACCTCTGGCCGGATAAGGCCCTCCCGGAGCTACGCACCGTCGCCATGGCCTGGGCCGATCGAATGTGCGTGGTGGGCGCGGAACTGCTGCGCGCGATCGCGGTCTCGCTGGAACTTCCCGAAGACCACTTCGCCGCCGCCTTCGAGGGGACACCCGCGTGGATGGCCAAGCTCACGCACTACGTCGGCGGCGTGGTCCCGGCGGCCGGAACCCAGGGCGTCGGTGCGCACGCCGACTACGGCTTCGTCACCCTACTGCTGCAGGACCGTGTGGGCGGCCTGGAGGTGCGGCCGCACGGCAGCGACGACTGGATTCCGGTGGCGCCGCTCGAAGGGGCCCTGGTGGTGAACCTGGGCGAAATGCTGGAGGTTGCGACCCAGGGGTACCTCTCGGCGACGATCCACCGGGTGCAGGCGCCGCCGCCCGGCGTCGACCGCTATACGGTTCCGTTCTTCTGGTCGCCGCGGCTGGACGCCGTCATCGATCCGGTCCCGCTGCCGCCGGCCCTGGCGGCGCAGTCCCGCGGGCTTTCGGACGATCCGGACAACCCGATGCTCGCCTCCTACGGGGCGAACGTGCTCAAGGGCTGGCTCCGCGCCCACCCCGAGGTCGCCAGGCTGCACCACCCCGAACTGGTCCAGTAAGAGGGTCCGTTTCTAGTCCTTGCTCCGGGCCCGGCTGGGCTGCACCCGCGGCGGCTCGCCGGGCATTTTCGGGAAGTCGGGCGGGAAGGGAAGCTCGCCGAGACCCGCGGCCACGTCCCGTTCCCACCACCCGAGCAGGGCCTCGATGGAGCCTGGGCTGGCATGCATGTCCGCCCACGGATCCCCGGTGGCCTTGAGCCGGGCGGGAACGGTGGCGACGGTGAAGTCCTTGGGGTCCGCGCCGTCCAGCTCGTCCCACTCCAGCGGGCAGGATACGGTGGCGTCGGGCAGCGCCCGCGGGCTGTAGGCCCCGGCCATGGTGCGGTCACGGTTGGCCTGGTTGAAGTCGATGAACACCCGCGTGCCGCGTTCCTCCTTCCACCACGCTGTGGTGACCTGCTCCGGCATCCGGCGCTCGAGTTCGCGCGCGGCGGCGATGACGGCGTGCCGCACCTCGAGGAACTCATGCGCGGGCTCGATCGGTGCGAAGACGTGGAGCCCGCGGTTGCCGGAGGTCTTGATGAAGGCCGTCAGCCCCGCTTCGGCCAGCACCTTGCGCAGTTCCTGGGCCGCCGGCACGGCGTCCCGGAAGCTGGTGCCCGGCTGCGGGTCAAGGTCGATCCGCAGCTGGTCCGGGTTGTCCGGGTTCGCAGCCCGCGACGCCCACGGGTGGAAGACCACCGTGTTCATCTGCACCGCCCACACCGCGGCGGCTATCTCATCGATCACCAGCTGGGGATGCGACCGGCGGCTCGGATAGACCACGTCCACGGCCCGCACGAAGTCCGGGGCCCCCTTGGGCGGGTTCTTCGAGAAGAACTGCTCGCCGTCGACGTCGCCGGAGAACCGCTGCAACGTGATGGGGCGGCCGCCATTAGCGGCCAGGAATGCGTCCCCGACGGCGACCATGTAGTGGGCCAGGTCCAGCTTGCTCAGGCCCGCTTCGGGCCACAGCAGCCTGCTGGGACTGGAGATCCTGACTTCCCTGCTGCCGTCTGGTCCCGCAACGGAGACCGTCGTTTCTTCCCGCGCCATGAGGATCAAGCTACCCCGGGGCGCTGTCCAAGGAAAGGAGGCAGCGTCAGGGCCGGCGGACGGTCTTGTAGATTTCGAACCAGACCACCCCGGCGGCCCCGGCCACGAGCGCCAGCAGCCAGTCCCCCGGCCCCAGCGGCCCCAGGTCGAAGGCGCCGCGCAGCCCCGGGACGCTCAGCAGCACCACCAGGAACAGCGCCGCACCGCCGACCACCCACTTCAACGTCCGGTTCCGGCGCTCGCGGAACGTCCGCCAGACCGGCAACCGCCAGGACCGGTTCACCAGGATCAGCGACAGGTTGCCGATGACCAGGGTGGCGAAGGAGACCGAACGGACGACGTCGTCCGCCTTCCCGCTGCCGATGCTCCAGAGGTAGACGCCGACGACGGCCGCCAGCACGGCGAGCCCCTGGCAGGCGGCGATGACCAGGACCCGGCGGCCGAAGATGCCCTGGCCGGCCTTGCGCGGCGGCTGGTCCATGATCGCCGGGTCGATCTCCTCGGCTTCGAAGACCACGGAGCACGCCGGGTCGATGATGAGTTCCAGGAACGCGATCTGGACCGGCAGCAGCACCAGCGGCCACTCGCTGACGAAAACCGGCAGCAGGGACATGCCGACGATCGGGACGTGGACGGCGATGGTGTACGCGAGCGCCTTGCGCAGGTTGTCGAAGATCCCGCGGCCCTGGCGGATGCCGCCCGCGATGGAACTGAAATCGTCGTCGGTGATGACCAGGTCCGCGGATTCGCGGGCCACATCGGTGCCGCGCGCGCCCATCGCGATGCCAATGTCCGCCGCGCGCAGGGCCGGAGCGTCGTTGACGCCGTCGCCGGTCATGCCGACCACCTCGCCGTTGACCTTGAGGGCACGGATCAGCCGGAGTTTCTGCTCCGGCACCATCCTTGCGAACACACTGACGGTCCGGATGCGCCGGGCCAGCTCATCATCCGCCATGGCCCCGAGCTCGGGGCCTGTGATGACGCCCGCGCCGTGGTCCAGGCCGATCTCGCGGGCGATCGCCAAAGCCGTTCCGGGATAGTCCCCGGTGATCATCACGGTCCGGACCCCCGCCCGCGCGCAGGCCGCGACGGCGTCGGCCGCGCCGGGCCGCAACGGGTCGTTCAGGCCCACGAGGCCGAGGTACTCAAAGTCGAAATCACGCTGGAATTCCGGCAGGCTCCCGGCCCGGTCGAACACGGCGCGCGCCACGGCGAGGACCCGTTGGCCGCCGGCGGTGGCCGTCTCGACTTCGGCGGTCAGGACCGCAAGCTGGGCCGGGTTCAGGCGGCACAGCCTGGCAATCGCCTCCGGGGCACCCTTGGCGGCCACGACGTAGCGGTTTCCGTCGGCGGCGCGCCAGACGTGCGAGAGGGCCAGCAGGCTTTCGGAGAGCGGGTACTCCCGCACCAGTTCCCAGTCGGCGTGCAGGTGTTCGCTGTCGCCGAGGTACTTCGCGCCCACCGCTTTGAAGGCCTTGTCCATCGGATCGAAAGGATCCACCGGGGAGGCGAGCACACCGAACTCCGCGATCGCGTGGAAGGCCTCCGGCAGCGGCCGGTCGTCGACGGTGAAGCTCTGTCCCCCGACCACCAGCTGGCGCACGGTCATGCTGTTCAGGGTCAGGGTACCGGTCTTGTCTACGCAGATGACGGTCGCCGCACCCAGGGCCTCGATCACCGGCGAGCGCCGGGTCAGCACATGCTTTTGCGACATCCGCCACGCGCCGAGGGCCAGGAACACGGTCAGCACCACCGGGAACTCCTCGGGCAGCATCGCCATCGCGGTCGCGATGCCGGCCAGCAGTCCTTCCAGCCAGTTCCCCCGGGTCAGCCCGTACACGACCACGACGACGGCGGCGGCCGCCAGGCCGAACACGGCCACATACCGGACCAGCCGGTCGATTTCCCGTTGCAGCGGGGTGGGTTCCTGTTCGATGGAGCGCAGGGCCGAGCCGATGCGGCCCAGTTCGGTGCCCGCTCCCGTCGCCTTGACCAGCGCCAGGCCGTGGCCCTTCACCACCAGGGTGCCGGAGAAGATCCAGGGCGTCGCGTCCCCGCCTGGCCGGCCCAGCGCCTCCGCCGCGGCAAGGGCCGCGTCCGGTACCTTGCGGACCGGGACCGACTCCCCGGTCAGGGCGGATTCGTCCGCCGCGAAGTTGCGGGCCTCCAGCAGCACCGCGTCGGCCGGCACCCGGTCCCCTTCGGCGAGCACGGCGAGGTCCCCGCGCACCACCTCGCGCCCGGGGATGCGTATCTGCTCCCCGTCGCGGACCACGAGTGCGCGCGGGGAGGACAAATCCCGGAGGGCTGCGAGGGCGTTCTCGGTCTTGCGCTCCTGATAGATGGAAATACCGATCACCACCACGACGAAGGACATCAGCAGCACGCCGTCGAGCAGTTCGGCCAGCAGGAAGTTCACGGTCCCGGCGACCAGCAGCAGGAGCAACATGGGCTGGCGGATCACGGCCCAGCTCTGCTGCAGGAGATTGCGCGGCTTCGCTGTCGGAAGCTCGTTCGGCCCCTCGGCCGCCAGCCGCCGGGCTGCCTCCGCTGCGGAGAGCCCCTCCGCGACGGCGGCGGCCGGTCCGGGTGTCATCAGAGCCAGGCGGTCCGGCGCAGCGGGGGTTCGGCGCCACCGGCGCGCTGCACCAGGACTTGGTTCACTCCCGTGGTTCCGGCCTCGAATCCCAGCGCACTGGCGGCCATATAGAGCCGCCAGACCCGGGCCCGGCCCGGACTGCTGGCCCGAACGGCCTCGTCCCAGTGGCGTTCCAGGTTCTGCACCCATGCCCGCAGGGTCAGCGCGTAGTGCGGGCGCAACGCCTCGACGTCGAGCACTTCCAGGCCGCTGGCCTCCAGGGCGCCGATCATCTCGGTGAGGCTGAGCATCTCGCCGTCCGGGAAGACGTAACGCGGGATGAAGGAGTTCGGATCGGGGTCGGTCGGTCCGGCGTTCCAGGAGATGGCGTGGTTCAGCAGCCGGCCGCCGGGGCGGAGCAACCCGTGCAGCCGGGAGGCGTAGTGGCCGATCTGTTCGCGGCCCACATGCTCGGACATGCCGATGGAGCTGATCGCATCGAACGGTCCGTCCGACACGTCGCGGTAGTCCTGGATCCGGATCTCGACCCGGTCCGTCAGCCCTGCTTCCGCCACCCGTTTCCGTGCCAGTTCCGCCTGCTCGGCGGACAGGGTGACGCCGACGACGTCGGCCCCGTAGCGTTCAGCGGCGTGGATGGCGAAGCTGCCCCAGCCGCAGCCAACGTCCAGCACCCGCATGCCTGGCCGGAGTCCGAGCTTGCGGCAGACCAGATCAAGTTTTGCTTCCTGCGCCGCGTCCAGGCCCGTCCCGGGAGTGTCCCAGACCGCGCAGGAGTAAACCAGGGACGGGCCAAGCACGAGGGCGTAGAAGCTGTTCCCGACGTCGTAGTGGTGCGAGATGGCGGCGGCGTCGCGCCTGCGGGAATGCCGCCGGCCCTTGCGCGCCACGCGGGCCTCCTCGGGGGGCGGGGCCGGGTTCGGTCCCAGCGCGCCGAGCCGCACCGCGGCCGCGGCCAGGGTCCCCAGTTCCCGGACGGTGGGGCGCCGGAACGGCCCGGGCTCGGCGAATTTCCCCGCCGAGCTGAGGGCGGCGAAACTGGCAAAGATGTCGCCGGGCGCCTCAATCTCGCCGGCGACGTAGGCCCGGCTCAGGCCCAGCTGGCCGGGCGAGAAGAGGATCCGCCGCAGCGCCCGGCGTGAGTGGAACACCAGCAGCGGGGCGCCCTCCGGTCCGGCTTCCGAACCGTCCCAGGCGCGCAGCCGGAGCGGAATGTCCGTGGTACCGAGCACGATGGCCAGCGCAGCGGCCAGCCGCGACGCGGCTCCAGCAGTAGTCGACATGGTTCTTTCCTCTCAGCCGGTGGCTTGCCCCAGCCCCAATCTATTGGCAACCGGGACGCCCGAACAGGGGCCGGACGTCCCGGAATCGCGCGCTTCGGCAACGGTCGGCGGGCCGCTCTGGTGCTCGCCGCGGCCGGTGATTAGGGTGGCAGACATGGCTGAGGCATTTTCGTCCCTCGTGGACGCGTTCAAGAACGTGGGGGTGTCCCGGGCGTACGGCGCTCCCGTGCAGCTCGACGGCGAGGAACTGATCCCCGTGGCGCTGGTGTCGTTCGGGTTCGGCGGCGGGAGCGCCCCGGCCTCCGAGGACGCTCCCGCGGGGTCCGGCGGCGGGGGCGGCGGCTTCGTCCTGCCGCTTGGCGTTTATGCCCGCAGCCGGGGCGGCCGCGTCGTGTTCCGGCCCAACCCGGTCGCGGTGCTGCTCGGCCTGGCACCGGTGGTCTGCGCTGTTGGTTTGATGCTGCGGGCTGTGTCACTGCGGGGACTCCTGCATGGCCGCCGCTGAACTCCCGCTGACCATCGACGTCGACGGCACGGCAGTATCCGGGATCTACGCCAGGCCGCCGAGACCCGCCGCGACTCTTGTCGTCGCCCACGGCGCAGGGGCCGGGATGGAGCACCCGTTCCTTCGGGGTTTCACCGCGACCTTGAACGACGACGGCGTCGCAACGCTGCGGTTCAACTTCCCGTACCGCGAGGCGGGCCGGAAGTTCCCGGACCGGCCGCCGGTGGCCATCGCGGCCTGGCGGGCGGCGATGGCCGCGGCCGCTGCCCGTTCCGAGGGCGAACCGCTCTGGGCCGCCGGGAAGTCCTTCGGCGGCCGGATGGCGTCGATGGCGGTCGCGGAGGGCATGCCCGCGGCCGGTCTGGTGTACCTCGGCTATCCGCTGCATCCGCCGGGCAAACCGGAGAAACTGCGTGACGGACACCTCTACGGGCTCACCGTGCCGATGCTGTTCCTCCAGGGCACCAGGGACACCTTCGCCACCCGCGGGCTGCTGGAGTCCGTGGTGGAGCGCCTCGGCCCGGCCGCGACGCTGCAGTGGCGTGAGGGCGGGGACCATACCTTCGCCGTGGCCGGGGCGAAGCGGTCGCCGGAAGAGATCGGGGCGGGCCTTGCGGCCGCGGTGGCGGATTTCATCCGGCTGCACAGCGCCGACCCGGCCTCCGAGGGCGCCCGGTGAAAGGGACGGAGGTGCCGGGCACCCGCACCGGCCGGCCGGGATCACTGGGCGACGGCGACGTCCCCGCGTGGTGGCAGCGGCTGGGGTTGCCGGGGCTGATCGACATCCACACGCATTTCCTCCCCGAGCGGATGCTGCGGCGGGTCTGGGCGCATTTCGATGAGGCCGGACCGCTGGTGGGCAGGCCCTGGCCGATCACCTACCGCACGGACCAGGACAGCAGGTTGGCCCGGCTCCGGCAATTGGGGGTCCGACGCTTCACCGCCCTTACCTACGCGCACCGGCCCGGGATGGCGGCGGACCTCACGGACTTTGCCCTGGACCTCGCCTCGGCTGAGCCGGACTGCGTGCCCAGCGCCACGTTCTACCCGGAGGACGGCGTGCTGGGGCAGGTCGAGTCTGCCCTCCACCGCGGCGCGCGCGTCTTCAAGATCCACGCCCAGGTGGGCGGTTTCGACCTGCGCGAGCCGGTCCTGGACCCGGTCTGGGGACTCCTCGCGGACGCGGCCGTTCCCGTGGTGGTGCATGTGGGCAGCGGCCCGGTGCCGAGGGCCGGGTTCACCGGCCCGGACAAGCTTGAGGGCGTGCTGCGCCGGCATCCCGGGCTCACCGCCGTCGTCGCGCATCTGGGCACGCCGGAATACGGGGAATTCCTTGCCCTGGCCGAAAAGTTCCCGCGCGTCCACCTCGACACCACGATGGCGTTTACCGACTTTTTTGAAGAGGTGGCCCCGTTCCCGGCCAGGCTGCTGCCGAGGCTCTCGGAATTTGCGGACCGGATCGTGCTCGGCAGCGACTTCCCGAACATCCCGTACCCCTACGCGCACCAGCTTGAGGCACTCGAACGGCTCCGCGACAAGGAGCCACGGCTCGACGACGACTGGCTGCGGGCGGTGTGCTGGTTCAACGGCGAACGGCTGATCGGCAGCTGATCCCCAGTTGTTCCGGTTGCGGGCAATGGTTCCCATAACGGCTCCGAGGCTGAATGATGGTGCCCATGAGCAAACCATATGAAGCGTCCCGGCGCGTCGAATCCAGCAATCCCGAGGCAGTGGCAACAGCGGTCCGGGAGGCCACCCACGAACTCCGCGACGAACTTCAGCGCGACGGGATCGAGGTCAGCTTCCAGGACCTGGCCCTGCTGGGCCATTCGGAATCCTGGGACGGCGAGGGCCAGCGCTGGGTCCACGTTGCCTGGGAGGGCGCCGAGGCCGGGTAGCAAGGGTGCCCACCGGCGGGCCCCGGGACCAGCATCCGCTCATGATGACGAAGCTTTTCGCCTACCTCAGCTACCAGGATGCCCCTGCCGCGCTGGACTGGATGGAGCGGCTCGGGTTTGAGGTCGTCCGCCGCGAGGACGGGGCCGGGGGCCGGGTCGTCCATGCGGAAGTCCGCCTCGGCGGTGCAGTGCTGGCACGGGTGCTGGACCCGCAAGGACAGGAGTGGAACGCCGGGACGTATGAACCCGGTCTTCCCGGGGCTTGACGGAGCTGCGGGGGTCGGCCCCGGCCGTCATATCCTGCTCTTGACCCTGGCCGTCGCGGGTGCCGTCCAGGGATCCTCAGGCCAGGGATGCTTCGGGTAGCGGCCGCGCATCTCCGCCCGGACCTGCGCGTAGGGCCCGGACCAGAAGGATGCCAGATCGTCGGTCACCGCGAGCGGCCGTCTGGCAGGCGAGAGCAGGTGGAACAACACCGGCACGCGGCCATCCACCAGCCGCGGCGTCTGATCCCAGCCGAAGCACTCCTGCAGCTTGACCGCGACCACCGGCCGGCCGACGTCGTCATCCGCCTCGGGGTAATCGATCCGCACCCGCGAGCCGCTGGGTACCTCCAGCGCCTCCGGAGCCAACTCCCCCAGCCGTCCCGCTTCGGGCCAGGGCAGCAGCCGCCGCAACGGTTCGGCCAGGCCGATGCCGCTCGTTGCGGCACCGGCGGCCAGGGCCTCGAGCTCCGGCGCCAGCCACTCGTCCAGGCGGGCCAGCAGGGCGGGCTCTGACATGTCCGGCCAGGGTTCGCCCAGTTCGCGGTGCAGCAGGGCCAGTCGCCGGCGCAAGGCGTCTGCCGCCGTCGACCAGCCGATCGTCTGCAGCCCTGCCTGCGCCAGGGCGCGCGCCACCGCGGCGCGGCCTTCCGCCGCGGACGGACGCACCGGCGTCGAGGAGAGCATGATCGCGCCCAGGCGGCGTTCCCGGCGGGCGGTGACCCGGCCCTGGCCGAATCCTGCCTCCACGGTGTCGCTGAGCAAATGCCGCGCGGCGTCCTCCGCGGCCTCCGCCGTCAGCGGCGCGGCTGACCGGATGACCGCGCCGGTTCCGGCCGCGTCTTTCCCGTCGGCGCGCGAAACCTCGGCAACGGCGAGCCACTCGTGGCCGGCCAGGCGGCTGCCGCCCGGGAGCCCGGCCCGGGTTCCGGAGGACAGCAAGTAGCGCTCGCCCGGTCCCGGGACCCGGCGCGCCACCCGGTCCGGGAACGCGAGGGCGACGACGAATCCGGTGCCGTCCGTGCCGGCTGCGGGCGCCGTCGGCAGCGACGCCACGCTGCCGGACTGCGGCTGGCGGGCAATGGCCTCCATCCGCCGGACGTCGTCCGCCCAGCGACGGGACCCCGGGTCGTTGCCGGAGCGCAGGGCGCTCAGTAGTCCGGGCAGGTCGGCGCCGGGGGCGCGTTGTCCGCCGGCGACGACGGCGACGGCCTCCGCCGCGGTGCGGTGCCCCACGGCGGCGGCGCCGTCCAGCAGGGCGCGGGCGAGCCGCGGATCCGCCGGAATCCGGGCCAGCGTCTTGCCGAGCTCCGTGGCCAGGCCCGCGGGTCCCACCGCGCCGAGTTCGCGCAGCACTTCAACGGCCTCGTCCATCGCAGCCCTGGGCGGGGCGTCCGGGAGTGCCAGCCCGCTGCCGCCCGGCGAGCCCCAGCAGGCCAGCACCAAGGCTGCGCCCGTCAGGTCGGCGACGGCAATCTCCGGGGTCTGATGGGCAGGGGCGGCTCCGTAGCTTTTCTGGTCATAGCAGCGGACCACGCGTCCGGGGCCCAGCCGGGCGGCCCGTCCGGCGCGCTGTTCGGCGGAGGCCCGGGAACAGGACACGGTCACCAGGCCGGTCATGCCGCGCCCCGCGTCCCGCCGCGGTTCGCGGGAGAGACCGGAATCGACCACCAGGCGTACGCCCGGCACCGTCACGGAGGACTCGGCGAGCGCGGTGGAGACGATGATCCGAGCGGGTTCGCCGGGGCTGCGGCCCGATACGGCCCGGTCCTGAGTGGCCGGGCCCACCTGGCCGTGCAGCTCCAGCACCTCTGCCGTCACCCGGCCGCGCAGCCGGGCGGCGACGTGGGAGACCTCCCGCGCACCCGGGACGAAGACCAGGGCATCGATGTCCTCTCCGGCGGCGAGCGCCGCGGCGTGGGCGTCAGCGGCCGTATCCGCCACATGGTCCAGGAACGCGCGCGTCACTCCCCGGGCGTCCAGGCGGGCGGCCGGGGCGGGCGTCCACTGGACCTCGAGCGGGTACAGCGCGGAAGGACAGCCCACAACGGGAGCCGCGCCGCCGCCGTCGTGCCCGCCGGCCCCTGCGCCGCGCCCCTCCGGCAAGGTGTCCGACGGCGGCGTCGTGTCCCCCAGCAGGGCGGCGAAGCGCGGCGCGTCCAGGGTGGCTGACATGGCGACGAGCGTGAGGTCCCCGCGCAGCTGCCGGACCTCGGCGAGCATGCCGAGCAGCAGGTCGGTCTCCAGTCCCCGTTCGTGGACCTCATCGAGCACCACCGCATCGGTGCCCTCCAGCCCGGGATCGGCGAGGAGGCGGCGCAACAGGATGCCGGGAGTGACGAACTCGATCCAGGTGCCGGGGCCGGCCTGGCGGTCGCCGCGGACCGTGTAGCCGACGCGCCCGCCCAGCGGGCTGCCGTCCAAAGCGGCGAGGCGCCGGGCCGCGGAACGCGCGGCGACGCGGCGCGGCTGGGTCACCACGATGCGCGGGGCGCGCACACCGGCGCCGTGGGCAAGGTTGGCCAGCAGCGGCGGGACCAGGGTGGTCTTGCCCGTACCCGGGGGCGCCTCGACCACCGCCGTGCCCGCCGGGGATCCCGCCTGCAGGGCCTCCGCGAGCTTGCCCAGGGAAGCGGCAAAGACCAGACCGGTTCCAATGGAGCCGAGATCGAAGGGCTTGTCCGCCGGGTTGGGAGCAGTGGGCGTTGGAGTCACTCCTCCATTGTCCCCCGCCGAGCCTGGCGGCAGTTCTGCAGGCCCATCCTGCCTGCCCTGTATCGCTTCAACGCCTAGGCTGCGGCGCGGAGGGAGGGGAAACTACGGAAGACTGGGACTTCTCAATCACAAAGGTGGCACCCCATTGATTAATCTCCAGCAGGACGCCGAAGGCTTCATCCGGATGAACCGGCACTTCCCCGCCAGCACGCCCATCACCATCACCTTCGCCGACGGCTCCACCGAAGAAGTCACCGGCCGGCAGCTGAACGCGGCCTACGACGACGCACTCGCCGAGTACCGCGCGCAGAACCACTTGGACGCCAAGGGCTTTTCCCGTGCGCCCAAAAAGAGAGTCGATCCGGGCAACAAGATCGAATTCGTCCGCGTGCACCCCGGCATGGCCGGCTAGCAGCGCCGGGGAGGGAGGCCCTGCCACTACCTGTACCAGCAGGGACTCCCCCGCCGACGCGGCAGGCAGTTGAATGGAACCGTGAGCCAGCGCCTCGCCGCTGGAGCAGCCTTTCCGGAGCTGCGACAAAAGCTGGACCAGAAAAAGTGTCCCGCTTCGGAACAATCCACCCCGGCAGGGTGTTGGCTCATACTGTGGCCCCGGACGGCATGCCGTCCGGCCACAGCGCCATCGTGGGCCGGCAGGTTCAGAGGTGCCCCCCAAGCCCCTGGACCTACTCCTCTCCCCCACGACCGCGACTTTCGAACCGACTCTTACTGGAGAAGAATGCTTACTGTAAACGCTTACGCCGCCCCGTCCGCCACGGAGGACCTCGTCCCCACCACCATCGAACGCCGCGACGTCGGCCCGCACGACGTCCTGATCGAGATCAAGTTCGCCGGGATCTGCCACTCGGACATCCACACGGTCCGCGGCGACTGGGGACCGCAGTGCTACCCGCTCGCTCCCGGCCATGAGATCGCCGGCATCGTGACCGAGGTCGGCTCGGCCGTCACCAAGCACGCCGTCGGTGACCGCGTCGGCGTCGGCTGCATGGTGAACTCCTGCGGCGAGTGCGCCAACTGCCAGGCCGGCGAGGAACAGTACTGCCTCAAGGGCAACACCGGCACCTACGGCGCCGTGGACCGCGACGGCACGATCACCCAGGGCGGCTATTCCACCCACGTCGTCGTGACCGAAGACTTCGTGGTGAGGATCCCCGAGGGCATCGAGCTCGACGTCGCCGCTCCCCTGCTGTGCGCCGGCATCACCACCTACTCGCCGCTGCGCCACTGGAACGCCGGCCCCGGCAAGAAGGTCGCCGTCGTCGGGCTCGGCGGGCTTGGACACATGGCTGTCAAGATCGCCCACGCCATGGGCGCCGAGGTCACGGTCCTCTCGCAGTCCCTCAAGAAGCAGGAAGACGGCTTGCGCCTCGGCGCGGACCACTACTTCGCCACGAGCGACGAGAATACCTTCACCGAGCTCGCCGGCACCTTTGACCTGATCATCAACACCGTGAGCGCCTCGATCGACATCAGCTCCTACCTGCAGTTGCTGCGCCTCGACGGCACCATGGTCAACGTGGGCGCCCCGGCCGAGCCGCTGCCGGTCAACGCGTTCGCCCTGATCGGCGGCCGTCGCTCCTTCGCCGGCTCGATGATCGGCGGCATCCGCCAGACCCAGGAAATGCTGGACTTCTGCGCCGAACACCACCTCGGCGCCGAGATCGAGGTCATCCCGGCCGAGAAGATCAACGAGGCCTACGAGCGCGTGCTGGCTTCCGACGTGCGCTACCGCTTCGTGATCGACACCGCGACCCTGGTCTAGTTCCGGGGAGCTTTTCCGCGCTGCGGTTCCGGACGTACGACGCGCAAACGGTCCGGCGCTATGGGGATTCCCGTAGCGCCGGACCGTTTCCGTATCACCAGGCGGTTTCCGCCGCGGAAACCCGCCCCGGCATCGGTTCAGCCATCACCCGCTGCACGCCCCGGAACCGCCACCCCTTGCCGGTTACGGCCCGTGGGAGGAAGATGTCGGGCACATCAGGGAGGCCCGCCATGATCCAGCTTGGCAAGTTTGAGACACTCCGCGACAACCTCGGCCGGCGCCTGCGTCTGAGGGTCCGGCATGGAGCGCCCAACGGCACGCACCCGGCACCGCCTCGGCGACCGGCACAGGGACCTGCGGCGGCGGCCCTGTTCCGGGTGATCCAGCTGGCGCTGCTCCCGGCAGGGACAGCGGGCTACCTCTGGGCACTGCCCAAGCTGCTGGTCTACAGCCGGCGGACCGGAGTCTCGGCCACCCTGCTGGCTTCTCTCCACACGCGGTTCATGCAGCACCGGCTGGGCACCAGGGATGATGAGCCGGCCGAGCGGCTCATGATGGTCATGCCCAACGTTTCCCGGACGGGTTTCAGCCTGGTCGCGGCCCCAACGATCGCCGCCCACGGTGCGACCGGCTACGTTCCCAGGGTCTACCGCTACCCCTACGAGGGCGAAGCGCCGTTGAGGCACCAGGATTCGGCACGGACGAGCTTTTTTGATGCTGCCCTCCAGCGCCATCTTCCCGGCGTGGGCCAGCTGGTCATCCTCGGGGCGGGCTTCGACACCCGCGCCTTCCGGTTCTCCGGAGCCGACCACGTGCGCTGCTTCGAGGTGGACAAGCCCCTGACCCAGGCCTTCAAGCTCGGCATGCTGAAGCGTGCCGGACTGTCCACACAGCTGGCGAGCTACGTCGCCGCCGACCTCCGGGCGCAGGATTGGTGGAGCATGCTCCTGGCCGCCGGTTTCGACCCCGACCGGCCGGCGTTCTTCCTCTGGGAGGCTGTGACCATGTACCTGGACCGCGCTTCCGTCGAGGCGACGCTCCGCCGGATCGGCGGTGGAGCCGCCGGCAGTGTGGTCAGTTTCGACTATTTCGCCGCCCAGACCCTTGCGTCCCGCTCGCCCTACATGCGCTACGGCCGCGCCGCCGCAGCCTTTGCCGGCGAGCCCCTCGACTTCGGAATCGACAGCACTCCCCCGGCACGGGATCGCGCCGTGGAGTTCCTCCGGCCCTTCGGCCTTGCCATGGAGGAACACCGAAATTTCGGCAAAGAGACCCGACGGCGGGGCGCGCCGGCCGGTTTCGTCACCGCCGTCGTCGGCCAAGCAGGGTAACCCGGCCGGAAAGGAACTGTTCACCTTTCGACGGCCTTCCCGTCGTCCGGATATCACCATCCGGAAACGCCGCCGCAATAAAGCGGGTGCAAGCTGGAGGGGACTCCCAAAGGGTGTCTCGTTATAAGAGGTTGCTAGAGAGAGCAGGGCTGCCGTGAATCCCCTAATCATCCTGACCGCGGCCACCGGCCCACGCGAGGGCGCCCGCCCGGGCACCGCGATACGGCCCATCCAGGCAGCCGACCTCCCTGAGCTGTCCGTAATGTACCGGGACTCCTATGCGGACGGCCTGCCGCAGCCCGAGGACCGCGCCGTCGGCTGGATCGACGCCCTGCTCGGTGGAGCCCACGGCCGGCACGTTCCGGAGGCATCCGCGGTCAAAGCAGCCCCCGACGGACAACTTGCGGCCGCCATCATCGTCACCGAGCCGGCCCCGGGCAGCGAGGGCGACTGGGACAGCGAGATCGCCGAACTCTTTACCCACCCCGACCATCGCCGGCAGGGTCTGGCGGAGGAACTGCTTGGCCACTGCCTGCACACCCTGCATGCCTTGGGCCGCACCCGGGTGGCGGTCACGGTGGACAGCGGAAATTCGGCGGCGCTGGCGCTCTACCTGTCCAGGGATTTCCGCCGGCTGTCCAACGACGACGGCGACTGAGGGCCCCGCCGGGTTCCTCCCCCGCCGGGTTCCTTCCCCGCCGGATGAAGGTGGTGCTAGCTTGTCCGGATGGACGTCCTCGACTGGCTGCTCGATTCCGACCCCGCCATCCGCTGGCAGGCCCTGCGCGACTTGACGGGCGCGGGCGCGGACGAACTGTCCGCCGAGCGGGCCCGCGTCGCTGCGCAGGGGTGGGGCGCCCGCCTGCTCGGGCTGCAGGCCGACGACGGGCAGTGGGACGGCGGCACGTACTTCCCGGCGCCATTCGATGAATCCGAGCCGGGCCAGCCCTGGACCGCGACGACCTACAGCCTGCTGCTGCTCCGCGAGTTCGGGCTCGACCCCGGCAGCGAGGCAGCGCGCAACGCCGTCGCGCGTGTCCGGCAGAACAGCCGCTGGGAGGAAGCCGGCCAGCCGTTCTTCGAGGGCGAAGTGGAGCCCTGCATCAATGGGATGACCGTCGCGCTCGGTGCCTACTTTGGCGAGGACGTCGATGGCGTCGTGACGCGGTTGCTGGGGGAACAGCTCGACGACGGTGGCTGGAACTGTGAGGCGGAACGCGGGTCCACGCGATCCTCCTTCGACACCACCATCAACGTCCTGGAAGGGCTGCTGGAGTACGGGCATGCAACCGGCGGCACTCCCGAGGTCACCGCGGCGCGGCGGCGCGGCGAGGAATACCTGCTCGAACGCGGCCTCCTCCGCCGCAAGAGCACCGGCGGGTTGATCGACCCGGCGTGGCTGCAATTCTCCCACCCGGTCCGTTGGCACTACGACGTGCTCCGCGGCCTGGACTACCTCCGGGCCGCCGGGGCTGCCGTGGATGAGCGGACGGCCGAGGCAGTGGGCGTGGTGCGGTCCAAGCGGCAGCCCGACGGGACCTGGCACCTTGAGAACAGCCATCCGGGGCGGATCCACTTCCCGCTGGACGAGGGTGACGGCCGCCCGAGCCGCTGGAACACCCTGCGGGCCATGCGGGTCCTGGACTGGGCCGAACGCTCCTAAGGTGTTTGTAACTTCGATGGAATTATGGCTAAATTTGGGTGTAGGCATCGGAGTTTTTTGGGGGAAGCATGAACAAGGCGCAACGACGCGCTCATATGGAGCCGCCCTGCCCGGCGTGCGGTTCACGGGTGGTTCCGATCTGGAAAGACGTACGTCCCGTGGCGGCGCGCCAGCCGGACTGGCAGGTCAGCGCGAGGCAGTGCAGCAGCCAGGGCTGCAGCATGAACGATCCACAGAACTGGTAGCAGGGCGCCAGGGCCCCACTACTGGCCGATGATTTCCTCGGCGTTCTCCTGCACCCAGCCAAAGAGCGGCAGCAGGTGGTCGGTGAGTTCACGGCCCCGCGGCGTCAGGCTGTAGTCCACCCGCGGCGGAATGGTCGGCCGGGCCTCGCGGTACACCAGGCCGTCGCGCTCCAGCGTCTTCAGCGTCTGCGCCAGCATCTTTTCGCTGATGCCCTCGGCCCGGCGGCGCAATTCGCTCCAGCGCTGCTGCCCGTCGGCCAATGCGATCAGAATCAGCACCCCCCACTTGCTCGTCACGTGGTCGAGCAGGGTCCGGCTTGCGCAACCGGCAGGAAATACGGGGCTCTCCGGAGGCTGCGGGGACCGGGATGATTCATAACTAACCGTCACGTATGTACCTTACCTGAAAGTGCGTACTCTCTTCCGGGAAGTTTTGCCGCTGCGGGCCGGTTGTCCACCCCGGAAGAGCAAACACGTGAAAGGAATTTCCCATGAGCATCGTCGTCACCGGCGCCACCGGACAACTTGGCCGCCTTGTAATCGAATCCCTGCTGCAGCGCGGCGTCCCCGCAGGGCAGATCGTCGCCACCGGACGTGCCGTCGAACGGCTGGCGGAGTTCGCCGGCCGCGGCCTCCAGGTTAGGGCCATGGACTACGACGACGCCGCCACGGTCACCGACGCCCTTAAGGGCGCCACGAAGGTGCTGCTGATTTCCGGGAGTGAAGTCGGCCGGCGGGTGAGACAGCACCGCGCTGTGATCGATGCCGCCGTCGCCGAGAGCGTCGGACTGATCGCCTACACCAGCATCGCCAATGCGGACAGCACGGGCATGAAGCTGGCCGCCGAGCACCAGGCGACGGAGGCCCTGCTCGCGCAATCCGGACTCCCCTACGTGCTCCTGCGCAACGGCTGGTACCTGGAGAACTACACCGAGCAGCTTCAGGGGACGCTCGCACAGGGCGTGTTCGCCGGAAGCGCCGGCGACGGCAAGGTTAGCGCCGCGGCGCGCGCCGACTATGCCGAGGCAGCGGCTGCGGCCCTGATGGCCGAGGACCAGGCCGGGAAAGTCTACGAACTCGGCGGCGACGAGGCCTTCTCTATGGCGGAACTGGCCGGCGAGATCGCCGAGGCCAGCGGGCAGCCGATCGCATATCAGGACCTGCCCGCGGCCGACTACGCCGCCATGCTGGCAGGATTCGGCGTGCCGTTGGACTTCGCCGATATCCTTGCGGACTCCGACCTGGGGATCGCTCGAGGAGACCTTCACGTCACTACGACTCAGCTACGCACGTTGATCGGCCGGCCCACAACACCCATGTCCGAGGCGGTCCGGTCGGCGGTATCCGCGCTTTAGGGGGCTCCAACCTCCCCTGGCAACCGGGCCGCGGCAGCCATGCCTCCACGGTTCCGGGCCCGACCGCGCTTGCCTTCGCACCGCGCGCGTCCGAAGATAGTCCGGAACCCGCCCGTGGACTGGAGGCCGCATGAGCGTTCTGAGTGCCGGCCTGCTGCTGTACCGGCGGGGTCCGCAGTCGCGGCTGGAAGTCTGGATCGGACACATGGGCGGGCCGTTCTGGGCGCGGAAGGATGCCGCGGCCTGGTCCATCCCCAAGGGCGAATACACCGAAGACGAAGACGCACTGGCGGCCGCGCGCCGCGAGTTCGCGGAGGAAATCGGCACCGCCCCGCCCGACGTCGATTACTTCCCGCTGGGCAGCTTCCGGCAGGCTTCGGGCAAGTTTGTCACCGTCTTCGCCGCCGAATGTGACTTCCGGCCGGAAAGGATCGTGAGCAACACCTTTTCGCTGGAGTGGCCAAGGGGATCGGGCATCGTCCGCAGCTACCCGGAGATCGACGACGCCGCGTGGTTCAGCGAGTCCGAGGCCCGCACGAAGCTGGTGCGCGGCCAGCTTCCGGTCCTGGACGCGCTCCTGGCGCACCTGCGGGAGGCAGGCTAGCCGCGGCCGCCAGCCACCGGTGTGACAGGATGCTGCATTGAATGTCACAACGGGCGCGGGTAGTGTGACAGAAACTGTCAGTTCACACGACGCTAGCCCGGGAGCAGCCATGCAACATGTAGGACGTCGACTGTCCGCCGTCACCGCGGCACTGGCCCTGAGCGTGGCGGGCGGCGCCGTCGCCGGCCCCGCCTCCGCGGCACCGCGCGAGACTGAAAAGACCGCGACGGCCATCGGCTACGGCGGCGCGGTGAGCACGGTGGACCCGGAGGCCTCGGCCGCCGCGATCGAGGTGCTCCGCAAGGGCGGCAACGCGGCAGACGCCGCCGTCGCCGCAGCCGCGACCCTGGGCGTGACCGAGCCGTACAGCGCCGGCATCGGCGGCGGCGGCTACTTCGTCTACTACGACGCAAAGACCGGCAAGGTCGGCACAGTTGACGGACGCGAGACTGCTCCGGCCGGGATGCCGCACGATGCGTTCATTGACCCGGCGACGGGCCTGCCCTATCGCTTCACCCCCGAGCTCGTCACCAGCGGCGTCGCCGTCGACGTCCCTGGCACCCCCGCGACCTGGGAACGGGCACTCGAGCGCTGGGGCAGCCTGGGGCTTGGCGAGGCCCTCAAACCGGCCATCAAGGTGGCCACCCGAGGCTTCGTCGTGGACGGAACGTTCCGGCAGCAGACCCTCGACAACAAGGCCCGCTTCGCCGCATTCCCCGCGACCAGCAACCTCTACCTGCCCGGCGGGGACGCTCCCGCCGTCGGCAGCATTTTCCAAAACCACGACCTGGCCGCGACTTACCGGCTCCTCGCGAAGCAGGGCACGCGCGGCTTCTACAGCGGGCCGCTCGCTGCGGAAATCGCGGCCACCGTCCAGGCTCCGGCGAAGGCCGCCGGCACCAAGCTGCCCGTCCCGGCCGGATTCATGACAACGGCGGATCTCGCCGCCTACCGTGCGCTGGACCAGGATCCCACCCACGTGGACTACCGCGGCCTGGACGTCTACGGCATGGCGCCCTCCAGCAGCGGCGGTACCACGGTCGGCGAGGCGCTGAACATCCTGGACCCGTCCAATCTCTCCGGGATGTCCCGGGCCGGCGCCCTGCACCACTACCTGGAAGCCAGTGCCCTGGCGTTCGCCGACCGCGGCAAGTACGTCGGCGACCCGGCGCAGGTCGACGTGCCCACAGCCGCTCTCACCGACCCGCTCTTCGGCAAGGAACGCGCCTGCCGGATCGACCCGCAGCATGCCGCGGCCAAGCCGGTCGCACCGGGAAATGTGTCAGCGTACGACGGCGTGTGCCCGGCCGCCGCAGTGGCACCCGCCGACGAGAAGGACACCGAGAACATCTCGACGACGAATCTGACGGTCGCGGACAAGTGGGGCAACGTGGCGGAGTACACCCTCACGATCGAGCAGACCGGCGGATCCGGCATGGTGGTGCCCGGCCGCGGGTTCCTGCTCAACAACGAAATGACCGACTTCTCCACCGTGTACGACCCCAAGGATCCGAACCGGATCGAGCCGGGGAAGCGTCCGCGCTCCTCGATGGCGCCGACCATCATCCTGAAGGACGGGGCGCCGTTCCTCGCGCTCGGCTCCCCCGGCGGATCGACCATCATTACGACAGTGCTGCAGACCATCCTGAACCGGGTGGATCTGGGCATGACGATCTCCGAGGCGATTGCGGCACCGCGTGCGTCACAGCGGAACACGGCCGAGGTCACGGCCGAGCCGTCGTTCATCGCCGCGTACGGCACCGGGCTGGCGCCGTACGGCCATCAGTTCACACCGTCCGGGGATGCGTTCACCTCGGCGGCGGAGATCGGCGCGGCAACCGCGATCGAGTTCGGTCCGGGCGGGCGCCTGGTCGCGGCCGCCGAGCCGGTCCGACGTGGCGGCGGTTCGGCGATGGTGCTCAACCGGTCTCGGTAACGGCGCCTTTCACGTACGCGGCCTGTCCCGCGTGCTGGAGGCAATCGGCGAGAATGCTGACCAGCCGTACCCCGAGCGTGACCGGCGGCTTCCAGCGGGTGTCCACGACGCGGTCGAGCTCCTCGTCGCTGAGGGATTCCAGGAACCCGACCGTCTGCCGGTGGACGGCGTCGTAATAGTCCCGCAGCAACTCAGGCGGGGCCTGAACCGCGTCGACCTGCTTGGACGTGTGCCCGTAGCCGGTGTCCTGGACGGGCAGTGACAGGCCAAAACGTCCGGCGAAGCCCTGCGACGTCCACACCTGCTCCAAGCCGGCGGCGGGGGCGATTTGGGCATCCTCCCCGCGGCTGAGGTGCCAGACCAGCCACGCAATCGGGTTTGCCTGGTCCGCCACCCGCCGGACCAGCAGCTCCGGGTCTATGTCTTCGAGGGTGGCGGCCACGATCTCGTGGATCCTGCCAAACCCGTCAAGCAGCAGTTCGTTGGCCTTCATTGCAGTCCCCTCCCGGCGCACTTTCGCTGAGCCCCCATGCTGGCACGGCCGGAACCGGTTGCGCTATCACTTTTGGTTGTTCCGGGTGCGGCAGAGGGACCATAAGGGAAAGAGCATCCCCTACACCTTCCGGTGGATCGACTTGTAGCTGAGGTAGGCGTTGAGGCCCTCGACGCCATATTCGGTGCCGAGGCCGGAATCGTGCCGGCCGCCAAAGGGCGCCGCATGGTTGGAGGCGAAGAAGTTGATGCCCACCGAACCGGTGTCTATCCGTTCCGCCACCGCCATCGCGGTCCCGGGGTCGGAGCCGAACACCAGCCCGCCCAGGCCGAACTCGGTGTTGTTGGCCAACGCGACCGCTGCATCGGCGCTGCCTCCCGCGTCGTCGTACTTCAGGATGCAGAGGACCGGTCCAAAGATCTCCTCGCGCGAGATCCGCATGGCGGGGGTGACGTCGGCGAACACGGTCGGCTCGACAAAGTAGCCGCCTTCGAGCCCGCCGCCCAGCGACGCGGCGCGGCCGCCGGTCGTGGCACGGGCGCCTTCGGCCAGGCCGGACTCCACGTATTCCAGAACGGTCCGGTACTGGGACTCCGTGGCGCACGGGCCAAACACGGTGTCAGGCTCCAGCGGGTCGCCCTGCTTGGCTGCCGCGATCGTGGCGGTGACCATGTCCACCACCTCCTCGTACCTGCTGGCGGGTGCCAGGATCCGGGTCGAGATGTAGCAGGTCTGCCCGGTGTTGCGCAGGCAGGAGCGGATCAGCACGTTGGACATGGCGTCCAGGTCCGCGTCCGGCAGCACAATCGCACTGGATTTTCCGCCGAGTTCGAGGGTGACAGGGCGCAACAGTTCGCCGCATGCCGCTGCGATCTTTCGGCCCACCGGCGTGGAACCCGTGAACGCCACCTTGTCGACGCCGGGGTGCTTCACCAGCTGATCCCCCAGCCGGCCGGATCCGGTGACAAGGTTGACGACGCCGGCCGGGACGCCGGCCGCGGCCACCGCGTCAATGACCACCCGGAGGGACAAGGGGGTGGGAGACGCCGGCTTGATCACCACGGTGCAGCCGGCCAACAGCGCCGGGGCCAGCTTGATGACAACGAGGTTGATCGGAAAGTTCCACGGTGCGATCAGGGCGCACACGCCCACCGGATCGCGCCGGACAACAGATTCCCCGCCGCCCTTCGGGAAGGCCCGTACGTCCTCACGCTCCAGGTACTCGGCCAGGGTGGCGAAGTAGCGGAGGATCCCCGCGGCGTTGGCGGCGGCCCCGGCGGATTCGGATACCGGCGAGCCGTTCTCGCGGGTGTTCGTCAGGGACAGCTCCCCGGCCCGCTTCTCCACTTCCTCGGCGATGCGCAGCAGGTACGCGGCGCGGACCGACGGCGCCAGCCGCGGCCACTCGCCGGCGTCGAAAGCCCGGCGTGCGGAGACGACGGCGGCGTCGACGTCTTCGGCGGTACCGTCCGGCACGGAGCCCCAGGCTTCGCCGGTGGCGGGGTCCGTGACCGGGTTGCGGCCGGTACCGCGTGCCGGGATCCAGACGCCGTCGATGAAGAGGTCGTCGACGTGGGTGTAGGGCAGTTTGAGCGCGGCGCGGGCGGCCACGGCGGGGGCTTCGTGCGTGGCGGCGGTCATCGGATGACCGCCGTCTTGAGCAGGGCGGTGGAGCGGTCCAGGTCGGCGGTGGCCATGTCGAACGCGGCCTGGGTGATGAGCTCGGGCACGATTTCCGAGGTCAGCCGCTCGGTGTAGGTCGCCGGGTCCATTTTGAACCACGAGGAGGCCAGGGCGATCCCAGCCTGGTCGAAGCGCCACAGCCGGTCGGCGTCGCGCATCAGTGCGTCCTCCAGCGAATAGGCCACCGGGCGGGTGTCATGCCCGTCAATGATCGCGCAGACGCGCTCGATGAATTCGGCGTCGTAGCCCAGGTCCGGTAGCACCCGGCGGGCGACGTCGCAGCCTTGCTTTTCGTGTTCATACCGGATGGCGGCCTTGCGCCAGTCCCCGGCGAAGCCCTCGGAGATGATCCGGGATTCGTCCACGTGGGCCCAGCCGGTGTCGTGCAGCACGGTGGCCACCCGGACCAATTCGGCGTCGGCATCCGGATAGGCCCGGCAGAGCCGCTCCGCGTAGGCGAGCGAGATCGGCAGGTGAATGTCGTTGCCTCGGGTGCGGGTCTCGTGCACTACTGCCCGCCAGAGCCCGTCCAGTTCTCCTAGGGCCGCGGGGGTAGTGGCGATCGGGGCCGTGTCCACCGGTCCCGGCGCCGGAATCGGCCGGACCGGATAAGCGGCGGCGAAGTCCGCGGCCGCGGGGTGGGCAGGGGCGACAGCAGTAGTCCCGGCTGTGGCAGTGCCGGCGTCGGCAACCGGCGTCTTGGGGGTGGTCATAGTGCTCCTTCGGGTGGGGCTGGCCGGAGGCGGCTAGCTGTCCGTGGTGATCGTCTTGAGGGGTGTAGCCGGGTCCGCGGCGGCGTCGGCGGGGATGTTCTGGCCTTTGGCGAGGGCGTTCTTGACCGCCATGAAGTCCAGCGGCGCGTTGACGCAGTCCGCGGCGATGATGCGGCCCTGCCGGTAGTAGAGGACGCTGAACTTGCCCCGTTCCTGGTCCTGCCGCAGCACCGTCTGGTCGTAGCCGCTGCAGAGTCCGGCGATCTGGAGCTTGAGGTCGGCCTGGTTGGACCAGAACCACGGGATGCCGGCATATTCCTCGCGCCGCCCGGTGAGCGAATAGGCGGCCACCTTGGCGTGCTCGATCGCGTTGTTGACACTCTCGAGCCGGATCCGCTCCCCCGGTTCCGAGCCGGGGACCGGGTTGGGCATGTTGGCACAGTCGCCGATGGCCACCGTGGTCCCGTCCGAGGCCAGCGCGAAGCGGTCCACGACGATCCCGTTGTCCACGGCCAGGCCAAGCTGTTCGGCCAGCTGGGTGTTCGGGATGACGCCGATGCCGACCAGCACGATCTGCGCGGGCAGCACCGTGCCGTCCTGGAGTTCGACGCCGGCGACCCTGCGGCCGTCGCCCGGGGCGTTGTCACCGGCGCCGGCTGCGGTGAAGCGCTTGGCGCTCGTGTTCAGCCGGATGTCCAAGCCCCGGGCACGGTGGGCCTGCAGGAAGTACTCGGCGGTTTCCTCGCCGACGGCGCGGCCCACCAGCCGCGGACCGAATTCGAGCACGGTGACGTTCTTGCCCATCTTTTGCAGGCTGGACGCGGCTTCGAGGCCGATGAATCCGCCGCCGATCACCACCACGTCGGTGGCATCCTCCACCCGGGCCTTGAGCGCCAGGGCGTCGTCGGCGTTGCGCAGGTAGAGGACGCCGTCGAGGTCCCCGCCCTCAATCTCCAGTTTTCGGGCGCGGGCGCCCACGGTGAGGGCGAGCCGCGTGAAGGGGAACTGCCGCCCGGAGGAGGAATGCGCCACCCCCGACCCGTCGGCTTCCTTCTCGATCCGGACGATGTATTCGCCCTTGACCAGCTCCACGTTGTGCTCGGCCCAGTACTCGTTGGAGCGGAAGATCAGGGATTCGCTCTCCACCGTGCCCTGCAGGAACTCCTTGGACAGGGCCGGGCGCTGGTAGGGCCGGTGGTCCTCGTCGCCAAGCAGGGTGATGTGCTCGTCGAAGCCGAGCGCCCGCAGCGACACCGCGAGCTGGACGCCGGACTGGCTGGCGCCGATGATCAGCAGGCCGGTGCGGGTGGGGCTTGCAGTTTCGGGACCGGCTGCGCCGGCCGTTTCGGCGGACGTCTGCTGCGCCGCGGCAACGTGGGTTTCCACGGCTACACCTGGCTTTCCGGGGTGGTGACGAACAGTTCGACCTCGTCCGTCAGGCGCAGCTGGCAGGACAGCCGCGAGTTGTCCTCGCGGTCCACGGCCGTGCCGTAAAGCATCTCGTCCTCCATGTCCTCCATCGGTGGAAGCTCCGCGAGGCAGTCCTCGCGGACAAAGACGTGGCAGGTGGCGCAGGACAGCGAGCCGCCGCATTCGGCCACGATGCCGGGGACGCCGTTGCGCACCGCGGTCTCCATGACGGAATCCCCGGGGTTGCCCTGCACGTCGCGGACGGCGCCATCGGCGTCGGTGAAATGAACCGTTGGCATTGGTCCTCCTTGGGTAGAAAGTCGCTTGGAAAGTTGGAGCCGGCGCTCAGATGAACTGGCGGCCGCCGTCGACCACCATGGTCTGGCCGGTGTAGTAGGAACTGTCCGGGCCGGCCAGGAAAAGCGCCGCACCCACGATGTCCTCCGGCTGGCTGGCCCGCTTGATGGCACCCCGGTCCACGCCGTAGTTCTCGGCGTTCTCCATTAGCCCATAGCTGGCTTCGGTGAGGGTGAAGCCGGGGGCGATCGCGTTGACGGTAATCCCCCGCCGGCCCAGTTCCTTGGCCAGCACCCGGGTCAGGGCCACCACACCGCCTTTCGAGGCGACGTAGTGCAGCCACTGCTCCGAGCCGCTGAAGATCGTGGCGCTGGAGAGGTTGATGACGCGCCCGCCCTCGGGCAGGAACGGGCTCGCCGCCCGGGTGACGAGCCAGGGGCCCTTGAGGTTGACGTTCATCACCAGGTCCCATTCGGCCGGGTCAATGTCCTCGAACGGGCTGCGGGTCACCCCGGCGTACACCGCCGCGTTGTTGAGCAGCACGTCGATGCTTCCGCTACCGAAGTCCGCGCAGTCTTTTGCGAGGGCCTCGGTGGAGTCGACGCTGGTGACGTCGACGTAGAAGGCGGCCGCCTCGGCCCCGGTATCCAGGACCAGTTTGGCTGTTTCCTCAGCGCCCGCCAGGTTCACGTCCGCCACCGCCACGCGGTAGCCGCGGCGGGCGAAGCCGAGCGCGAAGGCCCGGCCCAGCCCGCCGGCGGCACCGGTGATCAGGACGGTGCGGGCCGGCTGGTCCGTGCGCCCGTCTTCTGCGGGGTTCATCGTCGCATCAGACATGGCTGTGGCTGTGCGCCCCGGGTCCGGTGACCGCCAGATCGTCTTCGGCGTCGAGGATCTGCACGGTCCCCTTGGTGCCGTCCACCCGCAGCCGCTGTCCGGTCTTGATCGTGGTGGACGCGGAGCCGGTCCCGGTCACGGCCGGGAGCCCGTATTCCCGGCAGACGATCGCCGCGTGGCTCATCATGCCGCCGATGTCCGTGACCGTTGCCTTGATCTTGCCGAAGATCGGGCCCCAGGACGGTGCCGTAACGGTCGCGACGAGGATTTCGCCCTGCTGCACTTCGGAGAGCTGGTCGGCGTCGGTGACGACGCGGGCCAGGCCCTCGACGACGCCGGGTGAGGCCGCCATGCCGCGCAGGCCGCCGCCCTCCACCGCTTCGCCGGCACCCAGCCACTGCTGGACCTGCTCGGTGGTGATGCCCCAGAGCATCCGGGTGAACGGTTCGGTGATGATTTCCGGCGGGGTGTTCAGCGCGGGCGCCGGCCGCGCCGTCTTCAGTGCGTCCACGATCCCGCGGCGGCGTTCGATCTCCTCCGGCCAGTAGTCCGGGCCGATCGGCTTCGCGCCGACGCCCCAGCCGGTGACGAGGTCGAAGAGCGCGTCGCGGACCTCGTTGCGGCCCAGGTAGAGCAGGTCGTCCGGCTCGGTCCAGAAGCCTTCGCCCTGCATCATGCGGCTGAGCTCGCGGATTTTGCGCCAGAAGACGCCCATGGTCCAGTGCTCGATGTAGAAGTTGTGGTTCTCCACGTACGGGTAAGCGGTCGCGGCGAGCCCGCGCTTGGCGTCGAAGAGCGCCTGGTTTTCGCCTTCCAGCAGCTCCCGGTATTCCTCGGTGATGCGGTCGCGTTCGAGGATCAAGGCCTCGACCGGACGCATGATTTCCTGGCCCTCGTCCACCCGCCGGATGTAGTCCGCGATGTAGCCGAGCGGGATTTCCTGGTGTTCGTTCCAGTACTTGTCGTGGCCGTAGAAGCCATTGCCCACGGTGAAGTTGAACCACGGGTCCTTGGCGGCCTCATACTGGGCAATCCAGCGGTCCCCGCCGGGGGCGGCCGCGATCGCAGCGAGGGTGGCCTCGACGTCGTCGGTGTTGCCGAAGCGGGATTGCAGCCCGAGTTCGACGGCGAGCTTGGCGAGCTGCTTGAGCTCGTCATCCGGACGGAACAGCTCCATGTCCACGCCCTGCACCATGGTGGCGATCGACTGGTCCGGGATGTTGGGGAAGACCTGCTTGCAGAAGTTGAAGAAGTCCAGGTAGGCGATGTAGCCGAGGTTGAGGAACTCGAAGTGGTATTGCCAGTTCTGGTAGGCCAGCTGGATGAGCCGGTCGTAGCTTTCCAGCAGCTTCTCGGAGCCGTCCTTGCCCTTGCCGGAGAGGATATCCTCCATCGGGACCACGTCCGGGAGCTTGGGGAAGGAGATGGTTTCCATCTCGTCGATGGTGCCCTTGACCTTGACGTGCCACTGCTTGAGGAGCTGGTCCCAGTTCTGGAAGTAGTGGCCCACGCGCTGCTCGAACAGGGGGACCCGCGCGGCGATCTGGTCCTCGGGGACCGGGATGGGCGACATGTACAGGTAGCCCAGGTGCACCCTGAATTCGATGCCGTTGGCGTTCGGGATCATCAGGTGCCGGGCGTTGTACTGGCCCAGGCACTTGACCGCGAATTCGCCGCCGATGGTCTCGAAGGGCTTGAAGACTGTGGGCCAGTGCTGGCTGTCGCAGAACCAGAACTTGGCGTCCTCCTGCTCTTTGAGCTTGTCTTGGAAGACCAGGTAATACGGGTAGATCTTTTCCCAGCCCTCGGCGCCGGCGGGGACCGCGAGCTCGGAGGATTTGGGGAAGGACTTCAGGGACATGGCGGTCCTTTCAAGGCGGGCTCATCGTTGAGCCGTGGTGGGAGGGCGGAACGGGGGGCAACAGCGGGTACTAGGCGGACGCCTTGGGCGTCCCGGCGCTGAATCCGCTGAAGAAGCCTCCAGCGACCACCGGTTGCGGGGCCGTGACGACGGCGGGCTTGGAGGAGTGGACGGTTTCCGGGCGGGACTGCAGCAGGAGCAGGTTCGCGCCGTCCGGCAGGTCCGTGTCAAGGGCCCACTCGATGTCCTGCGGGCACTTGTAGTGTTTCTCCGCGCGCTTGGCCATCAGCGCCACGGCGCTGAGTTCAGCGTCGCTGAGGCTGCGCCGGCCGCGGCGTTCGGCGTCGACTTCCCGCTCCACCAGGCGGCCGGCAACGGCGTCCGGGACGAGTTCGGCGTGCTTGTCGCCGAGGTGTTCGGAGATGACGGCCAGGGTGACTTTGTCCAGCATGATGTTGTCCGGGGTGACCTGGCCTGAGACCACCATCTCGCCGACGCCGTAAGAGGAGTCGATGGTGATCTTGGAGCGGTCGCCGTTGGTGGGGTCCATGGTGATCGCGACGCCGGAGACGCGGGCGTTGACCATCTTCTGCACCACGACGGCCATCGAGAGGCCCTCGTTGGGGATGCTGTTCTTCAGCCGGTAAATGATGGCGCGGGAGGTGAACAGCGATGCCCAGCACTGCCGGATGTGATCGGTGACGGCCTTGACGCCGTGCAGCCAGAGATAGGTGTCCTGCTGACCGGCGAAGGAGGCGTCCGGGAGGTCCTCGGCGGTGGCGCTGGAGCGCACGGCCACCGGCACGGGCGCCTCGAAGCGTGACATCAGGGCCTCGTAGGCGCCGACGGTGAGCTCGCGCAGCGCTTGCGGCACCGGGCGGGAGCAGATGTCCTCGCGGATGGCGGCCGAGACCTTATCCACCTGGCCCATGTCCTCGGGGTCGAGATCGGCAAGGAGCTGGTGAATATGCCGGGTGATGCCGGCTTCCTGCATAAAGGCGTCAAACTGCGCGGTGGTGACCACGAAGCCTGGCGGGACGGGCATGCCGGCGGAAGTCATGGTGACCAGGGACGCGCCCTTGCCGCCAAGGTTGTCGAGCTTCGGTTCGATGCCGCCGTCGAAGAACTGGATGTACTCGTTGCTTTGCATTTTCCTTAGGCCTTCCAGCTGACGGGGACGGTCTCGGGGACGCGGAAGGACAGGTTTTCGCGGAAGGTGATGGCTTCCGGGTTCTCCAGCTGCAGTTCCGGGGCGAGCCGGGCCACTTCCTCAAGGGCAATCTTGGCCTGGAGCTTGGCCAGCATGTTGCCCAGGCAGTAGTGGATGCCGAACCCGAAGGAGAGGTGCTCGCGGGCGTTGGGACGGCTGATGTCGAAGTCCTCGCCGGCGTCGAACTTGTTCTCGTCACGGTTGGCAGAGCCCATCAGGAGCAGCAGCTGCGCGCCTTCCTCGATGGGGACGCCGCCGACTTCGGTGTCTGTGAGCGCCTTGCGCCGCCAGCCGACGATCGAGCCGGCGTAGCGGAGCACCTCGTCGATTGCGGCGGCGATCTTCTTGGGGTCCTCGACCAGCTGCTTCCACTGGCCGGGGCGGGCCAGGAGCTCGCGGAGGGCGTTGGAGATCAGCGTGGTGGTGGTCTCGTGGCCGGCGAAAAGCAGGCTGTACAGGACCGAGGCGATCTCATGGTCGGAGATCTCGGCACCCTCCTGCTGCGCCTTCACCAGGTCCGCGGTGAGGTTGTCGCCGCCCTCCTCATGGGCCACCTTGACCAGGCGGAGACATTCCTGCCAGTACTCCACCAGGTTGTGGGCGTGCGGGATCTGCTCCTCGTCGCTGAGGTCGCCCCAGGTCATCGCCGCGCGGGAATCGCTCCAGCGCTTGAAGGTGTCCACCTGGGAGACATCCGCGCCGATCAGGGTGAGGATGGTGATGGTGGGCACGTCGTAGGCGAGATCCTTGACCATGTCGCCGCGGTGTTCCGGGTGGGCCAGCATCTTCTCCAGCAGGTCGACGACGTTCTGCCGGATGAACGGTTCCAGCGCCTTGTAGCGGCGCGGCGTGAAGGCTTTCTGGACCACGGCGCGGATGCGGGTGTGCTCCGGCGGGCGCCGCGCCGACAGGCCCGAGTAGGCGGTGAACCCGCCCTCTTCCATGATCTTCTTCGCCGCAGCGCCGCGCTCGCGGACCGGGGCCTGGGCATTTTCGCTGGAGAAGGTCTCCCAGTCCTCAAAGACGGCCTTGATGTCGTCATAGCGGGAGACGACGTAGAGGCCCACCCGCTGGTCGAACATCACGGGCTCGGCCCGGAGTTCTGCGTAGGCGGGAAACGGATCCTTCATCTGGAACGGCTCATAGCCGTGGTGCCCTGCGGGGGCTTCGGCGCCGTGTCCAAAGGGACAGCGGCCGGCCGTTTCCGTCGAGGGTGACATCTAAGCTCCTAGGTTTTCGGTCCCGCCGGCAGCGCCAGTGCATGCCGGGGTTCTTATCTCCCAGTGTGGCCCCGGTCACTCCCCGCGGATAGCGTGTGCTTCCACTGGGTGGAAAGGACTTGTTCCAGGGCCGGGCCCGGCCGATCCCCCTGGACAGCGTCGGGCCGGGGGTGCGGGGTGCGGCCCGGGGTGCGGGGGCACTTCGACGCGGCCACGCCGCCAACACAGCGGCCGACGTCGAAGATTGCCGTCAAAGTGCTTGCCGTCAAAGTGCCCCCGGACGGACCCTCCGGCGCCGGGAGCAGACAGCACTCGGGGCGTGCCCGGCTCAGTCCGTGCCGGCGACGTGGCTGCCCAGCAGCGTCTCCAGCGGGATCCTCGCGGTGGCACGCTCAATCTGGGCTGCGATGCCCCGCAGGACGGGCAGGTGCCGGGTCATTGTGGCGGCCTGGCTGGTGGGAAGCACCAGGCCGATGGAGGCGCCGATCCTGCCGGTATGGAAGACCGGGACCGCGATCGAACAGGAGCCCAGCCGCACCTCCTCCAGCGTGGTGGCGTACCCCTGCTCCCGGATCTGGACCAGTTCCGCGGCCAGCTTTTTGGGGTCCACATGGGTGTGGGCGGTGTGCCGCTCCAGCTGCCGGTTCAGGTACGCGTCCCGGACCCAGTCCTGCTCGTAAGCCAGGATCACCTTGCCGACGGCGGTCGCGTGCATGGGCAGCCGGCCGCCGACCCGGGAGGCCCGCGGCACCCGTTTTGAACCGTAAACGCGGTCGATATAGAGCACCTCGTGGCCGGCCCGGACCGCAAGGTGCGCGGTTTCCCCCGTGAGCGAGAACAAATCCTGCACGTAGGGCCTGGCCGCGTCACGCAGCTGCCTCCCCGTGTTCTGCGCCAGCTCCCACAGCCGGATGCCCAGCTGGTAGCGCCCGTTCGGTTCCCGGGACAGGAATCCCCACGCGGTGAGTTCGGTGACCAGCCGGTGGGCCGTACTCAGCGGCAGCCCGGATTTCTCGGCGATCCCGGTCAGGCTGAGGGCACCACGGGATGTTTCGAAGGCTTCCAGGATGGCGAGGACCTTCGAGGTAACGGTCCTGCCGGGTTCGCTACTGCCTCCAGCCATCCTGACCTCCTTGTCGAGGGCTCATCCCGCCCTTCTGTTCAAAAAGCTCCAGCCCCTTTTCGAGCAACATCCTGCGGGTCATCTGCTTCTGAACTTCTCGGATGCTTGCTACTCCCCAGATTAGTGCCGTCAGGCTACCCCGCCGCCGCGTCCGCACCGGCCGGCAGGGCGACCGGCGCGCTCCAGCCCGGTTTTCGGCTGAAACAACAACGCCGGGTCGGAGACACGCCGGAGTGTTCCGCGCGTCGGAGCTAACAACCGGGCAGGAGCGCGGCCTCGGCTCCCGGCCCGGATCGGATAGCCGCGGTTGTGCTAGATTTCGGCCCATGACCTCGCACCCGCCAAGCCACCATGCCGACGCGCCCGCCGCCGCCGCTATCGGGCTGTTGGCGAGGCAGGGCTATGACGCAACGTCCGTAGAAGACCTTGCGGACGCCGCGGGCATGAGCCGCAGCACCTTCTTTCGGAAGTTCGGCTCCAAGGAGGATGTGGTCTTCGCGGACCACGAGCGGATCCTGCGGCAGGTGACGGACAGCCTGGCGGAAACGATGCAGGAACCACTGGCAGCGATCGGGGACGCGGCGCTGCTGGTTTTCAACCACCACTTGCGGAACGGGGAAACGTCCCGGGCGCGTTATGAACTGATGCAGGCCGTCCCCGCGCTGCGGGACCGGGAGCTGGTCACCTCGCACCGGTACGAGAGGGCGTTCCTCCAGCACCTGCTGGACAAGCTGCCCGACGCCGAGCACCGCGAGTACAAGGCCGTCTCCTTCGCCGCGGCCGTCGTCGCGGTCCACAACGCCTTCCTCCGGCGCTGGCTTCGCAGCGGGGCGGCCCAGGAAACCGAGTCGGCCGCCCGGGACAGGGCAACGGCGCTCGCGAACGAGCTTCAGGCCCTCTCCGAGATCTTCCGGCCGGTCTTACTGGGCTCCGGACCGGCGCACCCGGCCCCCGCCGTCGTCGTGACTGTCCTCGCGGCAGGCGCAGACAAGGACTCGATAGTGCAGGCCGTCCGCGATGCCCTGCCCTAGGCTCGACACGCCACTTCTGGCACTGAGTTTCTTGACGTGAGACTCCGTTTCAATGCATCCTTAGTCGGTGTGGCCTGAACCACACTACGCGGGGCGGAGAAACCCCGCGCCCCAGACAGAGGACTTACCCATGACGACGACGTCGCCCGGTTCCGGGCTCACCGCCACAGCGGCCACGGACGAATTTCCGCTCGGCACGGTCGAACCCGACTACGTGCTCACCGAAGCCCTGGGCACGGATCCCGCCTCCGTGTTCGCCACGATCGGCGACGAGGACCGCGGCTACTGGGAACGTGCCCGCAACTTCGTCCAGGCCGAGGTACTTCCAGTCATAGACAGTTACTGGGAGCGCGCCGAGTATCCGCTGCACCTCCTACGCCGCCTCGGCGAGCTGGACCTGCTGCGCGACGGCGTCCCCGTGGAAGGGTTCCCCGCGATGACCAGCATGGCCGCCGGCCTGGTGAACATGGAGATCAGCCGAGGCGACGGCTCCGTGGCGACCATGATCGCGGTCCAGGGCGGGCTCGCCCTGCGGTCCGTAGCGGAGTGCGGGTCTGCCGAGCAGAAGGAACGCTGGCTGCCGGCGATCGCCGCCGGCACGGAATACGCCGCGTTTGCGCTGACGGAACCGACCCACGGCTCGGATTCGGTGGCCCTTGAATCCACGGCCACCAGCACGGAGGGCGGCTTCCTTCTCAACGGCGAAAAGAAATGGATCGGCAACGGCTCCGTCGGCGGCGTCAGCGTGGTGTGGGCCAGGGGTGAGGACGGCCAGGTTCACGGCTATCTGGTACCGCAGGACTCCCCCGGCTACTCCGCTACAAGGATCGAAGGCAAGCTGGCCTTGCGTGCCATCTGGCAGGCCCACATCCGGCTCGAAAACGTCTTCGTCCCGCAGGAGAACGTGCTGCCGGGGGCGCGGACCTTCAAGGACACGGCCCGCGTCCTGCTGGCGACCCGGCTCGGCGTCGCCTGGTCCGCCGTCGGACATGCCACCGCCTGCTACGAAACCGCGGTTCAGTACGCCAAGCAGCGCGTGCAGTTCGGCCGGCCGCTGGCTGCTTCCCAGATCGTGCAGGAAAGACTGGCCCGGATGCTCAGCGAACTGGCCACCATGCAGCTGATGGTCGTCCAGATGACCCGCCTCGACGAGGAAGGGTCGCTCACCCCCGAGCAAGCCTCACTGGCCAAATACACCTGCACCCGCACAGCCCGCGGCATTGCCTCCAACGCCCGGGATCTCCTCGGCGGCAACGGCATCCTGCTGGCCAACCGCGTCGCCCGGCATTTGGCCGACATCGAAGCCATCCACACCTACGAGGGCACCGAGACCATGCAGGCGCTCATCATCGGCCGCGGAATCACCGGCACCTCAGCCTTCGCCTGACCAACGTTGTTCCTCCGAAAGGACTTCCCATGAACCAGAATGCCAACATCCCCGTCATCCTCGGCGGCGCCCGGACACCTTTCGGCCGCTTCCGCGGCGGCCTGACACCCTTCTCGTCCAGCGAGCTGGGCGCCCACGCCATCCGTGCCGCGCTGGAGCGCACCGGTGTCTCCCCGGAACAGGTCGGCGCGGTCATCGTCGGACAGGTCATCCAGGCCGGAGCAGGCCAGGGCCCAGCGCGCCAGGCCAGCCTGGCCGCCGGCATCGGCTGGGACGTGCCCACCGTGACGATTAACAAGCTCTGCCTCTCCGGGCTCACGGCCGTCATCGACGCCGCCAGGATGATCCGGGCCGGGGAGGCCGACTTCATCGTCGCCGCAGGCCAGGAATCCATGACCAACGCCCCGCACCTGGTCCCGGGGCTGCGCGCAGGTGTCGTCATCGGTGACGCACCCATGCTCGACTCCCTGAACCACGACGGCCTGCAGGACCCGGTCAGTGGCAAGCTGATGGGCGAAGCCACCGACGCAGGAAACACCGAGCGGGGCATCAGCCGGGCCGAGCAGGACGCCGTCGCGGCCCGCTCCCACCAGCGCGCCGAGGCGGCACGCGCCGCCGGGGTGCTTGCGGAGGAAATTGCGCCCATCCAGGTGCCGCAACGCAAGGGGCCCGCCCTGACGCTGGAACACGACGAGGGAATCCGGCCGGAGACCACCGCCGAATCCCTGGCCCAGCTCCGGCCCGCCTTCTCGAAAGACGAAGCGGCAACCATCACCGCCGGTTCGGCCTCGCCGCTTTCCGATGGCGCCGCCGCGCTGGTGATTGCCAGCAAGGCCGCGGCCATCGCCGCCGGCCTGGACTGGATCGCCGAAATCGGCGCCCACGGCCAGACCGCGGGACCGGACGGATCCCTGCACTCCCAGCCGGCCCGTGCCATTGAACGCGCCTTGTCTCAGGAGGGGCTCACCGCCGGGGACCTCGACCTGGTCGAAATCAACGAAGCCTTCGCCTCGGTCCTCATCCAGTCAGCCAACGACCTCGGCATCGAGACCGACGTCGTCAACGCCGACGGCGGTGCAATCGCCCTCGGCCACCCGGTGGGGGCTTCGGGCGCCCGCCTGGTCCTGCACCAGGCGCTGGCGCTGAAGCGCCGCGGCGGAGGCACCGGCGTCGTCGCCCTCTGCGGCGGCGGCGGCCAGGGCGATGCCCTGATCCTCAAAGCTTAATCAACCCTACGAAGAAGCAGGCCATGACCAACACCACCACCGGCGACGGCTTCGCCACCATTTCCGTTGCGGCGATCCTGGCGGAATCCGCCAAGCGGACGCCGGACAGCGTCGCCCTCATCGTCGGTGTCGACGAAACCAGCTACGGAGATCTGTGGCGTGAGACGCGCGCCTACGCCGGGGCGCTCCGGGCGCGCGGCGTCGGCCCGGGAGAAGCCGTCGCCGTCCTGATCCCCAACGTCCCGGATTTCGCCCGCGTCTACTACGCCGTCCTGTCGCTGGGAGCCATTGTGGTTCCGGTGCACGCCCTGCTCAAGGCACGCGAAATCGAATACGTCCTCCAGGACAGCGGCGCCAGAATGTTGATCTGCGCCGCCGCGCTGCTCGAGGAAGGTGCCGCCGGCGCCGCCAGCACCGGCGTCGATGTCCTGACGGTCATGGCGCCCGACGACGACGGACTGCCGCGGCTCGAGGCCGAGGCCGCCGCGGCCGAGCCCATCCGCAGCTACGTCCCGTGCCGTCCCTCGGACACCGCCACCATCCTCTATACCTCCGGCACCACCGGCAAACCGAAGGGCGCCCTGGGCACGCACTTCGCCCTGGTGGAACAGACGTCCGTGATCCTGACCAGCGTCATGGACTTCAAGCGGGGCGACGTTCTCTTCGGCGGCCTGCCGCTCTTCCACACCTTCGGCCAGACGGTTGTCCTCAACGCCGGTCTCCGCGCGGGTGCCACGATCGTGATGATGCCCCGCTTCAGCGGCGAGGGCGCCCTGGCGCTGCTGGACCGGCACAAGGTCAATATCTTTGTCGGGGTACCGACGATGTACGTGGCGCTTCTGGAAGCGGCCAAGACGACGGCGGCCCGCCCGGCCGCTCTCCGTTACGGCGTCTCGGGCGGGGCGTCGTTGCCGCTTGCGGTGATGGACAAGTTCCGCGACGTCTTTGGGGTGGAGATCCACGAAGGGTACGGCCTGACCGAAACGTCCCCCGTCGCCGCGTTCAACCACGTAGGCACGGCACCGAGGCCCGGCACCATCGGGATCCCGATCTGGGGCGTCGACATTGAAATCGCGCGCGCCGAAACTGTCGAAAGCATCGAACTGCTGCCGACCGGCGAACTCGGCGAGCTCGTCGTCCGCGGCCACCTGCTGATGAAGGGGTACTTGAACCGACCCGAGGCCACCGCCGAGGCCGTCGTGGACGGCTGGTTCCGGACCGGGGATCTTGGCACCAAGGACGAGGATGGCTACCTCACCATCGTGGACCGCAAGAAGGACATGATCATCCGGAACGGCTACAACGTCTACCCCCGTGAGGTCGAGGAAATTCTCCTCTCCCACCCCCAGGTTGTCAGCGCCGCCGTCTATGGAATCCCGCACGATGTCCACGGCCAGGAAATTGCGGCCGCGATCGTGCTCGATGCGGGGGCCGCCACCACCGAGACCGAGCTGATCGACTTCGCAAGCGCCCAGCTGGCTGCATACAAGTATCCGCGCGTCATCAGGCTGCTCACGGAACTCCCGCTCGGCCCCAGCGGGAAGATCCTCAAGCGAAGCCTGGCCGCCATGTCCCCCGGGGCCTGAGGCCGGTTGCGGCGACGGCGGGCAGGCCGGGTGGCATTGACGCTTATCGATATACTGACGGTAAGTGTCTTACTCAAGTCGGCGCGCCCCCGCCGGGGACCGTGCCGGTGTGAGCCAGCCAAGGAGAACTTCATGTCTGCTGCCCGAAGCCTTGAGCCGGCCGGACGCTGCGGCGGCTCGACAAGCTGCTGTGAGGTTCCGGCGTGAAATTTCTCGAGAATGCTCCGCGGTTCGTCTTCTTCACCGGCAAGGGTGGCGTAGGGAAAACGTCCATAGCGTGCGCAACAGCGCTAAGCCTCGCGAGGACCGGCCAGAGGGTCTTGTTGGTCAGCACCGACCCGGCCTCCAACGTCGGGCAGGTCTTCGGCCTGAGCATCGGGAACACGGTCACCCCCATCCCGGGCGCGCCGGGTCTCTCTGCCTTGGAAATTGACCCGGAGCAGGCCGTCGCGGCCTACCGGGAACGGATCCTCGCGCCCGTCCGGGGGCTCCTGCCCGAGTCGGAACTGGCCGGCATCACCGAGAGCCTCTCAGGTTCGTGCACCACGGAGATCGCCTCCTTCGACGAGTTCACCAACCTACTCGCCGACGACAGCTCCTACGGGGAATATGACCACATCATCTTCGATACCGCCCCGACGGGCCACACGCTCCGCCTGCTGCAACTGCCCGGCTCGTGGACCGATTTCCTGGCGGCCGGCAAGGGCGACCCGTCCTGCCTGGGCCCGCTGTCAGGACTCGAGAAGCACAAACAGGTGTACGCCACGGCAGTCCGGGCCCTCACCGATCCGACGAGGACCCGGCTTGTCCTGGTCACGCGTGCGCAGACTTCGTCCCTGAGCGAGATCGAGCGGACATATCTCGAACTCAACCAGATCGGAATCGGGGGCGGTTACGTCGTCGTCAACGGCCTCCTGCCGGAAGCCGCAGGCGAGGAGGAACTGGCGCGGGCCCTGAGGGCCCGCGAGTCCGCAGCCCTGGCCGCCATACCGGACGCCGTCGCCGGGCTGCCCCGCGATGTCCTGGAGCTGAAGCCGGGCAACATGGTCGGCATTCCGGCACTTGAGTCCCTGTTCGTAGCCACTTCCGACGCCGGAATCACGGCGGATGCGGCCCGGGTGACGGAAGTCCACGACGCCCCGCTGGCCGCCCTCGTGAACGAGTTGGAATCCGACGGCCACGGCCTCGTGCTGTGCATGGGCAAGGGCGGAGTCGGGAAGACCACCGTCTTTGCCGCCATCGCCGTCGCGCTGGCCAAAAGGGGCCATGCGGTCCACCTCACCACGACTGACCCCGCAGCCCATCTGACCGAAACACTTCACGGTTCCGTGAAGGGCCTGACGGTCTCGCGCATCGATCCGGAGGCGGCCATCCAGGAGTACCGCAGCCACGTCATGGCGACCAAAGGCCGGACCCTGGACGAGGAAGGACGTGCGGCGCTGGCCGAGGACCTGCTGTCCCCGTGCACCGACGAGGTGGCCGTGTTCCGCCAGTTCTCCCGGGTGGTGCAGGAGTCCCGCCGGCACTTTGTTGTCATCGACACCGCGCCCACCGGCCACACCCTGCTGCTCCTGGACGCCACGGGCTCCTACCACCGCGAAATTGCCCGCCAGGTCGGCGACACCATGGGGTTCGTAACGCCGCTCATGCGGTTACAGGACCCGGCACAGACCAAGGTTGTTCTCGTCACCCTGGCCGAACCGACGCCGGTGCTCGAAGCAGAGGAACTGCAGGCTGACCTGGAAAGGGCAGGGATTCATCCCTGGGCCTGGGTGGTCAACAACTCGATCGCCGCCGCGCACCCGGAAACGCCGTTCCTGCAGGCCCGCGCCGCGAGCGAAGTCGAACAGATTTCCAAGGTGCGGACCCTGACGGGCCGGGTAGCCCTGATTCCGTTGCTGCCCGACGAGCCCATCGGCGAAGACAAACTATCGGCCCTGACCGCCCTCAGCTCCCTGCCCGCCTGAGCTGGATCCGGGCCCGGCCTTCGCCGCAGCCCGGCTAGCCCTCCGGGCCGCGGTCCAGCAGCGCCTCGAGGTCCCGGGCCGTGGCATCCAGCCTGGCGATCGTGTCCCGCTGGATCGACCGCAGGTACTCGGCATCGGACTCGCCGTCCTGTACCCAGTCCTCATCTCCCGGTGCATCCATGGCCCGGCGCGTGTTGGCGGTGGCGATCCTGACGTTGTCCAGCATCGCGCGCAAGCGGTCCTCAGTGCTGGGGGTCTCGGTCTTCATGTGTCCTCCTTGCCTTTGGTCCTGTTGGCAGGTCACAGGGACTACCTTCCCCGTCGGCGCGTCGGCAGCACAAGAACTAAAAGACCCGGGTGCGCCGTTCAATCAGGACGGTGTCCTGCCACTGACCCGCGGCGGGACCATAAGCCATCCGGGCAATCTTTTCCCGCCGGCCGACCACCCTGAATCCGTGGGCAAGGTGCAGGTTCAGGCTCTGCTCGTTTTCAGGGAAGACGCTCGCCTGGAGGGTCCAGATGCCGTCCCGTTCCGTCGAAGCGATCAAGGACCGGAGGAGGACGGATCCAATCCGCCTGCCGCGTGCCGCCTCGGATACGTAAATGGAATGTTCCACCACGCCGGAGTAAACCGGGCGGCCGGATACGGCGGAGACGGCCGCCCAGCCGAGGATTCCGGCGTCGGGCGCCTCCGCCACCAGGCGGTGGGACGCAAGCCGCGAACCGTCAAAACGGGACCAGTCCGGCGCCTCGGCCTCGAACGTCGCCTGCCCGGTCGCGATTCCCTCGCTGTAGATCCGCCGGACGTCGGGCCAGTCCGATTCCCGCATCGGCCGGACAGTGACGTCCAGCGCGGCGGCCGCGCTCACAGGGAAGCCAGCAGGCCGGCCGTCTGCTCAAGGGCCCCGGGAACCAGCGAGTAATAAGCCCAGGTGCCGCGCTTCTCACGGTGCAGCAGGCCGGCGTCGACCAGAATCTTAAGGTGGTGCGACACGGTGGGCTGGCCCAGGTCAAGCGGCTCGGTGAGATCGCAGACGCACGCTTCCCCGTCGCCGGTGCCCTTGACGATGGAGAGCAGCCGGAGCCTGTTGGGGTCCGACAGGGCCTTGAAGACGAGGGCCTTTCGCTGGGCATCCTCTGCACTGAGGACCGGCTGGCCGGACGGTGCACAGCAGGCCTCGTCAAGGGCCGGTTCAAGGGTTTGCAGAGAGTTCATGCCTCTATTATGCACATTGATTGACATTCATCGATATAGTTGGCGATACTTCATATCGACAAGCATCAATTTATCGTAGCGCTGCACAGACAGCCCTGCACCAAAACGGCCGCGCCAGCGGAGCCACAAGCAGAACCGCGCCAGCGCAGCATAGGAGTTCCGTGAGCATCCAGACCGACCAGTCGCCCGCCCCTGAAGGTGAGGCTGCCCTCGCCGGCAAACTCTCCACCGTGGACCGTTTCCTCCCGGTGTGGATCATTGCCGCCATGGTCCTCGGACTGCTTCTGGGCAGCTTCATCCCGGGCCTGAACACCGCGCTGGAGGCGGTCAAGGTCGGCGAAGTGTCGCTGCCGATCGCCGTCGGCCTGCTGGTGATGATGTACCCGGTGCTCGCGAAGGTCCGCTACGACCAGACGCACCGCGTCATCGGCGACCGCAAACTGATGGTTACCTCACTGGTCCTGAACTGGGTGCTGGCCCCGGCGTTCATGTTCGCCCTGGCCTGGCTCTTCATCCCGGACCTGCCCGAGTACCGCACCGGGCTGATCATTGTCGGCCTGGCCCGCTGCATCGCGATGGTCATGATCTGGAACGACCTTGCCTGCGGCGACCGGGAAGCCGCCGCCGTGCTGGTAGCCATCAACTCCGTCTTCCAGGTCATCGCCTTCGGTGCGCTGGGCTGGTTCTACCTTCAGCTCCTGCCGTCCTTGCTTGGGCTGCCGACCACCAGCGCGGACTTCTCCTTCTGGTCCATCACCGCCTCCGTGCTGGTGTTCCTGGGGGTCCCGTTGCTGGCAGGCTTCCTGACCCGCACCATCGGCGAGAAAGCCAAGGGCCGCGACTGGTATGAAGGCACCTTGCTCCCCCGGCTCGGCCCGTGGGCGCTGTACGGTCTGCTTTTCACCATCACCTTGCTCTTCGCCCTGCAGGGCGGGACCATCACGTCCCGGCCCGTGGACGTCGCCCGGATCGCCTTGCCGCTGCTGGTCTACTTCCTGGTCGTGTTCGGCGCCGGGATGCTGGTCGGCAAGCGGCTGGACCTCGGCTACGCGAAGACCACCACGTTGGCGTTCACGGCTGCCGGCAACAACTTCGAACTCGCCATCGCCGTGGCGATCGGTACCTTCGGCGTCACCTCGGGACAAGCCCTGGCCGGCGTCGTCGGGCCCTTGATCGAAGTCCCCGTCCTCGTTGCACTGGTTTACGTGGCCCTCTGGGCCCGCAAGCGCTACTTTAGCCCCCATCCCCTTTCCGCCTAACCCCACAAACTTCAGGAGAACACCATGAGCACCGACACCGCCAAGAAGCCCTCCGTCCTTTTCGTTTGCGTCCACAATGCCGGCCGCTCCCAGATGGCCGCCGCCTTCCTCACCACCCTCGGCGAAGGCCGGATCGAGGTCCGCTCCGCCGGCTCGCAGCCAGCGGAGAAGGTGAACCCCGCCGCCGTCGAAGCCATGGCCGAACTCGGCATCGACATGTCCGCCGAGATCCCCAAGGTCCTCACCACCGAGGCCGTGAAAGAGTCCGACGTCGTCATCACCATGGGCTGCGGCGACACCTGCCCGATCTTCCCCGGCAAGCGCTACGAGGACTGGGAACTCGAGGATCCGGCGGGCCAGGGCGTCGACGCCGTCCGGCCCATCCGCGACGAAATCAAGTCCCGCATCGAGGGCCTCATCGCTTCCCTCACCCCCGCCGCCAAGTAGCCCCAACCGGAAGAAACAGAGGACACCATGGCTGTAGCCACAACCCTTCCCGTAGCTGTCATCGGAGCCGGGCCGATCGGCCTCGCCGCGGCAGCCCACCTGCTCGAGCGAGGCCTCGAGCCGCTCATTCTTGAGGCCGGCCCGACCCCGGCAGCCGCCATCGAGCAGTGGCGCCACATCCGGCTGTTCTCGCCGTGGCAGTACAACACCGACGCCGCCGCCGTCCGCCTGCTTGCCGCTACCGGCTGGGTAGCTCCTGAGCCGACGGCGCTGCCCACCGGCGGCGACCTCATCGACCGGTACCTCACCCCGTTGGCTTCACTCCCGGCGATCGCGTCACGCCTGCACACCGGCGCCCACGTCGTCGCGGTAACCCGTCTGGGAATGGACAAGACCCACAGCCGGAACCGTGACACCACCCCCTTCGTGGTCCGGGTTGAACACGCCGACGGCGAAGTCCGCGACTACCGGGCCGCCGCTGTCATTGACGCCTCCGGCACCTGGTCCACCCGCAACCCGCTCGGAACCTCGGGACTGCCCGCCGTCGGCGAAGCCGCCGCTGCCGGCCACATCTCCTCTCCCCTGCCGGACGTGCTGGCACGCCACCGTGGGGCCTTTGCCGGCCGCACCGCCGTCGTGGTCGGCGCGGGACACTCCGCCGCCAACACCCTGATCAACCTCTCCGAGCTCGCAAGCGAGGAGCCCGGGACGAAGATCGTCTGGGCGATCCGCGGCGCTTCGGCAGCCAAGGTCTACGGCGGCGGCGACGCCGACGGTCTCGCCGCCCGCGGCCAGCTCGGCAGCCGGCTCCGCGCCCTGGTGGAGGACGGCACCGTTGAGCTGCACACCGGCTTTGGTATCGCGGGCCTCGCCGCGGACGACGCCGCCGTCACCCTGACCGCCGCCGACGGCCGCACCCTCGTCGCCGACGTCGTCGTTCCGGCCACCGGGTTCCGCCCGAACCTCGACATGCTCCGGGAACTCCGGCTGGAGCTGGACCCCGGCGTCGAGGCACCGCGGGAACTCGGCCCGCTGATCGACCCCGAGTTCCACTCCTGCGGCACCGTGGAACCGCACGGCGCCAAGATGCTGGCCCACCCGGAGCAAGATTTCTACATCGTGGGCATGAAGTCCTACGGCCGGGCGCCGACCTTCCTGCTGGCCACCGGCTACGAACAGGTCCGTTCCGTCGCGGCCGCCCTGGCCGGGGACCGTGAAGCCGCCGACACCGTCCAGCTCGAACTGCCGGAGACCGGGGTCTGCTCCTCGGACATCGGCACCAGTTGCGACGTCCCGGCCGCGGCAACGGGTTTCGTGGCGGAAACCTCCGGCGGCTGCTGCGGGGCGCCCGAGCCCGTACTCGTCGGGTTCCCCACCGGCCTGGCGCACGGCCGCTCCGGCGATAACTGACCACCCGACCGGGACCTCCCGTTGCCAACGCACGCTCCCACCCCGACCCTCGTCGCGGAGGGCGCACCGCGTGGCGGCCTCGCCGCACTGTGCATCACCCAGACGACCGGGTGGGGCGTGCTCTATTACGCGCTAATCGCCGCGGTCCGGCCCATCAGCGGGGACACCGGCTGGGATCCCGCCGCGGTCACGGGAGCCTTTTCCGCAGGACTGCTGGTCTCCGCGGTGGCCGGCATCTTTGTGGGCAGGATCCTTGACCGAACCGGACCGCGCGCGTTGATGGTTGGCGGGTCCCTGATTGGCACAGTGGCTATGCTTCTCGTGGCTGCGGCGCCGAGCCTGCCGGTGTTTCTTGCCGCGTGGCTGCTTGCCGGTACCGCGCAAGCCGCAGTGCTGTATCAGCCGGCATTCACGGTGATCAGCCGCTGGTACGGACCCGCACGCATCAGGCCCCTGACCGTCCTGACCCTCGTGGCCGGATTCGCGTCCACGATCTTCGCCCCTGCCACCGCCGCCCTGACCGCCCTATTCGGCTGGCGGGCCGCCTTTGTCATCCTCGCCGGGAGCATGGCGATCATCACGGTTCCGCTGCATGCCCGATTCCTCAACCACAGCTGGTCCCCGGCGGCCGCCAACACGAACGCCGGGGACCGCCGTGCGCTGGCGCGGGATGTCCGGCGAAGCCCGGAATTCCTCGGCCTGCAGGCCCTCATGGCCCTCCTGTGCCTCGGGCTCTACACCGTGACCCTGAACATCATCCCGCTGTTGCTGGAAAAGGGCGCCGACTACGCCACGGCCGCTCTGGGGCTTGGCCTGGTGGGCGGCGGGCAGGTGGCTGGCCGGCTGTTGTTCGCCGCCATCCCGGCCGGCGCCCGGCTGCCCGGCATCACCGGCACGGCGGCGGGTGCCATCCTCCTCCTGGCGGCGCTGCCCGGCCCGGTGCCGGTACTGATCGCGGCCGGGATGGTCGCCGGCGCGGTCCGCGGGTGCCAGACCCTGCTGCAGGCCACGATCGTGGGTGACCGCTGGGGCACCCGGAGCCTGGGCACGCTGCAGGGGATCTTCTCGGCCCCGCTGACAGCAGTTACCGCCATCGCTCCGGCGGCGGGACCCATGCTGGCGGCCGGACTGGGCACGTACACGGGCATGACGTACGCCATGGCCGGTGCGGCCGGCACGGCAGCCGTCCTCGCCGCCGTCGTGAGCCAGCGCAAAGTCCGGCCGCACGCAATCAGCTGAGAAGCGTCGGGGTCCGGTCCCGCCTTCAGGCGCCATACTGAGGCCATGGGCCCGGAATCCCTCCGTACCGCGATCCGGGACCGCGGGCCCCTCGGAGGGCCGGGGAACTGAGGCAAGGGAGCGCAGACCATGGATCCGACGAAAGACGGGATCACAACCGGGTACCGCCACGCCATCCACGACCTCGCCGCCTGGCTGGGGAGCGCCACGCCCGCGGAACTTCGCCGGAAGAGCGCCGGCACCCGGTGGACCAACGAGGAACTCCTGTTCCACATGGTGTTCGGCTACATGGTCGTCCGTGCCCTGCTTCCCCTCGTCCGGGTGGTCAGCCGGCTCCCCAGGCCGGCAGCCACTGCCTTCGCCACAGCACTGAACGCCGCCACGGGACCCTTCGATGTGGTGAACTACTGGGGTTCGCGTGCCGCCGCCCTCGTCTACAACAGGCGCCGGATGGCCAGGAAACTTGAAAAAACTGTCACCGCGCTGATACGGCAACTGGAACGTGAGGACCCTGCCTCGCTCGCCAGGACCATGCCGTTTCCGGACCGGTGGGACCCGTTCTTCAAGCCGGTCATGACCCTCAACGACGTCTACGCCTACCCCACCCTTCACTTCGATTTCCACGCCAGGCAACTGAGCCTCCGCCCGCCGGACAGAGCAGGGAAGCGCTGACGGCGTGGGCCGACCCAACCCGTCCCGGCCCGAGGCGTGAGGCCACGATCCCCCGCATCGTGTGCGACGCTGGTTGCATGGACCTTGAGGTGTCGCCCGCGCTCACGATTCCCTCGTCCGAACTCCGCTGGCGGTTCTCGCGTTCCTCCGGGCCGGGAGGCCAGCACGTCAACACTTCGGACAGCCGCGTTGAACTCTCCTGGAACATCGCCGCCTCGGCAGCGCTCACGGACGACCAACGCGTGCTGCTGCTCGAACGGCTCGGACGACGGCGCCTCATCGGCGGGGTGGTCACCGTGACCGCATCGGAGCAACGGTCCCAGTTGCGCAATCGCGAGATCGCGCTGGCGAAGCTGTCCGAGCTCGTGGCTGCCGGCCTTGCCCCGGAAGCTGCTCCCCGCCGGCCGACCAAACCCACGCGGGGCTCGAACCGCCGCCGCCTCGCCGCAAAGGAACAACGGGCAGCGACAAAACGCCAGCGAAGGCGGCCTTCGGCGGAGTAGCGCGGCAGGCCCCGTCCGCACGCGGCGCCCCCTGTCGCCGCAGGCGGGCATTGGCTAAAATCAGGGTCCCCGGTCAATCGACCCGGGACCCCGGCGGTTCGGCCCGGCCGAAAGCCCGCCGGGCTGAGCAGAGAGGCCAGCCATGGACTTCGCCCCGGCCAATGAGCATCCTCTGGATCCCTTCCCTTATTACCAACGCATGCGGGAAGCAGCGCCCGTCTTTCACGACGAGCAGTCGGGCAGCTGGCATGTCTTCCGGTACGACGACGTGCAGCGGGTGCTCTCCGAACACGCCGCGTTTTCCTCGCGGATGCGTGGCGACGATCCTTCCGAGGCAGGACACCTGTTCGAGTCCAGCCTCATCACCACCGACCCTCCCCGGCACCGGCAGTTGCGCTCCCTGGTGACGCAGGCGTTCACGCCGAAAGCCGTGGACGCGCTTGCACCCCGCATCACGCAGCTCACCACCGAACTCCTCGGCGGGATCGCTTCACTCGGGACGGCGGACCTGATCCAGGCACTGGCGGTTCCGCTGCCGGTGATCGTGATCTCGGAACTGATGGGCGTGCCCGCCGAAGACCGTGACCGGTTCAAGCAGTGGTCCGACGTTATTGTCAGCCAAACGCGGACCGGCGCGATGAATGAGGACCACCGGGCCACCAATCTTGAGATGACGGCGTACTTCCTGGACCTGATCGAACAGCGTCGCAGCCGGCCCGGCAATGATTTGATCAGCAACCTGCTCTCCGCCGAGATCGACGGGCAGAAACTTAGCGTGGTCGAACTGCTGGGTTTCTGCAGTCTGCTGCTGGTCGCCGGCAATGAAACAACCACCAACCTGATCGGCAACGCCGTGCTCTGCTTCACTGAAGCGCCCGGCACCATCGATCGGCTGCTGCAGGAACCGGCGCTGCTCCCCCAGGCCATAGAAGAGGTACTCCGCTTTCGGTCGCCGGTGCAGTCCATGTACCGGATTGCTGTCGCCGACACCACCCTCGGCGAAGTTCAGATTCCGGCCGGCGCCCCGCTCGTGGCCTGGATCGGTTCCGCGAACCGCGACGAGCGGCAATTCCAGCGGGCGGCCGAGTTCGACGTCGACCGGGGCCAGCTCCGGCATCTGGCGTTCGGCCACGGCGTTCACTTTTGTCTCGGGGCCCCGCTGGCCAGGTTGGAGGCAAGGATCGCGCTGGAGGGCATCCTGTCCCGGCTGCCCGGCCTGACGCTGGCCCCGGGAGCGAGCCTGGAACGGATGGACAGCAGCATCGTCTATGGGCTGAAGGCGCTGCCGGCCAGCTGGCAGGCAGCCTGAACGCAGGGGCGTGCAGTTCCGGGGTGCAAGGCCTAGCCTTTATCCCGGTTTTCGAACTCCTCGTCCATCTCGAAACTCCGGAACTCTGTCTCCGGGTTCGGCTCGCCCTCAGCCACCACCTCGTGGTCCAGTTGACGCTGGATTTGGCTGTCCAGGATCTGCAGTTCCTGGTCGGACACCTTGTCCAAGTGCTCCGGAAATGGTTCTTCCGGCGTCAAGTGAAGATCTTCTGCTGCCATGCCCACTCCACTTCTACGTCGAAATCCGGGCCCGTTCCCTGGTAGGGGCGGCGGCGGATAGGGACAAGTATAGACGCGACCCGGCTCCGCTTGTCGCTCATGAGTACACCCCATCCACGCACTCGACATCTGCGCCGACCCCTGATGCGCACCCTGCTGGGCCGGAGCATACTGGGGGCATGAGTGAGCGTGACGACTTCCTTGCCTGGGTCAAGACCGCGCTGTACCAAGCGGAACTGGCGCTCCACAATGGCGACTCTGCTCCCCGCCGGGCGCTCTGGTCCCGCAACGAGCCTGTGAGCGTCCTAGGGGCATGGCGCAACGCGCTCGGGCAGCATCAACTGGATGAGCTGTTCGCGGGGCTCGCGGAGAGCTTTTCCGCCTGCACGTCCTACGCCTTCGAACTTCAGGCGTATGACGTGGTGGGCGACATGGCCTACACCGCCGGTTTGGAACACACCTCTGCCTCCGTCGACGGTGAGCCGCGGACCTACACCCTGCGGGCCACCCAGGTGTACCGACGCGAAGATGGCGAGTGGAAAGTCGCGCATCGGCATGGCGACACCGTGAGCGGGGACTAACCCCGCCCTATCTAACCTGGGGATACGATCCCAGCTCGTACGGGTCGTCGTAGACGGACCAGCGGATCGGTGGCCTGAGATCGAGGTTGCCGGCCTCCAAAAGCCCGTTGTGAATGTCCTGGCGCCCGTGCTTCTGATAATCGCCCCAGGCTTTCAGGATCTTTACCCGGTCCTTCACCACGGCTGCGAGGTACTTGGACTCGTCCCCGCCCTGGGCCGGAGGGCGTTCGGCCTTACGGGCTGCGGCCAGGATGCCGCCGAAAGACTCGTCGTCGTCCCCGGGACCATGGTTGACCGAGACGTCGTAGTAGATCGCAAGCCCCAGCGGCCCGACGCCGTCCCGAACGGCCTCTTCAAAGGCCGGCTGCCAGTACACCCGGTCCCGTTCCGCCTGCTGGGCCAGCTGGAAGGCCGGGTCACTCGCGGCCCTCTTCCAGTCGGCCGTGAAGCCAGGATCAAGTAGTCGATGACTCAAGGCAGGGCGTTCCTTGTAGGGCGCTTCCATAATCTGCTCCAACTGCGGCAGGTAGCGCGCCAGCGGATTCCCCGGGGCGGCACTTTCGTAGGCACGGACCAGCTCGAGCATATCGCCGGTGCCACTGCACCAGCCCACCAGCCCACCGGTGTAGCCACGTCCGTCGTCGATGTCCTCGATGTATCCGAAGGAAGTGGTCCAGTCAGGAGTGGAGTTCTCGGCGGTGGAGGTGAGCTGGAGCGCTATCTCCTTGTACACCGGGTTGGCGATATCGGCCCGGGATTGGGTCTCGGTATTTACCTGCTGGTCTTTTCGTCCCCAAAGTCGCTCAAACATCAGACCTCCCGAAGTTGTCTTGGCGCCGAGCCTAGCAGCCGGCCAGCCGGCGTAACAGGGTCTGTCCGGCCCTGTGCACCGTGGCCAAGACCCGCCTTTGCTGTTCCATTCGGGCGGCACGTGATTTGGGTATCGTCCACGCCTTGCGGCGGTCCGCCGCGTTTGTAGACTGAACCGGGATCCACCTATTCGGTTGGCAGGGTACGGGAGTGAACATGGCTACTTTTCGGGAACTTCACCACGGCGCGGCGCCGCTCTTGCTGCCCAATGCGTGGGACGTCGGATCCGCCTTGGCCTTTGCGACAGCGGGATTCCCGGCCATCGGCACCACCAGCTTTGGCATTGCGGCAAGTGCCGGCCTCCCGGACGGAGGCGGGTCCAGCAAGGCGGCAACCTCCGCCCTGGTTGCCCAACTGTGCCGCCTTCCGGTCCACATCACGGCGGACATCGAGGACGGTTACTCCGACGACCCCGCCGAGGTTGCCGAATTCGTGGCTCAACTGGCGGCCCATGGCGTGGCCGGGGTCAACTTGGAGGACAGCACGGTCGGACACCTTGTCGATCCAGCAGCCTTTGCCGAGAAGGTTGCCGCCGTCAAACAACGCAGCCCGGCCGTGTTCATCAACGCCCGGGTAGACAACATCTGGTTCGGCGAAGAAGCCACAGTGGATGCCGTGCTGCTCCGTGCCGGTCTTTACGCCGACGCCGGGGCGGACGGGATCTTCGTGCCCGGGCTGGCGGTCCCGGAGGACATCCGGGCCGTCACCGCCGGCATTGCGCTGCCGGTCAACGTGCTGGCACATCCCTCGCTGACTGTTGCCGAGCTGGGTGAGCTGGGGGTCCGGCGGGTGAGTTCCGGCTCCCTGCCCTACCGCGCAGCGGTCGACGCGGCGGTCAACGTGGCCAGCGCCCTGCGCGATGGCAAGAAGCTCCCACCCGCTACCCCTTATTGGGAGATGCAATCGCGCCTGGTGTCATTTAGCCAACGCCTCACGGATTGAGGGCGACGGGCAGCTGATTGCCGCCGTGGTCATCGCTCGGCGCGCGATCCGGGCTTCTGCCCGGTACCGGCGTAGTAAGCAGCAGCCATGTCCTGCTTGGAGCGGCCCTGGGACGCGACCCGTTCGAGGCGCGCGGCGGACGCCTCGACACCGTCGAGCCGAAGACCCTGTTCGCGGGCGGCGTCGATGATGAGGCGGGCGTCTTTCAGCGACGTATCGACCGCAAAAGACGCCGGTTCCAGCCGGTCATCGAGAATGAGTCCGGCCTTGGTGCGCAGGAAGGGCAGATCGAGGCCGCCGCCGTCGATCAAGTTGAAGAATTGCTGCGGGTCGACCCCGAGCGCCTCGGCCAGGGCAAGGATCTCACCGGCGGCATTCGAGGCGGCGATGACCCAGCTGTTCACGACGAGCTTCAGCCGCGTTGCAGAGCCCGCGGCCGGGTCCTGACCAGTCCAGACCGTGCGCGCCCCGATGGCGTCCAGTACGGGTGCCACGCGCTCGCGCACAGCTTCCGGTCCCGCCGCGATCACCAGGAGCTGGCCGGCCTCGGCAGGCTCGCGGGTGCCGGAAACGGGCGCTTCGACCAAGTCGAGACTGGCCTCGTTGGCCAGGTCCGCAAGGGCTGCGACGTCGTGCACACCGACAGTCGTGGACTGCACCCAGGCGGTGCCCCGCCGGACTCCCGCGGCTGCCTGTCGGATCACGTCGGTCACGGCTGCAGCGTCAAAGAGCATGGTCACCACAACGTCCGCGCCGGCAACAGCCTGCGCCGGGGACACGGCGACCTGGGCTCCGGCGTCGGCGAGCGGGGCGGTCTTGGCCTGGTCGCGGTTCCACACGAGGACCTCGTGCCCGGCCCGCAGCAGGTTGCGGGCCATCGCTGCCCCCATGATGCCGGTGCCCAGCACCGCCACCGTGCGTTTCGTGTCCATCCTGTGGTCCTCTCGATCGTTGTACAAGCGGCCTTAGCGATCCGCGTCGGTGTAACGCCCCTGGCCGCCCCAAGCAGACATCCTACCGATCACGGTGTGGACGTCGGCGTAGCTGCCCGGGCGTCCCGCGGGCGCGGTCTTCCCTTTGGTCAGGACATCGACGTCGGTGTAACTGCCGGGCAACGGCTTGTTCGCCGACGCAGGGCGCTGAAGCGTGTTGGTGTCGGTGTAAGCGGCCTTCCTGGCCTGATCACGCAGGGGCTGGGGAACAGTTAAAGTACTCAAGAAAATCTCCATTAGTTAGGCGGGCGTCCAAAGAAGCCACGCTCGATGACTGCCGCCTCCGGGCTTGACCGGAGCTCCGCGGCTAACACCCACTCTTCGCCGCCTCGCGATAGGTTTCAAAGAGGGATAGTGCATCGTCTAATAGGGGATGTTTATTACAGCTGGTCAGCAGGCTGATTCTCCAGGAATGTGAGATCGGCCGCACGGGCCACCGCGGTCAGCGCCCGGGCAAGGACGGTTTCCGGCTCGCGGGAGAGGGTGACAAGGCCTACTTCCGCCTGCCGCTCCGGCCCCACCAAACGGAGGGCGCGCACGCCACGCGGGAGTTCAAACACGTGCAACCACGCCGCCGGGACAATCGTTGACCACTGCCCGGCCTTCATCTGGGCCAGCAGCAAAGCGACCGAGTCCGTTTCAAGCCGCGGCGCGGCAGTCAGGCCCACGTCCCGGAGAGCATCATCCACCTGCCGGCGTCCCTGCATCGACCGGTCCAACAGGCACAGGGGCAGTCCTGCCGCGTCGGACCAGCCGACCGTGCTGCCCCCGAAGGCTCCCCGCTCGTCCGCTGTGAGCAGCACGTGCTTTTCGAAGTACAACCTGGTCACCCGGAAGCCATCCGGTACCGGGCCGCCTACGTAGGTGATCCCGGCGTCGATCTCAAAATCTGCCAGCAGCCGCAGGACGTCCTCGGACCTGAGATCGGACGCGACATGCACATTGGCCAAAGGATGCGCCGCGCAGAAGGCGGCGGTCAGCACGGACACGGCTGGTGACGCGGTCGGAATCGCGCCAATCCGCAGCTGCCCGGTCACGCCGGACCGCATGGCACTGATCTGTTCGGTCAGAGCCTTACGGTCCGCCAGAATGCGCCGCGCCCACACCACGATCTGTTCACCCTCGGCCGTCAGTCCCTCGAACCTATTGCCCCGACGGATCAGCGGAACATCCAACTCAACTTCAAGTTTCCTAATCCCCTCCGACAAGGCCGGTTGGGAAACCGAGCAACTCTCGGCCGCCCGTGCGAAATGCCGCTCCCGGGCCAAGGCGACCATGTATTCAAGTTGGCTGAAGATCATAGCCTCCGGTCTACCGCACGAAGACACCGAATTCACCACCCCGGCTTCTGGAACCTCTGGTTTTCGCGTATATCGGAATGTATCGTTGAGTATCGTTCGCGATCCACTAAGGAGACCAGCATGCGTAATTCATACCCGGCCGGCGGATTTGGCACGCCAAACATCGACGGCATGTGGCAGGCGGTTGAGGAACTGCGTTCAAGGTTTGAGAAGCGCTCGGGCAGCCGCGCGGGACGAGGCGAGGTCCGGTCCGCGGTGCTGGCCCTGCTCGCCGAACGGCCGATGCACGGCTATCAGATCATCCGTGAAATCGAGGAGCGCAGCAGCGGCAGCTGGAAGCCGAGTGCCGGCTCCGTCTACCCCACGCTGCAGCTGCTGTCCGACGAGGGGCTCATCCGCGCGGAGGAGTCCAACGGCCGCAAGATCTACTCGCTGACCGAGGCAGGCCGGGAGGTCGTAGCGGGTGCGGATCCGTCGGAGCCCTGGGAGTCGTCGGGGCCGGCCGCCGGCCCCGGATTCGCGGCACTGCCCAAGGCCGGCGTCGAGCTGGCGCAAGCCGCAGCCCAGGTCGGTCGCACCGGTTCCCCGGAGCAAGTGAAGCAGGCCGTTTCGGTGCTCGACGAGGCACGTCGCCGACTGTATTCGATCCTCGCCCAGGACTGACGCGGGTGACGTCGGTTCGTCGGACCCGGGCAGATCCGGCACCCGGCTTCGGGGACACCCGCGCCCGCTACCGTCGCATCCTGCGCTTCGCGGCGTGGCAGCTCGCGGTGACCTGGTGGTTTGAGTTGTTTCTCCCCCGCCTCGGGCTGGGCAGAATTGCCGAGCGCACCAGGGCGAGGAGGATGCGGCGCTTCGCGCAGCACTTCCACGTGCTCGCGGTGGAGCTGGGCGGCCTGATGATCAAGGTCGGTCAGTTCCTCTCCTCCAGGCTCGACGTGCTTCCGCCGGAGATCACCCGGGAACTCGAGGGACTTCAGGATGAGGTGCCTCCCGTGCCGTTCTCCGCAATCCGTTTACTGGCCGAGGCGGAGCTGGGCGCGCCGCTGGAACAGGTTTTCGCCTCAGTCGAGGAGACGCCGATTGCCGCGGCGTCCCTCGGGCAGGCGCACCGTGCACAACTCCTTCCCTCCCATGGCGCCGACGCCGGTCTCAAAACCGTCGTGTTGAAGGTGCAGCGCCCGGGTATCGATGCGATTGTCGACGTCGACCTGGCGGCACTGCGCAAAGTGGGCGGCTGGCTCAGCCGCGTGCGACTCGTGTCCGATCGTGCGGACATGCCGGCCCTGGTCGAGGAGTTTGCGCAGATTAGTCTCGAGGAAATCGACTACCTGCACGAGGCAGCGAATGCAGAGCGCTTTGCGGCTGATTTCGCCGACGACGACCGCGTAGGGGTGCCCGATGTTGCGTGGGAGTGGAGCACCCGCCGCGTGCTCGTGCTGGAAGATGTCGCGGCGATCAAGATCACTGACGCGGACGCACTTTTGGCGGCGGGCATCGATCCGGCGCAGGTTGCCCCGATTTTTGCCTCGGTCATGTTCGACCAGCTGTTCACCCGCGGGTTCTTCCATGCCGATCCGCACCCCGGCAACATCTTTGTCACCCCGGTTGCCGATTCAGCTGCTCCCTCTGCAGGGCGCCCGTGGAAGCTGACGTTCATCGACTTCGGCATGATGGGCGAGGTTCCGCCCAGCACTCGGAGCGGCCTGCGGAAGCTTCTGATCGCGGCCGCCTCGCGTGACGGCAAGGGCCTGGTGGGCGCGATCAGCGACGTGGGTGTGTTGGTGCCTTCGGCCGACAAGGCCGAGCTCGAACGGGCGATGACGCACCTCTTCGCCCGGTTTGGCGGGATGGGCTTCGCCGAGCTTCGCGAGGTTGACCAGCGGGTGTTCCTTGATTTTGCGGTGGAATTCCGCGATCTGGTTCGCTCGCTGCCGTTCCAGTTGCCGGAGAATTTCCTGCTCATCATCCGGGCGATGTCACTGACCTCGGGCGTGTGCAGCTCGCTGGACGCCCGGTTCAATCTCTGGGACGCGGTCGAGCCCTATGCGGCGCAGCTGCTCCGCGACGAGCGGGGCAACATCGTCCAGGATGTGGCCCAGCAGGCGCTCGACGCCGCCGGGGTCGCCCTGCGTCTGCCGAAACGCCTCGACGGGCTCATCAGCCTAATCGAGGACGGTTCGCTATCGGTGGCCAATCCGCGCCTCGAACGGCAGCTGGCCCGGCTGGACCGCACGGCGCAGCGAGCTGCATCGGCGCTGATCTTCGGTGCCCTGCTCATTGCAGGTGCCGTGGTCCGGGCGGACGACGCGGTGCTCGGCAACGTTTTGATGATTGCGTCGGCAGTTCCTCTGCTCCACGGGTTGTGGACGGGGCGCCGCGGCCTCTAAGTACAGTGCCACGGGCAATGATCGCCCTTTCTCGGGCACACCCGTCCGCATCAGCCGGGCCAGGCGGGCCCGGTTCCCGCACTCGGCACCGTCAGCCGTTGCCCTTGGAGGTCACTCCGCGGCGGCTTGTTCCTGGCCGCCCAGATCGCTAATCGAACTCCGCTCCCCTGCCGAAGCCGAACGGAGGAACAGCTCACGGGAGGCGACTTCAATGCCCAAGGCAGTCGCGGCAATATCCTCCAGGGCATCCTGTATCCACATCACGGCCGTCTCGTTAGCCCTTTCCCCGACTTCGGCGTGGGGTTGGTTCGCCCGAAGCGCGGAGTATCGGGCTACTTTCTCCTTGAGCACCCGGGTGAGGTCTTCGATCTCAGCCAGCAGTTGTTCCCGCGAAGTCAGTGGATCACTGGCCCAGGGGCCTCCACTCGCGGACGACGTCAGCGCGTTAAGGCCCGCTTCCCGCTCCTCCCACAAAGAACTGGCACGCTCAACGGCCGACAGCTTCTGAAGAGTCGGGGCCGGCGGCTCCCAGACTTGTTCTACTTCAATCCCTAGGGCGAGCCGTTGATCGTCGTCTTCCGGGCCCCCGGGGTACAGACCTTCTGTGATGGTCAAGGAACGGTGGAATGGATGTACTGATCCAGGCCTATAGTTGGGGTTGCCTAGCATGAGGGGGACTCCTCCGATTAGTACGCCGAATGATGGCGCTACCGGGGTCCGGGGCAACGGCACTACTTTATCGGAATTTCAGTCCAGCCGGTAGGTGCCCCCGCAAAGACCACGCAGCTGTGACAACAGACGGCCGGGCCGCGCCGCCCACCGGCACAAGGTCTCGCGGGCATAAACTAAAACAAACATCGACGGGGTTCTTCCGCAATTGATGGCACTAAGACCGGACCGAGGAGGCGCGACCCATGTCCAGCATTTTTTGCTCAACGATGGCGCCGCTGTCGCCTCCTCCGGCCGAAAACTTTGCCGTTACGGATTCGACTGATGCGGTCGCCCACCATGGATGACGGAACGGACTCCATGGCAGCGGGACTTGACGCCGGCTTGTGCAGGGGGTTCCTCACGTCATTGCCCATTTCCGGGGCCGCGGTCTCAGTATTCGCCGGACTGGCACCTGAAACCATGGTGTGCGCCAGCAACGCAGTCTCGGCGAGGGTCGAAGAGCTGCAGTTTGACCTTGGGGAAGGGCCGCGCTGGGAAGCCCTGCGGACCCGCAGCCCCGTGCTTGTGCCGGACGTGCGCAGGGGCCCGCATACCGCCTGGCCTGTCTTTGCAAAGTCCCTGTTGGAGCTGGATGTTGCGGCCCTGTTCGTCTTCCCCCTCGCACTTGGCGCCATGGACATAGGCGTGGTGGAGCTTTACAGTTCCAAGCCCGGTCCGCTGAGCCCGGCAGGGCACTCCACGGCCCTGCAACTCGCCGACGCCGCAACGTGGCGGCTACTGCGCCAGCTCCTGACCCTTGCGCCAGAAGGCGGCGCCGATGACCCGCCGGATGGCTCTCCCCTCTCCCGCCGCGAGGTCCATCAGGCCACGGGGATGATTCTGGCGCAGGCCGGGACGACAGCACGGGACGCCCTCCTCCTGATGCGGGCGCATGCCTTCGCCAATGGGCGTACGGTGCGGGAGGTTGCCCGGGACGTGGTCAACAGGACCCTGGACTTCACGCCGGAGGGCACCTGACATGGGCGCATACAGTAGAATTCCGATATGGCGATGATGAGCCGCGCTGGCCGCGTAAGTGCCGCTTTCGTCAAGATTGCGGACACACTTGTGGCGGACTACGACGTCTTCGATCTGCTCCACACCCTCGTTGATGAGTCGGTCGGCATCCTCGACGCCGCCGCTGCGGGGTTGGTGCTGGTCGATCCAGCCGGCGATCTCCAGGTCATGGCTTCGACGAGCGAGGAAAGCCAACTCGTGGAAGTCCTGCAGCTTGAGGCAGGTACTGGCCCGTGCGTTGACTGCTACCGGACCGGAGCCGTCGTAGCAATCGACGATATCGCGACGCAGGGTGACCGCTGGCCGCTGTTCCAGTCCTCCGCTTTGTCCCAGGGGTTCCGGTCCCTGCATGCCGTCCCGATGCGGCTGCGCAACCGTACTATCGGCGCCCTGAACCTCTTCGGCCACGAGGCCGGTCCGCTTCCCGCCGACGACGCCGCCATTGCCCAAGCCTTCGCTGACGTGGCAACCATCACCCTGCTGCAGGAACGTGCCGCGAGGGAAACCACCCTGATCAACGAACAGTTGCAGCGCGCGCTGAACAGCCGCATCCTGATCGAGCAAGCCAAGGGCGTCATCGCCCACACCTCAAATGTCGATATGAACGCGGCGTTCGCACTCTTGCGCGGGTATGCCCGTGCCCACAACCAGACGCTCTACGAAACTGCGGACAAGATCATCAATCGAAAAGTCACCCTCTAACCACCGGCATCTTTGGGCCCAAGGCCCCGGTAGCTGATCCAGCCGCCATACGGGCCAACCGGGAGCTCCGCCGCGTACGGCGTCCCAGGGTGAAGGTGGCACCATGGAACCATGACTCCCGTTCACGGTTTTTCCGGCTTCTTCCGGCGTCCCCAGCCCATCAAACCCCAGGACGGCGAGGAATCGGTGTGGGATTACCCGCGGCCGCCACGGGTCGAGCCGCGATCGGAACGGGTCATCGTTCGTCTTGGGGGCCAGGTCATTGCCGATACCACCGATGCAGTGCGCGTCCTGGAGACGAGTCATCCGCCTGTCTACTACTTGCCATTGAACTCCTTCCCTGCCGGGGTACTCGTCCCGGTAGAAGGCACCAGCTTTTGCGAGTTCAAGGGCGAAGCGCACTACTTCGATGTCGTCGCCGGCGGCGTCGTCGTTCGCCGTGGCGGGTGGACCTATCCGGAACCCACCCCGGGGTTCGAGGCGCTCGCCACCCGGGTGGCCCTCTACCCGGCTCAGATGGACTCCTGCGAGGTCGACGGCGAACAGGTGACCTCCCAGGACGGCGACTTCTACGGAGGGTGGATCACCAAGCAGATCGTTGGCCCGTTCAAGGGTGGCCCGGGCACCGCCGGATGGTGAGGACACCGCCGTCGGGCTGACAGGACGGCAGGCCTTCGCTGCCCGGGACTTCCGGGGCCACCTCCCCGCGCCGGAGGCCGCCCGGAATTACCGGGCCGCGCGGCGCGTGAAGATCATGTGGACAACTCCGGCTGGAGAAGGGGTCGCTTCGATGTCGAAGCGTTGCTCAAGGTCTTCGAGTCCGTCCCAGAGCCGCTCGCCACGTCCCAGCACGATCGGCACGAGGACGATGTGCATGTGGTCGATCAGATCGGCCTCGAGGAACTGTCGGACCGTGCTGACGCCGCCACCGATCCGGACGTCGAGGTCGCCGGCCAAGGCGCGGGCCTGCTTGAGCGCGGAGACGGGGTCGGCGTCGACGAAATGGAAGGTTGTCCCGCCTTCCATCTCGAGTACCGGCCGGGGATGGTGTGTTAGTACAACGACGGGGGTGTGGAAGACAGGGTTATCACCCCACCACCCCTTCCATTCCTCATCCTGCCAGGGACCCCGTTGCGGGCCGAACTTGTTGCGCCCCATGATCTCCGCGCCGATCCCGGGCTTCCACGCGCTGGCGAACGCCTCGTCCACGCCGAACGACCCCTCCGATTCCCCGTGGAAGCCCATCTCACGGAACGTGCGCGTCTCGAAGGCCCACTCCATCAGCCGTGAGCCAGCGTGACCGAAAGGAGCGTCGAGTCGCTGCCCCTCGCCGGTGCCGAAGCCGTCGAGTGAGACCGAGAAGTTATGCACGCGGACTAGGGACATGTCATCTCCTGAGGTGCTTGTCGTTTGCAGTCACCTTATGGTGATCGAACCCAATGACTCAAGAGGTGCCCGTCTTCGCGGCATAGGCGGTGGCTTCGGCCCGCACCTGGCGCAGGTAGGGATCGGACTGGTTGTAGGAGTAGATGGCGTCGGTCCACCCCTGCGCGGTTGAGAGGTCACGGCCGTGGGCGCACAGATAGCTCGCCGCGCTGAGGGCGGCGTCGTCGATATTGAACGGGTCCGCTGTTCCGTCCCCGTTCCCGTCCCGCCCAACCAGCTCCCAGGTTGCGGGAATGAACTGCATGGGTCCGACGGCGTGGTCCCAGCGGGAGTCACCGTCCAGTTCACCGGCGTCGGTGTCGGCGATGGCGGCGAATCCGGCTCCGTTGAGGCTCGGGCCCACAATTGGGCCGCTCGCCTCCCCTGCGGAGTTAAGGCTGGCGCCGCCGTAGGTTCCGTGCGCGGATTCGACGAAGCCGACGGCGGCTACGGTGTTCCAGCCGATCCCGCACGCCGGAGCGGCAGCGTTGGCCGTGGTTGCCGCAGCGACGTAGGCCCGCAGAGCGCGGGCAGGGATCCCGGTCTGCGCGGCGGCCCGGAGGAGCCACTGTGCATCCGGGTTCCTGGTTACGTTCACAGCGGTAGTGATGCCGGCGGGGAACGGATCGAGCTTCGCAACCGCCCGCGGCGGCGGAGCAAGGACCCCACGGGCATCGACGCCGGGCTGCCGGACTGCCCAGAACGAGAATGCGGCGATGGCGCACACCGCGAGCAGGCTGAAAACCAAAAGGCGTTTTAGACGGAGCACGGACTAATCAAACCATCCAGCTCCGTGATTGCCTTCCTTCACATGGCCGCATTCATGTGGAGCCCGGGCAGCAGCTCCGGGCGGGCCGGGACGAAGAGCGCGAACACGATCAGTGAGACTCCAATGATCCGGCTGAGGGCGGGGCCGTATTTCCACGTCTTCTCTAGGAAGATAACGACCGTGAGCACCGCCATCCATGCCAGGTTCATCACGCCAACAGCAATCAGCACCACCATGAGGCCCCAGCAGCAGCCCACGCAATAGACCCCGTGGTACATGCCGACGCGGACGTCACGCAACCGGCCCCGATACCCGGAGACGTGCAATAGGAATGCTATGGGCGACCGGCAGTGCCTGAGACAGAAATCCTTCAGCGGGGTCAGCTGGTAGGCGCCGGCCGCCGCGAGCACTCCAGCCCCCACCCAGGGTGCGACGTCCGCGGCGTTCTCAGCCAGCAGCACGGAGAGCTCCGCGGCCCCGTAGGCAACGATTCCGAATCCGATCCACGTCAAGAGATAACCGCCAATCAGGGCAGTTGTCCGGACGGCCCGGACCCCGCGGCTGCGGACGGCACGGATGGACCTGAGGTACGTCGAAGTGAGGGGCGCCAACGCCGGCAACATCATGGCAGCCATCATCAGTGTCCACACGCCCAGGAAACCCCAGAGCCCCAGTCCCATGGTCCCCGGGCCTGCGGACATGTCGGCCAGGCCTGAGACCGTGACGTACCACGCCAGCCCGGCGCCCCCGATCAAGGCCAACTCTGCGGCATGGTGCGTGGCAGCCAGGCCGCTCCTACCCGGCACTACGCGGACCAGGCGAAGGGGGCGGAGTAGGAGTTCTTGCCGGCGTTATCCCAGGTCATCCCGAACACGTCAACGCGGGCGGTGCTCGACCTACCGACTGCCAGGGTATCGGCCGGGAATCCGACCCCGCTGATTTTGACTCCCAGGCCTGAGGGATCCAAGGGAGACACGAAGTCCTCGACCACCATGTCAACGGCACTGCCAATCCCGACGCGGTGGACACGCCCGTCGTCGGCGTAGGCCATGGTGAGGGACTCCATGCCCGCCATTTCACCGATCAAGGGGGCGAGGCCCGCCATCGGTCCCCCGAGCTGGCCGCCGAAGACTGCGCCGAGCGCTTCGGCCTGCTCGGTCGAGGCGGCGGCATCCATCAGGACTCCGAGTTTCCAGCCGCCGTCACTCATTAGGGCGGGAGTATCGGCTACGACGCAGACGGTCAGGCCGCCGACGTCGACGCCGTTCACGTCGCCCGTTTCGATGTGGAAGGCCAGTGCCACATTGCAGCGTTCGTTGTCCGCCGGTGCGGTCAGCCCCGAAGTGGTGCAGGGGCAGGCCATATCGCAGTTGCAATTCTCAAAATACGTGCCCTCGACATGCCACGGCATTTGGGGCTCCTTTCGAAGAGGCACCCCCCACAAGAAAGTCTCCTCGCGGCCCGGACCGGTGTCAACGGAACGCGGCGACTCCTGCAGCGCGGCCCATCCGGGCCCCATTGGAAGGCTGCCGTCGGGGCTGCCGGCATCCCTGACCGGGTCGGGATTTCGTCGACCTAGGCGCGCTCCGCCAGCCGTTTGATCGAGCCGATCGCCTCCGACCACATGCCCCGCATGTCGTCGGCCCACTCGTCGGGCACCTCGAGTTCGACGACGAGAGTTGTCACCCCGCCCGTCTCGCTGAACGAGTAGCTCTCGTGCAGCCCGACAGCGGGGCCTTCGTGGCTTTCGACGTCGTTCTGGACATCGCCGATATAGCGGATCGACACGAACTCGTGGGGCCGATTCTCCACGATGGTACCGATGAGACCGCTCGCCGTGCCGTCGTCGTTCGGGCCGACGAAGCGGATCTCGTCGCCCTCGTTCCAGCCGCCCTCATAGGTCGATCCGTCGTGAAAGGCTCCCGTCCATTCGCGGTAGGTGTCGAGGTCGAGCATGACGTTCCAGACGTGCTGCGCGGGAGCGGCGACCTCGACGCTGAATCGAAGATTCTCCATGCGCGATTGTAGAACCGAAGCGCCCTGGCAGCGCAACCACCTGCAGCGTCGGTCCCCGCGGCCGCGGGGCGCACCGGGCGAAGCACGGTCACCCCGCGATACCAGCCACGAGGGACCGTGCTGATCCTGGCTGTCCTACGCTTCACACTCGACGCAGTACGAGTGGCCGTTCTTCTCGCGCGCAAGCTGGGAGCGATGCCGCACCAGGAAACAGGAGTAACAGGTGAACTCGTCCTCAGCCTGGGGGATGACTTCGACGATGAGTTCCTCGGCGACGAACTCCCCGCCGGGGGTGATGGCATCATCCAGAGCGTCTGACTCATCCAACTCCCGGACGACGCTGCGGGCATCCTGGGCATTGGCGGACTTCAGCGCTTCCAAGGAGCGGTCCTGGGATTCCTTGACGTCGGAACGTACTTCGTCGTAATCGGTTGCCACTTTGTCTATTCTCTTTTCTCGCGCGCTGGTCTGACGCATGTGCAACGTACACCATGCCCGCGGAATTCCCCGCCTCGAGGTACGCCGACGTCGTTGCCCTTGACTCACGCGCCCACGGCGGAGTCGCGGGGCTGATGCGACTCGTGTGACCCAGCATTTTGCCGACCGGGCCCGGGATCAACCGGACTCTGTGTCCGAGTATGAAAACGGCGCCCGGGGTTGCCCCGGAGGTTCCACAGTGAGGTCATTCACGGCGCAGGAGAGCATGTCGCGTTCCCTGGACGGCAGAGTTCCGCTCCCCTCGATATAGGCAAGCACGAGGTCCAGCGCGTCGTTGCCTCCGACGCCCAGATAGTGCACCCAGAGCCGGACGGGGTCAATCGCCAGTTCGTGGATAACCTTGGCTGTCAGCTCCTGCTGTGCATGTTCGTGCATGACCGTCCCTCGAAACCCCGGGTAGCTCCTTGTTCAGGAGGGATTCGGAACCGGGAACGGGATCGGATGGGTCAGGGCACGCAACTGTTGGTGTGCTGTCACTCCCGGGACAGGCGGCCGTTGAGAATCTCGTGGATGTAGCTGTCCAGTGCCCGATCATCGGCTTTGTCATCGCCCAGTTCCAGCAGTCGGTCTGCCACTCCGGCCAGTTTGACGTTTCTGTTATTGCTGTAAGTCATCAGGAGTTTGAATGCCTCATCGGAACTGATACGGAGGCGGCCCATGAGGATACCGGCCGCGGTCGCTATGGTCGTTCGGGTTGCCATTGCGCCTTGGACAGCTTCACGGGCGGCTAGCGCCGTCTCGGCTTGTATGGTCGAGGTGAGATCCAGCATTACTCCCGATACGGACGCGAGCTTCCCTGCGTCGTCAAGTCGGGCTTCCCCCGCAGTAAGCACACGGTGTTCGCGTAAGCGAGCGTCGATAACTCGGTGGTAGATGGCCACGTGCCCGCCGTGGGCGAAGAGTTTGGCGTTCACCGCCTGGATCCGAGGCAGATCGTCCGGGTGTTTGTGAGCCAAGGTCAAGGCAAGCGTCGGTGCCACTTCCCCGCGGCGGTAGCCGTGGATGGTGTACATCTCGTCCGACCACGTCATGTTCCCGGTCGGCCCGTCCAGGACAAACGTCCCGGCCAGGATAGTTGCCGGCCCCGGGACGCTGGCATACGCTGGCCCCAAATCTTCCACCATCAGACCCCCGTACTGCAGTGCAAGCAGCCCTCATGACCTCATGAGATAGTACCGCGGCCGGCGGGTGCGCACTATCGCCGGTGGTAGAACAAGCGGTGACGCAAACGGCTTGCGCCGTCGAGGTGAGAAGCCTCAGCGGGACGGACTGAGCGGTGACGACATGTAGTCGACCCGGACCGGACTCGGCCGATTTCCCTCGAATCTTCAGCATGAGTCGCCGTTGGCCGCTCATTCCTTCAACGGATCTCCGCAAGCTCCAGGCGTCGCTTACCGCATGTGTGCACCTGGCCGACTCGTCGGCAGGGCAGAACTGCTCGACCTGGTAGGCCGCAGACTCCAACGAAACCGGGCCCGGCCAGCGAAGAACATGCCCCGCCAAGGTCTAGAGAGCACCCCCCGCGAGGTAGGCAGTAGACCGCACTGCGATCCGAAGGGCACCAAGGGACCAACGCGGCGGGTTATTGACATGCCGTAGTCCGCTAAATAGCCTGTTGTGGAGCGCCCCGATGAATCCCCCAATATCATCGGGGCGCTCTTGTGTCCTGACCCATGCGCAGGCTTACCGGCGCAGGCTCGTAGACGCCTTTTCGCTAAACCGTGACAAAGGACCGAACGGGCCGCGCCCTGGCGAGTCTCAGCCGGCCCGCCCCCAATGCGCGCTATCGCTGCAGGCCGGATACTGCTAGGCGAGGCCCGTTCGGAGTTCTTGGGGCTAAGTCATAGCTACCGCGCCCGCCTTGTCGAAGGCCGCAACTCCGGTCCCGTACTGGCCGCAGAGTTCACCATGGCGACTGCGTCACGATGCAAACGCTCGGTTTCGCGCATCGAAATAGGTTGCCCGTTATAGCAGAGCTCGCACTAGAAAGGAAGAAGTGGTTTCGGGGCAAAGGCCTAGTCCTTGAACGATTCCTTACGGCCTCTGCCTGACCATGTCCAGATTAACCATATATCAGATGATTTGGGAAGCCCCTGGGTCGGGCTTCTGCTCGGGTATTGAAACCCGACCCCTCTAATCGTCGAAGTGGGTAGTGACTCGCTGTTCGCCCGAAATAGAGTCGATGACCTGTGCCGCCAAGTCCTTGAGCTTGATATTGCGCGAATTCGAGGCCCGGACCAAGATTTTGAAAGCCCCTGCCTTCGTGCGGCGGTTTTGCGCCATGATCGTGCCGATGGATGTCGATCGTTGTCCTTGAACGCATCGCGGCTGTGAGGTCCTCTTTGGACTCCCGCAGTTGCCCCACGACCAGGGCAAGCCGCAGGGACCGTGAGGCTAGCGCAACGAAGGCATGGACTGTCAACGTCGCCAGCGCTGAATCCCACGCGCCGGCTTGCGTAAAGGTTCAGACCTCAAGAACAGCTTATTCCGGATATTGGCGTCAGCCGCATAATCTGCCCGAAGCGAAGCTAACGCCCAACTCTGGCTGAACGAACGCAGCCGCCCGTCTTCGGACAATCCTCCAAGGCTGAAGAGGGCCGCAGGAATACCACGCAGGGTCGAACTCTTTAACACGTTTACCGGTACTCGCCCAGCCGCGCGGGCTGAATAGCCGGGGGGAATTGCATGACTTCAACGCTATTCCCTAGGGCGAAATCTGATGTCATCGCCGAATTTGATTCCGCCTGCTGGTCTGTATTTCGGGCAGATTTTCGTCTACGTTCAAAACCAGTCGAAGTTGATACATCTGTTCTGCGCAGGTTCGCGCGCCCGGTGCCGCACCCTTGCTGCTTGGGATCTGCTGCTAGAGAGCGCACCTATGGACGGGAGTCGGCCTTGGTGCTAAATCTGATGATTGCTGCTGGAAGTCCCCTTGCGTTTGAGCGGTCTCTCTCATTCCCGGCATGACTGCAATGCCGGGAGGGACAATCCATCATCAATCGGGAGCCAGGCGAGGATTGGCCTGGCTCTATCGCGGCCAGCACTTTCTGGCGGCCCGAACGTTCAGGAGGACCACAATGGTTGACCGGATTGCCCAAATTTGGGGCGCGAGGACGCCCTACCCCAGGGACGGGCTCTGGCCTGTCAGGGTGGACCAGACGCTGGGCGAGGGTGTCACCGAAGACGACGTCGACCGCTGGGTCCAGTCCGCCTGTGTGCTCTGCAGCAACGGCTGCGCGTGCGACATCGCCGTGAAGGACGGTGCCATGGTCGGTATCCGCGGCCGCGCTGGAGACCTGGTCAACCACGGCCGGCTGGGGCCGAAGGGCTTGTTCGCCAGTTGGCAGGGCGTCTCCCATCGCGACCGGTTAAAGCGGCCCTTGATCCGCGAAAACGGCCGGCTGGTCGAATGCGATTGGGACACGGCGATGAACCGCATCACCGAGCGGAGCCAGCAGCTGCTTCAGGAACGCGGACCGCTCAGCCACGGTTTCTATACCAGTGGCCAACTGTTCCTTGAGGAGTATTACGCCCTGGCCGTGATCGGGAAGGCCGGCATCGGAACCCCGCATATGGACGGCAACACCCGACTGTGCACCGCCACCGCGGCGGCGGCTTTGAAGGAGTCCTTCGGAGCCGACGGACAGCCCGGCACTTACACCGACATCGACAGCTGCGACGCGATCTTCCTGTACGGACACAACATGGCCGAGACGCAGACCGTGCTGTGGTCACGCGTGCTGGACCGCATCGCCGGACCGGACCGCCCCAAAATCGTCTGCGTTGATCCGCGCGAAACTGAAGTCGCCCGCCACGCGGACGTCCACCTCGCTGTCCGGCCCGGCACCAACCTCGCCCTCATGAACGCCCTTGTCCACGAGATCCTTGCGCACGGCTGGCTCGATAAGGAGTTCGTAAACAAGCACACGGTCGGGCTGGAGGAACTGAAGGCCACCGTCGAACCTTGGACGGCGGAAGCCGCGGCAGCGGTATGTGACGTGAGCGCCGCGGACATCAGGGAGGCCGCCCGCATCTTCGGCACCTCCGCCCGCGTGCTGTCCACTGTCCTGCAGGGTTTCTACCAGTCCGCGCAAGCCACCGCCGCCTCCTGCCAGGTCAACAACCTCCACCTGCTCCGCGGGCTGCTGGGGCGGCCCGGCTGCGGGATCCTGCAAATGAACGGCCAGCCGACCGCGCAGAACAACCGCGAATGCGGCGCCGACGGGGACCTCCCCGGCTTCCGGAACTGGGAGAACCCCGAACATATCCGGGAACTGGCCGAGCTCTGGGACGTGGACCCCTTGGTCATCCCGCACTGGGCACCACCGACGCATGCGATGCAGATCTTCCGCTACGCCGAGCAGGGCTCAATCGAGTTCCTCTGGATTTCGGCAACCAACCCGGCGGTCTCCATGCCGGATCTGCCCCGGATCCGGGGCATCCTGGCCAAACCCGAGCTGTTCGTGGTGGTGCAGGACCTGTACCTGACCGAAACGGCGCAGGCCGCCGACGTCGTCCTGCCGGCCGCGGCCTGGGGCGAAAAGACGGGGACCTTCACGAACGTCAACCGCATCGTCCACCTCTCGGACAAGGCCGTCGAACCGCCGGGTGAAGCGCGCAGCGACCTGGAGATCTTCCTCGACTACTCCCGCCGGATGGGGTTCACCACCCTGCAGGGCGAACCGCTGCTTCCGTGGGCCGGTCCCGAAGACGGCTTCGCGGCGTGGAAGGAATGCTCCCGCGGCCGGCCCTGCGATTACACCGGCATCAGCTACGACCGGCTTCGCGGCGGCAGCGGCATCCCTTGGCCGTGCAATGACGAGAACCCGGACGGCCGGGAGCGGCTCTACGCCGACGGCGTCTTCCCCACGGACCCGGGCTACTGCGAAAGCTACGGGCATGACCTCTTGACCGGCGCCACCGTTGGCGCCGAGTCGTTCCGCGCCAGCGTCCCGCGCGGCCGGGCCATCCTGAAAACCGCCGACTACTCCCCTCCGCACGAGGAACCGGACGGGCAGTACCCGCTGCGCTACACCACGGGCCGGACCGCCTACCACTTCCACACCCGGACCAAGACCGGACGGTCCCGCCCGCTTACCCAAGCCGCCCCCAGCGCCTGGGTGGAACTGGGCCCGGACGACGCCGAGCGGCTGGGGATCCGGGAAGGCGACCTCGTCCGGGTGACGTCGCGGCGTGGCCGGATCGAAGTCCCGGCCCGGGTCAGCGACATCCGAAGAGGCACCGTCTTCGCACCGTTCCACTACGGATACTGGGATGGGGACGGCTCCCCCGGGGAACACCCCACCGCCGCGAACGAACTCACCCTCACCGAATGGGATCCGGTCTCGAAGCAGCCGGTCTTCAAGAACGCCGCCGTGAAGGTGGAAAAGATCGGCGACGGTACCGGCCCAGCACCGGCGCCGACCACGACGGCGTCCCGTCCCGCCTCGGCGTCGGGACAGCGGGCGCCCCGGCCCACGGCCGGCGGTAGTGACGCCGAAGCCACGGAGCTGCTCGGCGCCGCGCCGCCACCACGTTTCCCGGAGGCGATCAGCCCGGGCGCTGGCGCCCGCGGCGGAAAGGACGAACAACCATGAACCTGAACATCTACCTGGGCCTGCTTCGCCAGGCCGAAACTACGCTGGCCGAGTCCTTGCGGCAGGTGGCGGCAGGCCATGGTGCGGAACCGGACGTCCATTTCCTCTGCCATACCTTGGCCCAGCAATGCGAGGAGCACAGCCGCCTGCTGCTCCCTGCGGTGCAGCGGTACGGCGAGGTCCTGCACGAGGACGAACCGGAGCGCCTCCATGCCGAGGGGCTTTCCACAACACGCAACGGACCGGTGGGGCTGCTGCGGGACCTTCAGGACCTTTACCTGCTGGCCAGCCTCGTCGACGTCACCTGGACCATGGTGAAACAAGCTGGCTCCGCCCTCCGCGACCGCGAACTCCTCGACGTCGTCGCTCGGTGCGACAGCGAGACCTCCGTGCAACTGCGCTGGCTGCAGACCCGCATGAAACAGGCGGCACCGCAGGCCCTGGTGGTGGCGCGCTAGTCGTTCCGAAGCGAGCGAAAGGTGAAATCGTGCCCATGAGACCGCCACTGCTGAAGTGGCTTGCCGCGAGCCGGAGCACATTGGGGACGGCCACGTACGCCGCGGTGTTGTCTCTCATCGTTCTGGCTTTGACCGGAGCAGTCGGAGTAGGTCTTCACCTACCTGGCTGTTTCCCGGCCTCGGACCGAGGGTAATGCTGTTCTTCGAATCACCCGGGCGGCCCGCGGCCCGGCACGACAACACCCTGGTCGGGCACTTGACGGGCCTGCTTATGGGCGCAGCTTGCCTCTACGGCGCCGGACTCCAAGGCAGCCTGCCCGCCCCAGTCGGCGGCCTTACTATCCCTTATGTGGCCGCAGCGGCACTGTCCGTCGCGCTCACGACGCTCGTGCTGACCTTGCTTAGGAAGCCGCACCCACCGGCCGGGGCAACCACGCTGATCGTCAGCCTCGGCATTCTCAGCTCGCCGGCGCAGCTCCTCTCGATGGCCGGAGCCATCCTGCTGATCACCGCCGCGGGCTGGGGGTTGAACTTGCTCCTGGGGACCAAGCCGGCGGGCACCCACTAGGAGTAGCGGCCCACTAAGGTGCCCGCTGCTCCCCGTCGGCGGCAGCATGCTCGATGCGTTGACGCTGCCGTTCTATTTCCCCCTCTCCTTCATTCTCCGCGTCGTAAAGCTTGGCGTTGCTGACCTTGAGCTCCAACATCAGCGCATCCAGTTTTAGGTGCAGGGCGGCAGTGTCCCGGTTCTGGGTGTTTTGAATAATAAAAACCATCAGGAAAGTGACGATCGTGGTACTGGTGTTAATTACCAGTTGCCAGGTATCCGAAAAGCCGAGTAGTGGGCCCGTGAATGCCCAGATGATCAGCACGGCTACGGCGGCCACAAATACCCAGGCGTGGCCCAGGATCCTGGCCGTCCGGGTGGTGAACCGCGTAAAGACGTCGGGACGGTCCTTGCCCGCTCTGCCCGTCACTTTCGCCATAACCTGCCCGCCTCACTTCTCAAGGAACGCAGCAGCACCATATGCCCCATGTCCCGCCTTTCCGACCGCCAGGTCCCCGGTGCTACCCGGGGCCGGCTCGCTCCAAGGCCTCGCCGTCCCGGACTTCAGGAGCCGGTCTGGTCGAATGCCCGTTTCGCGGCCGCCTGTGCGTCCGCGAGGGCCTTCTCGGGGGCCTTTGTACCGAGCAGGGCGGAGGCGATGGCGTTGTTGACTTCCGTCTTGATGGTTTGACCAGCCGGCGAAGCTCCGAGCGACTTTCCGGCCGGCAGGACCTCGTAGTAGGTCGCGATCGTCTTATCGAAACCTGCGTTGCCGCTGGCCTTGACGAACTTGTCCCGGATCAGCTTGTCCGCGGACGGCGAGCCGGTGAACAGTCCCGTATTCATGCCTCCGGGCGTTGACGAGATCTTCTCCGCCCTGGCAGCGCCGGCCGCGGACCAGGCGTCATCCGTGACCAACGAGGTCATCCAGGCGCACGCGGCATCGGCGTTCTTGGCACCGGCAGGGATGACGAACGATGTTCCACCCGCCACCGTGAAGGGTTTTCCGTCCTTGCCCTTGAAGGGCACGGCGGAAATGTTGAGTGACTTCGAGTACGGCGCCAGGACGTTGACATACCACTGGGCGTCGACCTGCGCGCCGACCTGGTTTTTGACGAACTGGTTGTCCTTGCCGAAGGTGTCGAACGAGTCACTGAAGCTCTTGGCCTTCGCGTAGCCGCCCTGCGCGTCGTAAATCTCCTTGAGGAACGTCAACGCCTGAACATTTGCCGGGTCGTCCAGGGCAGGGGCTCCTTTGTCGTCCACCAGCTTTCCCCCTTGGCCCAGGATCCAGAGCTCGGCCTGGCCGGCGGCCACCGGATCGAAACCCAGCGTTACCGGAATACTTCCGTTGGACTTATAGGCCTTGGAAACAGCACCGAGGAGTTTCGCCTTGTCCGAGGTGTCGATGGCGTCCGGGGCAACGCCGGCGGCTTGCAGGACGTCCTGATTAAGGATGATGGCAGCCGGCTGGTAGAACTGCGGAACCGCCCACACCTTGTCCTGGTACGTGACCTGCTGCGTGACCGCTGGATAGAACTGCTTGGCCGGGTCCATACCGTGCGCCTTGAAGCACCCGTCCAGCGGCTTAATGAGACCTTGGGCTGCATAGGTGGCGACAAAGGCCCTGTCCATTTGGACCACGTCCGGAACGGTGCCGCTGGCGGCCCGGGTGGTGAACTTCTGCGCGTCGAAGGGTGTCTGATCCATGGTGATCTTGACGTCGGGAAGCTGCTCTCCTGCGTACTTCATCCGCGCCTTGCCGACGTCGTCAGCATTGTCGAAGGCCCAAGCAGTCAGCGCCCCTGACGCTTCCTTCTTGAAATCAGCCGTCTCCGCAGGGGACGCACCGCTCCCGCCGCAGGCAGTCAGCCCCAAGACTGCCAGAGCCAGCACCGCCACGCTCTTTTCCCGAACCCTCATCTGAATCCTCCCCGTGTCAAGTTCAAGGTCTTCGCGGCATCACTTCGTCACCGGAAAACTTTCGGCCAAACGCCCTTTTAACTGCCACACTGTAAGTAAGCTTGCTAAATCGAAAGCTAGCCGAAGCCGCGGGGTCACGCAAGGGGCCCGCCGCCGGCACCGCCAGGTCGAATCAGTCCGGCCTCGCGCTGGGAGAACGGGGGTCATAGGTGGGAGCTAAGGCATCGGTGGAAGCCGCGTCGCGCAAAGCCACGCGCGCCGGGCGTCCGGAACGAAGAAAGTACAACCGTCGTGAAGCGATCGCCGGTTACTTGTTTATTTCGCCGTGGATCATCGGTTTTGTTGTTTTCATGCTCGGCGCTATGGTCTACAGCCTGGTGATCTCTTTCAGCCGCTACAACCTCGCCACCAACGTGGCCCGGCCAGCCGGTGTCACCAACTATGCCCTCCTCTTTGAGGATCCGAAGGTGGCCCTCTCGCTGGCCAATACCCTGTTTTACGCCGTCCTGGCGGTGCCGTTGGAAATTTGCGTCGCTCTTGGGCTCGCGCTTTTGCTGAACCGGGTGGGGCGAGGCGCCGGGTTCTTCCGCACCGTTTACTACCTCCCGAAGATGACGCCCTCTGTGGCCACCGCGGCCGTGTTCTTGCTCCTGCTGAACGGAAACACGGGAGCTATCAACCAAGCCCTCGGATTTTTCGGAATAACCGGCCCGCAGTGGCTGATCGATCCGGCCTGGGTGAAGCCGTCGATCGTGCTGATGACGTTGTGGGGGGTCAGCGGCACCATGGTCATCTTCCTGGCGGCGCTCAAGAGTGTCCCGAAGGAGCTTTACGAGGTGGCGGCCTTGGACGGCGCCGGCCCGGTCCGGAAGTTCTGCTACATCACGGTGCCAATGATTTCGGGAGCGATCTTCTTCAACGTGATTGTCCTGACGATCGCCGCGCTGCAGGTTTTCGATCAGGCATACCTCCTTTTCTGGAGGGACCAGACCAGTTCATCCCCGGAGGCGTCGCTGTTTTACGGGATCTATCTTTTCCAGCAGGCCTTCCGGGAATTCAACTTCGGGTTCGCTGCAGCCATGGCGTGGGTGCTGTTCGTTTTGATCCTGCTGATCAGCCTCGTCCAAGTGAGGATCGGGAACAGGTTTGTCTACTACGAAGGGGAGAAGCGCTGATGGCAACAACACGGATCCAGCCGGCGTCAAAGTCACCGGGCCTCGCCCCTCCGCAGGATGGAGAGGAGCAAGGTAGCGGACGGCGGACGCGCAAAAAGACACGCAGCCCGCGAACCACAGGTGCCCGCTTGCTGCTCTGGACGGTGTTGATCCTTATCAGCGGAGCTTTCCTTTACCCGCTCGTATGGCTCATCGCCGCGAGCCTGAAACCCCGTGCCGAGGTGTTTGACAACGCCCTTGTCCCCCGCAGCTTTTCGCCGCAGAACTACGTTCAGGTGTGGGACCAACTACCGTTGGTGCACTGGGTGGTCAACAGTTTCCTGATCGCTGTCCTGGCCGCCACTCTGGTCACCGTTTCCAGCGCCATGGTCGCCTTCGGTTTCGCATACTTCCGCTTCCCGGCCCGCAACTTCCTCTTCGGCCTTGTTCTTGCCACCATGATGCTCCCGGGCGCCGTCACTATGGTCCCGCAGTATTTGATCTGGAAAAACCTCGGGGTCCTCGGCACCTGGATCCCGCTATTCGGGATGAACCTCTTCGGCTCGGCGTTCTACATCTTCCTGCAACGGCAGTTCTTCCTTGGACTCCCCCGTGAGCTTTTCGAGGCCGCGCGGATCGACGGAGCCAGCTACTTCGGACTCTTCCGGCGGATTGCCCTGCCGCTGTCCATCCCGTCGCTCGTGGTGATCTTCATCTTCGAGTTCCAAGCCAGTTGGAACAACCTGCAGTCCGCGCTGATCTACCTGAACGCCGGATCGGTGGAGGGCTTCACCGCGCCCTTGGGGATCGCTTACGCCATGACGAAATACAGCCCTACCAACGGGGGACAGGGAGACTACCAGTACGTCATGGTCGCCACCCTCCTGATCACCCTGCCCATGTTGATCCTGTTCGCCTTCGGGCAGCGGCACTTTATTGAGGGCGTGGCAACCGAGGGCCGGAAAGGCTGATCGACGGCGTTCGCGCCCGACACCCCCGGTCTCATTGCGGCAAGTGCGTTAGGCGGCAGGGACGGAGCCGCGGGCGCCGCCGGTCGGCCATCCGGGGCGAGCGGCGCCGGCTCCGGCCGCCGGGGCGGACGGCACTGGGGTCGTCCTGTCCGGGACGTCCAGCACGGCGAGCGGGAATTCACGGTGGACCAGGTAATCGCACGCTGCCGGACCGGCCTTCATCAGTCCCGGGCACCGCCCGTCCCGGTGGATGGGGCGGATCCCGGCTGCGCGCAGACCGGCTCTGAAAGACCTGTACCGGGCCGGATTCGAGCCCGCCAGCCCGCACCAGCTCAGGTACAAGCCATACAGTTCGTCCAGGCTGAGACCGTTTCCACCGGAATCCCGGGCAACGCACTCGGCGAGAAAATCTTTCAGTGATGTCTTCGCCATCATGGCCTCCTGCATCCCGGCGGTGACCGCCGACTGAAACGGCATCAACAGTGAGTGTGGTGAAAGACCAGCCCGGACATGTCCCTCGGACAGTAAGAAGCTAGGAGCCCTTATTCGCACTGTCAACCCGATAGTCCAGCCCCTGTCGTCACGCGGCATGTCCACGGCTCCGGGAAGCCACGCGGACGCCACGTCCTTCCCGGCGGCGGAAAAACTTCTGGCCGGTTCGCCAACCCGCGGATATAGTAAGCCTACTGATGACTAGTTCATCACTGTCGATCCCGATCCAGTCGAAGGAGACACCGTGAGCACCAAAGTTGAAAAGCGAATCATGGTCAATGTGCCCGTCAGCGTGGCCTACAACCAGTGGACCCAGTTCGAGGAATTCCCCCACTTCATGAGCGGGGTGAAGACCGTCAAACAGCTCAGCGACGACCGGCTTGAGTGGACCGCAGAGATCGCCGGGGTCCGCAGGCAATGGGAGGCCAAGATTCTCGAGCAGGTTCCGGACCGGAAGGTGGCGTGGGCCGCAACCGACGGCGCCACCAACGCAGGGTCGGTTACGTTCGAAGACCTTGGCGGCGGCCAGACCTCGGTTCAGTTGTCCCTCGAATATGAGCCCGAAGGCGTCGTTGAAAAGGTGGGCGACAAGCTCAACGTAGTGGAGAAGCAAGCTGAGAACGACCTCAACCGTTTCAAGGCTTTCATCGAAGACGAAGGCTACGCGACGGGGGCATGGCGCGGGACCGTCGGCGCCGGCGCTGCAGCGGGAACGCCGGGTGTTGACGCGGCAGCCGGGTCGCGCGGCGACAGCGGCAAAGCCGGCGTCTCCGGCAAGGTGATCGCCGGAGTCGGGCTAGCTGCAGCGGCCGCCGCAGGCGTTGCCGCAGCCACCGGGCGCAAGGATACCGACGACGGCATTGCCGGCGGCGAAACCGCGGCCACCGTACACACACCGCCCGCTTCCGTGCCGCCCACAGGCACCTCGGGAAGCGTGTTCCCCGGTGAGGGCCTCCGGCCGGGCGGTGGCTTGGGCCACGACACGGACCCCGCGGCGAGCGACGTCGGCGGACGGTCCGACTCCAAGCCCTTCGACCAGACCAACGGCCTCGTGGATACCGAGGGCGATTCCGACGGGACAGCCGTGAGTGACACCCGTAGCGCGGCCGAACGCGACGCCGAAATCGAACGCAGCTCGGGCCCGGTTCCCCCCACCGGAGGAAGCCTGGGCCAACACTAAGCCCGGGTGAGACCGGCGTTGGTGACCGGCAGGAAGCCTCCGGCCGAGTTCCTGGACTCGGCCGGAGGCTTCCTGCTTCAGTCCGGGAAAACAGTCCCGCATCCGATGCGCCGTCCAGTGCGTCGCAGTGCAGTGCAGCGGACGCAGGGTGTCCATAACACCATGGTTGGGGGCCGGGGTCGGTCCAATTGTGGATATGTCATCCCTGCCGCACTCGGCAAGGAACTGCGCCCCGCGGAGGCTGCCTCGAAGGCGGGCCTCATCAGTTGACCCTCGCCAGGGCACTGGAACGTTGCAGCGAGTGGATCACCGTTAACGCCGTCAGGCCCGGGGCCCGCTGCTGCCGAGTTGTCCATTAAGGCGGAGCCGGCGGACGCACCGCTGACGAAGGCCTCATCCCGTCCATCCCGGTCGAAAGGAAGGCTTGGTCAACCGGAGGACATCGATAAACGCCGTGGGTTTCCTTCTTGAGGCGCGTTCTTGGTTCATCACCCGCTAAACCTGTCCGTGGCCTTACCGTCGGCGCAGAGGCCTACAACCCCCTGAACCGAGGTAACACTGCGCGCGAGGTGGGACTTGAACCGGGTTCCGGTCCTTGATAATCCGCCACTCCCCCGGCTACCTCAGCAATCCGGCCCAGTCCGGCCAATCCGAAGCCTAGGGTTTGCACTATTTGCACACCCTCTCCTTCCCCGATTCGACACGCGCAAACATCCGGCTTGGAACCGCTATTTCCACGCCCAAGCGCAGGCGTTCGCTGATCTCGCCGAAGAGCGTCTTGACCCCAGCGGCGGGGCATTGCTAACCAAGACTGATCGGGTCCGGCTGATGGGCCTATGCGGATTGAGAAAGGGGCATTGCCGCTAAGTCGTGTCCCGGCCTCACTGAACCCTCGCTCTAAATGGAGGGGCCGATGGCAACTGGGACGAGACGCCCCGGTCTCAGGAGGGCTCTCGGACGCCACCGACCCCGTCTCACCCGGAGCTCCAGCTCTCCAGAACTTCAAGATCATACCTACATACTGCTAGTTGGTGACCGCGAATCTGCCATCATTTAACACCCTGCTGGACCTCATCCGCTACTGACAACCTAAACGACCGCGCGACCCCGGGAAGCTGCACGCACGTGTGGGCAATCACGTCTTGACGGTAGTCTGCCCGCGGAACAGGATGGAATCAGGTTCGGTTGGCTGCAGGGCATGACTCCGGAATGGCAGGCAACCCGTCGGCTGATAATCGAGGCACGGTGGCCTGCCCAGGGATCGTTTCCGGGAAGTCTTCCAGCCGCACAAAAGAGAGGGCTTACCGTGAGCGAATCCCCAAAGAACACCGAGCGGCGCCACGCCGAGGAACCGGCCGAAGGAGGCACAGGTGGCCCGGCCGAGGTCCTGAGTGAACGGCGACACGCTGAAGACCCGGCTGAGGGCGCCGACTCTTCCGGGGCCGACCCTTCCCTTGCCGCTGACGGCGGGTCCTTGGTAGCGGAATCGCAACCGCCAACGTCCGACCAAGGGGAGAATTCATAAGCTAACGGTCGATGACTGCCTAGGAAAATCCGGATACTCGCGGGGAACGGTTCTCTCATCGTCGGGGTACCACCAGCGCAGTAGGTCAAGCTTCGCAGTCATTGCGACTCCACGTCGGTGTCTCTGCGCCTTCGAAGTTCCTCGGTGGCGAACTCGAACCAGCTCAGCGCACCGAATGCGGGCGTCGCCGAATCCAGGTGAACAAACAGAGCGTCCGCCAGATCCGCCAAGTCCTCATCCGCCAGATCCCGCACCGCGGATGCGGGGTCCAAGGTCCCGTCGGAGAACTCGCACAAGCGCAGACCGAGGAGTCGCCCTCGTGTCTCACCCGCGCAGCCGCTCAGGACGCAAGCCGGCGGGTGCAGGGCGGGTTCCGTGTCCACCTCGATCGGGGAGGCTCCGTCGACCGCCACTCGAGGTACGGACGTATCGGGAATCCAATGCCACCGTCCGCCGAAATCAATCCCAGGTTGGTTCTCCATTTTCCCTCCGCCGGCTCGGGCGCGCAGACGTTGACTGCTCTGCATCTATGGAACTAACCCTACGAATAGCCGAACAGCAGGACAAGCTAGCCGGCCAGGCCGACAACGTTCGAGTCCACTCTTCGATCAGCGAAGGTTCCAACACCGGGGAAAGCTGGGGACGACGCCGCGCCCTACCGCCCGGCGCGCGAGGCTGCAAGGGATTCACTCGCAGGCGACCTGACGCGTAGCATCGATCCCGACCAGAACCTCCTCGAGTCCGCCCGGTCCGCGGATGGGCCTGAATCAGGACGCTGACGCATCCGTCGCTGGATGGGCCTGTGCCGGGCCGATCAGCGGACGCACGAACCCTACGGAGGCCCTGCATTGGCTGACCCTGCCCGGGGCACGAGGACGCCTCATCCCAAAGAGAGGCTGGCGCGGTCCGGGCGGAACAGGCACCGGGTGGAGGTGTCAGGGACGACGACATCGACCGCTCGGTCGGAAGCTGCTGCCAGGGCGGAGAAGATGTTGTCAATGCCCGAATCGGTCCTCCATCAGAGTGCGCTCTTCATCCCATGCCCTCGCTTCGCCGCTGGTCGCCAAGGTCACGCCCAGTGAGTGGGCCCGACGTCGCCGGACCACGCAGCCTAAAACACGAAGAAATGACACTGCGACGACGTCATACTGCGAGTGAGCCGCCTCTCCCGCAAGAACCCATCGTGCAGGTCATCCCACGTGGTCGATGGGTTCACGCCCGCTCACTACTTGCTCACCAGCCATCACCACCGTCCCTAGGCAGAAACCCGGGCCCTTCCCGCGAGATGCCTGCTCTGGACACACTGACCAAGGCGACGTAAATTCGGAGAGTCCAAAGAACTCTCGCGGATTTGGACCTTCGCGCCCGGGTGCACGGTCGCGAAGAGAGCCGCTGAAGCAGCACGGCGGCACACGAATGCACCCGCGGAACGGAGCCGGAAATGGCCACCTCGCACATCACACGATTCCTCCTGGACGCCACAGTCCCGGACGAGACGCAGGACCCGTTGGGGCCGGACTGCCTCTACGGCCTATACACAAGCTGGTGCATACTGCACCACATCAAGCCACTGGACGACTCCGAGTTCCGTTCCGCCATCCGGCGCCACGGGGTAGATCCCAGTAGCAGCCGCCGCCGAATGACCGGTCCAGCAGCCGGCAACTACATCTTGGCCAGCTACCCGGACACAGCCTGATGGAGCCCTCCAAGCACGCAGACGAGACCGATTAGGGCACATCTCACGTATTTCCGGGTGGCAGAATGTCCGTAGCCGAAAGGTTTCACGTCAGGATGCTCCTTTGCGGAAACCTTCCGCCTCCTACGTAGCTATCGATCCACAAACGCCCCCCCCCCCGGTAACAACATCCCTCCGCAAAAGCCGCTACATCCGGACAACGCGAGGGGCCCTCACTTCGAAGATGGTCGCGCGCCCGCGCCGTTCAACGTTAGGGACCCAGCGCTCCACGGCGCTACGCCCGGGCGCTCATCAAACGCGGCACTGCCGAACTTTCATAAAAGAACTGTCCATTGCTTTAATGGTCCTTTATCGGGAGTCCAGAATGGTGGGAGGCGCTCAAGTGCCTCGGAATTCTTTGCCCAACTCATGGCCCCGTCTCACTTCCGGAAGTCACCGAATACGCGGGCTTCGCCTCTCGGGCTCCGCCAGCGGACAAAGGATGTCGATTTATCCGATCTTCCCCGCTCCCGTTTGCCGGCCATGTCCCAATTCCAGGCCTCGCGTGCACAGAACACGAGGTTCTGTCGGTAATTGCCCGCCCTTCCTCCCATCCAGCCATGGCCGCCTAAGCGCCCGGCACCCACTCGTTGTCCAGGGCCGTGGCTGGGGCATGCTGCCACTGCATCGGCGCGCCTGTGGAGTGCAAGGCGTTTCGAAAGTTCACTACTTCCAAACAACGTCGCTACTTCCAGACTCTGTAACTCTGTCGGAGGCGTCGAGAGCTATGAGTGGTCTGCCTAAGCTGACGGGGAATCCATCCGGCCGCTGGTGGGTATGTCATGGATCCAGCAGACCTGCGGCTTAGATCGGCCGCCAACGGGCGCTCTGAGTCCAGGAGTGGGACTGTCCAGCAACGGCAAGCTGCACGGATTCAGTTCAAGTAGTCGGCGGTGATTTCATGAAACCAGCGCAACGCGCGGGACCGTGGAGCCGTGCCGTTCCAGTACAGCGACACGTCGCATGACGGAACATTAAAATTACAACCGTCTGCCCGCAGCGAAGAAACGGGGCCAAGATCCACGCGGCGGACCCACCTGCTGGCACCGATCGCCAATTCCGGCCCAAATCACAGGTTATTCCGGTCGTCCATCGCACCCACTCTTGACGGTTCCGTCCCTACAATTAACTGTCGGCCTCCACGGCATTCACGTCGCGGGGGCGGCCAAATAAGGAGAACTACCATGGGTTTGGGTGACAAGATCCACAACGCCGCCGAGAAACTCCACGGCAAGGGCAAAGCAGCCGCCGGCGATGCCACCGGCAACGACCGGCTGAAGGCCGAGGGCAAGGGCGAGCAATTCAAAGCGGACCTGAAGCAGGCCGGCGAAAAAATCAAGGATGCCTTCAAGAAACACTAAGACACGCAGCGAAGAGGCAGAGGTGSGGTCCGGAGGACCGCACCTCTGCCTCTGCCTGGCAGCAGGAAAGATCATGCGCCCGCTCCCGAAGCTTTTTTCAAGTCCCAACATGTGTGACTGATAAGTTTCGGTTGACAGGGCATCGGGCTTCATGTGCAGGTCCCGGTCCCCGTGGACTAATTCCTCAAAAACTGGGATAGCGCAGCCGCGCGTTTTGCTGCCTCCAAACCTTTGCTGCACTTCAGGCAGACGCGGGTTCCGGTGGCACCGAAAACAGGGCTCGGCTGCCCACAACCGGGGACAATTCTCGAAGGGTATCCACCGCTACGGCGGCCAGGGAGCTACCCGGACGGCTCCCCAATTCAGCCGTGGACAACCCGAATTGACCCCAGCATGGGCAGATGAGGAGTTAGTCGGGAGTCACCGCTGGGGGGATCTACCGTCTTTCCTAACGCTGGTTCGTCTTCAATGAGCGAAAGCTCCTTTAGAGCAGGGTATGGGTTATGCCTCTAGTCGCGCGACGTTAGAGGGCGTCCCATTGCTTCGATCGTCGTTCGGGTTGGGGTGTCTCATTCACGGTCTTAGGCCAATGCGGGACCGCCACTGCCGCTCCGGTGACTTCGGCTGCCAATACAAAAGTGGCAGCGAGCCCCCAGACAGCGGCGACGGCACCTGCGGCCGTCGCGCCGAGCGCCTGCCCCAGGACGAGGGCAACAAACAGCAGCGAGGTACCCGTTGCAGCACGACCAAGGTCGCGTTCCTGAGGCCCGAACAGCCTCACGGCGTAGGAAGTGAACCGCGGTTTATACCCGCTTAACCGCATGAGTGAACGGAAATTCCTCAATGGCTCTCCGTACCGCTACCCACGGCCAAATCCCGCACGAAGGTTGGTTTGCAGAACCTCAGGCGCAAGCTGGAACCCGCATAACTGAGCCGGAGGACACCCCATTGCGTTGGTAACGGATTGGTGTCGGTTCGGTGGGGACCCATCCGGGAGGGCGGGTGTTGCCGAAGTACTCCTGACAGACCAAGCCGGACCCGCAGGAAAAAGTCAGCCCCTACCAGGGCGGCGGGGACGGGACACCCATTGAGCCAATTCCAAGGAGCACTCCCATGCGTACATCCATCAAGACTTTCCTCGGCGTTGCCGCTGCCGGTTCGCTCATGTTTTCCCTGGCTGCCTGCAGCCCGGCGAACAA